>JAJWLX010000019.1 GCA_021636625.1 Prevotella sp. | reverse complement strand
AATAAGGATTGATGTCTGCAGGTAAATTCCTATTTTGGGCATCCGCAGAGGAATGCCCAAAAAGGAATACACATAAACAAAACAATCTAACTATTTTATTGAAAAAGTTGTTCATAGACTATTCTTTTTATTTTTGAGGTTCGATAATCTGATAACGGCCACTCAGATGCATGAAGGCGAAGAGACGCAACAGTCCGTCGTAGTAGCCATCAAAGAAGCCTTCTTTATCTGGCTCATGCTTGGCATTCCAGAAATGACTGACGAATTCCCTGCCCTTCACATGATTGCTGACCAATGAAGCCGCAGCCGAAGTGGCAACAAAACCGATAGAATGGCGGAGCGCCTTAGGAGCCGTACCTGCCGGCAGAATATCTTCTACCATCGTTCCATCTACATTATACTGGTCCAGGAAAGAATCTATACCCTGACTATACAGGAAGTTCTGCAGCGTATTGGCATATTTCTGCTGCCACTCCTTATCCTTACAAGCCCAGGAATAATCGAGCGCTATGTTCATTGGCACTCGCCATGAGTCATAACGGAAAGCATCACCCAACAACTGACCGGTCTTCATCAGACTGCCATCATAGTTGCAATAGTCCGGGTTCAAGCCCGTCTTCTCATTGATGCACTTATGCAGGAACTCACGGCTTTTCTCAGCACACTCCTTCCAGAACTGGGAACGTCCGTCGTTAGCCCATTTAGCCCAAACCTCGTAAAAGGCAGGGAGATGGTAAGAAGGGTCGGTAAACTTCCCGCCCCAATGATCGGGCGTAAAGGTGATGAGCTGATGTTCGAGATTGATGAGCGGAGCTGTACGGTCCATTCCCACCTTCTGCATGCTGCTATCCAGAATATTCTGCGCTTCCTTCAGATAGTTGATGCCCGTATCATTGCCCCATCGGTTGGATGCAAAGATGAGCGAAGTTACGAAATAGAGTTCACCATCCGATGCGGCTCCCTGCGCATTTCTCGTTCCATCAGTCTTGCAACTCCATGCGAAATAGCCCTTATAAGGTCCTTCCTGATGCTGCATGTATTTCTTGCTCCATCGCCAGAGGCGGTCGAAGATGTCCTTCTTGCCAAACTGCACGGCAGCCATCATTCCATACGACATACCTTCAGTTCGCACATCATTGTTCTTTATATCGCTGACATATCCCATGGAATCGCCCACCTCGAAATAAACCTTGTTCTTACCGTAGAACACATCATTGAATACTTCGTTTACCTTCCTGTCAATATCAGCCTGCTTATAGCCCATTTCGGCAAAGAGATTGCGATACTGGTGAGTTTCAAAAGCTCCCTTTTCCCAAGGCAACGCATCAAAGCCCAGCCAGTCAACTTCAACATCGGCTCCACTCTGCAAGGATACATGGAGAGCATGAACGCCCTGAGGAGCATAGAGCACCTGAGCACGGACATTCTTCCAGGCTGCCGACTTCGGAATCTTCACCTTAGCGATGATATTGCCCTTCTTGCCATCGGCTCTGACTACAAGCACACCGCCCTTAACCGACTTGGCACGAACGGTAATTTCTTCCACCTTCTCATTACCAAAATCCACCTTATTATATATAAGAGCTGTATTCGATTTAGAGTAGAGAGTCTTCCATCCGGCAAAACAATTGTTTTTATCCAGATATTCAATACCAATCCCCTTGCCTTGCAGCGCAGAATAACGGTCAATCTGAATATGCGAACGTGCCTTCGTCAATCCCACACCTCTTAGTGTAGGTATCACCTTCTGTATCGTTCCGTCAGGATTGAAGTTCAGGGAGTCGATACGCACCGAACGGTTCTTGTCGAACTTTGGGGAATAATCATTATGATGATAGAAGAGATACCACTGGCCCTGATATTCCACGATGCTATGATGATTGGTCCAGCACTTCGTAGGCGATTCATCCATGATGATGCCCTTGAATGTAAAAGGTCCCATCGGATGGTCGGCCATGGCATAAGCCAGCGTTTCGGTTCCATCCTTTTCACGCACCCAAGGGAAGGTGAAATAATACTTGCCGTTACGCTCGAAGGCAAACGGTCCTTCCTTGAAACCCTCAGGCAATCCCTCTACCAGTTTGGGTTCTGAGGCAAGTTCCGTCATGTTGGGTTTCAGCTTAGCCATGTGCAAACCTGCTCCTGCCCAGTAGAGATAAGCCTGTCCGTCCTTATCTATCAGTACACAAGGGTCTATACCATGAACCCCCTCTATGGGTTTCCACATCGGCATAAACGGTCCTTCGGGATGGTCGGCAACCGCCACACCTATTCCGAATCCCTTCTCCTCCCCTTTCGGAGCAGCAGGGAAATAGAAATAATATTTTCCGTCTTTCTCCACACAATCAGGAGCCCACATCGTATAACTTCCGTCTTGTACCCAAGGTACTTTATCCTGCGAAACGATGACTCCATGATCCTGCCACTCAGTAAGATTGGTAGAAGAGAAAACGTGATAATCTGCCATGCAGAACCATTCCTTCAGTTTCTCGATAGGACTCGGAATGTCATGAGAAGGATAAAGATATACCTTCCCGTTGAATACGCGAGCCGTAGGATCAGCAGAATACTGTCCGCTGATAATCGGGTTTTGGGCTGATGCTCCTACCGCCATTGTCATCAACATTGCACACATCCATGTTTTCATACGCAAATTCCTTTAAAGAAGAAAAAAGGGGGTGCTTCTTTTCAAAACACCCCCTAATTATCAAACTAACCTATAGCTTATTAACTAAAAGCCTTATATATCGAAACAACTTCATGATTACCAACCAGGATTCTGAACCAAGTTAGGGTTCATGTTCTTCACTGTTTGTGGATAAGGGAAGTAATCATGTTTTCCCTCTTGGTAACCAACTGTGAAACCTGCATCCTTTGCTGCATGAGAAGAAACTGTATAGAAGCGGCTATTTGCCTCTGTGCCATGCTCCCAGTGCACCTTCTCGTCAGAAGCCTGAGGTGCGCGGAACAACTTGTCAAAGAGGTGAGGTACATCAGAACCCGCATTCTTGATGCGATTGATGGCAGTAGCATCCTTCCATCTCTTGATGTCGAACCAACGGCAACCTTCCATCCACAACTCGTATGATTTCTCCTTCTTGAGAACATCCATATCTACTGTGCTACTGATGGTCTTGGAACCTGCACGCTCCTGAATCATATTGATGTACTTCTTGGCCTCAATCGGATCGCCAGTCTGAAGACAAGCCTCAGCATAGTTCAAAAGAACCTCGGCATAACGCATCACAAGATAGTTGTTCAAACGGATGTTATCACCATATTTCTTACCATCAGAGTCAGCTGCACGCATCACAGTCTTAAATGCCAACCAGGTAGAGTTGCCATAGAGTCCCTGTACTTGATCCTTGATGCCCACTTCCTTGCTGGTTTTCTTCTGCTCTGGAGTCATTTTGTTTAACTCTTCCTTAGCATATTTCATATTATAAACGGCATCATCAATGTGCTTCAAGGTAGCCTTGAAACGATAAGAATCACCATCATTCTCATGGAACTCATCACCAAACCACTGAGGTACACCTAAGCCACCCCAACCATCGATACCACTATATACGGACTGTGGAGAAACCACGAAGTTACCAGCACGCCAGTTCATGGCATTAGACTCCATCCAGCTAGAACGCTGAATCATGCCACTCCACGCACCTTTACCTGCATTATACTCGAAGTTGATTTCGAAGACCTTCTCCTCGTCGCCATCACCCTCAATATGGAAGTTGTCCATGTACTTGTCGCCTGGAACAAGGGCATACTTGCCTGAGTCGATAACCTTCTTGAGGGCAGTCTTAGCCTGTTCATACTTGCCAGCGAAGAGGTAAGCCTTACCAGCCAATGCATTAGCAAAGCCCTTGGTTACCTTTACAGCACCATCCTTGTCATCCTTGCTCTTACGCTCATCAAGATCAGCCGCAGCTGCCTCACACTCAGAAGCCACCCAGTCTATCAACTGTTCATGGGTCATAGGATTCTCTGGGTCCTTGTCGCTATTGAACGGAAGATCTTGAGCTGACAAAGAATGCAATACAAATGGTGGAGTGCCCCAGAAGTTTGCCAACAAGAAGTAGTCGTAAGCACGAAGCACACGAGCCTCAGCCACACAACGCTTCTTGACTGGTGTATCTGGATTAGCAAACTTGTTAATGACCAAGTTGCAAGTATATACAGAAGAATAGAGGCCTGAGTACATCAACTTTGGAACCAAGGCATCAGTATCATAGCGGAACTCATTGAGGCAACCAGCGTCCTCATGGTCTCCATAGTTACCACTGGCATAGTAAACATCATCACCACACATGTTCAAAATCAACTTGTGAGGAGTATAGATACCCATACTTCCCTGGAAGTCCGGCTGGCGTCCTACTACATTACACATAAAACCTTCGTATGCTGCCACCAAAGCAGCCTCTGCATCGGCATCAGTCTTATAGAACTGTTCCTCCGAAGTAGCACCCTTCTGCTCAATATCGAGCTGACTCTCACAGGAAGTAAAAGATACTGATCCTGTCAACGCAAGGGCTAATATACTAGAATATAATAAATACTTTTTCATTGCTGTATCATTTAATAATTAGAATGTTACATTGATACCAAATACCATCTTCTTAGAAGTAGGATAAGTACCATTATCAAAACCACGAGACTGAGCACTGTTCATAGAAGCAGTCTCTGGATCGGCTCCTGGATACTTGGTGATAGTGAAGAAGTCATCCAAAGAGCAGTAAACACGCACACCATTCAGGCCAATCTTGCTCGTAATGAGACGTGGCAATGTGTAACCCAACTGAATCTGCTTAATCTTGAAGTAAGAACCGCTGAAGACAGCTGCGCTAGAACTGAAGAATGTCCAGTCAGTTGCCACCTTCTTCATATCAGGATACTTGGCGTTGGTATTACTCTCAGACCAAGAATTCTTCCAATATTCATCAATACCATTCAAGAGTGGTCGGTCGGCTGATACCATCAAGTTGTAAATCTTATTGCCTGCTGCTCCTGTACCGAAGATGGTCAAGTCGAAGCCCTTGTACTCTGCATTGAGGGTGATACCGTAAGTAAACTTAGGAATACCCACACCCAAATCCTGCTTATCATTATCTGTAGGCGCATTGGTGGTTTTGCCATCCTTGTCATAATACAAAGCACTGCCATCCTCAGCTACACCTGCATACTTGTAACCACGGAAGTACCAGATAGAGTGCCCCACCTCGAATGTTGGCTTCAAACGGCTGTTGAAGCCATCGATACCTATACCCTCGATACGACTGATGAATGAAGAAAGATCCTTTACCTCATTCTTCAAGGTAGAACCGTTGACTGAAACAGAGTACTTGAAATCACGGATATGATCTCTCCAACCCAACTCGAAGTCGAAACCTGTGTTAAGCACCTTACCAGAGTTGATGATAGACTTGCTTACACCAATTTCTGGAAGAGGATTTATCTCTACCAAGAGATCCTTGGTGTTCTTGCGATACCAGTCGAGAGAGAATGTCAAACGGTCGTTCAAGAAACGTGCATCAAGACCTAAGTCCACCTGCTCAGATGTCTCCCACGTCAAGTCAGGATTGGCAAGACCTGTTGGCTTAGAACCATAAGACAACTTACCGTCACCAATAGATGGATTGTACTGATAGAAGCTCTGGTTGATAGCAATAGGAGAAGCATACTTGTAACCGCTCAATACATTGACGTTACCATTCTTACCCCAAGATCCACGAAGCTTCAAGAAAGAGATGGCATCACGACTGATGTTGTCCTTGAAGAACTTCTCATTGCTGATAGTCCAACCAGCAGATACTGATGGGAAGTTACCCCAACGAGCATCCTTTGAAAGCTTAGATGAATCGAATGCATCACGACGGAAGTTGAACTGCAAGAAATAACGATTATCGTAGCTATAAGACAAACGTCCGAAGTATGAAAGTTCTGTTGCATCGCCAGGAGCATTGCCTACACTCTTGGTTGCATCAGCGAGCAAATAGTCGATGTAACGATAGTTAGGAGCGTAGTTTGAAAGAATATCCGTACCCTCAGAACCAATAGTAGCATTGTCCCAATGATTCTTGGTGAACGACATACCCACCATGGCTCCTACTGTATGCTTGCCAAATGTATTCAAATAGTTTGCAAAGTTCTCCCACTGATAGTAAAGACCATTGTTGGTATGAGCCTCTATCTTGTATTGTGAGGAGTTAGAGAGGGTATTGATGTAATATGGCTGCTCATAGTTGTGGTAGTTGCTCTGCGTGATGCGGTAACCCAAACGAGATGTATAGGTAAAGCCCTTGAATGGCTTGATGTTGGCAGCAACGGTACCACGTACATTGATACCCTGGTTGTAAGAGCCCACACGGTCGCGCTGTGCCAATGGGTTACCAGTAGCATCCTCTACATAGTGAGATGTACCATAGAAATCATTATTATGGTCAGCATCTCTCATCACAGGGGCGCCATTCTGATAAGCGTTATAAATATTGGTTGGCAACTTAGCAGGGTCGCTTACGTAGCAAGGTGTCAATGGATCTACAGAAACAACAGAGTTCAACACAGAACCATAACCTTTGTTCACACCCTTGGTCTTCCACTTCTCGAAAGAGGTGTTTGTCGAAATGTTCAACCACTTATATACATCGTAGTCAGCATTAATCTGACCTGTAAAACGCTTGTAAACATCCTTATCTCCCTTGACGATACCATTGTTATTGAGGATATTCAAGTTGGCAAGGAAACGACCCTTACCATTGCTAGCCTGGATGGTAAGGCTGTGCTGATGAGCCAAACTATTTTCAAAAGCTTCATCATACCAGTTGGTGTTCTCCCCATTGTATCCCTCAGCCTTCAACTTATCATCAGTCAAGTCGCCCAAGTACTTATGGTATGAAATATACTCTGGAGCGTCGAAGAGCTTAGCCTTTCTACCAATAGACTGGATGGTAAACTTGCTGCTATAAGAAATCTCAGCCTTACCGCCATTGGCAGCACCACTCTTGGTAGTGATGATGATGACACCATTACCAGCCTGCGCACCATAGATGGCAGCAGAAGCGGCATCCTTCAATACCTCCATGCTCTCAATCATAGATGGATCAAGATACTGGATATTGTCAACCTTCAAACCATCAACAATGAGCAATGGACTGATATTTCCACTGTTAGAAGAATAACCACGCACACGGATATCGGCAGCCTCACCTGGACCACCCGAGTTGATGATCTGTACACCGGCAGCCTTACCCTGGAGGGCAGCACCAGCATCTGTTGTTGACAAGCCCTTGATATCATCACTCTTGATAGATGCAACGGCGCCAGTCAAGTCGCTCTTTTTCTGCACACCATAACCGATGACTACCACATCATCTATCACCTTGGCATCATCTTTCAGTGAGATGGTAAGCGTCTTGCCAGCCTCAGCCTTGACGGTCTTTGGCTCCATTCCTATATAAGTAATGGTTAATGTTGCGTTTGGCGCAGCATCAATGCTAAACTTACCATCCATATCGGTTACTACACCCTTTTTGCTACCATTTACCTTTACGGTTGCACCAATAACGGGTTCGCCACTTGGATCGGTTACTACTCCTTTTACAATACTCTGAGCCGACATTCCCGCTGGGAATAAACAGAGAAAGGATAGTAAAGCTAACGGCTTTTGAATCTTTCTTAAGTTCCTCATAAGAAAATAGATTAAATTATTTATTTTATCAGTTTATGATTGTACGTCTTGAGAAATTGCTTTCTTTTTACTAAGCACGCTGCAAAATTAAGATTTATTTCGTGAAATGACTTTCTTTTATGTTACAATTTCTTTGCGAAACATAAAAAAAACCAAAAAGAAACATAAGATATTAGAAATATAACAAAAAGAAATCCCGAAACTGCCTGGCAGCTTCGGGATTTCTTTTATATTATCTTATAGATTTCCAGTCTTGTTACTTGAACAGATGTGGCACAAATTCCTTCAGACAGCGGCGCCAGGTAAGCCACTCATGATGAGTACCAGGTGAAACATAGACATCAAGCTTGATGCCCAGGTCCTTCAATTCCTTCGCCATCTTCTCCGTGCCGAAGTTCTCTTCTGAACCGCAGCCCATGAACATATAATTTATCTGACTGTTAAACTTCTCTGCATCGGCAAAGACGCCGTTGAAGCAGGTCTTGACATCCACTCCGAAAAGTGCACCGCTGAAGGTTCCCAGGGCAGAGAACTTATCTAAGTTCGGCAACACGGTGTTGAAAGTCTGGCAACCGCCCCACGACAAGCCAGCCATCGCACGATGCTCTCTGTCGGTATAGGTTCGGAACTTCTTATCTACCATCGGAATCAGATCCTTGATAATCACATCATAGAAAGAAGCACCATAGAGCTTGCGCTCCTCATCCACATCCTTGCCCGGACGTGGCACGAAAGGCTGCTTTACATCGCCGCTCTCCATCACCACAATCATAGGCTCAGCCTTGCCTTCGGCAATGAGATTGTCCATGATGTGCTGCATATAGCCCTGATGGCTCCAGCCCGTCTCGTCCTCACCCATTCCGTGCTGCAGATAGAGCACTGGATAGCGCTTGCTCAGATTGGTTTCATATTCTGCAGGCGTATAAACCATGGCTCTGCGGAACTTGCCCTGAGATGCTGCATAGTAAGATACCGAACGAACCTGACCCTGTGCTACTCCCTGCTGAGGACGATAGTAGTTGCCTTCGGCTCCCTCAGGAACCTCCAAGCCACTCGCCTCTCGGCAGCAGCCGAAATAAGTTTCGCTTGCAGGATCTACTACCTGTACACCATCCACATTCAGGAAATAATAGTGGAAGCCTACTACCAATGGGTCTGAAGCACCATACCAGTCGCCGTCGAAATCCTTCTTCATAGGATACTTCTTTCCGCAGATGTCGAAGATAACCTGCTTTGCTTCCGGTGCATGTAGCTTGACATAGGCACGATGGTCTTTATCTACACGCGGATAGTTGGCATCCGGAATGATGCCGAGCAGCGAGAGCATCATGTTGGCATAACGCTTACCCATGGTGCGATAGCTTTCGGCAATGAAATGCAGACCATCGCCACGCTGCGGACATCCCTTGGAAGAGATGACGTGGGCAGTAGGGATGGTCTTGGCGATATCATCCACAATGGCGATATGCTTCCAGCAGATTCCGCCCTGGTCTTTCTGAACGGTTTCACCCACAAGCAAAGGAACATCTTCTGCCTTCAGATTCAAATCTTTCAGAATATCATTATATACGGTCTTTACACGGTTGGGCCAGTTGACATCACCATTGTTGGTTTCTCCCTGATGCAGCAGGATACCCTTGATGACACCCTGCTTCTGGGCTATCTTGGCAAGCTCGATGAGTCGGGCATAAGGATTGCCGTTATACTGGGAAGCGAAGTTCTTCATCCAGTCGGGCTGCTTCTTCAGATACGCCTTATAGGTACGCTTGTCGAAGAGGTCAATGCTAGCGCCACCCACTGCCACGGTGATGGTTCCCACCTTGATGCTGTCTGGCAGGTTATCCACCATCTTTCTTCCGAAATAATCTACAGGAGTAAGGCCAGTGTCTGGTCGTGCCTGAGGAGGAACGGCAGTATGCCACTGTCCTTTTTTCCATCCAGCTTTTTCATCATCCACGGCATACATAGCCATGAATCTTGGATTTACTCCTGTCCGGTCGATGTCTTCAATGGCGGCATTGCCCTCCATGTTCGACTGTCCGAAACAGAGATAAATTTGAAAATTAGGATCGGGGCTTACATTGCCCCCATTACTTGCCTGTGTCCCCATAGGAAGGCACAGATTCATAAAAAGAGATGCGATAATTATTAAACGTCTCATTTGTTATATGTTAAATATCAATTATAAAGATGCTTTTGGATAAAAAAATTGGTCATGTCATCACGACACGACCAACCTTAACGACTAACATCATTTCGGTTAATCCTTGTATATGATAAAACCTAAACTAATGTCTTTTCAATTTATTATATATTTGATACTAATATCTGGCAATATCTTTACTTGGCATCGTTCCAATATTCAGGAGCACCAAGACCTGCTGCAAAGCCACCATAGGTGTGCTTGCGATAATAATCCAAATCCCAGAGGCCTACTGGCTTACCGGCACGCCAACCACTATTGGCAGGACTGTCGGTAGCACACCACTGGCAGATACCCCACTGCTGAGCCTCAGGAACAATCTCAAGATACTTCTTGACGATAAACTCGTAGTAAGCACGCATTGCCTTGTGCTGTTCCTCGGTCATATCAGTAGTATTTACAGAGTTGCCGTTCTCATCATCCAAGCCCATATCCAACTCAGAGATACGAACCAACTTATGTGAATCAACCATCAGTTTGAGCATGTTGACGTAAGCTTCCTCTCTTCTCTTCTGCTCAGCAGGATTCATACTGCATGAAACGTGCATCTGACTGCCGATACCATCAATCTTGGTAACACCATCAGCCTCCCAATCCTTGATCCACTGAATCAAGCTCTTGAGCTTGCCATTGTTATCCCAATCGCTCTCCAAGTTGTAATCATTGATGAAGAGCTTGAGTTCCTCTGGGTTGCCACCATTTTCCTCAAAATGCTTGCGAGCAGAAGCTACGGCTGTGCGAACATAGTCGAGGTCGCCGAGGTAATCCTGCCAGTAGAAGCTGTTAGGAATATCATCGTCTGGGGCTGTACCACGAGTTGCAGACTGAAGATCATACTTACCGTCACCGTCAGTATCAGCACCAGAGAGAGCCTCGTTGACAACATCCCAAGCCTTTACCTTGCCTTCTGTTGCCTCCATCATACCAGCAATCCACTTATCCAAGGCTGTAGTCAATACCTCCTTCTTTTCCTTGTCTGTCAAAGGAATGCCACTACCAATCTTCTCGCACTTGAAACTAGGACCCTGCCAGTTGCTGCCCCAACCTGCGGTAGCATTCTGGGCAAAGTCACCGTTGGCTACAAGATTTTCCTCCGTACCTTTTTTAACAAGAGTAATATCATCCATGCTTACGCTCTCGCCATCTTTCAAGTTACCGAAGCAGAACTGCAACAGATCATGAGTAAACTGAGCCTCAAACTCCCATGTAAGAGTAGTCCATTTGGTAGAGATGTCTTTGTCCTCACAATACTGGACATCATTACTGCCACCCCACTGGTTTTTGTTAGGGCTGGCGTTCCAGATAGGCCAGAAAGCAAACTTGGTCTTAGAAGTAGACTTCACCTTCATGGTCAACACATACTTAGCACCCTGCACCAAAGTCTTATCCAGTTTGTAAGTAGCCTGATGATCCCAAAGGTTGGCGCCATCCTTTGTTGTGGTATATTTGATGCAGAAATTACCGCCAGCACTTTCTCCAGAACCTTGCTTGATAGCAAAAGAAGGACCTTGCCAATTGCTGCCCCAAGCTGAAATATCATCTGTGGTGAAATCACCATTGGCTACCAAGTTGTCATCAGAACCATCCTTAACAAGTTTGACATCATCAAAGTCGATAGTGCCACCTAGCTTACCAAAGCAGAACTGCAACATATCATGAGTAAAGGCTGCATTAAATTTCCAAGTAAGCGTAGTCCACTCTGTTGTAGCCTTGTAAGTATCCAAGTACTGCACATCATTACTGCCACCCCACTGGTTCTTGTTAGGGCTAGCGTTCCAAATAGGCCAGAAAGCGATATCGCAGTCTTCAGATGCCTTCACTTTCATGGTAAGCGTATAGCTTGCTCCCTTTTCCAATGGTTCAGAAAGTTTACAGTTAGCCTGATTGTCCCACGGATTGGCACCAGCAGCTGCCGTTGTATAGCGAATATACTTGTTATCACCACCAGGAACCTCTGGAGCAGGTCTATCTGCGATCAAACCATTCAGATACTTCAATGGCTGCTGAGCATGCCATGCCAAGGTATGGCCAAAAACAGAAAGGCCTGCATCGGTAGCATTCTTAACATATTCACTTACATTATCGAAACTCATGCTACCATCATCAGCAACGCAAGAAGACATCTTCATGGCGTTGCCGGCTACAGTCTCGTTAAAGTTGCTGTTGGTCAAAGCATACACCAGTTCCTTCTTGTTATATTCATCTACAGCAGTTCCGATTCCGAGGTGGAAGTTTGGACGGTCCTTGATGTATTCCTTCAAGGCATCATACTGCTCCAGATAACCATACTGCGCTTCCTTTCCAGGACGCACAGTCTCGAAGTTCTGGTCGAAGTGGTCTGCACATGAGGCCAAAAGCATGGCCCCAAATGCAGATACTATTATTTGTTTTTTCATAATTTATTCGATAATTAATTATTATAGGTAAATGAGAACTCCTCTTTAGTCACTCCACTACGCATCCAAACGAGCTTCTCGTTGAGATTCTTCTTTACGCCACCGGCGAAAGTAATCTCAGCATTCAGCTCCATCAAGTCACGATTCTTGTTGTTCCAAGACAACAAAGCATCGTCAGCCCATGAACCAGAACCCGTAGCAGTAACACCATCTGTCAATGAAGTGATGGTACACTTCTCATTGGCATCGAATGTAAGCAAGAGGTCAGCCTTCAAGATTTTATCACCTTCCTGGAACTCTACAGAATAAACAGAGCTGTTCAAGCTGCGAGTGGTAATCTGAACTTGTGAAGCCTTCTCGATGTTGTCAGTGCTTGTATTATGATTGGTCAACCACCAGCCACTATACTTGTTCTGGAACTTCACACAATACATCACATAATCCTGAGGAGCTTTCTCCCAAACAGAAGCATTGGTACGAGAGCCTTCTCTTCCCTCCTTCAAAGTACCGGTAGCGATTCTATCGAAACCAGTCTGATTCTGCATGACCAAAGGAATCACGTATGTATTCTTGACAGCTTCAGGATCATTGAAGAAAGCATCAGTGAGCTGCACCTCAGTACCGCCCCGCATACCACCATTGAAATTGAAAGTAGTGGTTGCGAGCTGATAATACTCAGCAGGCATAGCCTTCACAGGAGTTCCATCGGCAAATGTCAAGTGATCACACAAGCTGTTGTCAACGGCAACATTAACCGCAGCTTTTCTGCCATTGTATGAGCCACCGAAGGTTGCCAAGATTTTGCACTTGTGCGCCTTGTCCAATGTTGTATCGTACTCATCATCACCCAGCACGATAGTTCTTACTGGTGACTGATAAGCAAAGTAAGCTGTAGTTCCGCCCTCGTAATCATCGAAAGACTGGTCTCCATTCTCACATGCGGTGAAAGAAGCCATCAGTCCCAAGAGGACAGCTACCATTTTGATATAACGTTTCATAATCATTAGTCGTTTTTATATTAGTCGTTTATTATTTCCAACCCTCGTTCTGCTTGAGATTGCTATACTTCAAAATCTCAGAATAAGGAATAGGACCATAGAACATATAGTCATCATACTTACGCTCCTCTGCCTCGAAGGTCTTATAGACGAAAGCACCAGTTGCCTCGTCTGTTGTGATGTTGATACCCTTGGCAGCCTCATTGAGATTAGCCTTCCAGCGACGCAAGTCCCAGAAACGATGATTCTCGAAGCAGAGTTCCAGGCGACGCTCATTGCGAATCAACTCACGCATCTTTTCCTTGCTCTGTGCGCACTCTTCCAAGTATGGGTCTTCACCAAACTCACCAATGCCTGCACGCTCACGGATAGCCTTGATGACATCGTAAGCAGAATAGTTGGCTCCACCTACATTAGCCTTTGGACCCTGAGCCTCATTAGCAGCCTCAGCATAGTCAAGAAGAATCTCGGTAGAACGAATGCGAGCGTTCAAGTGCTTCTGCTTGGTAGTTGAGTTAGGGTTGAGGTTGATATCTGAGCGGAGCAACTTACGGAGATAGTAACCCGTCCTGGTTGACTTACCATTCTCCTTGTTCAGACCATCAGTGGTCTTAGAGTCAGCTGCTGAGTTAACCACACCATCAGTAGAACCCATCTTATCGCCATTTACCAGGATGTAAGCCTTCAAACGAGGGTCACGGTTGGCGAATGGATCATTGGCATTATACTCAGAGTTGGCATCAGAGATAGGATAACCATTAGCCATAGGGAAAGCATCCACCAAGTTCTGGGTTGGGTTGATACGACCCTTACCATAGAGAGAAGGAGGATAGTTTTCGCCTTCCAATGAGTTGTTCTCTTCAATGGCACCACGCCAAATAATCTCCTTAGGATTATCTGTAGTAGCACCCAACTTATCGATTACGCTCTTATTGTTGAACCACTTCCATCCATCAGGGTCACAAGCTGTCAAGCCACCAAACTTCTTCAAACAGTCAGCAGCAAGCTTGGCTGCATCCTCGTATGTGAAAGTCCCAGCAGAAGCGTAGGCTGGAGAAGCAGCCATGATGGCAACCTGAGCCTTGAAGGCAGAGATGATTCTGCCATCAATCTTACCACGATGGATAGAACCAAAGGCACGGTTATACTCTGCATTAGAAGCACCTTCCTGTGCATACTTGGCAGGAACCTTGTCCTCATCCACATCACCATACTGCTCTGGGAGATACTTCAAAGCCTCGTCAAAGTCGGAAATAATCTGGTCGATGCACTCCTTGAAGGTATTACGAGGCAGATTGAAATCAGATGAAGAAGTCTCTGATGCGAGATGGAGAGGCACACCCATCAACTGTCCATCTACCATTCCGGCATGTGCACGGAGCAGGTAGAAGAGGTGCAAGCCACGCAGTGCATAGGCATTGCCCTTATAGTTGTCGGCATACATCTTATTGAGCACCTTACTAGAGTAAGACCACTCCACCTTATCACAGTTCTCCAACATCAAGTTACAGTACTGGATGGCGTGATAACGACCATCCCACTGTGATACAGGGTTCATATTTGCAGCCCAAGAACCAGTAGCCATCTTTCTGTAATTGAAGAGGTCGCCAGAGTTGTCGTTGGTGACAGCATCATCGGTAGCCACATCAGAAGATGGAGTAGTGCTATATGGCAAAGCCAAGTAAGCATTGTCAAGAATGCCACGAGCAAACTGTGGATCCTTGTACATCTGGCTGATATCTTGGTTATTTTCCAAGGCAGGTTCAAACAAGTCGTCACAAGATGTGAGCGAGATTGCAACCGCACTTATCAATAATAATCTTGATAATTTCATAATTTTATTCTTTTTATAAATCTTAGAATGATACCTTAGCACCGATGCTATAGAAGCGATTCAAAGGTGCTGCACCTTTATTGTTAACATTCATCTCCAGTATCTTGCGCTCCTTGGCGATGGTCAACAGGCTGTTGCCATTCACGAACAATTGGAGTCCACGTATGAAGCTCTTTCCAAATACTGACTTAGGGAAGTCGTATGTAAGCTGTACCTTCTGCAGGTCGAAGCGGTCTGTAGAGTACATCCAGAAGTCTGATGTCTGGTAGTTGTTTGTACCAGCCTCTGTTGTCAGACGTGGATAGGTAGCAGTAGCTGCTGTCTCTGGAGTCCATCTGCCACGCATTTCTGCTGTGTACTTAGCGTCACCGCCCACCCAGTAGTAGGTAGAGTTCTTCACTGCCTTGGCACCGAAGTTGCCTGTACCGAGCAAGAAGAGCGTGAAGTTCTTGTACTTCAATGTTACGTTGATACCGAGTGTGGTAGGAGTACCATACCAGCCTCCCTTGCCCAAGTAAACTTGGTCCTTGCTATCGATAACGTTATCACCATTCTGGTCCTTGTACTTCAAGTCACCAGGACGGATGGTACCACCGATAATCTGCTTAGGAGAATTTGCGATATCGTCATCATCCTTGAAGAAGCCTTCGCACTCATAACCCCAGATGGCATCCAGAGGTTGTCCCTGACGATACTGATAAGCATCAGCATACTGGGAGTCATCACGCTTGGTTGCCTTGGTGGTGTAGTAAGTCAAGTTAGCACCGACACCAACACCAAACTCGCCAATCTGCTTCTTGTAGTTCACACCCAAGTCAAAACCTGTACGCTTATCCTCATTGTAGTTCATATATGGTACGAATGAAGACTCTGGATAATAGCTAAACAAATAGCTTGGCATCTGATTGCGAGCCTGGATGATACCATTGGTCAGTTTAGAGAGGAAGTAAGATGCATCAAAACTCAAAGACTTATCGAGCACCTCTGCATGCAGATTGACCGAGAATTCCTTGCGATGCAAGTAGTTGAAGTCATCATTTCCACCTCGCTTAGCCTGAACTGCTGGATGGCCAGAACCACCATTCCAGTCCCACCAGCCACCATTCTGATAGGTGCCCAAGTACATGTAGTAATTATCAATACCCAGGTCGGTCTTCATATCGGTGTAGCTTGCGCTGAGTGTCAAGTCATCGAAGAAAGAATTCTCCATGAACTTCTCCTTAGACAAGCGCCAACCCAATGTAGCGGATGGAGACAAGCCCAAACGCTTGGCAGAAGGCAACTTGGCTGACCATGGTGTAGCCAACGCAAACTCGGCATAGTACTTATGGTCGTAGTTGTAAGAGAGCTGCAAGCCCATATTGGCATTGCTCACCTTATGATACTCACCGGACTTAGTCTGCTGAAAACCATTAGCCACCAACATGGCACTCACGTTATGCACATCATTGAAGGTGCGGTCGTAATCGAAGTGAGCATTGAAAGCGATAGTCTGATTATCGGCAGAGCCAGAGATGTTCTGCACACCCGACTTTTTATCCACTGTACCATTGTTGTTAAGACCTACGATGACATCCTTGCCATTATAGTTAGCCCATGTTGGCTGGAATGTAGCGTAAGTATTATTAAATGATGTGGTGTAGAGCGTAGCATAGTCGATAGCCACCATGGTGTGGAAGCTCAAGCCCTTGAGTACAGAAGAAAGGTCGAAATTAAGACCTACATCAAACTGGAACTGACGGCTATGATATACATTGGTACCAGAAGCATAGATATCACCAAAGACATTGCTCTGGTCCAAGTTGGTTCCACCCAAGAAATACTTGCCATCAATGAGGTTGCTTGTAGCACCGATCATGGTCAAGGCAGACTTGGCATTCGGATCTATCATATCGACAGGAATCAGCGGAGCCACACGGTTAGGACGGAAGGTACGAGCCAACTCCCAATACTTATAACTATTGTTGGCAGACTTAGAGCTATAATAGGTAGCATTGGCATTGACGTATGCACTGATGGTTTTGCTCAACTCGATGTCCACGTTACCTCTCACGTTAAAGCGATCGGTATAGTCATTCTTAGCCTCACCAAAGTTCAAGTTGTCGCCTGCACGGTTATAACTGATATTGGCATAGAAGCGCGCACGCTGGTTACCACCTTCTATCTCTGCAGACACCTCAGAGCGATTGAAAGCCTTCTTGATATAATCAGAAGAATAGAAATCTACGCTAGGGTAGCGATAAGGGTTCTGACCAGAAGCATAATTATAGATGCTCTCTGGGCTGTATGGCAAGTTGTTTGGATTACCTCCATCGTTGAGGAAAGCCTCGTTGTAAAGGCTCATGTACTCGGCAGAACCGAGATACTCAGGATAAGCCTTAGCCACATTCCAACCCGTATTGGCATTCACCTTTACCTTCAAGCCATCGCTTACTCGACCACGCTTGGTGGTAATCATGATTACACCATTGGCAGCACGGCTGCCATAAAGCACAGAAGCCTGTGCACCCTTGAGGAAAGAGATGCTCTCTATCTCGGCAGGGGTTACGTTGCTTGCCTCACGTGGCACACCATCAATGAGGACAAGTGCGTTAGAATATCCCCACATGCCGTTGCCATTGTAACCTGACACATAGCCTTGCATATTGTCAAGGCTATAGGTATTATAGTTTTTCTCTGTCAATTCTCTGACATCGACGGTGCTGACACCACCGAGCACGTCACTCTTCTGAGCCTTCTTAAAGGCTACGTTGACCATTGCGCTGTCAGCAGTCTCCTGTGCAGTTGCTGGCAACTGGGCAAGCAGAGCCGTCACTACTGTCAAGGCAGAGTATATTGTTTTCTTATTACTTTTCATATATGATATGATTATTTCGAAGTTTATGTTTTAGAAAAACACTAAGCTGACGAATTACCATCCTGGATTCTGTCCGAACTCTGGATACAAATAGACATCGTCTTCCTTGAGTGGCAAGAGATAGTGCTTCTCTGTGAAATCACGAGTTACGATGGTCTTCTCACTCCATCCTGTTACCTCAGCGTCACGTGGGTCGTTCTTGGTGAAGTCATAATCGCCTACACGCTTAAACTCCTGTGAAGTCTTGATGTTGTAAGGATATTCGGTAAGGAGCAACCAACGCTGCAAGTCGTTCCAACGGAAGCCCTCGAAAGCCAGCTCAACGGCACGCTCACGACGAACCTCGTCCATAAACTTATGCTGATCAGCAGCAAATTTAGCAGCCACATGACCTGCCTCTACACGATCACGAAGTACATTGATGGCATCTTCTGCAGTCAGATTACATTTGCTGCTCTTATAGGTTGCACCCTGAGCGGCTGCACCAGCCTCAGCATACATCAAGTAGATGTCGGCAAGACGCATATAAGGCAAATCGCACTGCAAAGCACCACCCCAGTTGTACATACCATCATATTTGTTAGCCTGATGAGGAACCAACTTCTGGCAGTAATAACCAGTACGGCAACCATTATCAGAAGAACTGCGCAAATTACTGCCAGAATACATCTGAACATACTTGAACTGATAATCAGGATGATCCTTGGCAATCGTTGTATTGATGTATTGGAATCCATCAAACACGATGTCGTGATAGAAACGTGGATCACGATTCTTGAACGGATGCTTTGGATCGAAACCAGACTCTGGGTCATCCAATGGAAGACCATTTGCCATACCATAATAATTAACATAGTTGGCGGTAGGCTGATGAATCAAAGCATCATGCTCCACAATACCATTCATCTTGATACCCCAAAGCTTGGTAAAGTTCCAGTTAGAACCATTCGCACCAATATAAGGAGCACGCAGGATGGCCTCAGTAGAACCAGGCTGTTTCCAACCCTGGCCTGTTGTACGGAAGATGTCAGAGAAGTTGGAAGAAGAACCATCGGCAGCCTCATGATCATAAATATTAGAATATTTATACTCAGCCAAAGCATAAGGAGTCTTTCCTGAGTTTACCTCAGAAAGAGCCTCACCCAAAGCATCGGCAGCCTGAGCAGCCAGCTCTACATTATACTTATAGGTATCGCCATTCTTAGAAGCACCTAACTCAGCACCAATGTTATTCAATGGAGAAGCAGCCCAAAGAAGCACCTTGCCCATATAGCCTAAGGCACAAACCTTGGTGATGCGAAGGTCGTTCTTGCCCAATGTTTTCTTACCAGTTGTGGTCTTATCCCAATCGTTTGGCAGAAGATCGGCTGCAGCTCTAAAGTCTTCAGCACATCTCTTGGCACACTCTTGGAAAGAGAGACGAGGCAATGTCAATGTCTGGCTACCATCCAATACGGTATCTACGTATGGCATACCACCAAAGAATTCCATCATCTCCTCATGCCACCAAGCACGGAAGAAGAGCAATTGACCCTTGATGATGTTCTTCTCTTCCTGAGTACAGTCTGTCATCTTGTCCAGATTCGCAAGACCTAGATTACACTTACGAATGCAATACCAAGAATGCTCCAAAGAATGTGCAAACTTGTTGGTAGAAGTTGGGTCTAGAAACTCACCAGGATTACCACTCTTTGGTCGGAACAAGAAACTCTGGTTATTGGTGTACCAGTTACGATAGTCTCCCAAATCAAAATGGGCTGTTACATGGCTATCACCCAAACCTGTATTCATAATTTCATCTTCACCCCAGTTAAAAGTAGTACACCATCCGTTTGACTCCTTGTTAGGAATACAGTTGTAAACCTCCTCAACGTAACCCTGGAAATTGGTGAAGTTCTTGAACGCCTGGTCAGCACTCACGGTAGAATCAGGGCTCTTGTCCAGATAATCTGTACAAGAAGCGAATCCACCCATGAGACTCAGCGCACAAAAAAGTTTTACTATATTTCGTTTCATTATATTATGCTTGTTTAAAGATTAAACTTGACACCGAAGTTAACACGCTTCATGGTTGGATAAGCACCATAGGCACCACCATAACTTGAGAAGTTAGACTCACGGTCGTCTGGCAGTCTGGTCCAAAGCCAGAGGTTGTTACCACTTACATAGACCTTGAGATTGTTCAGACCCAGTTTTTTGATCCATCCACCATTCCAAGTGTAAGCTATCTCTACGTTCTTCAGACGGATATATGAACCATCACAGAGATACTGTGTGCCATAGTAAGCCGAATTGCTCATTGGCTTGGAATTATAGCGAGGTGTTAACACATCTGCATTAATGTGATCATCGCTCCACCATGTACCTTGGTTGTAAACGTTAGCCAACATAGGATCAACAAGGCTGATCATCGTTACATCACGAGTTACATTGGTTACACCATAGAACTGTGCGAAACAACTGAAGCCCTTATACTCGAAACCGATAGTGGCATTGTATGTATTCTGTGGACTGCTTGTATAGCCGTAAGGCACAATATCGTTCACATTATCTACCTTACCATCTCCATTGAAGTCTACGATATAGTAGTCACCTGGAAGGCGATTGCCATCGTTGGAATCCATCTTTGGTGAGCCATAGAGTTCATCATAGTTCTGGATGAAACCCTTGTCCAGATAAGTATAGGTCTGTCCGATGGAATGACCTGCCTGCTTGCGATAAGAAGGAAGCAATGCTGCATCATCCTTAATCTTGATCTCATTGGTAGCATGGGTCATGTTGAAGTTAGCCCAAAGACGCATCTGGTTGGCAAATACCTTATTGAACTTCACTTCTAACTCATAACCACTGGTAGTCACCTTACCCAAGTTGGCAGCTGGAGCTGTCTGACCAAAATAAGATGGCATAGAGCGAGAATTGCCTAAAACCAAAATGTCGGTACGAGTATCATGGAAGAAATCCACGGCACCAGTAATCAAGCCGCCCAAGAAGCCATAGTCAAGACCGAAGTTTACCTTCTTCACTTTCTCCCAGTGTACATTAGGATTACCTACGGATGACTCACGGTACCAAGTATAGATAGACTCCTTGTCACTATCTGTGTTACCCATAAAGGTCTTGCCACCGTATGCCCACTGGCTCATATAGAGGAAGCGGTCGCCTACGTTGTCATCACCTATCTCACCGTATGAAGCACGAAGCTTCATCATATCCACAATCTTATGCTCACGAAGATACTTCATAAATGGTTCCTCTGAGATCATCCATCCCAGCGCACCAGAACTGAAGAATGCGAATCGGTTGTCGGAAGAGAACTTCTCAGAACCATTGTAAGCACCATTGTACTCGAAGAAGTAACGAGAGTTCCAATCGTATGTGGTACGGAACACCCAGTCCTCACGATAAGAAGGAATCATAGGTCCCGTAGCATACTCCTGACGTCCGAAAAGACCCATGGCAGAAATACTGTGTTTGCCAAATGTGCGAGCCCAGTTGAGCTGAGCCTGATAGTTGAGGTTGCGCTGAGTAGCCCTGTTGTTAACCTCACCACCTTTGGTGGTCCACTTGTTACCTACCGTATAATCGAACTTATCATAATCCTCGTATGCTTTCTTATAAGATACAGCACCGGTCTCTGGATCAATCCACTTGAGCTGTGGATCATGGTTCATATCATCGATACCACGATTCTTCTCAACAAAGGTATTGTCCCAAGAAATCATACCACGAGCAGAAAGTCCCTTGGTAATGAAGTCAAGTTTCTGCTCCAACACGAAGTCGGTAGTGATACGAGTGGTCGTAGAATTCATCGTACCGCCAAGAGCCACCTGCTGAGCAGAGTTAGTTACATTAGTAGAACCTGGCAAATATCCCCAAGATCCATCGCTGTATCTTGGCAAGAAAGCATCTGGAGAGATATTATAGGCTCCAGACCACTGCTGGCTGACTTGCCAATCGCTATAGCCGTCGCTACTATTTACCCAAGGAGCCTTGCGCACACCATTGGAACCAGCGAGGTTAACCTTGAACACCGTAGACTTGGTGATGCTAAAGTCGAGGTTAGAACGAACGTTCACACGATTGTAGCTATAACCTGTGTTATAATTACGTCCATTACCGAAATCCCTGTAAAGGTCACCCTCTGACACAAAGTCAACACCAGCGAAATACTTCACAAACTTGGTACCACCTGCTACATTGACATTGGCATTGTAAGACATTGTATAGTCCTTGAACAAATACTTCTGCCAATCCACATTAGGATAACGCTCCTGCTGCTCCAAGGTAGCCTGGTTGCGATAGTTCTCGATGAAGCTCATTGGTTTCATCTTGTCAAAACTACCAGGAGAGATGTTCAACTCATGCTCGATGGCTGTATTTCTAGCTCTCAGCGCATCGTATGAATCATATTTATCAGGGAGCTTAGAAGGAATCTTCATCACGGCATTGGCAGTAACACTAATCTGCGCCTTACCTTCGGAACCACGTTTGGTAGTAATCAAGATAACACCATTGGCACCCTTCACACCGTAAACGGCAGTGGCAGATGCATCCTTCAATACAGAGATAGTGGCAACAGACTGCATATCCACGCTCGACATAGGACGCTCGATACCATCCACGAGGACGAGAGGAGAAGAGTTGTTCCAAGAAGAAGTACCACGAATCACAATCTGTGGTTCCTCCTCACCCGGCATACCGCTAGATGCAGTAGTTACGACACCAGGAAGGTTACCAGTCAGAGCTGCTCCGATATCACTGATACCCGCAGCACGCTCCAATGTTTTTCCTGTGGTCTGGGTAATGGCACCTACGACAGAAGCCTTCTTCTGCTGACCATAACCAACGACTACAACTTCGCCGATGGCGTTGTCGTCTTCAAGAGTAAGTTTTAACTCTCTCTTCGTACCAATCTTTACTTCCTTGGTCTTCATACCTACGTATGTAAATACGAGGATAGAATTCTCTGAAGGAACACTGATACTGAAATTACCATCTAAGTCGGTGACAGCACCGACACCGGCGTTTCCTTTCACTTTTACAGTGGCACCTATCAGAGGCTCACCTGTACCGTCAACAAGATTACCCTTGACCTGGATCTTCTGTGCCTGAGCATTCAGGCTGCAGAAAGCTCCCACCAAGCATAAGGCTGCTGTCCGTTTCATTGTTAACACTTGTTCAATCATGTTCTATTCATTTTTGATTTATGTTTTATAGTTTATGCATTCACATATTTTATATGATTGTCTATTCGCGGATGCAAAGATACTTGTTTCATTTCAGATACACTTTGTCTCTTGTAACAGATACTTTGCCGTTAATAACAAACTTTGTAAGAACGAGTCTTTCCGTCCTTTAACAATTGTTTCACTACATAAATACCTTTTTCAGGTTTATTCACTTTTACACCTGCTATATTATAATAATAGGTGGCGATAACTTCTTCATCGTTCACATTCTGCTCAATTCCCGTATCCGTCTGTTTCATGTACCATTCCTTGTACCAGTTCATGCAGGCATAGCCGCAGCACTCTTCAAAGAGTTTGTGCTTCTTGGCATTCTGGAAGCCCGGAATCACCTTGCCTGTTTTCAGATACTCGTCTATGTCGTAATACTCCTGAGGATGGGTAAGGGTCATACCGATGTTGCCGTAATGGTCGTGCACTGCCTTCCATGCCAAGCCCCATTTCGAGGTGGATGCCGTTGCCCAGCTGCCCAGGTTAGGCTGTGTCCACTGTCCCCACTCGTTATAGTGACCCTCGCTTGCCTTGTCTGGGTCTTCAGGACTCCAGTCTATCTCTGTTACCATGATTGGCTTCGACTCTACCATCGGAACCTGACTCTTGAAGTTACGGATAAAGGTATCGTGATTACAATTCTTATCAGTCATGTTGCCATACCATCCGGAATAAACATGCACGGCATAAGAGAAATTATCCTCGCTGTCTGTAATGGGATACTTGTCATAATTCTGATACTGGCTCTGATAACCAGCACCCGGTACCCAAACGATTCCCTTGAAACCTTGCTCACGAATTTCATCCAACACCGGCTGGAAGAAATCGCGCAACGCCTTCTCTAAATCCTTACCATCTGAAAGATGAACTCTCACCGGCTCGTTGGCAAGTTCGATGGAAATCAATCCCGAGTTCTGCTGGATATACTCATCAGCAGCGAAGACCTTCCATACCGACTTGAGATAGCGGTTATACTTATCACCAACACTAATGTCTTGTGGACAGACTCCCGGTGGACGAACGATGACATAAAGCCCATGAGCAATGGCATCCTTGATTAATGGAATATAAAGTTTCTGAAGATAGAGACGATAACGAGCCATGCTGAATGCCGAGATGTCAGCCTCGTTCTCTGCCTTCTTCGTTGGATCGTTGGTCCAGCAAGGATCCATGTGCAGACGGAACACGGTGCAGTAAGCTCCCTGCTCCTTGTCGGTAATAGCCGAAAACTGCTTGGAGAAATATTCCAAGCATGGCTGTATATCTGATTCAGAATAATCAGCCTTCCACTGTTGCCATCTCCAACCGTTGAAATATCGGTTGGGCGTATCCATTACTCCATGCAAGACTACGGTCTTACCATTGGCATCAACAAGATTCTTGCCCTCTACACGCAGTGCCGGCAATATTCCATCAACTTGCAGAGCTGTCTGGTTGCCAGCCGCATTCCCCACCAATGCAAACATCGCAAGAGCTAGGAAAGCTATAAAGTTCTTTCTGTTCATAATATATATTTTTAGATTTTATCACTTTTTCTGATTGTTATTTATTTATCATACCTAGAAGCAATCTTTAGTACCCTAAAAAGAGAATGGCGCGTATCCCTACGCACCATTTCCATAAAACCAATTAATCATGATCCTTCAATCATAATATATTCATATTAAATTGAACTCAAATGCTATAAAACTATTTATAGAAAACTAGCAAAAGAATCTTTAATAACCTAAAACCACCGTTTCATAACAAACTTAAACCTAAAACCAAAACAATTATTCATTATTTGATGGTGCAAAGGTATAAATAAATCCCCAAATAAGCTTTATCCTACGTAACCGATACTTCATAAAGAGTTTATGCGTGTAACATATACTTTGTGCCATATTACATCGTCCGAATATGAGGGTAAAAAAGAGTGTACTATGGTTACTTGCAACAAAAAAATTACCGATTTATTCTGATATTCCAACAAAAAAGTGTATTTTTGCAAACAGATAATAAAACTATAATATAAACAAAGCATGAAATCTTTAAACCAATTAATCATCACGCTGATGGTTTGTCTCTTCTCCATCCAGGCATGGGCACAAAGTGGTAAACTGTTTAATACAGATAATCAACTCTCAAGCAATCTCGCCACACAGGTTTTTCAAGACAAGAGTGGATTCATTTGGATAGCCACCCGTAATGGCTTGAATACTTACGATGGTTACCATATCACCGTAATAAAGAAAGACATGTCCAATTTTTTAGGCCTAAAAAGCAACTATATCAATTGCATAGCGCAAGACGACAAGGAACATATTTTATTGGGAACCAATAATTCTTTATTGGAATTTACAGGAAGCGAATTCCACAAAATTCCCATGCTCGATTCCAAAGGCGAAGAACTCGCCACCTACGTAAAACAGGTATATCCCCTAAAGAATAAAGATATAGCCGTGGCTACATCCGGTTATGGCATCATGATTAAGAAGATAGATGCCCAGGAATGCCATGCCATGAAGGGAGAGGTAGAAAAACTGAAATATATCCACAAACTCCTGGAAGATAAACGGGGCAGACTCTGGATTATCACCGAAGACGGAAAACTCTACCGCAAGGAAACAAACGGTAGAGTCACCTCCCACTTTGCCGGTACCGAAGGCGTGGACGCACAGGATATCCAGCAGGACGTCCTGGGCAACCTCTATCTCGCCAGCAAGAACCAGGGCGTACATCTGCTCAGGGCAGGAAGCAACGTCTTTACCCGAATCAGCAGCATCGGAAACCTGCCCATCGAAAACATCTATATCAGCCGCAATAACAAGCTCTATATCGGCTGCGACGGACTGGGCATCTATGTATATGACCCTCAGACCGGATTCCTGCAGGATAACCCTCTCTTCAGCCGACTGGTGAACCTGGCCAAGAGCAAGGTAACCAGCATCATAGAAGACAATCAGGGAAACATCTGGGTGAGCATGCTGCAAAAAGGCGTGTTCATGCAGAGCAACATACAAAACGACTTCAACTACATGGGCTTCCGCCTGGGCAGCCGCAACGTGATTGGCGAAAACTGCGTTACCAGCCTCAGCATCAACCAGGGCAACCAGGTGTGGGTGGGTACCGACAAGGATGGCCTATACCTATTTAATATAGCAACCCGCAGCGTAGAGGGGCATTTCCTGAACCAGCACACCGTGCTCACCCTCTGTAAGGACGAGCAGGGCAGAACCTGGGTGGGAACCTATACCGACGGTCTGGGCTATATGGATGCAGCCGGAAGCTTCCACCCTGTTGATTTGGGCATCAGCAAGTCGGTGGGCATCTTCGATATCAAGCAAGACCCACAGGGCAACATCTGGATAGCCACCATGGGCGAAGGTCTCTTCTGCCTGCAGAAAGACGGAAGCCGAAGGAACTACAAGGCTAAATATGGTGCAGATAACAACCTCAAGGTCAACAGCCTGCCCAACGATTACCTCATCAAGATGGCCTTATCAAAGGATGGCAACCACGTGTATATAGCCACCTCTGTGGGACTGGCGTGCCTCGACCGCAAGCGAAACAGCTGGGTTTCCACCTTCAAGGGCATCAACTGCCTGAACAAGAACAGTTTTTCGCACTGCGTGTTTGTAGATAGCAAAGACCACGTATGGTATGGCACCGAGGATGGAGCCTTCTGCTTCGACTTCAGAAAAGGAATAGAGCCTAAACATTATTCCACAGCCCAAGGACTCACCGACAACGGTGTGGCGAGTATCACAGAAGACAACAAGGGCAAAATATGGCTGGGTACAAACAGCGGACTCAACATGCTGAACCCCAAGGATGGCAGCATCATCAGGTTTTATACCGAAAGCGGACTGCAGAGCAACGAGTTCAGCGATGCTTCCGTATGCACCACCCAGGATAAGAAGGTGATTCTGATGGGTGGCTCTGGCGGAATCAACTGGTTCCAGGCCGACCGGGTAAAGCAGCACCCATGGCAGGCAAAGGTGGTTATCTCGGGCTTCGTGGTCAACAACAAGGCAGTGACCCCAGGCATGGAGTCGGGCAGCTATACCATCACAGACAGCTGGGTAACGGTGGCACGGGAATTCAATCTCTCGCACGATGACAACACCTTCTCCCTGCAGCTCTCTACCCTCACCTATAATAATGTGGAGCAGATAAGATACGCCTACAGCATCAACGGCGATGCCTGGCGCACCGTGCCAGCCGGACAGAACGAACTTGCCTTCTCGCACATGGCTCCCGGCAGCTACAAATACCGCATCAAGGCCATCTGCAACGGCTACGAAACACCGGTGAAGGAGTTCACCATCATCGTTCACCCAGCCTGGTATGCCAGCATCTGGGCAAAGCTCTTCTATCTGCTGCTCCTCATAGCAGCCATCATGCTCTACCTGCGCCACCGCAAGCGCCAGATGGAAGACCAGCTCATCCTGCAGCAGCACATCCACGCCGAAGAGATGGGCGAGGCGAAGATCAAGTTCTTCATGAACATCAGTCACGAAATCCGTACGCCATTGACACTGATTATCACCCCATTGCTCTCCCTGATCAAGGAAGACAAAGAGCCTCATCGTCAAGGCATCTACGAGATTATCCGAAAGAACTCGGAACGTATCCTTCACCTCATCAACCAGATGATGGACCTCAGAAAGATTGACAAGGGACAGATGGTAATGCGTATGTGCAAAACCGATATGGTTTCGTTCATCAATGAAGAATACGACCTTTTCAAGCAGCAAGCCATTGCCAAGAGCATCGACTTCGAATACCAGCATGACTGCGAAGAGCTTCCAGTATGGATAGACCGCAACAACTTCGACAAGGTGATAATTAACACCCTCTCGAATGCCTTCAAGTTTACCCCTACGGCAGGCCACATCCTCCTCTCGCTCACCCACACCGACCACCATGCCTACATCAGCATCAAGGACAGCGGCATAGGCATCCCGAAGGATAAGTTGGAAACTATCTTCCAGCGCTTCTACCAGACCCCTGACGACCCTAACGACCGCAACGTCGGTACGGGCATCGGTCTCGATCTCACCCGCTCGCTCGTGGAACTGCACTACGGAACCATCTCAGCCCGCAACAACGAGGGCGAGAAGGGAAGCAAGTTTGAACACGGAAGCGAGTTCATCATCCGCATTCCATTGGGCAAGGATCATCTCAAACCAGAAGAGATCATCGAGGAAGAAGAGATGAAGAAAGATCAGAATAATGAACTTGCTGAAGCAGAACAGGAAGAACAGCTGGCAGAAAACAATGACCAACCAGCCGAAACCTTGAACAATTCCGATACTACCCCAACCTCTGCCAAGGGAGCCAAGGCAGAAATCGTGATTGTGGAAGACGAAGAGGATATTCAGGAATACCTGAAAGCACAGCTCTCCAGCGACTTCAAGATTCGCACATATCCTAACGGAAAGGTGGCACTGAACGAGATTCTGAAGAATAAGCCAGACCTTGTCATCAGCGACATCATGATGCCGGAAATGGACGGAACCACCCTCTGCGCCAAGCTGAAATCAAACATCAACACCAACGATGTGCCTATCATCCTGCTCACAGCCAAGAGCCGTGAGGAAGACCAGCTGGAAGGATTGCAGACCGGTGCCGATGCCTACATTCTGAAGCCGTTCAACATGGACATTCTGCACCGCAACATTATCAACCTGCTCACCGTGCGCCGCACTTTGCGCAATAAGTTTACGGGCAATGAAAGCCAGAATCACCAGGTAGAACAGATAGAAATGCAGACACCTGACAATTCCCTGATGCAACGGATAATGGAGGTTATCAACGAAAACATCAACGATTCCGACCTGAGTGTGGACATGATAGCACAGAAGGTGGGCATCAGTCGTGTACACCTGCACCGCAAGATGAAGGAACTGACCAATCAGACGCCACACAGCTTCATCCGCAACATCCGACTGCAGCAGGCAGCCAAATTGCTCAAGGATGGCAAGCAAAGCATCACTGAAGTGATGTACGCATGCGGCTTCTCCAATTCCGCAAGTTTCAGCACCATGTTCAAGAACCTCTATGGCTGTTCTCCTAGAGAATACATGCAGAATGCCATGAAGAAATAAAGATGATACACAATAGAAAAAAGAATATGTAACAAAAACAAAGCTTTATGAAACTTTGAAAAAAGTCTTGGTTACATTTCACAATGAAAGATTGCAAATAAAGCCGTAACTTTGCAGCGGAAAAACCAGTATGGATTCTCATCCCTGGTTTTCCGCTGCATTTTTATCTTATTGTATAATCTTTAAAATCAACGAACATAATGAAGAAATTAGCAATCTTATCGCTTTCGATGATGCTTGCTGCCGGAGCACAGGCTCAGAATGCCCAGTTCGACTACTTCAAGTATGCCGGCAACGATGCACGATTCAACGTGCCAATCGACAAGAGTCATCAGTATTACAACCCTGTATTGGCAGGATTTTATCCCGACCCATCTCTCTGCCGCGTAGGTGACACCTATTATCTGGTGAATTCTTCCTTCACCTTCTTCCCAGGTGTGCCTCTCTCTACCAGCAAGGATTTGGTAAATTGGACTCCAGCCGGGCATGTGCTCACCCGCCAATCGCAGGTGCCTCTGAAGGGTCAGCATGTATCAGGCGGTATCTTCGCACCAGCCATCAGCTATAACAAAAAGAACAAGACTTTCTATATGATTACCACCAATGTGGGTGCCGGCAACTTCTTCGTCAAGTCCAAGGACCCATCCAAGGGCTGGAGCGAACCTATCTATCTGAAGAAGATTGATGGCATCGACCCTAGCTTCTTCTTCGATGACAACGGCAAGGGATATATCGTTCATAACGGTCCTGTGGTTGGCGGTGCTGATTACGAGGGACAGCGTGCTATCCGCTGCTTCGAATTCGACGTAAAGGGCGACAGCATCAAGGGCGACTTCAAGGAGATTCTGCGTGGCGGAACCCATGTAGAGGCGCGTCCTATCTGGATTGAGGGTCCTCACCTCTTCAAGAAGGGCAAGTTCTATTATCTGATGTGTGCAGAAGGTGGTACAGGCGGTTGGCATAGCGAGGTGATTCTTCGCGCCAAGAACCCGATGGGTCCTTGGGAGGAATGCCCAAACAATCCTATCCTTACCCAGCGTACCGGACTCGATCCAAACCGCAAGGACCCTGTATCCAGCGCTGGTCATGCAGACATAGTAGAAGATGGAAAGGGTAACTGGTGGGCTGTATTCCTGGCTTGCCGCCCATACGAGGAGGATATGTACAACACAGGTCGCGACACCTATCTTCTGCCGGTAACATGGAAGAATGGCTGGCCAGAGATTCTTGCCAAGAATACTCCTATTTCTACCGTTGGAGAGAAGGCTGGTCTGAAACCAGCTGAAAAGAATGAGTTCTCAGGAAACTTCTCTTACGTGGATAATTTTGATGCAGCAGACAATGGAGCAGGTCTGAAGGATCTGAATCCTCGCTGGATGTTCCTCCGCGACTTCGTGGATTGCTATAAGGTAGAGAACGGCAAACTGAAGATGAATCTCTTGCCGGGCAATATCTACAAGCGTGAACCGATGTCTGCCATCTGGGCTCGCCAGCAACACGGAACCTTCACTGCCGAGACAGAGATTAACTTCACTCCCCGCAACGACAAGGAGATTGCAGGTTTGGCACTTCTCCAGAAGGAAGATCACAACTTCGTACTGGGCAAGACCATGAAGAAGGACAAGCTGATGATTACCCTGACCCGTGCAGAGAAGAACAACGCCACTATCGCCTCAGCTCCTATCAAGGCAGGCAAACTGAAGCTGAAGATTGAGGGTCATGACAGATATTACGATTTCTATTATGCCGAGGAAGGCGGTGATTGGCAGTTGCTCGCCAAGGGCGTGGATGCCTCTAACCTGAGTACTCAGAAGAGCGGCGGCTTCATCGGAGCCTGCATCGGTCTCTATGCTTCTTCCAACAAGGAATAAGAACTTTCAAATATCAATACAGAAAAAGCCCCCTCAAAGGAAGGTATAAAACAGAAAAAGGCTCCCCGCAATGAGGAGCCTTTTTCTGTTTATATCTTTCTTCAAGAAACTTTTCTGTACTATTTATTCTTTACGATATCCAATGTCATTTTGCCGACCCAGATAGCGCCCTTGCCGTTCTGATCTACAGGCACCTGCTTGCCATCGAGATCTGTTCTGTACTTCAGCGTCTGGAAGAGGCTGTGGCTGTGACCTCCCAATACCAGGTCGATATGACGGGAAGCAGCAATCACCTCGGTATCATCCGTGCCGTCTATATTCCAGCCCAGATGAGAGATGCAGATGATGACATCACACTTCTCCTTCTTCTTCAGAATCTCTGTCATCTCGTTCGCCTTCTGGATAGGATCCAGGTACTGGATGCAACCGTAATTCTTCTCGCTTACCAAGCCGGCAAGCTGCGGAGCCAGTCCGAAGACGCCAATCTTGAGTCCCTTGCGATGCAATATCACGTATGGCTTCACAATATCCGCCAGCTCAGTGCCGGTGAAATCGTAGTTGGCACAAACGATCGGGAACTTTGCCATTTTGAAAAGACGTACCATATTGTCCATGCCGTAATCGAACTCATGGTTTCCGATGGTGGCTGCATCATACTTCATCTCGTTCATCAATCCCACTTCTACATCCCCCTTGAAGAGCGAATAGTAAGGAGATCCCTGAGAGAAGTCGCCACTGTCGAAGAGCAGAAGATCAGGATTCAGACTGCGTTCCTGCTTGATCATTGCCACACGGCGGAGGTAGCCTCCACGGTTTGCTATGGCTGTATCTGCGAGATTCGGATTGTAAGGCATCACGCAGGAGTGGGTATCATTGGTATGAAGCACCACGAGCTGCTTCACTACCTTTGGAGCCTTCTGCGCCTTTGCCTCCTTCTTGGCCTTTGAATCCTTCAGGACTTTAGCCTGTACTGTTGCCGGCTGCAGCGTGAATGATGCCAGCGCCAGCGCTATATATAATAATGTATGTTTCATTTCTGTACTTATTTAGTTAGTCTATCTGCTTTCCGGGGGTTACAAATCCACGGAAAGCTTCGTTCTCCCTATTCTACTACGCAGCGGCCTTCTACTCTTGACTCCACTACCTTGCCCTGAGCCTTCATCTCACGGAAATAGTCCATGATGATGTAGCGCACATTGTTCTCCTTCGACTTAGGAGCCACCACATCGGTACCGCTCTTGAAGGCTACAAGCTGGTCGTTGCCCTCGGCAAGATAATCGAGGGTGGCTATGCGATAGCTCTTGGCTGGATCGACAGGTTCTCCGTTCAGGGTTACGCCCTTCAGCTTTCCGTCGCGGGTGATAACCATTCTTACGGCATGGCTCACGCCCTCGCCGCCACGGTGGGCTATCTGCTGGAAGAGTTCAAGCACCTTCTCGCCGGTAAGCGTGAGGAAACAGATTTTGTTCTCGAAAGGAGCCACCTCGCTCACATCGCCTACGTTGATATCGCCCTTGGCAAAGTCAGCACGGATGCCACCCATGTTATACACCGAGAAGACAGGCTGCTCATTAAACTGTCTGCCACCCCATACCAGGATGTCAGAAAGCAGGTTACTCAACTCGCTCTCAGGGCGATGGCGGGTCATATCATGAGCCACGGATCCCACTACAGGTCCCATGATGCTATCCACCTTGTGCTGATAAGGGGCGATGAACTTCGCAGCCTCAGCATCAGGCTGGACATCCCATTTCCGGTCTATCAAAATACGGGTTCTCTCCACCTTTGCCACCTTGAATTTCTGGGCAAAGGCTGGACTTGCCATCAGCATCAGAGCCATGGAGGCAAGCATCATCTGCATACTATTCTTTTTCTTCATACCTTTTACAATATTCTGTTTTCGGGATGCAAAGATACAAAATAAATCTGTGAAATCCGTGAAATCTGTGGGAAAAGACGATGACAAGAAAGAAAAATAGTTAAATCTGCGAGAAAAAAGAGAAGAAACCCGCTGAAAATTTGCGAGATACGAGAAAAAGTAGTAACTTTGCACCCGCTTTTCGGCGTAACCGCTGTTGTCTGGGCAGAAGTGTTGTCCAAGTCCATGTTGCGTTGGAACGACAAACAATTTTTAATTTTATACAAAAAATGGATTTGATTAAAGTTGCTGAAGAAGCATTTGCAACCGGCAAGAAGTTCCCTGAGTTCAAGGCAGGTGACACTATCACAGTCGCTTACAAAATCGTCGAGGGTACTAAGGAGCGTATCCAGCTCTATCGTGGTGTTGTTATCAAGATCTCTGGTCATGGTGACAAGAAGCGTTTTACAGTTCGCAAGATGTCTGGTACTGTAGGTGTTGAGCGTATCTTCCCTATCGAGTCACCAGCTATCGATTCTATCGAGGTGAACAAGCACGGTAAGGTACGTCGCGCTAAGTTGTACTACTTGCGTAAGCTCACAGGTAAGAAGGCTCGTATCGCTGAGAAGAAGACCATCGCTAAGAGCGCTGAGTAATTTTCTTAGTTACCTATTAAAAATTAGAATCAGAAAAAGGGCATCCGATCTCACGATTGGATGCCCTTTCTGCATTTCCGACTACCCGATATCTTTTGGAATGCTCATCACACCAAAAACCTTATTCTCCGGCGCTGTAGTTTGTCAGCCCGTCATCGGTGCCGTGCAATGCGCCCTGCAGATCAGCCCAGCTCTGGAATCCGGCAAGCAATGCCAGACGGTTGAGTGTCTGCTGTGAAGGTTTCTCCTTTCCTTTCATTATTTCCCATACCTTGTGCAGCAACTTGTTGTTTCTATGCTTCTCTTCGTGCTGCAGGTGTTCCCTGCCTAGCTTCTTCTCCAAAGCTACAGCGAGGATTTTCAAATCATTTTTCATTGTGATTATCCTTCCTCAAATTCTCAATTCCTTTAATTTCTCAAATTTTCATTTTTCATTCCTAACTGCGGGCAAAAGTACACAATATTTTTGAAACGGAGTCATGTTTGGGAGATTATTTTTGAATTTCGCACGAAAAAAATGGTTTTCTCATATTTTTTTTGTAATTTTGCAACCAAATTCTAAATACATTTCTTAATTAAGATGAAAGAATTAGCACTTAAGTACGGATGCAATCCGAATCAGAAGCCTTCTCGCATCTATATGGATGACGGAAGGGAACTGCCTATCGAAGTTATCAACGGCCGTCCTGGCTACATCAACTTCCTGGATGCTTTCAACTCTTGGCAATTGGTCAAGGAACTGAAGGCAGCTACAGGAATGCCTGCTGCCGCTAGTTTCAAACATGTTTCTCCTGCTGGTGCTGCCATCGGCTTGCCACTGAGCGACACATTGAAGAAGATTTACTTCTGCGATGACGTAGATTTTGAACTTTCTCCTTTGGCTTGCGCTTATGTTCGTGCTCGTGGTGCAGACCGCATGTGCTCTTACGGTGACTTTGTTGCCCTGAGCGATGTATGCGACGAGGCTACAGCCCTGCTCATCAAGCGTGAGGTGAGCGACGGCGTGATTGCTCCAGGCTTTACCCCTGAGGCTATCAAGGTGTTGAAGGAGAAGCGCAAGGGTACCTACTGCGTCATCCAGATTGATCCTGACTACGTGCCAGCTCCTATCGAGCACAAGCAGGTATTCGGTGTTACCTTCGAGCAGGGACGCAACGAGGTGAAGCTCGATGATCCAGCTCTCTTCGAGGATATCCCTACCAAGAACAAGAACTTCACTGCAGAGGCTAAGCGCGACCTGATTATCTCGCTCATCACCCTGAAATATACTCAGAGTAACTCTGTATGCTACGTGAAGGATGGTCAGGCTATCGGTATCGGTGCCGGTCAGCAGAGCCGTATCCACTGTACCCGTCTGGCTGGTTCCAAGGCTGATGAGTGGTGGTTGCGCCAGTGTCCTAAGGTGATGAACCTGCCTTTCAAGGAGAAGATTCGCCGTGCCGACCGTGACAATACCATCAACGTCTATATCTCTGACGAGTGGGAGGATGTATTGCAGGATGGCGTATGGGAGCAGTTCTTCACTGAGAAACCTGAGCCATTGACCCGCGAGGAGAAGAAGGCTTGGATTGCCCAGAACAAGGGTGTATCTGTAGGTAGCGACGCTTTCTTCCCATTCGGCGACAACATCGAGCGTGCTCACAAGAGTGGTGTAGAATACATAGCAGAAGCAGGCGGTAGCATCCGTGACGATAATGTTATCGATACATGCGATAAGTACGGCATCGCCATGGCGTTTACTCACGTTCGCCTCTTCCATCATTAATTTATATAATATAAAAGGTATATGAGCGATATTGACGATATTATCATGGGTGGCATGGTTTTCAAGGGCGGCGGCGGTCCGAAGAAAGACGACGACGACAAGGTGAAGACCAAGGCCAAGAAGAAGAAGTACATTACGGGTGCTCACGGAAGCGGCTCTGCCCGTCAGAAGGCAAAGTATCGCCAACAGAGAGCCAACCGTAAATCGCAGAAGAAGAAGTAATTGCTTGATCTTCTGGGAATAAGAAAAGAAGAGGGTGTGTCAAAAGTCCAAGACACACCCTCTTTTCGTATGAATCTTATTGTTCTGCAATCGCCTGATTGCGGATTTCGAAATAGTGTACGGTGCTGGTTGGCCAGACGCTATATACAAACTTGGCGATGCTCAACTGGGTAACCGAACCAGCCACATCCTTGATGACGAAGGTTGCCTTAATTGGCACACCCGACGGAATCGTGATATCCTGACCTTCTCCCCAATACTTCTGGGCAAACTTGCTGGCATCCATATCCAGGTGATAAGATTCGCCATCAGCATCATAAATGGTGGAATTACTCTCACGGGTAAAGAATCTCAGATCCTTGCCGCTGGTATTGGTAACGGTAGCCGAAATCACCACGTTGTTGCCCTGGCGCACACACTTGCGCAGATTGAACGTTACCGTAGGATTAGAGGATACTACATTGTCGGCATTGGTATTTTTGGTCAATACCACCTGCTGGGTAGGCACAGACCATACAAACTTATCATCATGGCCAATGCTGCCGTTGATGTTGCAGCCCTTGATCTGCTGGTTGTCACGGCTGATCTTTTCTATCGTAATCACAGCCTTTACCGGAACTCCGGCAGGCATCTTCTTACGATAATTACCCGTATTGATCTGGGTATCGCCTATCTTCAGACTCACCGTATGCTGCGCATTGTTGTCGTCAAAGGCTGTACCTACATCGTAACCAGGAAACCAAAGTTCCACTTCCTTGCCGGTATTATTGGTCATCACGGCATTGATGACGGCATCGTTGCCACTAATGGTGCAGCCCGAATATTTGATGGAAAAACCAGGAATCGGAGCGTCCTTGGAAGATGGCTTCTTGTTATCAGACAAGATCGCACCGGCAACCTTGCCCAACTTCTTAGCCCATTTCTGGGCACTTGACTGCTGAACGCCCAGAAAGGCAAACAGCATGGCTAAAATCATCAGTCTTTTCATCATGTATTACGTTTTTTATTGTTAGTATTCGTTTCTATTGCCTTTATTGTTAGTATCCGTTTCTATTGCCTGTTCACTTCCCGGCATCAGTCTTCATTGAGTCTGATGCCCTGCCAGATGGAAACCAGGTCGCCCGATACGGCTATGGTTGGCGTCTGACTCTTCTCATTCACCACTACCGACTTCTGCGCCACATTCGTCTTCACATAGTCGAAGAGATCGCCATAGGTAACCTTGCCCTTACTCTCCTGCAGTTTCTTCAGGAGAAAATAGGTAAAGAGTCCGTGCTTCTTCTCCTTGTAGGGATAAGCCGTCTCGCTACCCTGGGCAGCCGTCATCACGAGCATGTTGCCCTTCGGAGCCTCAGCCTTCGCCTTGAGTGCCACGCCTCTGGCAGAAGCCAGCATACCCTCGCCTCGTTTGCTGCCACTGAAGCAGGCATCCATCAGCACCGTTACGCAGGCTGCGTTCAGACCGTTGAGTTCAGCATACAGCCTGCTCATACTGTAACCCGTTGCCAGAATATTGCTCTTGCCATCTACGGGCAGGAGATAGGAGGTGCCGTTACTCTCATCGGGCATTCCATGTCCGGCATAATAGAAGATGAATCTCGCCTCAGCTCCATAAGCCTTGGCGATGTTCTGCATCCAGTTGATTTCCGCCAGCATATTGTTGAGGGTGGCATCCTTGCGGATATGCAGGTTGCTTTCCGGAATGCCGAGCAGCTTGATGCAGTATTCCCTGAAAGCCATACCGTCGTTGAGGGCAAACTCCACGTTCACTTCCTCCTGGTAATTCTCGTTGGCGATGATTACGGCAAAGGTCTTCTCCTGCTTCACCTTCGAAACGGGAATGTTCAGATCCACGTCCGATTTCAGATAGCTTGCCAGCGTGTTCACGCCTTCAGCGGCTCCCGCTGCCTTCGCCATCTTCCGGGTAGCAACAGACTGATGTTCATCCCTTACAAATTCCTGGGCACAGGTGGAGTCGGTTCTCATTACCTTCACCAGTCCTTTCTTGCCCACAGAGATTCTCTGAGAGTGGACAGGTAGCGAGAACCAACATCCTGCTGCCATCATCACCATCATCATGATATTCTTCCATTTCATACACTAGCGGTTTTGATGTTTACACCTTATTATATATAGAGTTTGATAGATTTCCTTTAACTTCCCTCTAACTTTCCTTAACTTCCCTCTAACTCCCCATTTACCAGTCGTCCGAGAATCCGTCGGAAGAATCAGCAAGAAGCGCCTCTTTCAGAATGTCGATAATGGAGTTCTGGAAAGCCGAAGCCATCACGAAAGCCTTGCTCGATGCCAGCTTGTGTTTGTCCTTTTCTACATAAGGATAGCAGGAACTGATGTTCCACACCTCATCCTTGCTCACCACCTCGTCATCATCCGCCTCGCCGGTAGCAGCCGCGGTCAGCACACTGGCGATGGCACTTGTCCATCCGCCGCCCGATTTCACGGTCACTTCGTAGCTGTCCATATAGACGCTCACCCTTGCCTTCTCCTCCTTCACGTCCACACGGATATACGGCATCATATCCACCTGATAATGGTTGACCCCGGCATTCTGTCGGGCGATGTTCTCGATATAAGCCTGGGTGATGATCAGTCCCTGTTCGGCATTCTGTTGTCGGATCACGCCGTGGGTATCCTTACTGTTGAATGCGCGGTTGAACCATTCGATGGCTTTCTTGAAGATTTCTGCCTTCGACTGACCAGCGCAGGCGATGACCTCCTGGTAGTTCAGGCGGTTTTTGTTGTCCAGGGCTACTTCCTTGCTCAGGTTTCCGGCAGCCTCCGTCCAGTTGTCGCCATACTTGTCCTTGGCATATTTCTCTATCTGATCGGCTGTAAAGACCTGGGCACTTGCCGTAAGGGCAAGCACGCAGAGTGCAAGTGTGATAAGATATTTCTTCATATTATCATTTGTATTTTAAGTGATGCCGCAAAGATAGCATTTTTTAAAATACAAACCCGTTCAGATGATAAAAACCCATGGTGCAATGCGTAAAAACTTGCATCTGATGGCTTTTGATCATCCAAACGGGTGGAATTTTTCGATTAACAGGAGTAATTTTCGCTATTTCTAGTTCTTCACGCTCTTTACGCCCTTGCCCTTGGTAAGATGCAGGGTGGCTGCCTTGAGCTTGTGATTGCTGTGGTCGAAGACGATGGCTGGGTCCAGACGGCGACCGCCGAATGACATTTCGAAATGGAGATGCTCGGTGGTGGCGCGACCCGTGCGACCGGTGAGTCCAATCACCTGGCCTGCCTTCACCTTATCGCCCTTCTTCACGAAGTTCTTGCTCTGATGACTGTAGAGCGTCTCCAGTCCATAGGCGTGCTTGATGCGGATGCAGTTGCCGTATCCGTAATACGGACCCGATGCCACAACCTCGCCATCAAAGGCTGCCACGATTTCATCATTCGCCTTGGTCTTTAGATCCACTCCCGAATGGCGACGCTTGCCGCCGTAGGGACTGATCACCTTGGCTTCCGGCAACGGATAGGCCCACGCCTTCTCCTCTATCTTCTCCAGATCCAGGCGGAAAGTATTGGTGATGGTAAACGGATCGCTTACCTCATCAGGATCCAGGGTCATCGCTTTCCTGCCCTTGCCCAGACCATCGGAGTTTCTCGATACGGAGGAGTCCTTGCCACCAATCACCTTGATGCCGATGCGGTTACCCTCCTTGCGGAACTGCACAGTCTGTCGGCGGAGCTTATGGCTCTTCAGTTCGATGATGGTTTCCGGATTGATGCGCGCACCGTTCACCATGATGGAGAAATCGCAATAGGTCTCTCCCTCTCGGGTGCCCACGATGGCAATGGTCTGTCCGGCATCTATCGACTGTCCCACCTTCACCAGGTTCTCGGCATTGTTGGCATACACGGTTTCCAGACCGTTGTCATGGCGGATCACGATCACGTTGCCCATCGATTCGGTCTTGCGCGAGAGACGCACATAACCATCAAACATCGCCTTCACTGCATCGCCCTTGGCAGTAGAGATGCGCATCACGCTGTTGCCATTGATAAGGCTAGCCTTGCCCACAGGAAGCGGGAATGAATATTCCTTGGCACGGAATATCTCAAAGTCAACATTGAAGGCTTGACTCTGGGCAAAGAGACCTGGCGTTGCGATGCTCACCTGCTGTTGCTCGGCGGCAGTAAACTCATTCTTGGCGGGCATGAAACTACTCAGCGAAAGCATCAGCATTCCCGAGACGGCTGCCAGCCCGATTCTTCTTCTTAATCTTCTGTTTACAATCATTCTCTATTCTTTTAGATTCATTTTTTAAATTTAACCATTAAATCTTAAAACATAAAAACATCCATTTTTCCCTCTTCGTTCATAGAAAAGAGAAAAATGGATGTTATCTTGAAAACTTACTTCATCAGAATGCCGGTATAGATTCTGCCACTCTCGATGCCCAGCTTTCTTGCCGAGAAGAACTCGTCGCTATGGGCAAAGGTACAGATGCCGCAATCCTGTATATTCTCCTCAGCCACACCGCAATGCAGCAGGATCTGCTTGTTGCAGAGCGGCAGGTTGATGTGCCACTTCAGCGGCTGCACGATGTTTCCTTCTGCAGCCAGGCGCTCACGCTCGGCAATATCTACCGAGAAGGCGGCATTGGGGCGCTGCTCGGCAATCTCTTCCATCGGGAAGGCTGCCTGCTCGAAGGCCTCATACACCTCATCGCCTACCTCGAAATGTTCCAGGGAGATACCCGGACCTATCACTGCCTTCAGCTTCTTTGGCTCCGTATGATAGGCGAAAACCATCTCCTGGATGGTCTTGTGGACGATGCGTGCCAGCGTGCCTCGCCATCCGGCATGGATGGCTGCCACGGCATGGTGCTCCTCGTCATAGAGCAGGATTGGGATGCAGTCGGCGGTGGAAACACCTATGCATACGCCCTTCTCATTGGTCATCACGGCATCTACGCCCTCGAGAATCATCTTGCGGATGTTCTCAGGCATTGAGAAATAATCTCCTGCCACCTGACGGACCTCTACTCCATGCACCTGATGCGGCAGGATGATATGGTCGGTGCTTATGCCCAGCTCATCCGCCAGCTTCCTGCGGTTCTCTGCCACGTGTTCGGCGCAGTCGCCGCAAAAGTCATTGATATTGAATTCGCTGTAGTTGCCCTGGCTTACTCCTCCCTTTCGGGTGGTAGAGAAAGCAGTGACGCCCTCAGCGATATGATATTCCTTATTCATATTCGAAATCATCTAAGTCATCTACATCCTCGATTTCATCCTCGTCGATATACTCCACGATGTCCTCGCCCTCAGCCTCGAGTTCCTGCTGGAAGCGGCTCATATCCTTGTCACGGTGAACGAGGGTATCTTCTGAAGTAATCTCCTGCAGCTTGTTGCTCTCTGAATTCAACTCCTTCCAGAGCACATCCTTGAGTTCCTGGATGCCCTGTCCGGTAACTGATGAGATGAATACCACCGGAAGATCGGTTGGCAGGGTCTCCTTCAGCATCTCGATGAGCTCCTCGTCCAGCAGGTCACACTTGGTGATGGCGAGCACGCGATGCTTGTCGAGCATCTCTGGGTTGAAGTTCTTCAACTCGCCCAGCAGCACCTCGTATTCCTTCTTGATGTCGTCGGTATCGCCTGGAACCATGAAGAGGAGCAGCGAGTTGCGCTCGATGTGTCGCAGGAATCGCAGTCCCAAGCCCTTTCCTTCGCTCGCTCCCTCGATGATACCCGGGATATCTGCCATCACGAAACTCTGATGGTCGCGGTAATCCACGATTCCCAGCGATGGCTCAAGGGTGGTAAACGGATAGTTGGCTATCTTTGGACGGGCACTGGATACGGCAGAGAGCAGGGTTGACTTTCCGGCATTAGGGAAACCCACAAGACCCACATCGGCAAGGAGCTTCAGCTCCATGATGATGGTCATCTCCTGCATCGGCTCACCTGGCTGCGCATAGCGTGGAGCCTGGTTGGTAGAGGTACGGAACTGGAAGTTGCCCAGTCCGCCACGTCCGCCCTTCAGGAGCAGTACTTCCTGACCGTCGTAAGCCACGTCGCAGACGAACTTACCGGTTTCGGCATTATACACCACGGTACCGCAAGGCACATCGATATAGATGTCCTTACCATCAGTGCCGTGGCACTTGTCACGTCCTCCATTGCCACCATGCTCGGCGAAGAAGTGGCGCTGATATTTCAGATGCAGCAAGGTCCAGTAGTTGTGGTTGCCGCGAAGATAGATGCTTCCTCCACGTCCGCCATCGCCACCGTCAGGTCCACCATTCGGCTGGTACTTCACGTGGCGCAGGTGCATGGAGCCTTTACCACCCTTACCAGAGCGGCAGTTGATCTTTACATAATCTACGAAATTGGATTCAGCCATTGATTTTTCTTTTTAATTTGAACGTTGAATCTTCTTCTTTTGAACGGAAGATTCTTCTTTTTTTTAACGAATAAATCTTCCCCGCAGCCTTGCGGGGAAGATTATTATATCTTGATTACAAGTTGTCGATCACATTGCAAACACGAGCAAAGATCTCATCTACAGTTCCGAGACCCTCGATGTGGTGGTGGATACCCTCCTTCTCATACCAGTCGATGAGAGGAGCAGTCTGTGTATGATATACGTTGAGACGCTTCTTGATGGTCTCCTCGTTGTCATCAGAACGGCCACTCAACTTACCGCGGTTGAGCAGACGAGCCATCAACTCATCCTCAGGAACGGCAAGCTCGATCATGGCAGCGATCTTGTGACCACGCTCAGAGAGCATCTTCTTCAAAGCCTCAGCCTGTGGAGTGGTACGTGGGAAACCATCGAAGATGACACCTGCGTGATCCTTGCCGAAGCTGTCATATACGCTTGCGAGGATGTCGATCATCAACTCGTCTGGAATCAACTGACCATTGTCGATATAACCCTTGGCAGTCTTGCCGAGCTCTGTACCATTCTTGATTTCGTTACGAAGAACGTCACCTGTTGAAATGTGACCGAGACCATACTTCTCAATCATCTTGTCGCTCTGTGTACCCTTACCAGCACCTGGAGCGCCGAAAATTACGATATTTTTCATTTTTACCTTAAATATATATAAATTGTTTTATGTTGTGTCTCCCACATGCTTCACCCCCTATTCTTCTACAATCGTGTAGATGTCACGGAGATTTCTGCCTTCTTGGTCATAATCTAATCCATATCCTACGATGAAATCGTTAGGGATTTCCATTACGGTATAGTTGATGTCCAGATCTACCTTCAGATTGCCCGGCTTCACGAGGAGTGAGCAGATCTCTATGCTGGCTGGATTCTTCTTCTTCAGATCCTCTATCATGTGAGCCATGGTAAAGCCGGAATCCACGATGTCCTCCACGATCACCACGTGGCGACCGGTAAGATCCTGGTTCAGACCCATCAGGGTCTTCATGCTGCCGGTAGAACTGGTGCCCTCGTAGGAAGCATACTTCACAAAAGAAATCTCGCTTGGTACCGTAATCATTCGCATCAGATCGGCAGCGAAGATAAACGAACCATTCAACACAGCCAGGAACACTGGAGTCTTATCCGCATAATCCTGGTTCAATCGGTCGGCAACGACCTGTACCTTCTTCAGAATCTCTGCCTCTGGAATGGAGGTCTTGAAGGTCTTATCCTTGATTTTTACTATGCCCATAGTCTTGATGATACAATATTTTCTGCAAAATTACGAAAAAATCGTGAAACTTCATCCATTCATCGACTTTTTTTAGTACTTTTGCATTAAATTAATCAGATAATCGGACATAACATACATTAATATATGAAAATATTCACTAGTGCTCAGATACATGAGCTGGATAAATACACCATTGAGCATGAGCCGATCACATCGCTCAACCTAATGGAAAGAGCTGCCAAGGCGCTCACACGTGCCATCGAGGAGGAATGGTCTAACAGAACACCGGTCGTGGTTTTCGCCGGACCGGGAAATAATGGTGGTGATGCACTTGCCGTGGCGCGCCTTCTCAGCGAAGACGGCTATATGGTGAGTGTATTCCTATTCAATGTACACAACAAGCTCTCTGCCGACTGTGCCACCAACAAGAAACGAATCATCGAGGGTAAGTGCGTCAAGCAGTTTACCGAGGTAACCGTCAACTTCGACCCTCCCCAGCTCGAGGCGGGAATGCTCGTAGTGGATGGTCTCTTCGGCAGCGGACTCAACAAGCCGCTGGCGGGCGGATTCGCTGCCATGGTGAAATACATCAACCAGAGTGCGGCACAGATCGTGAGCATCGACCTGCCTTCCGGTCTGATGAGCGAGGATAATTCCTACAACATCAACGCCAACATCATCCGTGCCGACCTCACCCTCACCCTGCAGCAGAAGAAGCTGTCGATGCTAATGGCAGACAACCAGCAGTATCTGGGCAGAATCAAGGTGCTCGACATCCGACTCTCTCCTGATTTCATCCAGCACACCGAGAGCCGTTGCAGCATCCTCGAGGAGAAGGATATCCGCCAGCTCCTGAAGCCTCGCGGTGACTTCGCCCACAAGGGCAGCATGGGCACGGCGCTCCTCATAGCAGGCAGCTACGGCATGGCAGGAGCTTCGGTGCTTGCCACCAGAGCCTGCCTCAGAACGGGTGTGGGAAAGGTGATTACCCATACGCCTAAGAAAAACTACGAGATTATGCAGATTTCCGTGCCCGAGGCGGTACTGCAGATGGATACAGAGGAAACCATCTTCAGCGAACCGGTGGATACGGAAGATTACCACGCCATGGGCATCGGTCCGGGACTGGGAACCAGCGAGGCTACAGCTATCGCCCTGATTGCCCAGCTCAGAAGAAGCACCTGTCCGGTTGTGGTGGATGCCGATGCTCTCAACATCCTTGCCAGTCACCGTGCCTGGATGCAGCAGTTGCCTAAGAACCTCATCTACACTCCGCATCCTAGAGAGCTTGACCGTATGGCAGGCATCACCTGCAGCAACTGCACCGAGCGCCTCTTCAAGGCATGCGAGCTTGCCGACCGCCTGCACGGCTACATCCTGCTGAAGGGTCATTTCTCTGCCCTCTGTCATCCGGATGGTAAGGTGGAGTTCTGCTCTACGGGCAACAGCGGTATGGCTACGGCGGGCTGTGGCGATGTGCTTACAGGCATCATCACCGCTCTTCTGGCTCGCGGTTACAAGCAGGCAGATGCTGCCCGCATCGGTATGTACCTTCATGGGCTTGCCGGCGACCTCGCCATCAAGGACCTGGGCAAGGAAAGCCTCATTGCCAGCGATCTCATCGATTACCTGCCGAAGGCTTTCCTCAGATTGGAAGAATAATATATAGGAGTTAAAGAAGTTAAGGAGTTAAAAAACTCCTCCTTTACAACTATGCTTCCAATGAATTTTTGGCTTCATAGAAGCGTTTTTCCAGCTCGCGTCGCAAATCGTCCTTGCGGTCCATATTCAGTTTCTTGCGGATATGGCTACGCTGGCTGGTGATGTTCGATTCACTCTTGTTCAGTTCGATGCAGATTTCCTTCAGCATCTTGCCCTCCAGTACCATCTGGCAGATCACTCTCTCACTGTTGGTCAGGTCGGCACATACCAAATCCCATGCCTTCTTGCTCAGTTCGCTGGTCTTCAACTGTTCTGCAGCGCGGTCTAGGATATTCTGCTGCTGTTCGGGGCTCAGTCGGCTCAATAGGTTCACCGACATATCCATCTCTTCATCCTTCAGGTCGGCAAGCATGTGCAGCGCCTTATGTTCTTCTTTCCTCATCTGCTTGGGTTGCCTTAGATTCTTGAAGATGATAGGTTCCCAATTATAGAGCCATACATAGAATATCATCAGGAAACCTACCAGAACAGCCTTGATGCTGAAGAGCAGCATGGAGATCTGAGTATGCGAAAGGGCTACCGCCACCACTGGCAGCAGAGCGATGGCAAAGCCGAGAGAGGTTCGGTTGAGCTGCTGGCTCTGGGCAGTAATGGCGAGGATAAACATGATGAAGATATTGCTCATCACGCTCAGGTTGTCCCGGTCGCCCTGATAGTGCAGACAGAGCATACTGTCAATCGCCAGCTTCACGAATACGAGGATATAGAGCAGTGAGATGCCAGTCTTGAATACCACCTTGCGCTTCAGCACTACATACATCAGCAGCGCCAGTGCGAGGGTATGAGCCAGATTAAAACAAAAGCCACCCCATGCTTTCATTATGTAAAACAAAAGGAAGTGGTAGGGAATAACGAGAATCTCTACCAGAGTCAAAAGGCCGAAGGCAATCACCCTTCGGCGATCCACCACTCCACAGTAATCAGGGCACAAATGCTGCTCCATGCGCAGGCACCAATCCCAAAGTTTATTCTTAGTCTTCATGCTTTGCTTTCTATTTACTTATAATTAAAAACAGATCTTTATACTTATACACAATAAAGTCGTGCCCGCTTAGGGCTCCTTGCATACCTTTCAGAATCTCTAAATTCTGAAATCATTGTTGATTTACTTACTTATTCTTCTCTGCTGCAAAATTACGACTAAAAATCAAGAAACACTAAAAAAGTAGGTTAAAAGTGCTAGAAAAGTGGTAGAAAAAGGCAAAAAACATATTCGAAAAGGCTTTTTTCAGGTTTTTTCAGTGTTTCATTAATGCGGTTTTTATTCGTGATCAGTATTTTTAGGCGCATTTCTTGTAGGAGGCAACGGGAAAAACTTCTATGAGCTTGTATCGCTTATTGCCTCACTATGGCATAACATTGCCCCTTACCAGGGCAATAATCTGCCATTGCCAGGCACAAAACGATACGTCGGGAGCTTTTTTTATAAAAGCACCACTCTTCTTTTTACTCTTCACTCTTCACCAAATCAGCTGAAACCCCGATAAACACTGGGGTTGCGAGAGGTGAAGAGTGAAGAGTGTTTTTGAAAGTGGCTTGTTATTTTTTAAAAGAAAAAAACGGGAATATGCTTGGAACTTTCAGTTATTTTTCGTACTTTTGCGGCAGAAGTTCCTATGGAACAGCTATCAACAACAAGAAGTAATGAAGTAAAGGAAGAAAATGATGAAAGCAAGACATATCTCTTATCTTATCGCATGCATGCTTATGCTATGCTGCCTGAATACCCAGGCGCAGAATGCATTCCCCTACCCTGCTCTGCCTGATACGCTGCGCAGCGTAGAACAGCGCGCTACCTACCTCAGCGAGCACTACTGGGACAACTATCAGTTTGCTGATACTACCCTACTGAAAAATGAGGAGATTACAGAACAGGGATTCGTCAACTTCATCGATATCCTCGCCCGTTTCAACGACGAGATCGCCCAGAAAGGCATCAGCGCCTTCTCCGCCAAGGCTTACGCACAGAAGCCTGCCAAGGAGAAATTCGAGAGCCTGATAGAGCATTATTTCGACGACCCACAGTCGCCGATGAGAAACGACAGGGTATATAGCTTCTTCCTGGCGGAAATGAAGAAGTCGCCTTACTTCGATGAAGCGGAAAAGGAACGCATCGACTTCAAGTGGAAGGCTGCACGGAAAAACCTGCCAGGTACGATGGCTACCAACCTCTCTTTCAAGCTGGAAGATGGAAAAATGCATCAACTGACTGACTATCAGAATGAAAAGGTGATACTCTACTTCTATGATCCGGAATGCGAGAATTGCCACAAGGTTACGGCGTGGCTGAAAAAACAGACCATTCCTGCTGAATACAGAATGCTCAGAATCATTGCGGATGATCAGATTAGTGCTACTTACAGCATCAAGGCGATGCCTACGATTTACTTATTAGATAAAGGCAACATCGTGGTTTTAAAGGACTGTACGCCGGAACTGCTCATCAGCGTAATCAATAACAATTAATAAAAAAAACTAGACTGGTCGTCTAAGCGACGCTCAACTTATTATCATTTACATTTACTATTATTCAATTGCATGAATTTTAAACTATTCAATTACATTATTTAATCACACTTTAAATTCACTTTCTATATTATATTTTCTATTCTACCTATTTATATTGAATCATAATCGTAAGGTATTAACCATATATTCTACCTTATTTCGCCTTTGAAGAGTCGTAATGCATATTGAACTCCTCGCGAGTGTGGTCGTTTCTCTTAACTACGATCACATAGTCACCATCCTTAACTATTCCAACCTTCGCAACAAGTGTGAAATAACCATACTTACCAGACTTGCCGTAATCGCCTGTCTCGGTGATGATAATCTTGTTGCCAACTAACTGAGAGTCAAACTTGATATTTGTGCCCTCATCAAAGATTACATTCTTGTGAGTCAACTGCAACTGACCACCAGAAAGAACCTTGCATACCAGCTTCTCGTTGTTCTCACCATTGATGTTAGAGGTTTCATTTACCTCAGCACCGGTTGTCTGTGAATAACTGAGCAGTGAGAAGTTTGACTTTGTTGTAACGGTGTTGACACGTGTTGTTGTATCGCCCGTCAAATCATCGTCAGCCGCACTGCAGCTTACTAAACCCAATGCCATCATACAAGTGATGACCATTCCAAAAAACTTTTTCATATTTTATCATTTACTAATTGTTATTCAATCATTTAAACCTGGTCTCCTCTTACAAGCATCTGCGGGGTTGCAGCACTCTGGAAGACTTCCAAAATAACCTTTCGGCCTAAATCATCTTTTACAATATACAAATGATATACAAGAATCTCAAAATGTAGTTCTTACATTTGTTCGGGTGCAAATTTAGAGAAAAAAGTAATACGCTCCAAATATTTTAGGTTAAATTATGTAAAGAAACACAACGTTTACGCACACAACAATCCTGTTACATAACAAAATGAAAGAAAAGCGAAAGAAAGATGAAAGAAAAGGGCATTAAAAAAGCGGAAACCCCGAAGGATTCCCGCTATTATTTTGGGTTGATAAATCTCGAAGATTAGTCGAGGTTAGCCAACTTGTTGTCAGAATGAAGAACATCC
>JAJWLX010000115.1 GCA_021636625.1 Prevotella sp. | reverse complement strand
GAAGGTAAAAACCAACCAGTACACTTGGATGAGGGAGCCGGAAGCGTATTGTAATTCTGTGCCTGATAAGCAGCGGCTGCGGCTGAGCCCCATTTTTTGATTAACGCAGCTGTCTCTGTATAACCGGAACCATAACTCTGCTTATAAGATTTTACAAGTAAATCCTTATTGTTTATCTTTGTTCTGCCTGCATCAGTATTCGAAGAATACCAGGCATATCCTGCACCTCTATATGCTTGTACGTTTTTTCCTTCTTGTGCAGCTTTCGTTGAACCTGTAGAACCTATAGTCTTTAGGCACATCACCAAGGCATGTCCACCCTTACCGCTCACCCCTTTTTCTGTCCAATAATCACTACCGATATAACCAACAATTCCAATCGGTGTTTTACCAGAAGCTAGAGCTTCGCTTTGGTGGGTCATGGCACCATCGCTATAATAGATATCGCCAACTTCCATCGTATATGATTTGTCTGGCCAAGAAGTACGCTTGGATATTGCTGTAACTTTATCTACACCATTTGCCGCAGGCTTTACCGATATCTTTTCTGTCCAGGAATCTGGATCAGTAGTACTGTCGCATGAAAAGTCTGTTGTTATATCCGGCTTTACCAATGCAACGTACCTGTAGGCTGCTACTTTATAGAAAGAATGACCACTGATTTCTGCATAGGCATGGAAGGTAGTTGTACCATTTTTCCAGGTATATGATGTATAATTGGATAAATAGTAATTGTTGTCAAATGTCTTGGCGCCTAAAGTAATCTCTGCCAGCCCCATTGTATGCTTCATCGCAAAGCTTATTTTCAAACCGGTCTCATCCAAAGATGAAGCTTTGTTAATCTGTAAGTCGCAGGCATTCATCTTCTCCAATGTATTCTGATCTGCAGCAAGTTTACTGCTTTTCCATGTGTCAATGGCATTGGCAAAGAAGTTTTCTGCAGAAGTTACATCTATGTTCGAAGCATACTTGGCTGGTGCATCAGGTAAGCCCCCTGACTGATAAGGGTAATATACGAAGTAATTGTACTGAGGAGAACCTTTGAATTCCTTTCCTGATTCCACAGCCCATTGGCTACCATTATATGTGAACTTGAGGTTTGCCTCTATTACCTTGTTGTACTTATCTACTACATACATACCGATGGCATCACCATTGGTATAGGATGACTTGATTGGGCTTTCAACATCGGTGGTGTTTACTGAATTCCACCCATCAGGATAGGTTACGGTACCCATGCTGAGATTAAGCATTTTTGTTGTGGAAAGAACATAGGTAATGTGGCAGCCTGCTGCCCAGGTTGTACCACCCAGGCTGAATGATGCCTCCTTTGCACTTTTACCAGTAGGAGTGAAATTTATCGTGACCTTGGCACCATTATCAAGCGTCTGCGGAATCATCATCAGGACTTTTTTATCATTTTTTCCGCCAGTAAGAGCCCTTTGACCTTCAACTTTTCCTTCGTCTCCAGCAAAGGAAACTGTATAGGGTCCAGCAGCTGTCGAATTCGACAAATCCCATTTATTATCAGAAAGATCATAATCACCTTCGCCCTTAACTCCCTCAATCTTTATACTGTTGATTACTCCCTTTTCCATGTCATCACTTACTGAGAAAGTGATGGCGGTAAGGGCATGACTGAAATTGAGAGCTACAGGAGTATTGGCAGAAGAAGAGGTGAAAGAATTGCCTTCACTCTTAGCCACGATGAAATCAGGCTGATCTTCAACATTTGTAGGTACTTCATAATGAATGGTCTTATTTTTAGTTACATCATCAACACCCTTCCATTGTAATGAGCTAACATTATAGGGAGCATAGGCATAGAAAGAAACCTTGCCAGCGGTAGGCCATTTTTCATAATCTTCATAATCAGCAACAAACCAATTGCTACCTTCCTTTTTAGCTTCTTTGTTGTGGAATAAAGACTGCTCTTTACTGTCTTCGTTTTGGATATAGTTAGCACTCACTCCAAAATTATCTACCACAGTACTCGTATTCATGGTTCCACGAGTAGTTGGACCCTGGTTTTTCAGGGTCTTATTCACAGTTTCAATCGGATGAAGATAGAGTGGCTTGCTGAAAGCTTCATCAGTTGTCAACACCTTCTGCTCTCTCGCCAGTCCTGGGAAATCAGGTTTTACAGCTCTTGACTTATCACCAGAACCTTGTCCCCCACTCCATCCTTCCTGCAGGGAAGCAGTAAATGAAATTTTCTCATTAGACAATGGGATACTAGACATCCATCCCTCGCTGTCAGAGCAAGAGATGGTTGTGAGAGCCAATAAGACACAAATATTCTTATAATTTCGTCTATTAATCATATTTCAAGTTTTTTAAACGTATTCCTTATTTTTCTTCGTAGTCAAAGTCTATTTTTTCTTGACCATCAATCCAATCGTCTAGATTTTTGTCTGGATTGCTACTAGAGAAGAACGGGTAAGCAGTACATTCTACTCCATTATCAGCCGTAACCTTACTACCTTTTATCGTGATATTTACCGTGTAATGATAGTTTGGTAAAATCTGATATTGCGTTGTCTTAAGATAGACCTTAAAGACAGATTCCCATATCTTGGCAGTATTTTCAGAACTAGCCTGTGCGTGAGCCTTGATCAGGAGGTAAGTAGCATGAGTCTCATCTTTTGCCGGATTTGCATATACATACTGCTCATAGCTCACTGTCGGATTTGGATCCCAGGAGTTTACCGGTGTTTTTTGCTCCGAAAAGTTCTGATATATGTTAGCATCTGGCAATGTTGGATTAGCCATATCATCATGAGTATAGAATGTTGCATTCGGAACATTGCAGAGCTGATAGCTATCTATCACCACGGGATATAAAATACCATTAATAGCGTTAGCTTCAGCCGTGATATTGAACGTAATCTTACTTGCGAGTCTTTGCAATGTAATGTTAGTATTTGCAGTAGCAGTGGTATTAAACCCTGTCAAACATCCTACCATTAATAGGCAAGTGGATTTTTCCTGCTCAACAATACCATTTCCATCTGCAACTGTAGAGAAAGACATAACCTGACTTTTGAATTCATCAAGAGTTGAAACACCCGCAAAAGGAAAAGCATTTCCCGTAAGGGTAGCAGCATTTGCTATAGCATATACGGTGCAACCTTCAGCAGGACGAGTCTTTACCTTAACAGTAATTGTGCTGGCATCAGTGACAGTAAAATTACCTTGATCAGTACCGATTACGTTTCCATTTTTATCGAAAATATAAACGAGGAGATCTTTAATGTAATTATCCTTATCTGTAGAACTAGCCACACCTGTTGTCACAGAACCCGTACCATCAGAGGTTGCCCTCGAAGGTATAGTTCTGCCATTACCTGTAGCTACCGTCAGCGTTACCAGTGTCTCCCCACCCTTCAGTTCATCAGAATATTGATCCGAAGAACAAGAGGATGCCAAGAGAACCGCCAGCAAGCAAGGTAAAAGCTTAAGCAATCCATAAACAAGTTTACCAACCCTAAGAGTCATATTTTATATCAATTAATCGTTTAGAATTATTGGAAGAAAATAGAGTTATCAGCATCTTCATAAGGAATCACCTTAATAGAGATGTCAGCTTGCTGAGTGATGGTAAGATAGAATACAGTATCATCACCAGACTTAATGGCAAAAGGCTTACCATTATCATCTGCAGAGCAAACATAGAGCAATTCACCGTCTTCCTTGTAAATTTTCAGTTTAACAGCCTCGCCGGTTGTTGGCAAAACTGTCATAGCAGGTGTAAACCAGTCACCATCATTATTGAAGGAGCCACCCATCTCATAGTTTACGAGTTTTCCTCCTCCGTTTCCACCGTAAGTTATACAACTATTCATACCTTCAAGTACTATACGGTAGTTGCCGTCTCCGTAACGAGCCTTCAAGCCTTTCACATAGATTCTGGCTTTGGCACGTACATCATTGAGTACTAATATCTTCTCCTCCTCAATCTGGTTGCTGAAAGGAGAAGAAAGACTACCATAGTAAATAGCTGAAGGCGAAACTGGTGTACCTTTTTCAGCATCAATGAGTTGGAGCCAGGTGTTGGAGATACTCTCCCCCACCTGTGGCTCCTTCATCGAATATTCATTACGATTAGTTCCGGTAACGGCAACGAAAGTCACCGAGTCAGACTCTTCCACTACGATACGGATCTTTCCATCTGCTTCCTTGGCATATTTACCTACATAGATGCCATTGACGAAAGCATAGACCTCGTTGACTGGTGCTACAGAATCAGGAAGGATATTGCCGGATTCATCAGCTACCTGCAAGATAATGTCGCGCTGTCTGCGATAACCATAGTCATCGTAGATGCTGCACGACGACAGTATGCACAGTATAACTGCGCATAACGCCAAAGTCCGTGTCAATCCTTGTCTTAACATATTATTATATTTCTGATTCTTGATAATGAATGATATTTTTACTCAAAGTTGGTTGTCTGATCTGCTGAATTGTAAGGTTCAACAGTTACAGTTACAGAAGCAGTCTGAGGCTCGAGGCTTTCATTTGGAGTTAGAGCTCCCTTTGCCTTGATATTGACAGTACAATTATAAACTCTATTAGGATATACCGCATACTTAGTGGTGCTACCACCTGTAGCTGCTGTTACATTTCCAGAATTATCAAAGGTAGCATTGATAGGAACTGGATAATAAACCTTTGTACCAACAACATCTGAAGAATTATTTTTAAATGTACCCGCAATGACTAACTTGGTTCTATTGGCAAGATCTGTTTTACCATTAGGTAAAGTATAGAAATAAACTTCTTTACCAAATGAGCCAGAAGTTCCTTTCAGTTCTGCAGCAGGAGTTAAAGCACCTGTAGTAAGATACTTCTTATAGGCACCCATGCCAGAAGTTGAAGCATTTGTATTAGCATCAGTATAATCATCATTACTCCATCCGTGTAAAAAGGTTGAAGTATTTGTCCAGGCATTACCATCAGTATTACTGGTCACATTAAACTTTACATCATTTGGCACATTAACCATAAAGATATCTGTAGGAGTAAATGAAGCGTCTTTGAATGCACCATTTGCATTGAACTGTACATTTAACGCCTTAAGATAAACCTTTGACAACATATGATAAACATTAACTGTTGCAGTGAATTCCGATGTTGAGGTTCCATCTTTCTTACTCAAAGTAGCAGAACCAAACATTGGAGTCTTACTAACATTCTGCTTATCCCCTACTGTACCGCCACACAAAGCTACATCTGCTTCTACAGTTTTATTCTTAAAATCAGTTGCAGTCAGAACACCCTGAAATGTTGTCGCTGGTGCGTTTACGGCAACAAGAACAGTTTCGGTACCTTTCAAAGAGGTTGTTACAATAGTAGCATTCTTACCGTCTGAATCAAGTTTAGTACCCTCACCGGAACCTGCAGTCAACTCTACAATCGTTTTAACATTCTCACCATCAAAAATACCGACAGTCATTGATTGAATCTTATCCTCATCAGCAGGAGCACTTCCTATCCAATCATTTGCACGAGTATTATTTACATTACCAGTATTAATAGATAATGTCAACAAAGATTTTCTGCCTTGGTTAGTTCCACTTGCCACATCCTCACTAGAGCAAGATGTGAACCATAATGCAGCGGCTGCCAATGCGAGGAAGCCGATGCTAATCT
>JAJWLX010000163.1 GCA_021636625.1 Prevotella sp. | reverse complement strand
AGGACTTCGTGACTCATATCTCCGAGCACAACTCTCCATACAGCCGAGGCACCATTCATGGTGTGCTGATGGATACCCTTGATTGCCTGAAGCATCTGATTCTGGACGGCAAGAGCGTCCGTTTCTCCGACCTCGGATTGTTCTCTATCGGTATGACTTCACGTGGCGAGGTGAGCAAGGAGAAGGTGACTGCTGCAAGCGTGCAGGGCGTGCATCTGATTGTAAGAAACACGAAATCATGGAGCAATGCCGAGCTTAAGAAACTCACCAAGATCGTGGCATACGATGACTATACCACCGGGGCTGAGGATGGCGGCGGAACTGCAAATACGCCAGGCGGTGGCAATACCAGCCAGGGCACTGGCGGGGAGACCAACAAGGATAACGGCGGAACATCGCAGGGCACTGGCGGGGGTACTGACAGCGGCGGCGACAACTCAGATTCTTCAAATATGGGTTGATGCGGATTACAAATCCGCCGAAACGCCTAACGAAATAAATCACTAATCATTAATCACTAAAAAAAACTGCTAATGAAGAAAGAAACCTGGAAAACAGTATTTCAGATAGTAATATCTATCTTAACCGCTATCGCCGCCTCTCTAGGCGTGACGAGTTGCATGTCGTAGAACATCACGAGCACTAACAAGAAGTGCCGGCAAGTTAAATCTTGTCGGCACTTTTCTATTCTTATATCATCCACACTAGGGGGCCATAATTTCACTCTATTCAAAGGTACCAAGGAGCTTGGTACCTTTGTTGCTTTATCTTGGTACCTTTCACCCTAATCAGGAATAGGGATTTCCCCTTCTACTTTAGGGAATCCTTCTCGGTTCTTTTCGGAAGAAAGTAGTACTTTTGCAGGCGTAAACAAGATAATGACCGAGCACTCTTTTTTAAAGGTGCTCAAGATTATAACTTATAAAAACAGTATCGCTTATGAAAAGAAATGAAGTAATGGCACTCATCGCCACAACCATATTGATGTTTGCCGTATGCCTCTCGGCTTCGGCTAAGGGAAAAAGAAACGTGGAGCGAGGAATGACCAAGCAGGAAGTGATTGCCATTCTCGGAGAACCTAAGCTCACCAGTTTCGACATGTATGGGGACAAATGGGAATATGCCAAATATAATAATCTGTTTGGAGATTCCAAATACATCACGGTCTTCTTCGACAGAAACGGAAAGGTTGTGCAATACGATACAAGAATCATAGAACCCAACAGCCAAACATCGAATGTACAGCAGCCACAACACCCTACTCCACCCCTCTACGATGGAAGATGTGATCCCGATGGCAGAATGGATTACGGCTACAGTCTCGATGATGCTTCCTTCTCCAAACTATATAATAAGGTGAAGAAAGCAAGCTTCGACGACAACAAGTTCGACCTGATAGAAGTGGCTAGCCTCGGCTGCTATTATTCCTGCGCCCAGGTGGTCCGCATCATGAAGATATTCTCTTTCGACGACGAACAGCTGAAAGCCCTCAGAATGATGGCTCCGCATATCGTGGATCTTCAGAATACAGGTCTCATCTATAAAGTATTCAGCTTTGACAGCGAAAAGGATAAGGCTGAGGAAATCATCAGAAATAGCAAATAACTACAGAATCAAAATCCGTGAGCAAGATGCTGCATCTTGCTCACGGATTTTTCTTTTCCCCTCCCTTTCCATTTTTTCACAAAAATCACAAGGATTGTTAAAATTGAAACTTTATGCTAAACTTTTCCGTCTA
>JAJWLX010000114.1 GCA_021636625.1 Prevotella sp. | reverse complement strand
CCTTTTCTCTTTGATATATTCTCACCCAGTCAAACTCGGTTTCATAAGTTGCATGCGGGTCTGGAGCATGCCAGTTGCCATATCCTACACTTTGATTAAGAATAATAAAGAAGGAACGGTCAAACGTCCATTGCCCCTCTTCTAACTTAACGGGGTCATCCGACTTAAGATAGCAGCCAGTAGTCTCTCCATCAATATAAGTAATCAGCGCATGAGGTGTCCATTCCAAACCATAGACATGCCATTTGTCTCGCTCGATATTTCTCGTCAGGAAGACTGTCTTATCGCCACTTTTTTTCAAAATCGCCGTGCGATGCGAATGGAAGGTTTGTCGTGCAATGCCTTCGTCGCCAAAATATTCTATCAGATCCACTTCGCCATATCGATATGGGTTACCGGGAACTTGCGGCATAATCCATGCAGCAGGAAAGTTACCTTTCTGCAAATTTGTTCTCATCCTAACTTCTAATTTACCATATTTAAAGGCAAACTTATTCTTTGTAAATACTGCACCCGCCAACATCATAGCTGTATCTGCAGGATTCGTATTCGGAATGACCCGGCAAACCAGTCTTCCATTTCTAATCAAGACAACATCTGCCGTATCAGAATTCCACTTTGCCCACAGATTCTTAGCACGTGGCACCCTACTCCATAATTTAGGATTAGGCTGACTACCATCAGGAAGGTTAAATTCCTCCCGAAATACGAGCTTAAATTTTGGATTTTTTTTCTTTGCCCAAACCATTGCCGTGTCGGAACACAACAAAAATGACAAAGCCAACATAAAAGAGAGATAAAATTTTCTACTAAACATATTTTTTGTGCAAAAATACGACTTTTCTTTAGAACAACAAAATGATTTTTCCTTTTTCTCCTCTAAATAAACAATAAAAGATATAAAGAATCGTTTCTTTATTATAAATATGATATATATCTAAATTCAAAAAATAAAATTATGTCAGATAAGAAAAGATTAATTTGGATTGATTCCTTAAAGGGGTGGCTCATGATACTAGTAGTATTAGGACATGCCATTCAATCTTCTCTGGGAGATGCCTGTTTCCAAAACCACTTGTGGAATTTCATTTATTCATTTCATATGCCAGCCTTCATGGCTATCAGTGGCTGGTTCGCATTTTCCAACACATCAAAAAACATAAACGTAGGGTCTTTGTGTAAACGAAGATTTAACCAATTGATGGTTCCTTACCTTTCATGGTCGCTATTACGCTATGTCATTTCTGCAGATTATTCCATTGGAAATTTAAGCAGAATCATCATAGCACCAGATTCTTATTTTTGGTTTTTATGGGTTCTCTTTTGGATAAAAGTCATCTTTATACTAAATCAGAAAAATGCAGCGAAATATCACATGGATGAGATTATACCCATTGGCATCACCTGCCTTCTGCTATTAGGCATCATGGTTGGACTCAACCTCCGAGTTTTCGGCTTTCAATTCCTGGCTTACTATTATCTGTTTTACTTTCTAGGATATGTAATACGTAGATTCAACAAATTACAGCTTACCAATAAATCTTCTATGATTTGCATGGGACTACTATGGGCTGTATTAGCATGGTTCTGGAACATGCATGAATTACCAGTCTGGATGCCAAGGATTCCACATTGTCCAACTTCATTGCTGCAATACGCATACAGAGGAGTCACCGCTATACTAGCCGTTCTGGTTATTGTGGGCGTTGCACGCAAAGCATTGGACAGCAGCAATAGATTCAATAAATTCATCCAAGAAGTCGGAATACTATCACTGGGCATATACACTTGCCATCTGACGCTGATGGACTACACTGTTAAATTATTGAGATTCATAGTTCCATCCAATAACGAAGAAGTTCTGATTATCTTAGGTTTCACGATATGTGGATTCCTATCTTGGGTGATTGTAAACCTGCTGAAAAAGAATATGATAACTGCACAATTTTTCCTTGGAAAATAGCAGAGGATAGATGAGGAGGAAGCATACATCTTTGTCAATAAAGAGGGGCAATATCTTTTTTCAAATATTTTTTAGCAACCATAACAATAATCCATGTTACGTGGCGTTATAATAAATAAACATATAGAATAATATGAATAAAGAAGACTTAGTATCAGTCATCATGCCAACTTATAATGCCGGTAAATATCTTGCCGACAGCATTCAATGTATACTGAGACAAACATACGATAATTTGGAGCTTATTATAACTGACGATGCATCTACTGATGAAGATACCATTAAGATTCTGAAGGAATTTGCCCAAGCAGACAAGAGAGTAAAAATAGAACTACTCTCAGAAAACCATGGACCGGGATATGCCCGAAACGCATGTATCAAAAGAGCTGAAGGAAGATACATCGCATTCTGTGATTGCGACGACAGATGGATTCCTGAGAAACTGGAAATCCAAATCAATTACATGTCAGAAAAGAAGTGCGCTCTCTGCTGTGCAACTTATCTTATATGCAATTCCAACTATGAGACCACGGGTATCAATATTCCGCCACGCCGCATCACGTATAAAATGATAAAACGTGACAATAAAATCGGATGTCTCACAGCTATCTATGATACAAAAGCTTTGGGGAAGAAATACTATATGCCTACTATCCGCAAAAGACAGGATTGGGCTATGTTTATTCAGATTCTTCAACAATGCAAAATATGCTACGCTTATACCAAAAAGCCTCTAGCCTACTATTGTGTAAGAAAGAATTCAGTTTCCAGGAAAAAGATGCAACTCATTCACTACAACGTAGCTGTATATGAAACCATACTGAAATTCAGCACACTGAAAGCATACTTATACTTCTTTCTGCTGTTTCTACCAAGCTATGGTTGCAAAATTCTAAAAAGAAAACTAGACTCTATACAATATATGCGCACTCTAAACGTTTTATAATAAAACATAAAAGGACAAAATGAATAGAGTGCAACAAAATAAGTCTACGAACATTCCATTCGAAATAGAATTAAATGATAACGTAGCAGACGAACGTTTCATTGCTGACGGCATGACTGAGTTTGAAAGAAATGTAAAACGGGCGGGAGACTTTCTATTAGCTATCTTTGGCTTAATAGTTTTCTCACCTCTATTTGCTGTGTGCTATTTTCTCGTAAAAAGAGAAGATAAGGGACCTGCTATCTTTAAACAAGAGAGAATCGGACGATTCGGCAAACCTTTCTACATATATAAATTCAGAAGTATGAAAGTGGATGCAGAAAAAGATGGTCCTCAACTCTTCCAACATGAACGAGAAACTCGCCTGACACGCATTGGAGCTTTTCTAAGAAGACATCATCTTGATGAATTGCCACAATTATGGAACGTAGCCAAAGGCGACATGGCATTTATTGGTCCACGTCCAGAACGCAAATTTTATATCGACCAGATTATGGAACATGATCCTCGGTATCGTTTTCTTTACCAAATTCGTCCAGGAGTGACCTCTTATGCCACCCTGTATAACGGATATACTGATACGATGCCAAAGATGTTGAGAAGACTGAGTCTTGACCTCTACTATCTGGAACACAGATCCTGGTGGTTTGATGCCAAGATTCTGTTCAAAACTATGATGAACATCCTGTTTGGCAAAATATTTTAATGATTAGCTACTTAGACAATAAAGGGGTGAATACTTTTTATATAGTGTATTCACCCCTTTATTGTACCTTCTTCTTTACCAAATCCTTATTTAACTGTTGGGAAGAATCATACCAAATATTGCATTTCGTACTTCTCGGTTAGGATAGCCTAACATATAGCTGCTACCAACCACCTTCTTGATGGTAAGGTAACCGGACTGATAAAGGAAGAGCTTGGGATCATCCATATTGACATCACTCATTTCCAGAAAGTCTGAATCTATCAGACAATTGTCCAGTTCAGGTATCTCGTTGATGAATTTACGCAAAACCTTGAGTAACATTTCGTTGAAACACGAAGCTATCCAATATGAATCAAGGCGAAGATTAACCAATGCACAACATACACTAAAAGGATTGTAAACACCAATAAGACCACGTGAGAAATGATAGCCACCATAGAAAGTACTCATTGTATCCATAAGTTCATCCGGCATGACAGCAACACTGTCTGCCATTCCTAACAGCAGTTCAGAGAAATAATACATGACTTCATCTTTGGTAAAACCGCATATCGTAGCGTACTCATTACGAAAACTGATATTGACTAACGTATTAAGCATACCAAACATACCGATTTGTGTAAACTTAGTAATGCCAGTAATAAAGACACACTTGATGCAGTAACCATAATCCTTTAACCCGGTAAAGAAGTTACGATATATCTCACGGCATGCATCATGATAACCGGTCTCATAAGTATGCAGCAAAGGAGCATCATACTCATCTACGATAATGGCTATCTGTACTCCCGCCTGTTCGTATGCTCTTTGGATGATACCATTTAAACGATTACCTAAAGACTGCTCATCCGGATTTCTGCCATATATCTTCTCGTATGAAGACAATACATTGTTCAAATATTCTGTAAGCGTCTGAGCAGAAGAACCACCCAAACTCATACTGAAATAGATAACAGGACGTTTAACCCACTCCGTTTCAAGTTCCATCATTTTGAGACCTTCAAAGAGTTCCTTTCTACCCTCAAAATAACACTTAAGTGTAGAACACAAAAGAGACTTACCGAAACGGCGTGGACGGCTCAGGTAATTGTATTTAGTACCATTAGCCAGTTTCCAGACCATATCGGTCTTATCAGCATAGATATAATGATCTCTACGCATCTCTTCAAAATCCTGTATGCCTAAAGGCAATTTAATATTCTGTTGCGTCATCTTGTCTCTTTTTTCTGCAAATATACGCCTTTTATATGAAACAGCCAAACTTTTTCGACTATTCTTAATTACCGCAGCCATATAGTGATTAGAGCACTCAAATGATACCACCATGTTAGCGTGTTTACAGGTATCGCTGTTATCCGCTTCGTAAGCCAGTGGATTACGGGGCGTAAGTCCCTGACTTTTGCATCGTAAGTAACCAGCTTCTGGGTGACAGGGTGACAGAGGTGACAGGGAATTCTGAAGATTTACTCTCGCGCGGGCAGGCAGGAACTTTCGGCCTGATTTTTCCTGCCTGCCCGCGTGCGAGGCGAAATGTTGAAAAACTAGTGTCATCGTGTCACCCTGTCACCGTAAACACTGAGCAAAGAATGCGCTGTATAGCTCTCTTGCTATGGGCATAAACTCTCCTCTCTCCGCCTCCGTTGGCTTTCGGAAGTAGAGATCCGTACATTACTGTTTCTGTTACGGCGCCTCCAAAGTAGGTAATAAGGTTCTAAATCTGTGTCACACGGTGCAAAGATAGCAAAAATAAAATAAATGAGAGTTCCCATAGTGGGAACTCGTAAATAATAATTATTGGTTTTTAGAATCTTTTAAACTATGAGGACTGAAAAATATATCCGATACTAGCAAGTTGCAGAAGAATTTGGTGTTGGAAGACGCCTTATCTAACTGTTGGGAAGAATCATACCCAACATAGCATATTGACTATATATTGATAGTAACCATTTTTATAGAGAGCAGATTGAATCAAAACTATGATGAACATCCTGTTTGGCAAAATATTTTAGACATCGAACGCTGTGAAAGGGAAAAAGACGGTTTCGTGACAGTTTTTCCGTTTCACAGCTTTTTTATTTGGCATTATTTATATAAAACTCTGTTTTCTCGTACAAGCAGAAAAAGACTCCGCAAAGGTTTTTAAAACTTTTTTTTAAGTTGATGGTAAATTTGTTGCCATTTTATTTTTTTGTTTCAATTTTTTTTAGTACCTTTGCAAACGTTATCCTGAATACAATCTTTTTACCTTAAAGAAAACTAATACCTATTGAATGTAGAGCAGTTGTCTGAGAAGATAGCTGCTCTT
>JAJWLX010000113.1 GCA_021636625.1 Prevotella sp. | reverse complement strand
GTATGAGCTTATCTTATAACTTCAATGCCACCAAGAGCAAGTATAAGGGTACGGGTGCTGGTAATGCAGAAAAGAGCAGATTATAGCTCATTTTAAAAACACGGACAGATTGAATTTGTCCGGACAAATTGTCCGGTTGGTTCTAAGTATCTGATATTTAGGATATTATAAGCCGACGGACAAAGGGTTCGGACAAATTCAATTTGTCCGTGTTATTTTTTTCTGTGGTTTTGGAGTCAAAATCAGGCTTTTTTAGCTTTTCTCCCTATAGTTTTCTTCTCGTAACCCTATGCTTTTCTCCCCGTAACTCTATGACTTTTGGATGCTATCTCTATGAGTTAGTTTTTTTAAGAGATGATGTATAACAAAACATGGGAATGCATTCCGGGTAGGAGGGATGAAGAACTGGATGGAATTGGTAATTTGATGCAGTTATACAAATTTAACGGAAGAGATGTAATGGCTTTGGATAATAATGTGTACTTTTGTACTAGATAATGATGAAATAAAAACATATTGTAAGAATGAAGACGGTTTTTTGCTCTTTTGGACTGCTGATGGCTGCTGTGCCCGTGTTCGCTCAGAACACTGGGAAGGACTCTATTGTCTCTACTAAAGCTTTGGATGATGTGGTGGTATCAGCCTCCAATATCAGTCGTGTGGGTGATCATCTCGTCATCTATCCCAACAGCCAGCAACGAAAACATGCGGTCAATGGATTCGGGGTGTTGGAAAACCTGAATATCCCAGGACTCATCATCGATGCAAAGTCGAATCAGGTGGATGTGATGGGACTGCAAGCCACCTTGTATCTGAATGGGCAGGAATGCGACATCCGGGAAATACAGATGCTCCGTCCTCGTGACATCGAGAAGATAGAATATCATGATGCTCCATCGGGAAAATACGCCAAGGATAAGCTTGTCGTCAACTTCATCACCAAACAATACCGATATGGAGGATATGTGCAGGCTGACGGACTGCAGATGATAGGATATGACCATGGCGACTATAACGTTGCCACCAATTATGTAAAAGGTAACAATTCCTATACTGTGTTTGCTGGTGCAAACTATAGTCATGTGGATGGTACTGAGACCTGGAACAATGAGAACTATCAGTTTCCACAATCCCTATTTGATAGGGAGAGCTATAGTAAGAATTCTTACCGGAACCATCAGGAATATATGCAGTTCCGCTATCAGAACCAGAAGGGAAAGAGATATTGGGTGGGCAAGTTTACGCTCCTCAACCTCTCTACTCCAAGAAATGCATCTTCTGGTTTTGCGAAGGAAAGCACAGAGACGGACATCTTCTCAAATATCCGGAAGAAGAGTCTGTCTCCTAAGATTGATCTGAACGCCAACTTGCCATTAAGCAAGAATCAGACGCTTACCTTGGGAGTACATGGCAAGTATTCTGCCAACTCCTATCATCGTCTTTACCAGGAACAGCCTTTCGAGACAATGACCGATGAAGACGAGAATGCGCTGTCGTTCCAGCTGTCTGCCATCTATAATTATTTCTCTCAAAAGCATTCCTTATCCGTGGAACTGTTTCATTACCACGATGTCTGGAATGCCGATTATTCCGGCAATTGCGAACTTTGGCAGCATCTGTGGAAAGGGGAGTCGTTGGCTTTCTTCTCCTATAATTTCCAGGCTAGCAGGCGCTTGAGTCTGAAAACCCGCATCGGATTGGATTGGCTTCAATATCATCTGCATGGAGACAACAGTTTTAGCCAGCTGTCTCCTCGCATCAATACGAATGTGCAATACCAGCTGAATAAGGGAATGCTCTTGTGGTCATTCAACTTTGTGAACTCCAATCATGGTATGGATGTCATCAACCGGGCTATGATTCAGGTCAATTCCCACATGATGGAAAAGGGAATGCCTGAACTGAAGAAATCACATGACATCAACACCTATTTATATTATATGGGGAGTTTCAACAGGTTGAGTGTTTCTGCCATCGGACAATTCCGTTACAATCATCATCCTGTAACTGATGATTATTACCTGGATGAGGCAAACGGGAAAATAGTGAAGACTTACTCGAATGGTGGAAATGCTCAATATTATTCTGCTATCCTCGCCTTGCAGTACAAACTGTGTAAGTTTGCCAATTTGTCGGGAGATATCAGATATAATCATGCGGAGGTGAAGACTACCTGGTCGAAGCATAACAACAATTTGACGGGTAATCTTGGGTTGAATATGTTCATGGGTGATTTTGCCTTGAAGCCTTACCTGCATTTTGGCAAGAAGTCTTTGGATGAAGCTGCTTTGGTGATAAGCAAGACTCCTATCAACTATGGAATGTCGTGTTCTTACAGCAGGGGCAACCTCTATGTAGAACTTCAGGCAGCATCGCCTTTCAAAAAGCAGGAGAAGCGATATTGGTTGGATTTGCCTATCTACAGCTACAGTAAGAGCATCAAAGACCAGACGGCTTCGCAATATGCCAGCATCAAGGTTGCTTACTCCTTCGACTTTGGCAGGAAGACCCAAAAAGTAAAGAAGGATGTTAATAAGAACATAAACAGCTCTTTGTTAAGAGTGGAGTAGAGTTTTATAAAACAAAAGATATAGGAACGGATGAAAATGTTAGATTTTAAGGTAAAAAGATTTGTTGGTATTATATTTCATTTGATTTTAGCTCAAATCTGTTTGGCACAGACTGGCATCGCTAACCAAAATTTTGGAAAGGATACTTTGCAATTAAGGGAGGTTGTTGTTAGAGCAACCCGCCCTTTGGCAAAGTTGAACAGCGAAGGCTTTGTGACAGAAGTCAAAGGTACCGTTTTGGAAAAACTTGGTTTTGCAAAAGACGTTATGGGTATGTTGCCTGGTGTACTGAATAATAATGGTTCCATTGAAGTTTTTGGCAAGGGAAAACCAGTCTTCTATATCAATGGACATATTGTCCGCAATAATATAGAAGTTGAGCAATTGAAGGCTAACCAAATAGATAAGATAACAGTTATAACGAATCCAAGTTCACGTTATGCATCAACCATAGGTTCCATCATAAAGATAACAACCATTAAAAAGGTTGGGGATGGTTTCTCCTTTGATAACATCGCTACTTTTGGTTATCGTAATTATATGTATGGCAAAGACAATTTGGACTTGAACTATAGAATTGACAATTTGGATGTTTTTGGAACGTTGGGATTTGAGAAAGGCAAGAATACGAACTCTAGTAAAAATGTTCAGAATTCATGGCTCTCATCACATCATCAGCAGAATACGACTGTGAAATCGACACAGCACTCAAACTTGATTGATGGTAAATGGGGATTTGATTTTTCCTCATCTCCAAAACTCTCATTTGGCGCATTTTATCAAGTATCTTATGCTCCAACAAAGAACAATTCGAGCATTATGTCATCATTATATTCTGATGATGTAATTGAAAGTGAGACTTCTGCATACAAGGATATCAAATTAAGAGATTTGGAACATTTGTTAGATGGATATTGCCATGGGGTTTGGGGAAAATGGAATTTGGAAATGACTTTTGATTTAATGTGGAAAAAATCACGTGAAAATCAAAACGTTATAGAGCAAACCGGCATCAATCAGAATTTCGGAATAAAAGATGTTGGGCATGCTAGGTTAATGGCAACGGAATTATATGCGTCACACCCATTTCTTAAAGGTAATTTTAGCTTTGGAGTAGATTTCACCAATAGTAGCCGTGAGGAAAATTCAGAAAGTGAAAATAGCATTATGGCAGGCGAGAACAATAAAATACAGGAGCTGAATATGGCATATTACGTTGAGACTATGCAGCATCTAGGCAATGTAACATTCCGTATCGGTGGCAGGTATGAGCATGTGAACAGTGAATATTTTATAGGTGGCAGAAAAAATCACGAACAGTCACAAGTTTATGATAAGTTTTTCCCGGCTGCTTCATTGTCTCTGCCCATTGGAAAAACTATGGTGCAGCTGAGCTATTCTAAGCAATGCTATCGTCCATTGTACTCTCAGTTGAGCAACACGGTTCACTATGTTAACAAATATCTCTATCAAAGTGGAAATCCGTATTTGCAACCATCCTATAGCAACAACATCTCTTTGAATTTGAGGTATCGCTGGCTGGCATTAACTGCTAATTATAAAAAGGTGCAAAACCAAATAATAACATCATATATATATTATGATGATGCGAAGACTATTGCTTTGCTCAAAAAGGAAAATTCTAGAAACAGTCTGTCTAACTTACAGATAATGGCTTCTTTTATGCCCGGATTCCTTTGGAAATGCTATTATCCCGTATTGGCATGTGGTGTTGTCTCGCAATTTTACAAGATTGATTACAGAGGAAATATAAAGCACGTGGACAATCCTTTGGTTGTAGTTAAGTTCAATAATATTTTCAAATTCCATAACAACTATATGGCGACAGTAAATTACAGTTGGCGTAGTGCGGGAAATAGTGAGAATATTAAGATGGGGAGTGTTGGACAGATAAATCTTTCTTTGGCTAAGGACTTATCTAAAAAATGGAATATCAAGTTGTCTGCAAATGACATCTTTAATACCGCCCGCAAAAATACTTTTACCATTTTCAGCGGAATAAATGATGTCTATATTGAAAAGGCTGCGTCTGTAAGGGCAGTGGAATGTAACGTAAGATATAAGTTTAATACAGTTAAAACAAAATATAAAGGTAAAGGGGCAGGGAAAAAGGAAATGGATAGATTGTAACTGTTTAAACTCTATCCATTCTGGGATATGCTTATCGATAGTTTGTCGTAGTTCATATACCCATATAAATGCAGCTTTAAGCTTCTATTTTAACAGGATTTTTCCTCCGTTTCTTTGCTAATTCCATCTTTTTCCTTAATTTTGCAGCGGAAACTCTATAATAGATATTTTTAATAGCAAAAAGAATGAAGATGAAACAGGAAAAGATGAGAAAGATAGGCATTGCTTCGGCTCTGGGCTTGGTGGTGCTTGTGGTGCTGGGACTGTATGGTGCTAGCAACTATATGCTCAATTATTCGCTCAACTATCCGAAGGAGGAGAGAATGACGGCTGAGCATTGGAAAAACAGAATGAAGAACGAGTGCCCCTGGATGATTGGCTGGATGGACTCCGTGTATCAGCACCATTGTGTGAAGGATACCTTTGTAACGATGCCGTCGGGCTACAAGGCACATGCCATCTATCTCTATGCACCGAAGACTACGGAAAAGACTGCCGTGGTGGTGCATGGCTATCAGGTGCGCTCCGAGGGAATGCTGCACATCGCCTATCTCTATAATCACGATATGGGGTATAATGTGCTCCTGCCAGATCTGTATGGACATGGAGAGAGTGAGGGCGACCATATCCAGATGGGATGGAAGGATAGATGGGATGTCATCAGATGGTCGGAAATCGCCAATGAGATTTTTAAAGTGAAGAGTGAAGAACAAAGAGTGAAGAATACCCGTCAGGTGATTCACGGTATTTCGATGGGTGCGGCAACCACGATGGCAGTATCGGGAGAGAAGACTCCCGATTACGTGAAGTGCTTTGTGGAGGACTGCGGCTATACCAGCGTATGGGATGAGTTTTCCGCTCAGCTCAAAGACCAGTTTGGCTTGCCTGCCTTCCCGCTGATGAATACCACTTCCGCCCTTTGCCAGCATCGCTACGGCTGGTCGTTTGTCGAGGCGCAGCAGATAGAGCAGGTTCGCAAGAGCACCAAACCGATGCTCTTTATCCATGGCGATAAGGATGCCTTCGTGCCCTACGCCATGCTTCATCCGCTTTATGAGGCAAAGACGAAGGGCCGTAAAGCCATCTTCATAGCCAAAGGTTCCGTTCATGCTATGGCATATCGCGACCATCACGAGGAATATACCCGCATCGTGAAAGACTTTGTTTCAAAAGAAGAATAGGCTATTCTCCTATATGTTGTCCCACCACATACCCCGTGGTCCAGGCTGCCTGCAGATTGAAGCCGCCGGTGATGGCATCGATGTCGAGCACTTCGCCGGCAAAGAAGAGGTGAGGGC
>JAJWLX010000112.1 GCA_021636625.1 Prevotella sp. | reverse complement strand
ATATAAAAACATTATAAAGCCTTTAGATAGAGCTCGTTATCCCGAACTGAGGTAAGTAAATACAACAATGGAAGAATCAAAAGAGTTACAAGGAACCTATACCCTGTTTAGGGCTGTCATCTATGTGACTTTGCTCCTGGAGTTCTTCATGTATGCCTTCAATCCCGAAGATTTGGATTTCTTGGGAGGCATCATAACAGGATTACATCGCCAACTTCAGCACCTGTCTGTATATCAGTTCCTGCCCTATAGTAAACTGGTGACCCTCATCATGGTCATTATTACCTGCATTGGTACAAAAAATAAGAAGCAGATTGAGTATGATGCCAAGAAAATGGTTATCTGGCCTATATTTTCAGGCCTTCTGATGGTTTTGCTGTCTGTTGGTATCTACTATTGGGATTGGCACTTCAAAATAGGCATACTTAGTGGTAACATTTGGGTATATATGCTATTGTCAATTGCCGGAACGGTTTTGACACAGGTAGCACTTGACAATATATCCAAGTACTTCAGAAGCGGCATGCTCAAAGACCGATTCAACTTGGAGAACGAGAGTTTCGAGCAATCCACTGAGTGTGTCTGTAATCCTTATTCCGTGAACATACCGATGCGCTTCTACTATCAGGGGAAATTCCGTCATGGCTGGATCAACATCATCAATCCTTTCAGAGGAACCTGGGTAGTGGGAACTCCGGGCTCCGGTAAAACATTCTCTGTTATAGAACCTTATATTAGGCAGCATTCCAGTAAAGGGTTCTCGATGGTGGTGTACGATTATAAATTTCCGACCCTGGCCACCAAGCTATATTATCATTATAGAAAGAATAAGGAACAGAAGAAAATCCCGGAAGGGTGTAAATTCCGTATCATTAACTTCGTAAACGTAGAATACAGCTGTAGAGTAAATCCTATCCAGCAAAAGTATATAGGCAATCTGGCAGCTGCTCAGGAAACAGCAGAAACACTCATTGAATCCCTCCAGAAAGGTCAAAAGGGTTCAGGTGGTGGTAGCGACCAGTTCTTCCAGACATCTGCCACCAACTTCCTGGCCGCATGTATCTATTTCTTTGTCAACTACGGAAAGAAACCATACGATGAACATGGTCATGAACTGGATGCAGAGTATAGCGAAGACCCAGAGACTCACCATAAACGGCTCACAGGACGAGTGTATGCCAAAGGCTGCCTGGGACAGATGGATAAACTGGTGGAGCCAGCTTATTGGAAAGGCCAGTACTCCGACATGCCTCATGTACTCTCCTTCTTGAACCACTCGTATGAGGAGATTTTCGAGGTTCTGGTCACCGACCCCGAAGTATATCCCCTTTTGGGACCATTCAAAACAGCCTTTGACAACAAGGCTATGGAACAGCTGGAAGGTATGATAGGTACGCTCCGAGTGCAGACATCGCGCCTTGCCACTAAGGAAGCCTATTGGGTTTTCAGTGGAGATGACTTCGACTTGAAGGTCTCTGACCCGAAGAATCCAAGCTATCTGCTTATCGCCAACGACCCAGAAATGGAGAGTATCATCGGTGCACTGAATGCTTTGATTCTCAATCGTCTGGTAACCCGAGTGAATAGTGGTCAAGGCAAAAACGTCCCTGTGAGTATCATTGTGGATGAGCTGCCGACACTCTACTTTCATAAGATTGATAGACTTATCGGTACAGCTCGGAGTAATAAAGTAGCCGTCACTCTCGGTTTTCAGGAACTACCTCAGCTTGAAGCTGACTATGGCAAGGTGGGTAAAGACAAGATTATCACTACCGTGGGCAATGTCATCAGTGGTTCTGCCAGAAGCAAGGATACCTTGGACTGGTTATCTGGAGACATTTTCGGAAAGGTAGTCCAACTCAAGAAAGGTATTACGATTGATAGAGACCGTACTTCCATCAATCTCAATGAGAACATGGACAGTTTGGTACCTGCCTCAAAAATCAGCGATATGGCATCCGGTTGGATCTGCGGACAGACAGCTAGAGATTTCACCGTAACCAAGACCGGCAAGAACGACTCTATGAATATCCAGGAGGCCGAAGAGTTCAAAACCTCTAAGTTCTTCTGCAAAACGAACTTCAACATGGACGAAATCAAGGCAGAAGAAGAGGATTATAAGAACTACCCTCTTCCTATATATTACAACTTCAAGTCCACGGATGCCAAGGAACGAATTCTCTACAATAACTTCAATCGCATTGACCAGGAAGTAAAGGATATGATCAAGAAGATACAAACAGAATTCGGCAAATCAGAGAAAAAGGAATCTTCTCCTACTAAAAAACAATGAATATAAGACTGCGAGAAAGCTGCTGACTTGATAATCAAGTCAGCAACTTTCTTTTTGTCATCTACCTTTTACCTTAATTCCTTTGATGTCTTAATTCTTCTTGCCCCAATATGACTTGCGGTTCCTTGTGCTGTTGTAGTTGCTGAGTCCGGAATATACAATAGTATATTTTCTAGGATTGGATTCCCAATCACATTCTCTCTGCAAATACATAGGTATGCCATCTATGTAGAGAATGGCATTTGCCTTGTCGTAGGACCACTTGCCACCAGCATGGAAACCTGCAGTAATCTTATGACCACTACCCAGTGTCATGCTTTCAGAACTGCACTGCTGACCGAAATTATACTCCAGGGTGATATTCTCCCAGGTTCCCTTCAATTCACTTTCGAGAATGGTAAGCTGTGGCACATCACCATATCTCTCAGGCATAATGACTGGCCAGCCATCCTGTGTCCATCGAATGGAACGTACTTGTCCCATCATAAGGGCGTTTGAATATGGATTACCATTTACTCCAGCCGGCAAACGACCTTGTGATGAAAAATACCAGTTACCTTCTCCATCATCAAAGACAGCACAATGAGAGATTCCTACCCAACCTGGACTATTGTTGAACTTGTACGGATGTGTCAGAATTGGATATGCCTCCCCACCCTTGTTGGTACAGTCTCTGCCATCCTTGCCATAGTAGGGACCTTCTATATTCTTGGCTCTCAACACACGAGTGTTGTAAGCCACAGAAAGTTCATCGTAGGCCAGAAAAAGATAATAGTAGCCATTGTGATATATGATCTCCGGAGCTTCAGATGCCTGCCAGCGACTATTGATATTGCGAGTATAGATACGTTTGCCATATTTGCTGATGTCTCCCCATGGGTCACCGATATTCTCATAAGGCATACCTGTATTCGGGTTCAGGCGCATGGCAACAATACCAGAATGCCATGAACCATAGATGAGGTAATGCTTGCCATCAGGGCAGATGATATATGACGGATCGATGGCATTATACTTGAAATATGCATTCCAGTCACCTTGACCGTTTCTTCCCCAGTTGAAGCCACGGTCAGTGGAAGAGCAAGCTACCATGCCCTTGTCTGTCCAATGGTTGCTTGCCGGATCGGAAGTTTCCATCATGCCAATGAAAGCTCTTTCTGTCCAGGTGTTGTCAAAATTGGCTGCATCGGCATATAAGCCATTGCCGATGTAATTATCAACCACGATGCAATAGTACATTCGGTACAAGCCATTTCTCACCTTGCGAGCACATGGCGCCCAAAATCCATAACGAAAATGCTTGATAGCAGGAAGGCCCACCTTTGCTCTATATTCATTCACCTTGGTTGCCACCCAAGAAGGCTGTCTTCTCATGGTGGAGCCTACCCAAGTCCAGTTGATCAAGTCCTTGCTCTTACGGCAGAAGAAATGGCCATGTCCATCCAAACTGTTACCATAAGAGGCATCAGTCTGATACATGTAATAGTAGCCGTCATCAGCCTTCATGACTGTAGGGTCATGCACGTTGGCTAAATTCCAACTGCCACGCTGGTCCCAACCTGCCATTGATGCATAATCATCAATATACGAAGGAGGTGTGTAAGTACTAAGGCGACCTGAAGAAGCTCTTGTTGTCAACTCAGTTTCAACCTCTGCTGCAGGAGCTAGTTGCTGCTCCAAGCTGTCGGTACAACCTGACATGATGCCAAGCAGTATAACCGCTGTCATTAAAACATTCTTTTTCATTGGTTACTCTCGGTTTATATGAAATTGTAATTGTTTATTCTCTTGCTAATCCGTAATCAAGCATCGACTTTTCAAAGCTTTCCTTTTTCAGAAAATACGTTTGATGATGGCAAAATTACGCCAAAAGAGGCTAAGTATGGTGGATTATATGTAGAATTTTAGTGGATTATCTGATTCTTTTCGGAAAATGACTGTTTTGTACAACTAAAAATAACAGTTTATATTATCAGGGAGTTTTTGTTTTGATTAATAGATAGATGTCATGGAAGTAACGATAACCCAAAAAGCCTCCAGGACAATCATATCCCGAAGGCCATTATTCTATTTCTTCAATACTTTTTTCACATCTGTATGACCATCTGAGTAAGTGGTCTTCACGATGTTCAAACCTGGCTGAAGAGTCTGTACCTCATTACCTTTCAAGGTAAAAATACGAGTAGAGAGTACAGATGCAGCTTCTGTAAAGTCACAGATGCCTGTAGTCTAACCATCTGTATTGCCGAAGGAAACAGATCTTGACTTGCTTACACCAGCACCATAAGACACCTTGAGAGTTGCACCGGCAGCTGCTGTTACATAGTTCTTCACTTCAGAAGCATCATTAGCCTTATAAGTATAGTATTTTGCTAGAACGAAATACTCGTTGTTACCACTATTGCTCTGTGCATCTGCAGTGCCTTCATAGCCCTTCAATGTGATATTGTAGTCTTTATAACTGCCACTAGTCTTGCAATCCCAAGGCTTCTTTTGGGTAGCAGCAGTAGCATAAACACTATTCTCCACATAGATGTTGCTCTTGTAACCTGCACCAATGCATTGAACTATCCACAAGCTAAAGAACATAGCGCTTACCTGTCAATATTATATTAGCATTTTGCTGAACATTTCCAGAAAACAGCAAGAAAAAAGCCCCGATACGTCTCGTACCAGGGCTTCGAGCTCTTTAACAATGTATATGAAACAATCATCTTTACTAGAAAGAGATTGCTCTAAAATCCTCTTTAATCTTGCCGACACAAGCTGACAGGCGTTGATAGTTTTTCTCTCCGGCTTTCTTCACACCGCTGATATATTGTCGCATGAGCGATGGGTTGATGCCAGCACGGCGGGCAATATCAGACGCATTGAGATATGAAAAGTAATTGAAGAATGATTGAATATCATACTTGTAGATAAAATCTACTTCCGGCAAATCATCTTCAAACTCCCTAGCCTCCTCGTAGCAATCAAGCAAATCCTGCTTTGCCTCCTCTACGGTACGTCCCACAGAGTTGAAATGCCCCTTGTTTATCGCATCTTCTGTATGACACCAATACGAACCATCAGATGCTTGTTCTACTGTAACTAAAACCTTTCTTTTCTCCATACATTTATATTTTTAGTAAAAGAGCTCCACAAATAAATCCACACATGGCTCATAGATTGGCAGGGGCTATTCCCCTGCCAAATTTTTAAGCACTTTTATAGCAGTCCCTTTGGCCACCTCCTTGCAGTGCCTAGGCACATAATCGTAAGCGCCAGTCTTGGGATTGATCCATTTGTCGTGCTTTGAACCATGTTGAGACAGGATGCATCCCGCATCTCTCAGTCTCTTCAGTAATTCTGATTGTTTCATTATTTGTAAGAGCTCTTTGTCATTTCGACACTGCAAAGGTAACAAAAAAGCAACTAACCACCAAATATATAGGTAGCATTTTTGTTACATTAACTAAGATTTAACATTTATGCCTACATAATTAATATTCAAAGAAACAAAAAATGACTCATAGTATAGGCATGCTCTCACACCAAAGGAGGCGAGAGCATACCAAATATCTGAAACAAAAGAACTTAAAACACCACATTTCACTTCAATGCTTTGAAAACGTCATTTCACTCTGGTTGTCCAGATACTCTTGCAAGAACTTAAATGGAAAAGGATATGTCATCAACTCATCCCATTGCCCCAAGCCCACAGTAAGTATATTTTTCAACTCTAAGACTAGATTCTTTAGAATACAAGAGCGTAGGCTATCAGAAAAACCATACTTCATGCACCGTATGGGCAAAATATTTTCTCACGGACTATCGTTGCCAATCCTTCTCTTCCTTTTCTCATATCTGTTGGGATG
>JAJWLX010000162.1 GCA_021636625.1 Prevotella sp. | reverse complement strand
CTGGGCAAAAGCAGTTGTTGCACTGAGCAACAATGCTGCGAATAATACTTTTGTTTTCATTATTGTTTTATTAAATAAATCTTTTTTGTATGGGGGATTTCAAATCCCCCGGTTTAATAGGTCGAACATTTTTTAACGACGGATTGCAAATCCGTCGGAACGCCTGGTGGTGGACTTACTGTACGGAACGCCTAGCGGTGGACAGGGCGAGACCTGCAAATGTCAGGGCGCCATTCAGCATCAGAAGCTCATAGCCGAACTTATAGCCCACATACTGCGAGGTAAGGGTATCGATGGCGAAGCAGATGAGCGGACTGGCGATGCAGACCCATGGCGACCAGCGGTCGTTTACCTGACGCTTGGTGAGCAGACTGAAGGCAAACAAACCCAACAGCGGACCGTAAGTATAAGAGCAGAGGATGTAGATGGCATCTATCACGCTCGTAGAATTAATCGCCTTGAAAGCGATGATGAAGAGCATGAAGATGAAAGCCACCAGCAGATGCATACGCTTGCGAAGCTTCACATCATCCTTCTTGCCCAGAATATCCACGCACAGACTCGTAGTGATTGCCGTCAAAGCCGAATCAGCACTCGAAAAACTCGCCGCCACGATACCGATGGTGAACAGTACCACTACAAGAGTTCCCATCGCTCCCGATGCTGCAAACATCGGCAACAGATCATCCGGAGCCTGCGGCAGCGACACACCCTGCTTCTGTGCCAGCATCATCAGCAACACACCCAGACTCAGAAAAAGCAGATTGGCAGGCACAAAGGCGAAACCATAGGTACAGACATCCTTCTGCGCCTCGCGAAGCGACTTGCAGGTAAGATTCTTCTGCATCATATCCTGATCTAATCCCGTCATCACGATTACCACGAACACTCCGCTCAGGAACTGTTTCCAGAAATTCTGCTTCGACATCCAGTCGTCAAAGACGAAGATGCGCGAATGACTGTCGTGGGCGATTGCCGTGATAGCCTCAGATGGCGTCATTCCCAAAGCTGCTACCACATGATAGATAATCAGGATGAGCGCAGCAAACATACAGGTAGTCTGGAAGGAATCCGTCCACACCAGCGTCTTGATGCCACCCTTGCGGGTATAGAGCCAGATGAGCATCACCATCATAGGCACCGTCACCCAGAACGGGACTCCCACTCCATCGAGCACGAACCGCTGTAACAGAATGCAGACCACGAAAAAGCGGACTGCCGCTCCCGTCATCTTCGACAACAGAAAGAACGAAGCACCCGTCTTGTAGGAACGTTCGCCCAACCGCTGCTGCAGATAGCTGTAGATGGTGGTGAGATTATACCGGTAGTAGATAGGCAGCAGGAGAAAACCTACCAGAAAGTAGCCCAGGATAAAGCCGATGCACATCTGCAGATAGGTCATATCAGTCTTCATCACCATACCCGGCACACTCACGAAGGTGATGCCCGAAATAGAGGCGCCCACCATTCCGAAAGCCACCATATACCATGGCGAACGTCTGTTCGCCCTATAGAAAGTTTCATTGCTGCTGGTACGCCTTGCCGTAATATGGCTGAAGAGCAACAGCACGCAGAAATATGCCAAAATCGTGATGATGATAATCATTTTTTCTCTTATATCTTTATTTACGTTGCAAAGGTACAGTATTTTAAGGAAATAACAAAATTATTTCCATAACTTAACAAAGAAATAACATATAGGAGAGGAGTGAAGAGTGACATCAAGGGGTATAAAAAAACAAAAACCTCCGAGAATCACTTCCCGAAGGTTTCAGCGGTGCGTACGAGACTCGAACTCGTGACCTCCTGCGTGACAGGCAGGCATTC
>JAJWLX010000018.1 GCA_021636625.1 Prevotella sp. | reverse complement strand
AGTTACTCTCGAAAGCACTTGCCTATCGGTAGATACCTCTCCAAAGTCGAGTATCAAATCAACCTGTCGGTAAGCAGAGAATTGCATGTATGATGATTGATTGAGTTATTGTGTTAATGATTTACTGTCGTACTGACTTATTGTCGTATTGATTTACTGATTTATTGATGTAATGAATTTGGCGTACCCATGTATATATGCATGTCATATGATAAAACGTTTTACATAAGTAGTGACTCCGAATATAAAACGAAAAGAATACATTTAGGGGATAGTCACGATATCCCCTAAATGTGTTAGTTGTCCAAATCTTCCAATTTTGCATTTACATCCTCCCGATCACCCATATGATGATATTCTGATGCAAGTTTTTCAAAAACTATAGTTATTCTATCATAAGTAAACCTGGTTTTCTCTGCATAAGATAAAAATTTCTTTTCTCTTTTGCGTTCTATAGTTCCACCTTCATTATAAGCTCTACATGTAAAACCATGTCTGTTAAAAAGTTGCCGACGATATTCATCGTCAATTTCATCTTTGTCAAGTTCTTCCAAAATTTCTCCGAGATAAGGAGGAGGATAATCTTCTCCCAAATTAATATTTCCCAATAATTTTCCTATAACATACATAGCTGGACGTTCTAAATACTCAGACTTTGCAGCTTCTAATAGCTCTTTGGCATATTTTTTCAAATCCTGACCATTTACTACTCCATTGTTATTTTCACAAGGCTGTGCCTCTAAACCGTGCAAAATTTCTAAAGCTATCTTTGCTATGCTTGAAAGATTCTTGTTTTTAGCAAACTCATTCTTTCTTATTTCTTTTGCTTGCTCGTTATCAGGAAGCCATGCTAATTTTATAAGTTCCAACATTGTAGAAGGATTGTGCAAAATTCCATAGAACAATTGAAAATGCCGTAAATTAACATCATGTCTAATGTAATTGTAAAATAGCAATTCTACCATCATAATATTTTCTTTAACTATAGGTGAATCGGACTTATCCAAATATGTCAGTATTTTAACAAATTCAAATGGTTCTGGCATACCATCTTTTGAACCATGAAGTAGCTGAATAACAGAATCTAACATTAACTCATCTGAAACTAACATTTTTGTACCATTCCCATATATTAGCTCAAAAGAATTACGAAACCTTCCAACAGAATTCAACTTTTTAACCACCATTTCCACCTCAGTATTCTCACAAGACCAAACATTTACATTAGACCAATATTTGTTCTGAAATTCAACAGCGAAAGAACTTATATATTTTGCTATTTGACCATTATACCCAACATTTGCAAGTAACAAAATTCTTTTGTCAACATTTTCTATTTTTTCAATCAGTTGAATAAAAGATTTGTCTTGCTTGAAATTTAAAACCCTAAAATAACCATATATTACTTCTGGTGGAATTGCGCCATTAACTAAAGACTTACATAACCAATCATTAATCTCTAATGTTTTCATTTCACCTAATGTCTGTCCAACTTCTTTTGGACTTTCTACCATATTACATAGTTTACCTAATCCTTCCATTCCTTTTGCTTGATAAACATCCAATATACCTTTTTTTCTCAAATTCAAGATATGAGCATGTCTTTCTTCAAAAGAAATATGATAATCCATCTTGAAAGAACGATAATTATTTTCAAACAGCCAAAGATTTTTTAAGACAACATCAGTAGGTCTAATGTCCTCCAACAGTTTCTTTAATCTACCCAACTCAACATCATTCATGAATCTATTTTTTCTTTTCTCTGCCTGATTAAAGTTAATCTCCTGGCGAAGTAAAGAACATATCTCTTCATTACCCTTAATGAAATTTTTCAAAGACTCAACTTTAGCAATGAGTAAATTTCTAAAATTTTTCATTTCAGGTTTTGCATAAAGTGATATTAATTCTTTTATATATTTAGGAGAAGACGGCATAACGCTCAATAATAATTCTACTATATGCTCTAAATAACAAAAGTTAATTACAAATTCTTTATTAGTTTTTTGTGTCAAATCGCTAAATCTCCATTTAAAGTGGTAGGAATATTCAAAGACTCTATCTCCGAAATTATTTAACATTGCTAAACACAAATAAAGACCTTCAATAGGATACTTGGTAACAATAGCATCCAATATTTTCAACCTAATATTTTCATCAGCATAAGTTTGAGGTAATATTGCTCTAAAGATTCTCTCTAAACTTATAATTGGCTTATTGCCGACATTATCATCTATCTTATATATAGTCAATTCTAATAATATCATTGACACATCTTTAAGATATTTTTCATTCCAAGCTAAGCCTTCTAAGGCAAATAATAATTGGACAAAATTCATACATGGACCATAAAAGCTATATTCTTTTTCTCGTTTTTTAAACAACGAAGATACGATATTTCCTCCTTGCTTCAAATCAGATTTTAAGAATGTAATGAAAGAGGCAGGATCGGCTTCTGCCAAAAGAGGCAATAGATTTCTTGTTGATAAAAATCTTTTAATTTGAATTGAAGCATAAAATTTTGATAAAATATCATGCACAAAATCAGAGTTTCCTTGTAAGGACAACAATATTAAAGTATGACAGATTCCTTCTTTAAGAGCAAAAGAATACTTTTGCTTAAAGTTCCAAAAGCAGAGATCTGTTGCTTCTATTTTATTTACAGCATCTGGGTCATCATCTGACAATACATCATTAACTATTTCTGCAAAAGTTTCTTTAAATGATATTGTCATAAATGACGCTGAATATCCTATGGCTTCATATGCAGATCGTAAACGCCAATTTCCCCCTGCTTCCAAAAATAAGCTCTCATTACTGAACAACTCATTTCTAATTATTTTTTCGAAATCATCATAAGAGTGCCCAGCTAATTTTTCCAATATTTTTTTATCCCCATCAACAGAATCATTCCATCTCCCAACAAAAATTGCTGGAAGTAAATTCTGTATGTTTTCAGAATGCAGCCATGCAGGTTTCAGTTGATCAATATGCAATAATCTCCTCAAAGCCAAAGGACTTCGTGCCGTAGATATTGCATATCTGTTTGCAACATCTTCTTCGATTCCGATTGTTTTTAGTTCATTAACAAAAGAACGGCGTTCTATTGTTTGCAACTCGATAACATCATTAATTTGCTCTTCTGGACTAACTGCACATATTATTGTATGCCCTTTATCTGTTGCATAGTTCCAACTTCCAACCGCATAAGTTATTATTACAAGATTTTCATAATTGTCAACTAATTCTTGCACATCTCGTTCTTCTTTTGCAATAATAATGTTTTGACAAGAATCCTCAGCTTTCGCTTGGCACTCTATAGCAACGGCGCAAATAAATGCTAAAGATTCTTCACGAGACACCGATTGAACATAAATAACCTTTGGTACTCGTAAGGATACTTTTATTGCATTAATAGCATCTTCGCGACCACCTAAAAGTAAAGAAGGGGGCAATACATACTTTTCTCCTTTAGCCCATTTATTCCAAAATAATTGAGGATAATCTAATGATGTGTTCTTTATTGTGCCAATCTTGTCAGCTAACCATATTGCAACAACAGGATATTGCGCTATCCAGTCTTCAAGTTCTATCGCCGTAAATACAACAATATCCTTCCATTTATTTTCACTTTTCTTTTCCTTAACCCAATTTCCTGCTTGTTCCCATATTCTTGGAGTTACAAAGACAAAGGTTGCTTTTGTTCTATCATACCCCAATGAATCATTCGTTCTTTTATTATAATCATTATTGGCCTTTGTTCTGACATCAGAATTCGTGCCAATCTCCCAGAGAGAAATGCCTGCACTTACATTAAATATAGGTGAATCACTACTCACTTGACCATCCCATCCTGGTATATACACGTTATCACCACTAGGAATTGACATTTTTCTTACCTTAGCTCCTGATGAAATTATCAATCTCTTTATCAGCTCTGGCATTATTGATTGAGATTCTCTTTTTGAAGCCCACCCTTTGAGTAACGTTGCTGTAATTAACTTATTCTTCATATTTTACCTTATTAGAAAAGTACATTAATGAAACGGAATTTCATCTCCGTATGGCATTTCCCTAACCATATCAGAGCTTTCAAGAAAGTGTAAATCGTCGATATGCTCTATAAGTATATTTTGATTATTTAAATTTTCTATTTCTTCACGTCTTGCTTTGCTTAACTTGCAAAAGCCTTCTTCTTGTTCAAGTCCTGCAAATCTACGACCACAAAGATTAGCAGCTATACCTGTCGTGGAGCTACCACTAAAAGGGTCAAGAATCCAATCGTCTTGATTGGTGGAAGCAAGTATCATTCGTACAAGAAGGCGTAAAGGTTTTTGGGTTGGATGCTTTCCACAAGTTTTTTCCCAACGGCCAATGGCTGGCATACGCCATACATCGGTCATTTGCTTGCCCTCATTTAGTTCTTTCATCAATTCATAGTTGAATTTATGAGGAACTTTTTGCATCTTTCTTGCCCATATGACAAACTCGGTAGAATACTTGAAGTAGCGGCATGAAATATTGACAGGTGGATTGGTCTTTTCCCATGTTATCACATTCAGTATCTTATAACCAAGCTCTGTTAAGCAATTAGCCACAGAAAAGATGTTGTGATAAGTACCACTTATCCATATCGTACCGTTGTCTTTAAGCTTGTCACGACACAGGCGCAGCCATTCCATATTGAATGCCATCATGTCCTCTTGCGACTTGCCCTTATCCCATTCGCCTTTATTAACACACACAACCTTACCGCTCTGCAACGATATACCACCATTGGAGAGGAAATAAGGAGGGTCGGCAAATATCATGTCGAACTTGAAATCAAACTCATTGAGTAGTTTGAAACAATCACCATGAGCGATAGTAAAATCTTTATTTGGAGAGGTATAATATGCTTTTATCATCATTTTGGAACAGGAAGACCTAATTTTTGTAATGGGATATAATTGAAATAATATTGACAACCAACGCTAATGATATAATCAAGTACATCTTTATATTGTGGCTTTCTAAACCAATCATCCAAGATATAAATATACTGAACCTCCATATTTAATTGAGACAACAACTTCTGATATTGCTTTTTCTTGAAATCACAAGTTTGTAATTTTTCGTCAACGCTACCTGCTACATTTTGAGTTTTCACCTCCAAAATAAACATTGTATTATTAACTATGACATATATTGCATTATCTGGAAGCAATTGCTTTGAAATATGTTCTTTCCAGTTTATTCCTTTTGTCTTTAGGTAATCATAAAATGCGTGTTTCTTAAAAACATGCGCAACACATTTACCACAATAAAAGACATCATTGCCTTCAACAGCATAGTTTTTCTGTTCGGCAATAAATGTTGCCAAATCTACCTTGCCCTCGTATATTAAGCCTGTTATGGTGTTGCCACCACCTGTTCCACCTTTTTTCATACGTTTACTATTTTAAGAAAATCATCGATTGATGTTAGATTATACACACTTGGTATTATTCCATACGCCTCTTGCAACTTGTTCTTTGCAGACTTCCAGCCAATACCATCAGTTATCCAAACAAACTCGAAACCTTTCACGGAGTTAATCTTCGGTGCAATATCAGAATAAGAGCGTGCCACCTCATTAAGTCTTGAGCCACCGCCACTATAGAAGTTGACTTCTATCAGATAGACCTTTGATGGAGTCTCTACAACGAAGTCAAAACGCTTTTCGTCATCTCCCAACACTTCTGTAATAGCAGGCCATTCTCTCGAATATACTTCTTGTCTGAATGGTATGCCTGCGTTGGTAAAAATGTTAGCAACCGTATTTTCCATAACGTGGCCGCTTCTGTTCTTTCTTGCGTTTGTGTCCAATCCTGTTTCAATGCCAAATACATAATCCACAAGATTCTTTACCTGTTGATTTTGAAGAACTGCACCAAGTCCTGTATCTGTTAGGAAAGTCATAACGGAGTCAACAGAAATGAACATGCTTTCAAGTGGAACGCAGTTACCTACTGAATCAAGTATCTTCTTTTTATCACGAGTACGAACTGCAATAAGAATATCCATAACAGAAAAGGCATTCTTATCTCTGTTCCATATTGTTTCTACGCTTTTACGTAAATCAGATGCACCAATGAGGCTGTTGAGCATACATAAGCTCAACTTTATATCTTCAACGTTCTCTGAGATTTTATCAAAGTCACAGAAGAAGTCCAATGTTTGGTTTGTCTCTTTGAGTTGAGACATAAATTTATCAAAATCTTTAAGCATAAATTTTTTGTTTTATAGCCACATGCTGTGGTTTGTAATCGTTTATCTTGTTTGGCTGATGGTCCTTTGTGTTGCGATAACTATGAACCAACAGTTCTGAAATTTTTCCTCTTTTTGCTCCGTTTGCATTTACGTTGCGAGAAGCCATAACTCTGTCTATATGGTAGTCTGCATACAAAACATCAAAAAAATTGTCTGCTTCATTTTTTCCTTTGCAATCAGAATTACTAAGCATAAAACTATGTCCCCCAGCAACCACTTGGTCGCAAAACTCCTTTAATCTGACTTGGGAATCATCATTAAATGCTTCTTTCGTATAGTCGTTAAAGCTTGACGTATCACTCAGAGGACGATATGGAGGGTCGAAATAGAACAATGTATTATCTTGTGCATAAAGCAGCGTCTTCTCAAAATCTCCTTCCAATATTTCCACACGTTTCAACAACTCGCTATCTACTCTAAGCGTATCTTCGTCACATATTTGTGGCTGCAAATACTTTCCACAAGGCACATTGAATAGTCCTTTCTTGTTTACACGATACAAGCCATTGAAGCAAGTACGATTCAAAAAGAAGAATTTTGTTGTATTCTCTATCGGATCAAGATTCTTTTCATTGTAACGTTGGCGTACAGTCATAAACATCTCACGTTTGGCTTCCATGTCTGGTAAAGCGTAATATTCAGCTTGTATGTCACGCAACGAAGGAATCAGTCGCTCTACATTGTCACGTACAGTTCGGTAACAAGTAATCAAGTCCGAATTGATGTCGTTGATTACTGCACGTTTGATATTAGGATGCTGTTGCAGCATGTAAAACAACATAGCACCACCGCCAACGAATGGTTCTATGTATGTCGCATTTTCCCAATTATCAAAGTCAGCTGGAAGCTTTTGCTCCAGTTGTTCAATGAGTTGTCCTTTACCACCAACCCATTTGACGAATGGTTTTGCTTTTGAATTCATTATTAGTCATTTTATGCTAATGATTTTCAATCATCAGCGTTATTACCTTTTGTTTTATTGATAAGCTGACGAACATCAACATCCAATAGAAATGCTACCTTTGTCAATGTTACTAAATCTGGTTGTGAGGTATTAGTACACCATTTGGAGATAGTTGCAGGATCTTTTCCTAACTGCTCAGACAACCATTTGCTTGTCCGCTTTTTCTCTACCAACACGACTTTTATGCGATTTATATCTTTCATCGTTTATCTTTTTTATTGCGTTCAGCGCAAAGATAATGATAAATATTTAAGAATAGACTATCTTCGTCGCAATTTTATAATTATTTAGCATTTTATTTCACCTATATTCCAAGATTAAGCCGTATCTTTGCTCCCAAAGATAAGTGTTCTGTAACACAAGAAACGGAAGAGGCTGAGAAACAATGCATTGCATTTGTTTCCAGAATCTTACAAAAAAGGCTAAAAAGAACGGTACAACTTCATCGCTAACAGGTTGAGAATAAGCATATTACATTTGTTGTTCATTTTCTCTGCACTTGCAAAAAGGGTAGTTGTACCGTTTAAAAGATAAAAGCTTAACTATCAGCAACATCCACATGTTGCCAAGGAAAATGATATTGATGCAAACTATTTTGAATCATAAGGAAACGACGATTCGTGTTCATCACTTTTTCCCCCGGATACCAGTAAACAAAAGTCATGAAAAGTATCACCATAAAAATATATAAAGCAATATATTTTAAGGCACCATATAACCAGCGTTCAAAAAGACTTAGCTCCTTGGTGTTCAATATTTTAATAGCTTCCTTCACATCAGTCTTACTTAAGCCTTTGCTACCATCAACTTTCACAAGATGTTCACGTTGATTGAACAGGATATCCTCTTCATCATCTAAAATGACATAATGATAAGGCTCCTTGGCATTCAATCTCAACCATTCTGCGATTTCCAATCCCTTTGCCTCATGTAAGCATTGCCACTCTTTTGTACCGTCTGCACTACTGAAAGTGATGGAATTACATGAAGGAGTCAAGTCTGTAACCTCACCTGGCAAATGATACTCCTTCCATAATTGTCGTATGTACTCCACGCCTTGCAATCGCCAGGTGGAAGAAATGATGACCTTGGCATCACATCTTTCCAACAAGCGGCGTAACTTGCCTATCGCTTTCTGATCAAACTTACCTTTAGGAGTATTGAGCACTCCATCGAAATCCAAAAATATATACTTCTCCATAGGGGATATTTAATTTTAATTATACATTAGAATCCTATCTTTCTCTTGGCCCTGGTACCTTCCAACCTCTCGCTCTCGCAAAACTCGGTAAGAGACTTGACCATCTTCTCCGGGCTACCATGCAAAATGGTGTAAATGGTGTAATGACGGGCAATATTCTCAATCTCACCACCACTGAAATCATAGCGGGCAGCAAGGAAAGAAGCATCAGCATCCTCCAAAGAAGGTATCATCGCTTGCCAAATCTGTAAACGGCAAGCCAAATCAGGCTTCTCAAATTTCACTTTATAGAGGAAACGACGCTCGAATGCCTTGTCCATGTTCTCTGCGAGGTTGGTTGTGGCGATGAGAATACCATCCAGCTGCTCTATCTCCTGAAGGATGATGTTCTGAATACTGTTCTCCATCTTCTCCACAGCTCTTTCCGCTCCCACCTGACGCTTGCCGATGATAGCATCAGCCTCATTGAATAACAGGATAGGAGCCTTGACAGATTGCTTCACCTTCTGCTTATAGTCATCGAAGATACCCTTGATGTTCTTTTCGCTCTCGCCAACCCACATGCTCTTAACCTCTGACACGTTCACCTGAATCAGGTCACGCCCTGTCTTCCTGGCTATCTGAAGAACAGTCTCCGTCTTGCCAGTACCAGGCGCGCCATAGAAAAGACAAGCAAAGCCACTCCTGAAATTGGTTTCCCTCAGACGATTTCTGATACTCTGGTAGTGCTCTTCCTCCAAGAGTGTTGCCAGCTCATCAACTTGCTTTCGTTCCTTACTGTTGTAGAACAGCTGCTTGGGTTTGATGTCCTCAAATGACAACATCCCTCCCTTCGGCCGGACACCACGCATGGAAGACAGATTGAGTTCAGAGAAGAGCAGTTTTTTGGCATCGTCTGTAATCTTGAAGGACTCCCTGTCCACAAAGCCATCATCATTGGTATACTCGATAAACTTCTCCACTAAGAACAAATGGTCACCTTGGCTCAAGCCTCTCTTTGCCCATCTCCAGTCAGCCTCTCCCTCCTCGTAGAGAAATTCCAAGTCGTGATAGCGGATATCGTCATCACCATCTATGACAAAGAGTGTACAGAACAACAGAAAAAGAGAAAATTCTGTATCCTCCTCATCTATGTCAAATGAAGACATGGCCTTGACAAAAGCCAGGTTCTCATTCTTGCGAACCAATGCCCTGAGCTTCTTTTTCAATATTTGCCTGTCAAGTTTCCTGCGACGGCATTTTGTGAACAGTTCATTGAACTTGTCAAACAATTCCCTGGCTGTAAGCTCCTCCACATCAGAGGGTATATAACGTTGATTCTGCTGAAATGCCTCCATCACCTCCATGGGGATGCAGTAGTAAAGACCTTCATCCTTCCTCCGGCAGACATATTCCTTGTCAACAAGTTCCTCTGTCTCCTTGGAATATCGAAGCAAGCTAAGGATTCTGCAATCCAGAAAATCCGTATAGTCAGAAAACTGGATGTGATTGTCATCACACCTGTCGGCAAACAATGCCATGATGGCACTGGCACGCTTGGAGATACACAACTTGTCAGAAACAAATCCAAGATATGGGTCTGCCTCCTGATAGAACTTCTCCCCAAGTGAAGAACCCTTGGCCTTGTCTACGATAATCTCGAAGACTTGGAGCAAGTCCATCTGCTCCATACCTTTCTTACATGATGTTTGCATAACCATAATAGCACTACATTAATACATATAATTTTCTCCATGAGGGAAAGACTTTTGAAGTCAGTTCCTCCCAATATGGTTCTCAAATAAGGTCTGTTTCCCATCAGTCATCTTTTTAAATGAAGAAATCATCCTCTTCTTCGTCCTCACCATTAGGAAACATAACACTTCTCTCATACTCAGGGTCATAAAAATTATACCCATTCTTCACCTGCCGGATTTTCTTCTGGATGGCACCAATCTTCTTCAGCTCAGAAAGCTGCAGATGATCCTGTCTGAACTCCGATATCTCCTCCAACTCTCTCTCAAAGGAATCTACCTCAGCCTGAAATTCATTAAATTCAGACTCAGATTCTTCGAAGAGGTCAGTATCAAGAACCTCATTCAAACGTCTGTTCATTTCCTCCAATTTCATCTTTAATGCCGTATTCATCTGTCTGATATTTTAAAAGTAAAACAATTGACACTCATATACTTTGTGCCTGATTCTGTATTCTGGTGCAAAGTTACGGGGTAGCTATGAAAGTTCGTTTCACAGGTCGAGAATATTTCCTCCAGAGCAACTATTTTTCTCAACATTCAGCTAATTTTGGATATATGACCGATAGTATAGCCTTAACCATTAACTCGGTAAGCAACTTTTTAGCGAAGAAGCAATTTGTATATATGTTCTTTGTTACCATCAGTCTTTTTGAAATCTATGAATAGGACAGTTTCTTAAAGAATATTTGTAAATTACAGGTTAATATAATGTAAAAAGAAGACCTAGGTGAATAACTTAAGGCATTTTTTTGTATCTTTGCAACATAAAAAATCGTCAAAACGTGAGAAATCTCCTACTATTATCTCATCAAAACGTGAGAAATAGGGCAAAGATAGGTCGTCATAACGTGATAAACAGATAATTATGAAGAGAAAAATATATAATGAAATGCTGCAATGGAAGCAGAATTCTCAAGGAAAATCTGCTTTGATGATAGATGGAGCACGCCGAACAGGTAAGAGATTCCTAAGCCTGTCATCACGAATCGGCATAACATCTCTCCTATAGAAGTGAAATCAGGTAAAAGCTTTACCACGACCTCTCTTAATAAGCTAAGAGCCAAATTTGCTCCTATGCTTGCCGAAGCGTATGTGCTTTCTCCTTGATATATTTCTCTGGTCTCATCGGTTGAGCACCGGATTTGTTGTTTTTTTCCCCATCAGTTATTGAATTTATTGAAATTTATAATATGTAATCTCAAGCTCTGCCTAATTCTTCTGCAAAACAAAAAATATCACATATGCAAAGAATTTGAGTACTTTTCATTTCACAAGTTTTTTCTACCACTTTTTTGACTGTCATATGAGAGTCACCTATTTCATCATTGAAATCTTAAAGAAATATGCTTGAAAAATTGGATATTTCATTAAATCATTGTATCTTTGCACATGTTTTAATTGGTGCAGTTCCGAATATGGAAGAAAAGATACGAGTGACATGATGGTGCAGTATAACCATTAGTTTTGTATTTTGGAGTTAAGAGAATTACCATACGCACTCGCAACAATGTATTATAAAAAATTAAACATGTTAGATATATCATCAAAAATAATCCTCATAAAAGGAGAGCCACGCTCCTTGAATATTGAGAGCATTACTCCCGCCAATGAGCAGAAAATGGCTGTGATATTTAAGGAAAACCCGAAAACATATCTTTACAAAAAAGAAAATGTGGTCATCATAAAGGAGTCTTTCCATATTGACGGAGAGTATGCTGTGGTGATGCTGGATGGTACCATAAGACAAGGCATTTCTGATCTCTGGTGCTTCACACATCATGGTATGAAGTACTGGCGCATCAAATATAAAATTGACAAGGTAGAAGAATATCCAGGAAGCAGAATTCAAGTAGAAGTTTCTTGCCTGGCAGATGAAAAGGCAAGAAATGTCTGGGCCTATCTTAAACAGGTGGCAGAGATCAATCCCTTAAAGAATGACATCAATAACCAAAAGATTCTCTTAACTGCCTATGAAAAGATAAAGCAGATACCTAATTCTACAGCTGCTGATGTTTATCTTAATACTAAACATCATAGCAAAAAACTTAGAGCAGACTACTTTATCTACCCTTTTGGCTGCAATTCCAGTCAGAAGAAGGCAGTGGAGAACGCTTTGAGAAATCAGGTTAGTATCATTCAGGGACCTCCAGGTACAGGCAAGACTCAGACAATTCTCAATATCATAGCCAATCTTCTCATACAGGGAAAAACAATACTCGTAGTATCAAATAACAATTCTGCTACAGCAAATGTAAAGGAGAAACTCGCCAAGTACGGGATTGATTTCATTGTTGCAACTTTGGGAAGCCATGATAATAAGGAGACCTTTATCAAGGAAGGACAACCCCCAATACCAGAGAATGTAAAAGATTGGGGAATAGAAGAAGAGGAAAAAACTGTTGTTGAAAAAGAGATTCAAAGAATTTCTTTGCAATTAGACAAAGTCTTTGATTTAAAGAATCAACAGGCAACTTCAAGGTTGGAATTGGAAAACCTCAAATTGGAATGGACTCACTTCAAGAGCAATCATAACATTTCAGATGGCACATTCTACCTCAAGCGTTCTTTATCTTCTATAAGGCTGACGAAAATGTGGGTAAAACTTCAGGAGTTTGCCGATACCAGGGATGATAATTCCAAGAGTTTTTGGCAATGGCTGAAATGGTTATGGTCAAGCCTGCTTATCAGATATTGGCTGCATCTCAAGAGTAAGTTTGATAAACATCACCTGGATGAGCTCATTATAGAACTTCAGGCCCTTTACTATATGAAGAGAATTGAAGAACTGGAACAGGAGCTAAGAAAGATAGAAGATGAATTACAGCTGCATGACAACAAAACTCTTATGGATTCATTATCTGATCATTCAATGATGATATTGAAAAATACGCTTCATGCCAGATATTCAGGCAGAATGCGTCGTGAGTTTACGGATGCAGATACGTTGTCCAGCCAGGCTGAGGAAGTCCTCAAGGAATATCCGGTTATTACGAGTACAACTTTCTCAGCTCGATCTTCATTAGGCGGCAATACAATCTATGATTATGTAATTATGGATGAATCCTCTCAAGTATCACTTGAGACAGGAACGTTGGCTCTTACCTGTGCAAAGAACGCTGTAATTGTAGGCGATACAAAACAGTTGCCAAATGTAATTACAAATAATGATAGAGAGATACTGAAAGTTATTTTTGGCTTATCCCACATAGATGATGGATATGATAGTGCTAATCATAGTTTCCTGGAGTCAGTAAGTATCATGATCAAGGATGTACCCCAAACCTTACTTCGTGAACATTATCGCTGCCATTCCCGTATCATCAACTTCTGTAACCAGAAGTTTTATGGTGGAAATCTTCTCATTATGAAGGAAGATGAGACCAACAAAAATGTTCTTGCTGCTTATAAGACAGTAAAGGGTAACCATGCAGTAAACATGACCAATCTGAGAGAAATTGAAGTCATCAAACAAGAGGTAATTCCTGAGCTGAAAGATATTTGCTTGGATGAAATAGGAATCATTACCCCCTATAATAATCAGGTGGATGCCATTCGCCAGCAGTTACCTGGTATTGAAGTGGGTACTGTTCATAAGTTCCAAGGAAGAGAGAAGGATGTCATTATTATGAGTGTAGTAAGCAATCAGATTAATGATTTCATTGATGATCCACATCTCATAAATGTAGCTGTATCAAGAGCTAAGAAGAAATTCTACCTAGTGGTAACAGGCAATGAGCAAGAGAAGACAAGTAACATCAAAGATCTCATTGATTATATTGACTACAATAACTGTAAGGTCGTAGACAGCAAGGTGTTTTCTATCTTTGACTATCTCTATAGTCAATATACTGATATGCGCATCGCATTCTTGGAAAGCCATCCGAAAATCTCAGAGTATGCTTCTGAGAACATTGCGTATTCTCTAATCAAAAGTATACTTGAAAGTGACCGGAAGTATTCCTGTCTCCATGTATTATGCCATATCCCTTTGCGTTCAATCTTCAGGCAAACAGACTTAATGAGTGAAGAAGAAAGAATTTATGCAGGCAATTTCAATACCCATGTAGATTTCCTGATCATAAATCGGGCTACCAAGCAACCATTACTCGGTATAGAAATCGATGGTTATGCCTATCACCATAAAGGAACCGTACAAAGTAGTCGTGACGCCCTAAAGGACCACATCTTCAAATCATATCATCTCCAACTCTTAAGATTATCAACAAAGGGTGCAAATGAAGAAGAAAAAGTGAAGGAACAGCTGGATACGATTTGCTGACACAAATGCAAACACAAAAGTAAACACAAACATAAGAATAAAAAAGAATGATATGAAAGTATTTGCACACTATATGGGAAATGAAAAAGATTGGAATCTTTCTGAGGATGGATTTCAATACCGCTGGCGTACCCTGCTGAAGTTTGGAGACTCCTGGAATGTCATAGGATCAGTCATCATGAAAAATCCAGGCAGTGCCCAACCTCTCAAATCAGAAATATCAAAAGCAGAATCAGATGCATTGGTAACATTTGACAATAGTAAACATCCATGGTATCGTTTCACGGCAGACAATACCATGCAGCTGATTGAGAAACTTTTTGTGGCACGCTATGAGGGTAAGCCCCTAAATGGCGTCATCCAGATTTTCAACCTCTTTAATATCAGAAATGCAGATTTAGAGGCGGCACTCATGAGTAGCAAAGAGGCAAAGGAAAGTGTTCTCTCTACTATAGATGAAGACATAGAAGCCATGAGAAGATTTGCTTCACCTATATATATAGGATGGGGATCACTGGGAAAAGATCTTCATTTCAAGGAGCAAGCTGAAAAAATCTTTCAGTTTGTAAGAGGTGAAATGAAACAGGAATATCTATTCCCGGAATTTGAGAAAAATCGTTTTTACCACCCCCAGTATCTCATGGGACGAGGAAAAAACAAGCCCATTTCACAGAGCATTATTAAATCCTTCTGCAAGAACTCATGTGAAATGAATCATGTTGAAGCATTCCTTCCTTCCATAGAGACCATCTCGGGCAAAGAAGTGATGGATTACATGAAGAAGGCTTCAGAACAAGAACTGTGGTATGAAAATATCAGATACAGGTTCTACCCAGGACTCCAGGTAACCTTTGACAAGAAAACGGTCAATATACGCTTTGCCTATAAAAAGAACAATGGCTTTTCCATAGCGGATTACAACAATCCAGATGAGAAAAATACAATTGAACTTCTAACAGGAGAATTTGGCTACGCCGGACCGGAAAAGGTTTGGATAGGAAGAAAAAAGTATTCAGATTTCGGCCATGATGCCCAATCCATCGCAAGAAATATCTGTGATGAACTAAATAGGATTTCAATGGCATTAAGAAACAGTCATATAGAACTATGATATTATCGTAGTCAAACTCTGTAAAGTACATCAGTATCATTTGAGTGATATTATCAGTAAACCACTAATAATATGAATATAAAGCAAAGAAGACAGGCTAGATGACAAAAGACTTTCATCATCTAGCCTACTTCCTGTCTTACTTCTGGTGGGTAAAGTTTAGATAGTTCATCGGCATGAAAGATGCAAACTACAAGCAAAAGCCGATCAACTATCTAACTATCAACTAAAGAGAAAGAGCAGACGGTATATCCACTCCTATCGTTTTCTTTGAACCTTCTGAGAAGGTCTCATCATGTGAAGGGCCATGAAGAAGCAACGCTGGCGGAATGCCAGGTCATCTTCATCATCACGCTTTCCCCATCCTGTGCCTGGTCCGCCACCGCCACCACCGGATTGTGAAATCTTAGTGGCAGCATCCAGATAGCCCAGATATAGAGCAGCGGCAATGGAAGTCACCTGAACGGCATTATCCATGATGGTCTCTGCTATGGAACCATCAAAGAGAATGTCTCCTGTCTGCCTTGCCACTTGCCTCTGTTCAAAAGGAAGCGAAGAAAGGAACTCATGATATTTGGCTACCCGGTGCTTGGCATCGGTGGCCATCATCATATACCCCATTTGCTGCATTTCCTTGACGGTGGCCTTGCTGAGCAGAGGCACTTCCTTCTGAAGCTTCTTCTGTACCTCTTCAAACTTTCTCTCAGCCGAGAGGGTCTTGGTTTGCAACTGGGCAAGCTGTAATTCTGCAGTATGAAGTTTTTGAGTCTTGTCAGCAATTTTCTCATCCACCTCTTCCAGTTCCTTCTGAATCCTATCAAGCCTGGTCTTTGCCTCTTCGGCACTAATCTTTCCGGAATCACGGTCTCGCTTGAGTTGCTCAACCTCCTCCAACAACAGATTCTTCTTAGACTCCAAATTGGCAATCATGGTCTGAAGGGCCTTAAACCTGGCAGTGGCATGTTTGATGTCTTTCTCCAAGCCACTCAAAGTAGCGCGCTGCTCCCTGATGACAGTCTGCTGCCCCTCAATGGTTTGAGATAGCTGCTCATTCTCACTCATTAATTTTTCCCGAAGCTCTGCGTGGTATTCCTCCGTGGAACGATGCCGGGCTCCTGTTTCAGAAATTCTATCACCACGCTCCAGACCATACTTCTGATTAATCTTAGCGATGTCATTGTGAAGACTGCTGTAAATTCTGAGACCATCCGTCTTCAACTCACCGAAATAGGACTTCCAGGAAAACTTATTGTTCTCAGTAATGGGAAGCATTGTACAATGCACATGAGGATTGGTTTCATCCAGATGCACGATAAAGGATGCTATATTCTGTTCACCAAACCTTTCACATACAAATTTATACATGTCCTTAGCCCATTCTTCTATCTCCGGATGCCGGACAATATTAGAGTTATCAGCCCCTTTTTTGAGGTTCACCACCTGGTCACCAAAGGCCAGACGATGCATCTGATCCCTGGAACCCCCTAAAATGATATTGGCCACCGTACGGAAAAACGGCGGATCCCTACCCCTGTTCGGGTCCCAAATCTTTCGTTTCTCAAGCAGCATCTTGATTCTTTTGGGGATAGATGTCTTCTTGTCCACCTCACAAATCACCCCACCTTTCTTAATCTCAAAATTCAGGTGCTTGCGAGTAGAATCATAGTTGCCGCTCCAACGCTTCAACCTCTCGCCACCATTAGCATTGCGCAGAAACTCATTGCTCTGAGAGGTTGTCATGCCTTTTCCGGCTCTAATGTCGAGTACTTGTTTTGCCATAACTTCCATTGTTTGTCAGCAGGGACTAAAGGGTTCTTAGGGACTTTCCTTAAGCCTAATCGCTTACCTCGGCTTGCCGCACGAAGTCGCCAAGAAATTGGCAGGTAAGCCACCGTGTTTCAAAGCGTTAGCCATGAAACCGGGGATTAGGCTCCCCCCTGTTGTAAAAAAGTGCGGTTTCCGGCGCAAGCGCCCCTGGAAAACGAGCCTTCGACAGAAGCAGTTTTCCTGATATGGCAGGCCACCTGACCGAAGCCGAAAACCAGATTGATCCATCGTGCCCATCTTCCAGGAAAGAGGGCTGAAGAGAGGCTATCCACCAGGAGTTGGAGAAAGCCCGGAACTAAAGATGCTGGGCTTCAAATGCACCACCTTACTGGTTACCATGTTGCACACCTCCAGAATCTCATACTTTTGAAGCTGGTCAACAAAAGCCAGCACCGCCGGGCGACTCCATCCCCAGGCCTTCACCAGCTGCGCGATGTTGACATCCATGTCCTTGGAAGCGAGCTTAGCCTTTTGGAAACGGATGAGCAAATCCTGCAAAGCCTTCAAGCGAGAGAATCTGTTGGGATTGCGATACGAATAGTCGTTACAGAGATAAGCAATTAGCTCTGACGACATGTTGATGACGAATCTCTCCTCCTTCGGAAGCGATTCGTTACTGCTACTATTTTCTTTTACCATTTGAATATTTCTTTTAGATATAACCATTCAACTATATAATCTATCTGAGAGACAGATGAAGATTGTGATGCTCTTTCAAAAGCTCCTAGGCAGCATTCCTTCCCCGTGGCCAAGAACCCAAGCTGCGCCACCTGCTTTTCATCCCGGGAACAGGCGGAAGCTGCTTGAACGGATAAACCATACCGGCCATGAGTAGGATAAAGATCAGCTCACCCATCAGGAAGGCACGTCCACAATCAACCACTGCCACCACAACAGCAAGAGAGGCAAGGAGAATTTGCAAGCACCTGCTCCCATGAATCCCAACCAACACCCTGTCGGCCAACCTATAGGAAAACAGCAGCAACGTCATCATCAAAGCCACCATGTAAACCCAGAGAGAGGTCTGAAACGGATAAAGGATATTCTCCATGAACGACTTGGGACCCAGTTCAACCTCACCATCAATGCCAGAGAATCCTAGATAATAAGGTGTAAGGCTCAAAGCCTTCCCTTTGGCTGCCCATTCCACCTGAAACGAACAGGCTTCCTTGGCTGCATGAAAGTCCACCACCTGAAACACCAGCATACAAATGACAAGAATCAATGTAAAGAATTTTCTTCCGTTGTCACTTCTATACATCTTGTGATATACATAGGAGATCCATGCCTTTACGCCAAGCGCCTTCCTTTTCAGCCAAGGCATTCGGGCAGATAGGAAACTATAGAAGTTGCGCCACTTATCAGAGCTGGCAGCCTTAGGCTTGATGCAATAGTGGAATACAAAGGGAACCGATGTAAGCAGCATAGCCAGGAGCCATTTCAAAACAATCATCACCATCTTTTACAGATATGCTAAATTAGAAAAAGAACGAGAGAATCTCATCCATCTTTTGATACTCCAGAACTTCTGCCGGCACCCTGGTAACATCCCTGAGCACATGCTGGATGCCCAAAAGCATGGTTTCATCACTGTCGTAAAAGTGAACAGTTAACGAATCAATGACCCCATACTGCTCACTCCCCATGTGAATGATAAACATACTGCCATCCACCGGTGTGGAATAAGCTGCCGCCTTTAACAGCTTGCCATAGTTCTGCTTGCTGGCATAGAGGATGTGAAGCCCAAGTTTCTTCTCCAACCACTCTACCAAATCCTCCATCATAACCTGTTTTGAAGCAGGTATGACAACTTCCACGTAATCCTCATGAGGAATCGTAGGTAGAGGAACCTCCTTAAAGAATTCCGGGAGCTTGCTACGCAACTCCAGGAAGAGCGTATTGATGGAATCCTTCCATTCCTCGCTCTCTAAAAGATTGTAGTCGCTTAATGTCTTAATCATTTGATTGCAATTATAATATTGATGATAGATATGATTTAAGGAAATACTCCGACAACACCTCTGTCAAGTTATTTTCCTTGTCTCGAACATGTTTCCTGGCATCCAACCTTTCAAGCAAGCCGGGCAAGTCATCTGAGAGGGCAAGAAGCTGCTCTCTTTGCTCCTCAGTCAACACGGCAGCAGAATAGTCGTCAATGGCCATGAAAGGCTGGATGAGCATCCATCGATAGTTGGCCTGCTGGGTGTTACCAAGGCGTCTTCTGGACAAAATATCCTCCTTACATGCCAAGGCATTCTGAATGATGCGCCGGTTGAATCGCATGCTTAGATATAACATGGTTCTGTCATTGACATCATCCACTTGTGCCCCCACCGATGAGTAGAGTCCATCAAACACCCGGGTGGTGCCCATGGTAAGCTTCTGCAGGGTCTCGGTATCCACCTGAGCAAGATACTTCATCAAACTCCTGAAGCATTTATCCTCCAAGGCTATGAAGTTCATCAGCTCGTCACCCTGCTTGAACGACGTGGTAGAGGAAAGCAGTCTGCCATAGGCCGCAAGCGTCGTCTTCAATGATGGATAGAGCGGATAAGTATCAAGTTTCTCATAATACTTCACCGCATCCTTGTAGATGGCATTCTTCTCCAACACCTTCCGCTGCATGGCAGTGTTCAGCTTGAAATACATCACCTCACGAAGCGAGCGAGGCTTGACAAACGCCAAACGGGTGATTTCCGCCCGTATGGAATCCGACACCATGAAATATGCCACAGCCATCGGACTCTTGAGGTTGAGAGAAGAGTCCCTGCCAAAACTACTGTAGGCAGAATCCCGAACCTCTAGCCAAGTGGAGGTAAGAGAAGAAAGGTCCTCAATGGACGCATCCTGCTTCTGTTTCAAAAGCTCCAGCTGCTGCTTGCATCCCTGTAATGCCTCCTCAGACGAAGAGAAGGAAGGATGTCGCTCACAGGAAACCAATATGGCCATCATGGTCATACCGAATACAATTAGCTTTTTTACCTTCATTTTATTCTAATACGATTATTGATATGTTACCTGAATCTGGGTGCAAAAGTAAAAAAGAAAACTTAAAAAGTAGTAGTTTTCGCTATATAACTATATATTTAACATTTATACAAAACCTTATTATGCAAGTTTTGAAGCTCCAAAAAGTAGATATAAAATTCCAAAAACGCCGTATATAAAGACTTTATGACATGTTCTAGATATGATAGAAGCGCCTTTTCAAATGTTAACTACAAACATCTTATATGTTAAAATTACAAGGCTAATTTGGCACAAAATGGGAGTATCATCTTAGCATAACAACTCCCGAAGCTCCCTCATATACCCCCAAAAACAAAAATAGTTCCTCGCCTTTTGGCGAGAAACCCTCAAAATTCATCGATAAAGATTGATGATGTCCAATCCTTTCAGCCTGGCTTTTCTGCAGGTGTAGAAAGTTCCTCCCTTTGGCTTGCCATCATAATAGGCGATGATGCCACTTGCATGGGCTAACATGTAGTCATTTCGCTTGAGCAGACAACCATTGTAATACCCCTCACTGAGCACTATTTCTTCATCCACCTCATTCAAGATACGCTGATACCGCTCACGCTGATAGGGAGTCCACCTTCCACTCTGACCTCTGTAAGGAATAACCGCAACCAACTTTACCCCCTTCAGTTCCTCCTTCAGCTTGATAACCTCCTCAGCTGCCAACATGTCAAAACCTAACGCCATGCCCGAAACAAACTTTCTGAAACCTAACGAGAAAAGCAACCTTATCTTTCCTCTCACCTGCAGTCTCACTTCCTGCTCCTTGTCCTTTGGAACAGAGCGATGTCCGGTGAAGACAACGCTCTGCTCTTTGAAAATCTGATTCATACCTTCTTATATATATAATGTGTTCTAGCTAAAAACAAACCTCCCACCACATGAGCGCCATGTTTCTCCACCTCCTCGGCAAAGATGGCATAAGAGCCACCGGTGGTGATGATGTCATCAAAGATGAGCACTTGCTTACCCTTGAAAAAAGGCTTGTCAAAATCCATGATGCTCACCTTGGAAATCTCCTTCTCTCTTCCTCTTCTGCGCTCATGAACTGCCAAGCGGTCTTCCATCAAGATAAGATGGGAATAACCATTCTTGATACCACTCAATCGGCTCACCTCCTTGCAGAACTCCTTGTAGCGGCTCTTGTTCACTTCCTGACGGCTAGCTGGCACACATAGGAAAACCATGTCCTTCACCTGCTCGCCATACTCACGTTTCAAATAGCCATCCACCATCTGCGCCACCAACTTGTAAGCATCATCCCTTGCATCCTTGAACGCATAGATAAGCTTTCTGTCTTCCTTGGCATCCTCACCCACATTGCGGATTCTTGCAGGAAAGTACTTCAAGAAATATCCCTGTTTCTTACTCAACTGGGCTATCATGCCCTCATCTATCAATCTAGCCATAAAAAACGTTTTAAAAGTTACTCACTCAAATGGTTCAGAGTCCAAACCTCCACTACCCACTCATACCCCACATTGTTGCACTGACTTTGGTTCATTCGTCTGATGTCCTCGGCTTGCTCCTCAGTAATAGGCTCACTCTCCAACTTCATCAGCTTCTTGATACTAGCCTCCCTGTTTGTCCCGATGTAAACCAAGTCCTTGCTCTCACGGGAGTTCCAATTGTCTGTACGATAAAAAAGAAATACTTTCATCTTGTCTCATTTAAAAGTTCAACACTCAAAAAAATATTCTGGATTTCCTGATTCACTGCCTTTTCAAGCTTTTGTTTTCAGAAGAATCCGAGTTTTTTTATAAACATTCCGGCATAACCGTCATCACTTTAGCCTTTTTACGTGCATAAAAGAATGGAAGTCCAAGGGGGCAGTAAGCCAAACAATCGGTCAAGAATCTTTTCTAGAATACCCAATCTCTGATTGCGGAAGTCTGCTGGAAAAGAATCTTAGCCGATAACAAAGTGGTGTTTGGTATCTGCCAGGACTTCACATACCTTTGCAAAGTAAAAAGACTATGGTGATGGCTACCGGCTAGAAAAGATAAAAAGTGAGGCTTATTCCCCATAAAAAACAAAATAGAACCCTAGATATATCCCATCAGAAATCACATCAAACACGGTGTTTTCCCACCATGACCAAAGGGAACCGTGGGAAAACGAACCTCTCTCCCTTTAGCCTTCTGACAATATGGTCAGGTGGCAAGGTAGCATGGCAGGCCATACTGCCTTGGGGATTAAAACTGTCATGTACATGAAGAGAACGCCTGGGCGTGAGTCTTGAAGAAAATGATCATGCGTGAACTACCCAGTGAAGATGGGAAATAGTCCACCTTCGCGGGTAAGTCGCCCTTGGCCAGACTCGAAAAGACCTCTTCTTGTGCATGACATCAGCAAGAGAAGGTTCAAAAGACAATATATACCTTCACCCAAATACAACCATCCTATCTCTTGCAGATATAGAAATAATGCAAACCTTCAGCCATAAACATGATATATTCTGTTAGCCCACAGCGTAATAGATAAAATACTCAACGCCAACACCTTTAGAGAATAACAGTTGATGTAATTGAACTACCCACAAGCAAAAACTTGATCGTGAGTAGTTCAATTTCCACAATTAACATTTACAACAAGCTAATCAACCATAAAAGTCAAACATTCTTTTAATGTTTTGCAAATCCCCACCCTGAAGAGTATTCTCAGCATACTGCAAGGCCTCATTCCAAATATTTTGATATGTAAGAATGATACCAAAATTTCTCTTGGATTTGAGAACTAACCAGTATCTGTTATTTAACATCATAATGAGCCACTAGCGGAAGGGGGCAGAGAAAGAGGCTTGGCTTCTGCATCATTAATCTGTTTGCTGATAAAGAATGTATCAGAGATCAAAGGCTGTTTTTTGCTTGTAACTGAGTAGAGTATATCTGTCTGCGTAGTTCCGACATTTGGAGAAAAATAGAGGTCGAAGTAAAGAACAAAAATAAAATATAGATATAAAGAAAGTAATACCCCCATGCTTCAAGCATGCAATAAAGCAATAGATAAATAGCGCAATACCTATATAGATATATAAGTAAAGAAATTGGCAGGACTCACTGAGGACGTACTGCTTGAGACTAAGATTCAAGATGATATCAAGCAGGATATCTTCCCAAAGTACAAGCTCATCGCCTCTCATACTGCGAAAAGAACATTCATTGGTACCAATATTTTCCGTGGAATACCAAAGTACAGAATACGCAAGGCATCCAGTCACACAGATTGTCGCTCATTTGGCAGGTACATCTGTGAGAGTAATGATAGATATAATATTAAGGTGTAGCAGAAATGTTGCACCTTATTTCTTTAGCACATACTTGTTAATGCACCATTTGAGTTTGCATAAGTAGTACCCTGCATAGAAGTTATAAGCTTCTAGGATAGCTTTCACGGTTCCATCATCCATGTGGCCTTCCTTTAATATGATAATCAGGAATACCCCAATAAGTTCTATCAAAATCTTCTCTTTTTTTTCTTGTGGTTGGAGTCCACCTTTATAAATATTTTGCTTCATAAGCATTTTTTTAAGTTCAACTTAAAGCCAAAAAGGATTACTATCAGTTAACCTTGTGGCAGTTCTTTGCTATTTCTCGGCAAAAATACAGATAAAGGAAATATCTTTTGCCGTGTTCCAACCATCATTGGAATTTATCTGTTTTCTGCCATGCTATGCTATTATATAATAGTAAATTTAGCTCCCAAAAGTTGAAACTGAAGTTCATCCATTCCACTTTCAAGGCATTTTTGCTATTTACATTAGCAATCTAGGTGCAAAGATATTACCTTTTTGAGAAAAATATATTTTATCCGTTAACTTACCAGGCAATAAAAAACACCTGACGCCACACGTGGTTAACTGGTGCAAAAATAGGTATTTTCCTTAGTGAGTGCAAGAGTTTAATTGGAACCTTTAAGGTTTATAAGAAAATCTCTTAAAGAAAGATAATAAGAAGCATTTACTTGCATCGGAAACATAAACAGGAACAAAGGTTCAAGAACGAAAAAGCTAGATAGATTCTTATGTTCTACCTAGCTATTTTTTACTTATGAAGTCAGTGACTTAGAGTTCTAATTATAAGCATCTATCTTTATCGAGTGGAGATAGGGGACTTACTTATTCCAACCTAGCTGAAAGAAGGAGTGTTCTTGCTATTGGAAAGAGTGAATCTGATGGCAGTATCATCAATACAATAGGTCATGAGCTTCTTCATGTGGTAGTACATATCTGTGAGCAGGATGGAATAGATATGCTGAGCGAGGAACCATGCTATATGATGGGTAGTCTTTGTGAGAAGTTCTTTAAGGTGTATTGATACTGATTTGTTTACATGAATACAATCCAGTTTAATTATAGCGTATGTCTATTTAATTATCATATAATATATGTTAATTTTTAACATCTTTTTGTTCAATTTAGAAGTATTGTAGTATATTTGCGTTGTATTTTTAAACAAATAGATTATGAGAAATTTTATAAAAAAGTTTTTAGAACAAAAGAGCATTACTCAAAAAGAAGTTGCAGAAGCTATTGGTATGACAGAAGCTGGACTGAGTAAAGCTATAAAAGGAAGTGCAACTAAAGATACGATAGATAAAGTTGCGCAGTTTTTAAATGTTAAGCCAGATGATTTAATTGACCATTCTGTGCTCTGTGCAAAATATAGTTCAGACAAGACCCCTCTTCATTTTGGTGATGTAGAAGTACCTTGCTATGTTTTGGAAGATGGTACACGTGTATTCTCAGGAAGAGGAATACAAAAAGCTATTGGCTATGAAAGCAAAAGTGGTCAATGGATGAAGTCTTTCATTAAAATTGATGGCTTATCTTCTTACTTTTATGCCGAGAAAAACAACATTGTTGAGCAACTGCAAAATCCTATCAAGTTCAGAAGAAATAATGCAGGTGGCTCACAATCAATGACTTACGGATATAACGCAACGTTACTTATTGATATTTGTTCTGCAATAATAGATGCAAATCGTGCCGGCGTTTATGCAGATAATAACCTTGTTGCACATGCAGACATTATCATTAGAGCTGTAGCTAAGACTGGTATTATAGCCTTGGTTGACGAAGCAACAGGATATGATAAGGCTAAAGAAAGAGCAAAAGACGAATTGCAAAACTACCTGAAAGTTTTCTTGAATAAGGAAGCAGCTACATGGGTAAAGATGTTTGATGATGATTTCTTTGAAGCTTTATACAAGATGAGAAACTGGACTTGGACTCAAACTTCTAAACGACCAAGTGTAGTTGGTAGATGGATAAATGAAATTGTCTATGAAAGAATTGCTCCATTGGTATTTAATGAAATACAACTCTTAAATCCTAAAAATGAAAATGGAAATAGAAAATATAAATACCATCAATTCTTCACATCTGATGTCGGAAAGCCAAAATTAAAGCAGCATCTTGATGGGGTTAAAATTCTAGCAAGAGCAAGCGGATATAACTGGGCAAGATTTATGCACTTATTGGATAAGGCATATCCTAAGCAGTATCAGGAGCAAGATTTGTTTGATGATATTGATTTTGAAGAGGTATAAAATGATAAAGGGTGAATCTTTCGACTCACCCTTCTTCTTCATCTGTAAATTCAGCGACTTAGAGTTCTAAGTATATAACAATATAACGCAATAACAATATATATAAATAGATATAACCAAACAGAAAAGACATCAAGCCCTCCGTTCTTTCCACACTGCACCTGTGCCGTAGGAGGGAGCAGCCCGAAGAAAATCATCCACCTTGCAGAGATGGATGATTTTTTGTTAACTTTTTCATAGACGTATTAATTAATCATCAATAACATCAAATGTTACGCTTGCCTTTTCACCATTACCTTCTAAGATACCTTTGTCGTATTGGTCTCTTGCCACATTCTCAGCCTCTGTCTCGTTTGCGGCTTCAACGATTACTTGAAAAACTATTTTTTCAATGATTTCAACTTGATACTTTTTCATATTTTCTCCTTTGTTAATCTTATCCGGTAGCTTTTAAACTACCGAATAAGAACATTAAACATGATACTACTTAGTCCCGAGAATCATTTGTTTGACCTCCTCATAACTTTCTTTCGTTATGAATTTGCGTCCCTCAACGTTACGCTTTGTTGTATGTATGAGGGTAATCACACAAACCTCCTGCCGTCCTTATAACCTTCGGTTGGCTCAATGCAAACAATCTCGTCTGTATTAATCAACACCTTCGTTCCTGCCGTCACTTCAATGAATTTGCTCATATCTAAATCCTTTCATTAAATCAATATACATTCACATGGGTAGTTGCAAGTGGCTTTTCTGTAAATCCAAGCTCCTTACAATACACGTTTACATTCACTCTAGAGCCGGTTCCGAAGTGACGTCTCAGATTTCCGCTCTCCAAATCACGATTAATCTTTCGGTTAATCGCCTGTTTCAAACCTCTCTCAGTAGAGAAAGTAATACTGCTGTGAAAGTCTAAGATAGTCCATGATTCACCATTGCAGTCATAATAAAGATTTGCATTCATACTCCAATATCATTTAAAGGGTTCAACAAAAAATATTCTGGATTTCCTGATTCACTGCCTTTTCAAGCTTTTGTTTTCAGAAGAATCCGAGTTTTTTTATAAACATTCCGGCATAACCGTCATCACTTTAGCCTTTTTACGTGCATAAAAGAATGGAAGTCCAAGGGGGCAGTAAGCCAAACAATCGGTCAAGAATCTTTTCTAGAATACCCAATCTCTGATTGCGGAAGTCTGCTGGAAAAGAATCTTAGCCGATAACAAAGTGGTGTTTGGTATCTGCCAGGACTTCACATACCTTTGCAAAGTAAAAAGACTATGGTGATGGCTACCGGCTAGAAAAGATAAAAAGTGAGGCTTATTCCCCATAAAAAACAAAATAGAACCCTAGATATATCCCATCAGAAATCACATCAAACACGGTGTTTTCCCACCATGACCAAAGGGAACCGTGGGAAAACGAACCTCTCTCCCTTTAGCCTTCTGACAATATGGTCAGGTGGCAAGGTAGCATGGCAGGCCATACTGCCTTGGGGATTAAAACTGTCATGTACATGAAGAGAACGCCTGGGCGTGAGTCTTGAAGAAAATGATCATGCGTGAACTACCCAGTGAAGATGGGAAATAGTCCACCTTCGCGGGTAAGTCGCCCTTGGCCAGACTCGAAAAGACCTCTTCTTGTGCATGACATCAGCAAGAGATACTTTAAAAGGCAATACACTCCATTTCAACAACCAGATATCTTGCTGACATAGATACAAACCACCTCACTTGTCCTAAACATATATGAATCTAACTGAAAACTTGACCAAAGGGGCAAATCCCCACAAAGACAAGACAACATCAAAGGCGAAAAGAAACCCTACCAAAACATAGGATTTCTTTTCTAAATATACTCTTAAACATCAAATCTTCATCTTCCTTGCCTCTTCCACAAGAGATACCCATTCTTCCTCTACTCCTCCACAAGCCCATGAAAACTCATCACCATTCGCCCAATTCTGAGCAAGGATATACAGAAAGAACGACTCCTCTATGGTCAAACCATCGGCTTTCTCCGAGGCAAGAATCTCTCCCATCACCACTTCATCCTCATGATACAACACCTTCAATTTCTCCAAAGACATCTTTTGAACAGCCGCTTTCTCCGTCACATACGCACTAGCCGCCTTCACTATTAGATAAGCCATGACCTTGAGTTTACCGCCGGCAGAAAGCTCCTGGCAAGGAACCACCTCATGAGCATAACACTTGGAAAAATGAAACTTGGCTGTAGATATATCAAACTCCACCTCCAAATGATAAGAAACACCCTTCTCATCTTTCTTGCAAGAGGTGACTACGCCATAACAATCCCCTCCAAGAAAAGACTCTCTTTCCACACGAAAACCATCAAACACCAAAACTTCTTTCTGATTCATAATCCTTATTTTTAAACTCTTTGAAACTTTCCCCATGCCTCCAAGGTATCAACCTTGCAAGCATGCAGATAAACACGCTCTATTTTGCGAAAAGCAACTTGAAAAGCCTTTGGCGTACTGGATAAAGCCATACGCTTTCCCAAACTGACTTTCTGCCCCACTTCCATGGATTCCCAACAACAACGTATCATGCCTTCATCTGTAGGTTTGCAACCTAGATAAACGCCCTTGATACCCGTAACCCTCTGATACTTCTGAGGGTAAGGACAATAGATAGACCATGCATCCGGCGCATCCTTGGCGCTTACCCTTTCATCGTGATATAAACGTACTTTCATACAAATATTTTTTTTTGGAGAGGTGGTGAGCCTCTCCGTTACCTTTATAAATCCAATCTACCCTTATCATGGTAAGAGAAATAACACCCATCAGCAATTATCACATAGTCCATGAAAAAGATGCGCATGATGCTGCAAGCTTCCTTGACGCTCTTGGTAAGCATATCATCAGCCTTGCTGGGATGAGGGCTATTGGATGGGTGATTGTGAGCAATTGCCAAGATAGTGGCATTGTTCAAAACAGCCTCCCTCATGATTCTGCGCACATCTACCGCCGTCTCCGTGATACCCCCATGACTCATAGGCACATGCTTGATAAGCCTAAAGTTCTGGTTCATCAAAAGCAGATGGCATTCCTCCACCTCCAAATCCTTCACATGCGGATAAAGGAAATTATAGATAGCCAAGCTACTGCCCAAATCGGGACGCTCTGCCATATTCTCCAAGCTGTAACGCTTACCAAGCTCTATGGCTGCCTGAAGAGCTATCGCCTTGGAATCCCCGATACCTTGAACCACCTGCAAGTCCTCTACCCTAGCCTTGGCAATATTTCGCAAGCTCTCCTCCATCACATTGAATATCTGACGTGCCTGTTCCACATTATTCTGTGTACCTGTACCGATAACCAAAGAAATCAGCTCCACTGTGGTCAAGTTTCCAAGCCCATTGTTATAAGCCTTATACTGAGGAAATTCCTCCATGCAAAACCCCGAAAAATTCTGTCTCATATCTCAAATTGCTTTAAATTAAACTTAAAATATTCTGGATTTCCTGAAACAACCAGCCTTTTTCAAATCCCTGGAGTTTTGAGGATAAATCCGAGTTTTTTTTAGCATTCCGGCATAACCTTCACACCAAGCCTTTTTTCGTACCTAAAAAGATGGCAGTCAAAAATGGCAGAAAGCCAAACAATCGGTAGAGAATCTTTTCAGGAAAACCGCAATCTATGATTTCGGAAGGCTGCCGGAAAAGATTCTTCGCCGATAACAACGTGGTGTTTGGTATCTGCCAAGACTGGCATACCTTTGCACGATAAAAAGCCTGGTGGGATTATGCTGCGACAAAATGATAAAAACGAGGTTCTATTCACAAAACTACAGTAGAAAACAATAGATATAAGTATCATCTTCCAATGGATATCTACCTAAACCACGACACAGTAAAACCAAGCCATAGATATCAACAAAACAGATAGACAAATATAAGCATAAAAGAGCCGGCATAAAAGAAAAAGAGCCAAGAGAAACACATGCAGTCCATATCAACCATGTATTCCTCCTTGGCTCCCAAAAGAACGATTTCATCGAAAAGTAGATATAATACCATCCCCTAAGTGCCATCAATCCAAGACTACCTAAAAGATAGCCTTGGAAAGATAAACATGGCAGATATTGGAAAGGAAGCTAAGCTGCCTCCTCCTTCTTTTGCTTCTCTACCTCTGAGAGGCTGGTGGCGATAAGCTTGATCACATGATGGTCCTTGCCATCCTTCTGATAGGTCTCACTCTTGAAGAAACCCTCCACCTTTACTCGCTTACCCTTCTTGAGGAGATCGAGGAGTGCCTGGTCATCATTCTTGATCCAGGTCTCGAAGTTCTGGATGGAAGAAGAGGTAATCTCCACTCCACCCTTCTTCTCGGTGGTCTTGATGGATACGCCAAAACGAGCGATGCTGCTCTTCTCAAAGTTTCTAACTTCTGCATCGTTGCAGATAAAACCTACTACTGTGAAATTGTTACTTGCGTTCATAATCTTAATTTTTAAAACGTTATTACTTAAATTTTACGTGCGAAATAACACCAACAAGGAGAAGGCGAGAAAAGACAAGAGATGGCCCATATTATTTTCAAGGATATCCTGGTTGTTTTTGAAATAGGAGCCGCTGCACCCAAAAACAATGAAAAAAATGTGGAGACAAGCCCCTGGGTGTGCCCTTGACTGTCGCCGCTTGTGGTAAATTTGCAAAGTAAAATCAAGGGATGACGCTTAAGAAAATGAATGAACGCTACTCCAGGAAACAATAAAAGTAGTAGAAAAACAAAAAAGGACGCATTCCAACAACCAAACTTAGAGAACAGCAGCCCTGCCAACCCCTAAAGTATCCATCAACATCACCGAGAAAAGAGAGAATACCCCTAACCTCTTTTCATCCAGGACTCCGAGACCCATCACCACAAAAACCAGCCACTCCTCCCTCAAGGAAGGCAAGCGAAAGGAGGTGACATCCAAACAAAAGAGACCTGTCACAAGGATGGCAAAGGACTACCACCTTCCAAGACCAAGCCACCTTTCTTCCGCAAAAGGAAGAGGAGCCAGCATCCTCCAAACACTTCCTGTTTATCTAAGACTCTCCAACCAGGTAGTCTTGAATAGATGGCACAAAAAGAGCGACCCAAAGGCCGCTCTCCTTAATAAATATAATAATGTCTTTTATATAATGTTGCCAAGAAAACCCAAAGGTCTTTAGCCTTTGGGCTTTCTTGGCACAAGATTTAGCCTTGTTTCTCAATGTACTTTCTGAATTGCATCACATATAAAAAACGGAATATTTTGAAAATAGTCACATCTTTCCTTTGTAGTTCAAGAAAAAAATCGTATCTTTGTACACTATGAAGATGATACAGAAGACATATAAGTTTAGGCTTTACCCAAATAAGGAGCAAGAGAAAATGCTTGCGAATTATTTTGGTAGTGTACGCTTTGTCTACAATCATTTTCTCGCCAAGCGCAAGGAACAGTATGAGCAGACCAGGAAGAGTTCCAACTACTATGAGCAGGCAAAGGAGCTGACGGCAATGAAAAAGACCGAGGCCTTCTCCTGGTTGAAGGAAATCAACAGTCAGACTTTGCAACACGCCTTACGCCACCTGGAAACCGCCTATGTAAACTTCTTCAAGGGGAGAACCAGGTTCCCACACTTTCACTCAAAGAAACATGGGGGCAGCTTTGCTATCCCTCAGCATTTTAAGGTTGAAGGCAACAGAATATTCATCCCGAAATTCAAAGGCGGCATCAGGTTCGCCAAGAGTCAGGATGTTCAGGGCGAGCTAAGAAATATGACAGTATCAGTAACACCTGGCGGGAAGTATTACGTTTGCATCATGGCGCAGGTTGAGGTCGGGAACTTGGAGAAAACCAATCTGAGTGTCGGCATCGACTTGGGCTTGAAGGATTTCGTGATTACTTCCGATAATGACAGGTACTCATCAAATAAGTTCATCAAGAAGTATTCAAAGAAGCTGGCAACGATGCAAAAGCATCTTTCACGTAAGAAGAAGGGAAGCGGTTCATGGAACAGGCAGCGTATCAAGGTCGCCAGGTTGCAGGAGAAAATCATGTCTTGCCGCAAGGACAAGCTGCATAAGATTTCCATTGACCTCATTCACAGATACGATGTGGTGTGCTGCGAGGACCTGAATGTCAAGGGAATGGTAAGAAACCGTCATCTTGCCAAGTCTGTTTCTGATGCTAGCTGGAGTACATTTGCTACCATGTTGGAGTACAAGGCAAAGTGGTACGGCAAAACTCTGGTTAGGATCGGCCGGTTCTATCCATCCTCGAAGACATGCCATTATTGTGGCCATGTCAAGGAGGATTTGTCTTTGTCAGACCGCTACTATACTTGCCCAAATTGCGGTGAGTTGATAGACCGCGACCTGAATGCAGCAAAAAATATACTTGATGAAGGTTTAAGAAATATATCGGCAGGAACTGTCGATTACACCGATGGAGAGGGCGTAAGACTTGCTTGCAAGCATTCCTTGAAGAAGTCGGAATCCCACAAGTCTTTAGCTTGTGGGTAGTTCAACCAAGGCTCCCCCAACCAGATAGGTAGTCTTGAATAGATGACATAAAAAGAGCGACCCAAAGGCCGCTCTCCTTAATGAATATAATAATGTCTTTTATCCTACAAAGAAGGTTTCAACCAACGAATACAATTGTTCATCAGTTAGATTATCAGTTCCAACCCTATCAATCAACGCATATTCTTCTTTCTTTCCGGTAATCACGAACTTGCGCTCTTTCCCGTCCACTTCACACAAAAGATGATAATTACCTTTGTATGTCTTTTCTACACGTACCTTCTCAAAAAGGGTTTCGCCAATTCTGAATGCAACATTCTTTCTTCGTTCGAGCAATCCCCACTCTGCCAGATGCTGGTTAAGGGTGGTTTCTACAGCACCTATCCAACGCTGGCTAACTTCGCACTCCTCAGCAAAGTGTCTGAATTGGCGGATAGCAGAGGCAACCTCACCAATAATACTTTCAGCCTTCCTAATACCATTTTCCTTGCCGAGAGCCAAAGCATCTTCAAGAGACTGACCTTGAAGCTTACCCTGCATCATCATACAATGCATCTTCTCAGGAAGAAAGCCACCTGTATTGAAGATATAGGTCATATCGTATGCAGGAGAAAGTTGCCATTTTCCACTTTCATCCATCAGAAAAGAGAAGTTCTTGTTGTGATCATCAGTGTTGTTGGCTAGGATGTTGAATACCATCCTGCGGAAAACTTCCTCCTGAGTACTTTCAGGCAGACGCATCTTTCGACAAACCATCAGCAGCTTTTCATAACAGTCAGCATCAGGGTATAGAGCCGCCAATGTCTGCATGTGTAATTTACGTTCCTCATCACGATCAAAACGATGGGTAATGAAATGCTTCTGACCTTCGATCTCAATAATCCTGCAAGGCATCATGCTTATGCCTGCAGCCCTAGCCATCTTGTAATAGGCCATTTCCAATTCTGCAGAAGAACGTTCCGTATCACCAAACTTCAGAATACAATAATCAAAACCCTTGTGACCAGCTATCTGACCGCTTCTGATTTCTCCGGTATTCGGATTGATTGCGATGATAGCCTTCGGCTGGCGACCGCCTGCCGAAGTACCTACAGCTATCAACGACTGCATGGTCAGCGATTCATCTGGCAACAGCCTCACATTCTCACGCTCCAAGAATATTCTCTGAGCCAAATCCGTCAACAACTTCATATTCAGCTTTTCCGACTTTCTAATGCCGGATGATTCAGGAATAAACTCCAATGCTCCCATACCACGCTTACCAATGAAGGACAAAATTTCAAGCGGAGTTATTTCCTGATTGCGAATGCCATTCTGTATGCGCCAACACTCAAACACCTGATTACCCCAAGCATCAGGTAAAGAATCAGCAAGAAAAGGAGGCAACTTGCGGTAAAGCTTCGTTTCCCTGTCACCCATGATGGGACGACGGCTGGCAGGTGACTTGACAGAAGCCACCAGAGGGAACGGATCAAGCCTCCCACCAAGAAAAGCAGGATTGTACTCAAAAAACGAAACTCCTCTCCTTGCATCCCAGGACAAGCGACCGATTTCCTTGTCCCAAAGCATTATTTTTAATGAACTAGCTATCATGACTTCTTATGTCTTATTCGTTGAACTTTCTTTTCTTCTTTCATTAGGTACGCAGATGGCGGTAAATCCGGCATCAGTTCATCAAGGGCATCAATCTGCCCTATCGCCTTCAGCAGCAAAAGAAATGTGCCGAGCGAGACATTGCCAGATGTACCATTCTCAAACTTATGAATGGTTGCGATTGTAATACCCGATTGTTCAGATACCTCTTTCTGTGTCATATTGCTACGCAGACGGTAATCCTTGAATCTTGCACCAAGAAGCTTTACCAATTCTGGTATAGAATACTCGTAATAATCAACCATAATTTCTCATTTTAAATTATACAATAATATAAGTTATACGCTTATTCAGCTTTATATTATATTATACTTATATTTATAGGTACAAAAATACACATTTATTTTCAGATAATCTCAACTATCATGAAGATTTTCTGTTTTTTGCATACTTTTTAACCTTTCTGTAAGTCAAAAATCCAAAAAGCATACAAAACAAGCCCTAAAGCCGACCCATTAAAGGAATGAACAGATTCACATTCCAAATTCCCCCTCGCAAATAGATATGATAAGATGAAGATAGAAGATACAAGATAGATATAATACCATCCCCCAAGTACCATCAATCCAAGACTACCTAAAAGATAGCCTTGGAAAGATAAACATGGCAGATATTGGAAAGGAAGCTAAGCTGCCTCCTCCTTCTTTTGCTTCTCTACCTCTGAGAGGCTGGTGGCGATAAGCTTGATCACATGATGGTCCTTGCCATCCTTCTGATAGGTCTCACTCTTGAAGAAACCCTCCACCTTTACTCGCTTACCCTTCTTGAGGAGATCGAGGAGTGCCTGGTCATCATTCTTGATCCAGGTCTCGAAGTTCTGGATGGAAGAAGAGGTAATCTCCACTCCACCCTTCTTCTCGGTGGTCTTGATGGATACGCCAAAACGAGCGATGCTGCTCTTCTCAAAGTTTCTAACTTCTGCATCGTTGCAGATAAAACCTACTACTGTGAAATTGTTACTTGCGTTCATAATCTTAATTTTTAAAACGTTATTACTTAAATTTTACGTGCGAAATAACACCAACAAGGAGAAGGCGAGAAAAGACAAGAGATGGCCCATATTATTTTCAAGGATATCCTGGTTGTTTTTGAAATAGGAGCCGCTGCACCCAAAAACAATGAAAAAAATGTGGAGACAAGCCCCTGGGTGTGCCCTTGGCAGTCGCCGCTTGTGGTAAATTTGCAAAGTAAAATCAAGGGATAACGCTTAAGAAAATGAATGAACGCTCACCCAAAGAAACAAAAAAAGTAGTAGAAAAACAAAAAAAAACGTATTCCAACAAACAAACTTAGAGAACAGCAGCCCTGCCAAATCCCTGCGTATCCATCAACATCACCGAGAAAAGAGAGAATACTCCTAACCTCTTTTCAACCAGGTCTTCGAGTCCCCACCCCACGATGACCAGCCAATCCTTCCTAAAGGAAGGCAAGCTAAAGGAGGTGACATCCTAACAAAAGAGACCTGGCACAAGGATGGCAAAGAACTACCACCTTCCAAGACCAAGCCACCTTTCTTCCAAAAAGAGAAGCAAAAGGAAGAGGAGACAGCATCCCCCAAAAGCACTTCCTGTTTATCCAAGGTTCCCCTATCACTCAGGTAGCCTTGAATAGATGGTACAAAAATGAGCGTTCCCCCAGGAACACACACTTAGATATTACAACCCCCAAAAGGAATATATCATTAGAAACATCCTAACCTGGATATTGCATAGTAAAATTAAGAAGGTGAAGGTTATTCAACGCTAAGTATTTGAACATCAAACAATGTCCAAAACAAAGCGAAAAGAACAAAAGTATCGTTTGAACTGAAATAATTCCCCTCTTTTCTTTGGCGGATTCAAGAAAAAGACGTAACTTTGCGGCGTAAACAATAAAAAATGAATAATGAGCATGATGGGAATATTACAAGTTGCCTCTTATATATACAAGCGCTATATGGATGATTTTGGCGTTCGTATTGATGAAATGAAGTTGCATAAGCTACTTTATTTCACGCAGCGTGAGTGCTTGATTCAAAAGGGTGAACCTATGTTTGAGGCACATTTTGAGGCTTGGAAATATGGTCCAGTCATGGTTCAGATTCGCCAGTATTATAAAAATGATTCTTTCCCTGAATTGATGGATAAAGAGCAGGTTGTACAATATGAGCCAGTGTTTGATATGGTATTTAAAACTTATGCTCCACAGAAGTCTTGGAGTTTGAGTACTTTGACGCATGGAGAGTATTCTTGGAAACATGCAAGAGAAGGCTATGATGAACTGGATTCATGTGAGGTGGAGATGAAAACAGAGGACATTATGGTTGATGCTAACAGGGTTCGTGAAAGACGAGCTGTTTTGCGTCAATTAAATCTTTATACTGCATAACCATGAGAATAACTGAGGAACAAATGGCTTTGATACGTTCTCTTCATTGTGAACGACTGGCTTCTAATGAAGAGAATTTGCGATTGATAGATTCTTTCTATAGCACTCGCAACAACAATGTTGCGGAGGCTTTGCTGAATGAGGCTTATCAAGAAGATGAGTCTGGTGTTGTTGCCTATTATGTGGTGAAAGATAATGATGACAATGTGCTGTTCTTCTTTTCATTGAAGTGCGGATTGTTGTTTGACGAATTCATAGAAGGTGAAAAATTAACAAGGCTCAAGGAACTTTGTTCTACTTTGTCTGAAAAGCTGAATAGAGGAAACGTGCCAGAAGAAGATATGGATGGATTGAAAGCCATTTTGGAATCTGTTAGGGCAAAAAAAGGATTGAAGAAAGATGAAGTGGCTCGTATCCTTCATACTACAACAGATTCCCAGGAAATCAATTCTATTTTCGACAAAAACATCAAGAATGTGGGCAAAACCTTTGCTGGTGTGGAGATTGTGCATTTCTGTGCCAATGATGATTGTCGTGAAGTTTGGGATAAATATAATCTTGACCAAAGTCTGGGAGCAATCGTCTTTTGGCATTTTATCGTTCCTTTGATTTTTGAGTTGAGAAAGATTGTTGGTTGTGAATATCTTTTCTTATTTGCAGCTGATTGTGACCCTGATGAGCATCTTGTGAACTATTATAGTCAAAAGTTGAAATTTAAGAAAGCAGATGAGCATAGTGCAGCAATGCCGATTTATGATTTTACATGCAAGTTCATGTATCAGGAAATTGCGGAATTAGAAGAGAAGCGAATGAAGTTCTATGAGAACTTTAATCATGACGAAGATGCTGTCTAACCTGGATATTGCATAGTAAAATTAAACATGTGAAGGTTATTAAACGCTAAGTATTTGAACATCAAATAAAAAACTAACCTTCACATGGACAAAATTAATAAACTTCCGGTTATATAACCAAACAAAATCGGTAGGAATTACTCTTCCTAGTGTGAAGAAACTCTCAGTTGTGGCAAAAACCAAAAGTTTACTCCTCTCTTCTTTCCGAGGCATGGCAATCTTGAAAGAGGCAGAGAAGCGACTTGCTTTGGCCAACCAGCTTGCATCTTGGCTTCATGACAAACGTGCAGCCCATTTAGTTCGCCATTCGTTTGAAGGACAGATATTGACACGTATATTCCAAATCCGTTTGGGTTACAAAGATACCAATGACTAGCTGATGATATAGTTATCATATCGGTTTCAGTCGATAAGTACCCAACCTATTTCTAGCAAATATCATCCCCACAATGAAACTGATGCAATCTCAAAAACTTTTCTTCAGACAACACCTCAAAACAATGCTCTCCTGTACAATGCCCGGTATAGAATTCAACATAAGGATAACGACGCACTAATTCCGAAGAGATTTCCCGTAACTGCTCATCCGTCTCATAATGCTCGCTTAAATGACTGTCCAAAAGATGAAAGCCACCAAGACACAAACGAATAGGTTCCTGGATGGATTCCAAAATATTCAAAATACCGTTATGGGCACAACCTGTAAAGAGAACATCACCCACTACAAATGCCAACTCATGATGAAAAGTATCCTTCACAAACTCCCCACTATCAGCCTTTATCAACAGCGTTCTATCGCCCAAAGGTTGTGCATGATGATGAGCCAGATGAGAATAGACATGAATACCATCCACATAAGAATCCTCTTTGATGAAAACAAACCGATCTCCATGTTTCTGAAAATCCACATCTCCTGTAATAGAATGCAGATAACGCCTGACAGAAGCATATTCAGCCCCAGGAATCTCAGAAGACAAAATTACCTTTGCCTTGTGATTCATCTCTAAAAAGGCAGATAGCCCACCAATATGATCATTATGCCCATGCGAGATCAGACAATAATCAACCTCTCCTAAATCTACACCCAGTTTCTCTGCATTAAGCATGAACAAGTCGGAAGCCCCGGTATCGAGCAGATACCTTCTTCCCCCATATTCCATATAAGCAGATAACCCATGCTCCGTCCCGAGCAAAGGGGTATCTGTACGATTGTCACTCAATATAATGATTCTTCTTTCCATTCTTTCCTATTAACATCCGAATTCTTGTGAAATAACTAGGCAAAAGTACAAATAAAAAACGAGATTTCCCCATTTTTAAGAGAATAATGACGAAGACTCATTGTAAAATCTGCCAGTATAGCCAAAGATGTAGAAGTTTTTCCAAACATCTCTAGAACTGCGGAGGTCATAGCAGACACTATCTCCTACCCTATCCGTAATGCAGGAAAAGATAGAAAAAGGAGAAGTAGATATAGTAGTAGAAGAAGAAGTAGTAGATATAACAACATACAAAAAAGTGCCATCAATCCAAGACTACCTAAAAGATAGCCTTGGAAAGATTAACATAGCAGATATAGGAAAGGAGGCAAATTCTATCATATCGCCTGCATGACCTCCTACCTATCTGTTAGAAGGTAGCCTACCCCCATTGCAACTCTCCAAACTTCTCCAAAAAATATAGATATAAAAAATCAGCCATTAGGCAAGCATCTGCGATACCTATTTCCGGCATAACCTTCCTGTTATGCCGGACGGCTGCGCCCTAAGAAAGCAGCCGAACCGAGGGGAAGAAACCCTAGATAGAGCCTCTCCCCCACTCCCTGCTAAAAGACAAAACCAGCAAACAAGTCCAACTGCAGGGTACCAGAAAGCCGACCCTTTAACTTCTTCACAAGTTTAGCTGCTTTCTTGTCTTCCTGTAGAAATCTGACCAGGCTATTGATAGCCGTATCATGCGCCTCATTCTCGGAACGAAAAAGACCGGTAAAAAGACCTGGCAAGAAAGACCATCCCCTGGTTCCATAGCTTACAAGAACCCCATATGTCCACAATCCATTGGGATGCTGCAATATTCTAATTTCCAGGTTTTCCTCAATCTTCTCTACTTGAGTGCGTGGTTGCAAGTAGAAAAGTACGTCAACCCAAAGATACTCATTGAGTTTAAGTTCAGAAGGAGCACGGACATACCCCAACTGCTTGAGCTTTACATAATCACGTCTGGCAAACTCTATATGCCGATTTCTCATACTTGAGTTGTCTGATGCAAAAAGACCTTCCAACTCCAAAATTTCATCATCTAAAATGTCAGCCATGTTGAAAAAGTTGTGGCAAGGTGGTTAGCCTTGCCGTTTCCTTCTTTAATCTGTTACTCTATAATAATACTGTAGCTTAGCCCCTTTGAGATTATCCTCTGCGTAACAAGCTGCTGCATGATAATACTTATCGTAAAGTTTGGCTAGCTCCATGTTTTTTTCATACCACTGGGCAATCTTATGATTCAACACCATAACAAGTTCAGTAATGTAAACACAATTGTCTTTCCATTCATTGAACGCACGATGGAATGTGTCTGTAACGGCATCCCCTCCAAAAGCATCAGCTATGGAAAAATCCTGCCAAAATGTGGTACGTGGCTTGTAACCTGTCTCACTCTCGATGTTCCACATGGGAACCTTGATTTGAATTGTCTCTGTCATGTTCTTAATCCTTTAAAGTTCAACTTGAATTTATTCTGGATTTCAGATTCACAGCCTTTTTAAGACTTTTGCTATCGTAAAATCCGAGTTTTTTTTAAAGTCATTCCGGCATACCCGTCATCACTTTGCCTTTTTACGTGCTCCCAAAGATGGCTGGCCAAAAAGTCAGAACACCCAACAATCTGTAGAGAATCTTTTCTGGAATACCCAATCTCTGATTGTGGAAGGCTGCTTGAAAAGATTCTCTGCAGATAACAGAAATGTGGTGTTTGGTATCTGACAAGCCTGCCATACCTTTGCACGTCAAAAAGCAAGTGATAACAGGTAAGTCAGACCGAAAAAGCACGAGGTTTTATATCGATAGCAAAATTACCTATAGATATAATACATAGACAAACATCGCAACAGTATAAAAAGTTAATTCTGTTTACATAGAAAAAAGCAAGGAAACATCAGTACAGCTTAAGACAAAATAAAAAAAGCCATTGCCTAAGATCCAACAATCTCAGTCAATGGCCACCCCTATCTCTTAGCAGACATTTTACTTAAATGCCTGAATATACTGCTTTAAAGCATCACGTAATATCTCTTCACAACTCTTTTTTGTCTTAATCTTAGTGAGCATAAGCTGCTCATAGTCTTCATCAGACAAATAAGTCTGAACACCATGCATAGTGGCTCTTTTCTCTGCAAGAGACATCTTCTGTTTCTTAACAACAGGCTGTTCATTACCAGGACGTACTGCCTGATTCATATTACTAAACGCTGCGCGAAAATCCTTTCCTGCCATAATTCTAAATATTTATAGATTAAACAATTCTTTAATTACTAAAGAGTAGTCATTTGCTGCTGTACAATAAGGTGAATATGAGAACAGGTCAGTCAGCTCTGTCTGCGCTTCATTTACCTTGATGCAACGTCGAATACCATGCGACAAGACCTTATCACCATATATATCTTTAAGAAAACCCAGCGCCTGACGGACAATGCGAGGTCTCTCATCCAGCATTACAGGTAACAGACCTAATAATTCAAGATCTTTATTCAAGGCAAATCTGCCATTCTTTACCTCATTCAATGCTCCAAGAATGGCAGCCAAACCATTCACAGAAAGTCCTTCCATCTGAACTGGTATAAGCAAATGACTGGCAACAACCATAGCATTGTAAGTTGACTGAGACAATGCTGGAGGGCAATCAATGAAGATATAGTCAAAGAAATCTATAGGATCAGTGATACCTTCACCGGTAAAATCTATGCAAGGACTGCTGATGCAAGCTCCTAACACTTGACGAGGAGATCCGGTATTCTGAAGGAAAGGATCAACATCCTGCATTTTTGCAGAACCTGGAACATAATACGCACCTATCTTAGACTTGTATATAGGAAGACCCTTACAAGCAATCATAGAATCAAAAACAGTAGCACAACCTTCTGGAGCATGGTTCAAAAGGGTTAAGTTACACTGAGGATCCAAGTCTATCTCAAGGATTCTTAGATTCTTATCCTTTCGGAGCATACCAGCTGCAAGATTTTGCACTGTAGTCGTTTTGCCAACGCCACCCTTATTATTGACGATAGCCAAGATCATTTTCAGTCTATTTTCCATATCTTTGACTTTTAATTATTAATTTATGGTGCAAAGATACATTAAATAATTGAAATAAACAAGAGAAATCGCAAAAAAGATTGTTTTCAAACATAATATTTTGCAAACATGTTTGTGTACATAATATTTTGTAAACATCAAACAACTCATATTATACTATTAATCAAATGTTTATAAAAAACAATTAAAATGGTTTTCAAACATACACATTTTATTGTTTTTCTACTTTCGGTTTTACAAACTGCCAAACATACTAACTTTCAAACATAAACGAACTGAGTATAAAAAGGAAAAGGGACAGTTAAGCAACACTATAAAGAAAAGTAGAGCTGATAGAAGTTCCAGCGGAAACACCTACCTCCCTACTCCTCTCTATTAACATCAACAAGAAACATACCTCCCCAAAAGTAACATACAAAAATCAGATAAGGAAAGAAAAGGAGATTGCAGATAATTGATGATAGAATACCAAACAAAATCAAGCAACACCAGGATAAAACTGTTAGGAAACATTCAGGAATACAAACTTACGAAAAAACATCGATCCTTGTTCCAGTCATCAAAAAGATTATAAAACAAATTATTGAATGAAAAATGTAAATTCTCCCCATGAATGATTATCTTTGCAAAGCGTCTGAGAGAAAGACCAACTGAGTGCACGTTGGATGGCATTGTTCGTCACCCTCAGACACACTCTCTGTCCAACCACCGAAAGAATTCTCGACCAAATTCTAACATACATGGTTGCGGTGTTACAAAAAAGAAAGTAAATATGAAATGCATCACAAAGATAATGAACCGAAATGCTAAATGCAAACATGTTTGCTTTCAATCATACACGTTTACATTCTAGCTAGTTTGCCAACTATCAAACAATCAAACAACCAAAGAAAATGTTAGCAAGCTTTGAAAGGAACCAGTGTAAAAAAACAAAAGACTTTGTTTAATTGAAATCAAACATACAGATAATCATATATACGTAATTATCGGTTTGCAAAGAATCAAACAATCAAACATACAAAGTTACATGTATTCATGTAAGCGTGCCAACAGATAAAACAGGAATATTAAAAAGTTACAGAAAACAAAGTAACATGTAACCAAACATACATGTTTACGAACAAATTAAAAAGACATAAAGGACATTTGATATGCCTGCATGTTTTCAAATATTCAAACATACAAACAATCAAACGTCCAAACATTCAAACAAAAAAGGTAAGATCAAAACTAAAAAGAAGCAATGAATCTCAAGTCATAAAGTACATTACAAATAGTAAAACAAAACAACCTAAAACCCTATAAAACACAATAGGAAATACATGTATACAATCATACATGTTTTCATGTAAGCAATATTATAAGTATATTAATAAACTGCATATCAGTAAGTTAACAACTCTAAGAAACACCAGAAAAACTAATTCTAACTTTCAAAGATTCATTCTTTCAAACATGTTTGTTTTCAAATATACAAAGAATTCAATAAAATAGGAATATATTAGTAAATATGAGAAAGTAAACAGGAATAAATAAAAGTCATAGTGTATCGTGAATTTAAACAAGGATTCAATGAAACATGTTTTCAAACATACAAAATAGATACCCAATTAAACTCATGTAACAGTTAACAGACTGAACCAGGATAAAACGATACTGTTACAAATATTTTTGTTTTTTAGTTTACAAACATACATGTAAACAAACGATATTGAATAAAAGAGATAATAATATGATAACCCGTATTCTGACTTTATATCTTTCTAGTTAACATGTTTTCGGTTTTTCATGTTTAGAAGTAAACAGCTTCACATAATGCTTATTTTCAAACATTCAAGAAATTTTCCACAGAGTCAACAATATAATAAAATCAGGCAGTAATACGGATAATAAAACATACTAAAACAAAATATCATGTTTACCATGATACAAAGAAACAAGAATGTTTGAGATCAAAAGAACAAAAATCAACCAGACAAACTAGCAATTAAACGAGCAAACAATATATCTTGAAAAAGAAAGAAGGAGAGAGCACAATGATATATAGAGATTCAAAAAAAATGGAAGAGTGACAAATGCAATACGTTTGCGTACGGGTTTTCCATTTATCTGTTTTTTTTTGTTTTCAAACATACTTATAAACATATACTATAGCTATATATCTATATATTAATGTATTAAAAAACACAATACAAATATACAAATATACTTGTTTATAGGTTTTCAAACTTTCAAACAGAAATTTAAAGTAAAAGAGAACACATCATCAGGTGAAAAGATTTGGAAAGCTCAATACAAAATAAGATAGTAAAGAATAACAAAAAGTATGTAAGATAGATTATTGATGGGGTAGGGTAGCAGGTATCTTATACAACTATGACAGTTAAGTCTGTCCAAATATAATTAATAAGCATCTGATACAAATTCGTGTTACGGCAGTCACAAATCATCTATGTAGCCACTTATATCTTCAATCATGAACTTTCATGGCAACAGTTCATAAGTTTCCAGAAGGAGTTTCTAACGAAAAATCAGAATTTTTATAAGCAGAGCCTTCAGATTCTGCAAGTCGCTTATCTTTTATATCCATTCATTCTACAATTGGATTGTATAACGCCGCAGTTCCGCCACAAAAAAAAGTCCTCTGCAACAATCTTCTTTGGAACAGCGGCTTCTTGCATTAACTCCTCACCATGAAGAGTCGATAACCTGGCTGCAGCATCCTCCATCTCCTGTATCATTACTTCAGTCATATGTTACGACTACTAAAGTTGATTTACCCCATTCTTAATCTATAGTCAAGACTCCCTACTTTTATGTAGTTTTCAACAGACGATTCCATTCTCATGGTAACTATATAGGTTTACTATCGCCACGTTGCAAATACAATAAGCAAGTAGGGTAGGGGATAAACTAATTCCCATGCTCTGAACAAAATGGATTCTAAAATAAAGTAAATAGCGAACATTTTTATTTGTTTTCAAACATGTTTGCAAACCTGCAAATAAGATATAATTCTATAGATCAGCTATTTACATCATACTACAATCAAGTAAGGTAACCTACATGTAAATGTGCTTACAAACTTTCAAACATACAAACTTTTAATGATAGCGTTCAATCAAGAATGTTATAGATGGGAAAATATCCAGATATTAATGCAAGTAAGAGGTAAAGGAAAATGCCGGAAATATGTTACAGAATAGGGTAGGGGAGAGGACAAAATACAACGAGAAAGGGCATGCCTTGCTGAAGACATGCCCCGTATATACTATTCTTCCTCAGAGATTTCAACAGATGGGATCTCACCAAGATAAGCTCCCATATCCTTCCTGTCTCTCCATACAAAAACATCATTGATAAAATTCATCAACTTCTCATGCTGCTCATGGATGCTATCAACAATTTGATTATAATAGTCTAAATCCTCATCTTTAGAAGTAGAGGTAAGCTGAATGTTCAGGTCATCCAGAGCGTCAAGATGAGCATTGAGCTTGAAATACACTTGCTGATAATATTTCCTTTTCTCCATTTCCTCATGATGAGTAGATTCTAAAATCATTCTCAGACCTTCATCCTGTTCCGAGAAGTCAACTTCTTCTAGCGGAATGAATGCAGTGGCAGCTTCATCGCCAGCCAGGATGAAGAATACAACCAACCTATCTCTACCATGCCAAATGTGATGTGGGTCAGTTTGCAACCAATTCTTCACTTTGCGCACAGATGGAATGGATGAATTGAAACTAGAAATTATTTTCACCATAATCTTATGTATTAATCGTCAAACAATCTACCTTGTACTCCCTTACCTGGCTTTCCATTCATATACGGAACTCCATAATCTTCATAGAGCATCTTGCATACTGAACCACAGATTTTTCTCTCGTTAGTATCAAAATCATCTTTACTATATCTCAAGGCTATTTTCTTCAGCTGCTTGGCAATTTTCTCTAGAATTTCAATTCTTTCTGACTGCGAGTCAACTGTAGAAACAGATTTGCTGATGGCAGTGATATAATAGCTGGACTGCTCAACTCTGAAATGCGCACGAAGGAAGGTGTTGATCTGGGTGATGATCTTGGTCAGTTTTGCACCATAACCTTCAGACAGAATCTTAATCTGTGTTGGTGTAATCGGCTTCTTTGCACCAAGTCTTGCAGTATTACCATTTGTTTCAATGATAAAATAGTAGGCAGTAACAGCACCTCTGGAGTTCTTGCTCTTAACCTTATAATCAAAACAAACGTCACAAAGTCCCTTTTCGTAGAGTTTCCTGATGTCGTTCTTAGCCTTGTCAAGCACTCGCTTCTTGAAATCAGAACCGTTTTTATACTGTTCTTTCTGGATAATGTTGCCCTTTTCATCCTTAATTTCTAGAAGGTTGAACATCTTCTTGATATCATGAACGGTCATGAAGAAGATCTTGTCTTCCTTGTTGCGATACTGACAGCAGAATTCATAGAAGCGTTGTGAGTACACACTCTTGAAGCTCATCTCGATATACATGTCAAAGACAGTAAATTCAGATGAGAGGTTGGTAAAGTAGGGGAGGAGTACTGGAGTAATACCCACAGTGTAGGTCTCTTGATCAGGATGCTCATCCACATACGACAATAAACCAGCATAAATGCGGTGACCGTCTTTGGAATGAAAGACCTTCTTTGAATCAGTGATGTTCTTTAATGCATTGAAGGCATAATCCAAGTTTGAGCTATGCCCGGATACACATTCAAGCAGCTGGCTACGAGTCAGGGTAAGCTGATACTTCTCAGGATGTCCATCTGGAAGATCCTTGTTTTTCTGTATACCACGAAGAATCTGCAACCAACAATTTCTCTCAACTGCAGAAAGATTGCTGATTGCCTGAGTAACATCGTTTGGCTGAGAAATAAAATAGTGTGGATTTTCTGCCAGTATCAATCCATCAACTTTCTTAGGACGCCCAGATTTCTTCTTAGCAATCTTGCCTCCTTCATCGCCAGAAGGTATTACCTCTGCAACGACCTCCTCAATTTCTTCCTTTTTCTTCGCTTTAGCCATAGCTGTATGATTTTAATTTTGGGCACAAAAATACATAATTTCTGCGACAATACTCTTAAAAGAGTCGTAAATTACATTTTTTTAACCTCTAAAAGACAAGACAAAATTATAAAATCTAGAAACAATGAGTTCAAAAAGCAGGAAGTCATTCTATAACTTATTGAAAATCAATAGGGCAATTTGAGTTCTGACCGTAAAAAACATGGTAACAGATTAGAAAATAGATGAGACAAAATTATAAGTAAAAATAATATTTTGAATTACTTTACGACATATATATAATATGGATTGTCGTAAACAAAGTTATTTCACAACTCTTCTTTTGAGTAATCTTTTATTATTATCACTTATAATTATATTGCAGTGTATTGGATTTAATTAATTTATTGGTTTTCATTAAAGTAATACTTTAACATAGGTTACCTATCTTATTACGACAATATTATAAATGATAATTGTTTTTATAGTAAGAAAAGCCAGAGTTTAAAGGCAAAATCACGCTAAGTTTATAATTTTGTCCGGGCTTGAGTTTTAGGGATTTGGATATAATATATAAACTTTTGAATCTCTGAGAGTTAAAACATTGCTGCGACAAAATTATAATATATAGAAAGGAATGATTATCAATTTTTTAACTGGCACTTTGCTACGACAAAATTATAAAAAACCAAAAAATATGATTTTAAAAACGACTATTTAATAATTATGTCGCAAATAAAATCATAATAACTATAATTGTGTCGCATGTGATATGGCATATTATGGAGTATTCTCAATAAATAAAGGCTGTAAAAAGAATACTTTATTAATTGTATAGCGTGATTTTAGGGAGCTGGATGAAGAAAGACTTTAAGGAATATTCCATGTTACTGCGACAAAATTATAAACCAAATCTAATTCTATAGGTGAAGTATTCCAGGATAGAAGTTAACGTTATAATTGTGTCGTAATGTACGCCAAAAATCGAAGTATAAGATAATTATAATTTTGTCGCAACATGATTGTATTTGTTTGTTTATCAGTGAATTGAATGATTTTAATAAAGTAACTTGCGACAAAAATAGAAATACCAAATAGGGCAGGGGATTACTATCTAATATATCTGCGACAAAAAAATAAAGGAAATCAGATAAAAGTAGAACGTTTTACGACTTCGTTGAATTTTTGTCGCAAATAGGTTTAATTGGTTTATTATTCTGTCGTATGATGTATGTTCAGAGCAAATAAAATATATAGAAGGTATACTATAAAGTCCTTTGCTTCAATATGGTATAAGTATTTATAGAAATGTTATCGCGACAAAATTATTGGTTGAATTAGGACGGAATAGCAGCAAACTCATGAATTTGCATGTTATGCGTGAGGATTATGACTTATATTAGAAAGAATAAGAAGACCTTAATATAACACTACCTAACATAAAGATACATTTATTAACGCGCAAAAAAGTCTGTTCTTTCTTTATACGGCCTGGCTTTCAAAAACTTTCCCTCCATGAAGCTAGGAGTTTCCCCTTTCTTCATCATAACGGAGGAAGAAACACCACTATAAGTCTTCTTGCCAGTCTGCTCTTTTTTAAATCTCTATTTTTGGCTTATTCTTTTCAGTATCTGTAACTAACTGATTTATAATATCTCCCTTTAGCTACCTGCGACATAATTATAAGATGGTGCGACAAAAATATAAACCCATCTGCGACATAATTATAAATCTTAGGTGCTTTGCTGCGACAAAATTATAAGGGTATAATATGAATCTAGATTAACGTTTTTTGCATATAAGATGGTTTGTTAGGATAGATGTGATTACTAGAAGTGATATATTAGAGTAATCATTGTCCAATTAAATAATAGAAATATTCATATATCTATCTGGTAATCTGAATTTAGCAGGTATATTTTAATGAAACGAACTTGAATTGTTTGGCTCAAACTGTTCTTCTTTTGTCTTTTAAATGGCTTTCCTTACTATATATTATTTCGCATTAATAGTATTCTTCAGGATTGCTTCGATTTAGCTCTTTATAAAAATGTCGCACTATTAGAATGAGGATGATTAATATATGTACCATATGATAACATCATCTAACATAAAGAAACATATATTAACGCGCAAAAAAGTCTGTTTTTTCTTTATACGGCTTGGCTTTCAAAAACTTTCCCTCCATGAAGCTGGGAGTTTTCCCTTTCTTCATCATAACGGAATAAGAAACACCACTATAAGTCTTCTTGCCAGTCTGCTCTTTTTTAAATCTCTATTTTTGGCTTATTCTTTTCAGTATCTGTAACTAACTGATTTATAATATCTCCCTTTAGCTACCTGCGACATAATTATAAGATGATGCGACAAAAATATAAACCCATCTGCGACATAATTATAAACTCTTGGAGATTTGGTGCGACAAAATTATAAAGATATGGGATTTGCGGCAATTAACAGATTTTTCATCTCTCCTTCTCCTGTAGTATTGGTTCTGGACCTTTTCCTCTGTACTCCATATAGGCATTCTTGAGTTTGCTGCGACAAAATTATAAGGAAATAAATGCTTGTAGAATCCTAAGACAAGTTTGGTGATATGAGAAGAGATAGGTACAGGGGGCTTCAAATCAAGAGAAAGCCTTCTTTTTCTTGATTTGTATGGGAGACCAGGCTCTTGGATGATTTGCAATGAAACTTTCCTCGGTAAAATTGCAACAATGTCTTAAATCGCAGAAATATGCCCTTTTTCCTTTTTAGTAGTGTGAAAATGAAGAGAGGGGAGAAGTTGTCTTTGCTATTATGTGATAGATGGAAAAAGAGAAGTATTACCCAAAATATTATGGTGTAGCACTTCTCTTCTTTCTTGAGACCTTCCAGCAACAAAGGACTCTTCTACGTTTCCGATTCTAGGCTAGAAATAGTAAGGCAAAAAACTAGTTCTCTGTATTTTGTGGGACGATTTCTTCATGCAGCCTGTTATGAACTGTGAAAAAATCATTCATTAACTTTATCTATTATGTCTTTCCATTTCTCAGGAGAGTAAGCTGTAACAACTGCAAGAACTGAAACGCCAAGAACAAAAAGTAACATCATATGAATACTCGTTTTCCGTGTGAACCCACGACAGACCTGCTGCAACTAGTAATTTAAAAATATTATTCCCTCTCCCCAAATCCCGAAGATTAAAAGGTGATAGGCTTTTTACGTGCAAGCAAATACGATAAATACGGGTAAACATGATGCAAGGAATTTCTGTATTTTTTTCGGTAGCTACCGGCTGCTTAGACAAAAAATCAGAAATAGCCTTTAGGCGGTACTTGCAGGTTTACGTTTGTCGTAATTTTGCAAAGTAAAAACCTGGCTCCTTGATATTGGACATGGGGCGATAAGGAGATGGTAAGAATCATCGTTGCAATAGGTAAGGAGTCTATATTCGCGATACCTATAAAGAAGTTTCTTTTAAGGCCCCCTCATTGCTGTGACTCCGGAAGTGGTATCAATGGCTTTCACCTGGATGATCATGAAAACAAATGCCATTTTCTGTTTGATTCTGTCAGAAATCTCTAGTTCTGGAAAAAAGATGCAGGTGTGAACAAAAAATACACACCATAGCAATATCTTTGCAGGCGAAACGTTATCAAAACAATTAATGTAATATACAAATATGGCATTTAATCAAACCAACAAGCTCGTGTGGATTGTGGAGACCATCTATCGGGCACATAAGATTTCCTTCGAGGAACTGAACCGACGCTGGATGGACAATGTGGATTTGAGCGGAGGTGAGGAGATGTTGAAGCGCACCTTTCACAAGTGGAAGTGGAATATCTTCGACACCTTTGGCTTGTCGATAGAATGCGAAAAGACAGCACCTTATAGGTATTACATCGCCAATGAGAATGACATGAAGAGTGGAAACATTGGGAATTGGCTATTGAGTACACTGTCAGTGAGCAGCTTTCTTCTTGAAAGCAAATCAATCAAAAACAGGATTATCCTTGAAGACGTGCCCAGTGGTAGGGAATATCTGGAGCTCATCATAGATGCAATGAAGAAGAATCGCTTCATTCACATCACCTATTTTACCTACTGGAAAGGTAGCACGCACGATCATTACGTGATGCCATTGTGCGTAAAGCTTTTCCGTCAGCGCTGGTATATGGTGGGACGTAATTGGCCGGCAGAAAAAGACATCGTCTTCTGTCTCGACCGGATTCAAGACTTCCGTCTTTCGAGCCATACCTTTAAATATCCAGAAGAGTTTGATCCGCAGGAATACTTTGAGGGTTGCATCGGTGTAATGCCCGGCGATGATTGCGACTTGGAAAAAGTTAAAATCAAGGTCAGTGCCAGTCAGGCCAACTACCTGCGTGACCTTCCTCTGCATAAGTCACAGAAAGAGATTAAGCAGACAGATGAATACAGCATCTTTGAATTGTATCTCAGACCGACATTCGACTTCCAGCAGGAACTGCTTTGGAATGGTGAATACCTTGAAGTTCTTGAACCTTGTTGGCTCCGTAAGGAGATAGCCGGAAAGGTAAAGAGCATGTGGAACAAGTATAAGGAGGACAAAGAGATATGACAGAGAATAAGATTATTGAAGTAACTCTATGGCCAGGACGGACTCAAGCGCATTGCTGAAACACCCTCGTCGCTCTCACACTGATGATTGCCGAGAGCCGCACAGAAGAGAAGGATGTGATGGTGAAAGTGGTGGTCAATCTAATTAATAAGAATAATCACTAAATTTAACTATAATCAATGGAGAATATGAATATTCAAGAAAAACTAAGAGCATGGGCTGACGTGGCCTATGATTTCTATTCAAAAGAGGCGTATACGCTTGATTTGGATTTTTACACTCAGTCAGACCTTACCTTACTCACAGACGACAAGCCTGTTGAGCTAATGGTCATTGGTATAACCCCTGGGCATGGAGGGAACTATCAGAAAAAGCGTTTTGCCAAACCCGAAGATTTACTGCGTGGAAATTGTGATTTCACGAAAGAGGGTAACCCTCATCTCAATATCTTTGAATGGCATATCGTAAGACGACTGCATTCCATCCTTGGTTATGGTAAGATAGGTGATTTACTGAACGATGAAAGTCGTTTTGTACTCACTAATGCCACCTTCTTTTCAACACCTAAGGAAACAGGTCTTGATGACTTAAAAGTCAAAGAGGCACAGAAGGTATCAATTGAATATACAAAAAAGTTGATAGATATTATTCGCCCTAAGCACATTATTTGCTTGGGTGGAAAGAATTGTATGAATCTGTTATTGGATAGTACCACCCGTTTACTTGGTGATGTTGTCAAACTTGATTACGGGGTAATAAACGGTATCCCTGTTTATGGTATTGAACATACTTCTTCATTTTGGGCGAGAGAGCAAATGGAATTGGTCGGTAAAGCTTTGGAGAGAGCTTTTGAGCAGGATCATGTACCTATTGATTACGGAGAATTCTATAATCAATCAAAAGACATCATTGAATCATTTATAAAGAAAAGAAATGACCGTGATGAGATTGAGCATGAAACCGCCCTTCGTTGGGAGGATATTTATGCCAGTCTTTCCAATTACTGCAAATATAACTTGGGATTGGAAGTCTTTGAAGAGTCTAAAGATAGTACTAGTTTCTATATTCCAGACGAAGAAGGTAAATCCGATATTATCATCTCGCTTGTGAATCAAAAGGGAGATAAATCTGTTGGAGTAAGGTATTCCATAAAGAACCATGTGAAAGATAAAATATTTGATGCTGCTTCCAAAAAGCTGACAGAAATTGACAAGTCATTCACGCCTATGTTAAATACTAATGGCAACGTAATCTGGATAGGCAAGCTTGGCCTTACCAATCGCTTGAAGGATACCGATGCTTTCATCAGAGAGACAAAAGAACTGATTTGGAAGGTTGTTGAAGAGCTACAAAATATTATTTAGAGAAGTTCTCGCCAATCTTTCTGGGGCTATGGACATATTCGCATAGCCCCATTTAAATTTTGGTATCAAATTTAAAATCTATTCTCAATGACGTATAAAGAATTTCTCAACATTGTTACCTTTGAAGAGGTGGCACCGCATATAGTAAACATGTATCCCGAAGCAAAAGACAGCCTAGGATGGTTTAAGCTACATTATGATATGCTCAAACAGATGACTCCTAAACGTCATGATGATTCCAATGGTGATGTGTGCCATATTACAATGAAAGACTGGGACGATGGCACAGGTCCCCATCTTGATGCTTTTCCTATGGAAGGAGATTTGTGGGAGCATTCTCTCACTAAAGAGATTGTCCTTGATGCTGACGTACATGTCACTGATGCAGAAATCGTCGCTTGTTGTTTGTGGCATACGTCCTTCTATGGCTTTACCAAAGGACAAAAGAAAGAGTTTGCCAACATTGATTTCAAGTCGAAAGTTAAGGAATTAAAGACGATCATACTTAATAATGGTGGGTATGTTCCATCAAAAAGAGAACTTCTTCCTTTTAAGAAACAAGAAATGATAGAGGATACCAAGAAAAATGTCTGGTATGGCGATAAAAATGTTAACAAAACAAAGCGCAAACGTCTTTTTCGACAGGCATTCATGGAGACTTATTATGAAAGAATGGAAGCCATTGGCAGTTTCATCGTGCAAGTCTTACCGGCATTATCGGTCGAAGCTAACAGTCTTGCACTTGGTCAACTCTGCAAACTGTTCTTTTCCGGCAGATTTGCCACCGTCACCATTCAATCATACGCTGATGGAACGACTAATGCAGCCAGCTATATGGCAGATCTTGTTTGCAAGTATGATATGTTGCCTCATGGGAGAAATGCTATTGTCCACTTAGTAATAGGACATAGCTGGACAAATTCCTCTATGCTCAATCCTGAAGAGAATGAACTTTTAAGGACTATTGCTGACTCTGTTATGACCACTAAGGATAATAATGGAACTGTGAATCTTATTCTTGATTACAATCCGGCGTTAGGTCAACAGATACAAATTACGGTAGTTGCTATGATATTTCTGTATCGGAATAATAGTCTTGAAGTCTAATCTCTCATTTTCTTGAAGGTAGTGCCCTTATTTAGCATACCTTATGCCGACCTTTGCACCATCGTTTTATAACAACATTGAAATATAATCATAATGGTACAGATGGCGAATGACGGATTCAAGCGCTACATCCTCTAAGAGGGAGCCTGGAAGAAGTCACTCATCAGTGGCATTAAAAATAATACATAAAATTCATAGATTATGGCACTTTGGAAAATTTCAGTTAAGAGAAGCGGCAATGCCGCTTGTAAGGACAAGAGACAACGCCTTGAAAAAGGCATGTTTGTGGAGACGAGCACTGCATCAACTACACCGCCTATCGGTGTAACTCGTGAACAACCCATGCTGGCTCAATTATTCCTGAGCAAATATGGCATTGAAATAGCTCCTTACTGCATGAGCCGCTCATATTTCGATTGTGAGAAGATGGGTTGATCTGAACTACTCACAAGCTAAAGACTTGTGGTATCCCACTTCGTCATGGAAAGCTTGCGAGCAAGACTTACGACCTCTTAGTCTTCAAGTTTTGCCCACTGCTGTAATGTGGCTAAGTTACAAAAGAGTGGGGAACTAAAAAAGTTCTCCACTCTTTCCCTTAATTTTTTTATGAGGAGTTTGCATAAACTCACTTTCAAATGGGTTCATTACCTTCACATCGCATCCAACCACACATTCCAATCCGATATATATGGTTGATGGAATCGTGCATTATGCAGTAGCCAATATTCCAGGTGCTGTGCCAAATACCTCTACTACAGCCTTGACCAATGCTACGCAGAAATATGCACTGGCGCTTGCTGATAAGGGGTGGCGAAAGGCATGCAAGGAGGATAAAGCCCTGTATAGAGGTTTGAACATCGTAAATGGAAAGGTGGTATTCAAGGCCGTAGCGGATGTCTTCGGACTCGACTATGAAGAAATGAAAATCTAAGTAGGGTAAGGGAGGATTCCATACCCCAAAAAGCTATGGAATCCTCCCTTATAAATGTATTGTGATTTTTACCTATGTGTCATGGGTCATCATCAACTACTTGTAGTTTTCATCATCGTAAGTGATGATGTCCAGATCTTCTGCTATTTTCTTCAGCCCATTTTTGATTCTTCCGCCTAATGTCCATGCCTTTGGCTTATTGACAGGCGGTTCAGCAAGAA
>JAJWLX010000111.1 GCA_021636625.1 Prevotella sp. | reverse complement strand
CCGCTTCTTGTACTACTTGTCTGTTTATGTAAAATCTTTCAAAGAACTCTTTCTTATATTGCTTAGAGAAGTGATTTCTCAAAAGCGAGTGCAAAAGTACTAACATTTTGCGAAACCACCAAATTTTCGGAGAGAAAAGTTTCAAAAACCGCCACTATTTAACAGTCTTAAACACTTTCACGCCTCAAATCGCCTATTTTCGCCCCAAATCGCCGTTTTAAAGCCACCTGGGTGTGTAGGCACACATCCTGCCTTATTTCACCCAGATTCGGCGGGTCAAACGAAGTTCTACTACAGGATAAACCTTGAAGCTCTTCAAGAGATCCACATAGTCGCCTACCTTACCCGGTACGTTCTTCACATCCTTTGCCAAATCCACACCTGATTCTGTGGTAACATGCTTCACCGCTTCTGTATAATCCTCGTTGGCTGTAAAGGTAACCTTCTGGATATCGTTGGTCATGATCTTTGGAGTACCACCCCAGAACAAGACTCCGGCATCGAAGGAAACATAATAATCGTCGCTATTCTTGAAGAGCTTGCCACCATAACCGAAACCTAAATAAGGCTTGAAGTTGTTTACCTTGATGGTAGCAGATACATTATTATTAGCATCCGGCTCCAGACGGAATGGAGTACCATCCTTGCGCTCGCCCAGGGTTACACCCATTCTGCCATAACTCATGAACTTATCATAGAGATCCTTGCCAGCTACCAACTGCTGATCACCTACAGACATATAAGGTACAAAGTTTTCATAAGAGTTCTTCACACGCTCATAGAGGTTGTTGTACATACTTACAGCCACCAGAGAGGTTCCATCATAGACTGCATTCTCAGCCTTGGCAACCTGTGAAGGTCCCCAATAGAAACCGGTAGTAACGTGCCAGTTCTTGTTGCGGAAAGGATGAACATCCACAAGCAACTTGAAGTTGTTCATCGTTGGAGTACCCACCATATCAATGCTATTTCCTACTCTGGTACCGGTATATTCCTCCAGCATGTCAGCGAGGCGATTGAACTTCTCTGCCTGCACCTGCTCACTCTCCTTCTCATCACCCACCTGAACCGCAAAGTTCATGGTAGCATGCACACGGGGAGTAAAGGAGAAACCCGTACGAACCTGAAAGACATCATTCAGTGGCACAGCCACATCCACACCGACACCGGTTGTACCCACCGTCACGGAAGCGTCAATACTCTTGGTGTACACCTTGCCAGGGATGCAAGGCTCACTAAATGTCTGGGCAAACATACCCATCGTTGGCAGCAGCGCTGCTGCCAATGCAATTACATATTTTCTCATAAATTTTTGATTTTCATTAAAAAACGGTGCAAAGTTACGCAAAAAGCCCCAAACTCACAAGAGTTTAGGGCTTTTTATTTATTTAATAACGACTTTCTTGCCATTTATGATGTAAATTCCCTGATGCAAGTCGCTGATAGAAGTTGCATTCTTCTTAATCTGCACACCTTCAAGAGTATATACATTATATAATGAGGCAGGCTTCACGGTGATGTCCTTAATACCCGTAGCATACTGCTCGGCGGTAACCATCTTCATCTCTGATGGAGCTGAAGAAGAAACGGAGAGATACCAGCTGTTGGCTGGGATTGCCAAAATACTCACCTGATCTCCATTACCAGCATCCTGATCAATATTCACAGAAGTGAGCGCATCCTTCGAGGTAGTCATCGCAATATAGCCATAAGAGTTGGCTGAGAATGCTCGCATACTGGAAGCATCAAATTTCACAGAGTTGTAATGACCAGACAACCTATTACCAATACAGAAGTAAACACCCTTCACCTGGGCAGCCAAATCAGATGGCACAGCAGCATCGCTTACAACAGGTGTTACCTGATTCTTGCTGACATCTGTAGAAGCACACTCAATCAACACTGGGGTCTTTGCAGGAATGGTACCTGTCAACTCCTTGATGATGATCACACCTTCCGATTCGATGACCTTAGTTACATAGTATGCCTTCATTCCAGCACCCAACGTATAAGGATAACCGGCAAAGACGGCAGCGTAATGCTTATCACCAACCGTAACCGTTGGCTTTACACCAATGTAGTTATCGGAAGTATTAATAGGTGTAATATTCCAAGTACTGTAAGTACCCGTAGTAGTTACATAGCTCACCGCCTTGCTTGATTTCTTATCGGTAAGCGTGATACGCTGACCACTATCCTGCTGCCAAGCCTTGTAGTAATTGCCAACCGGAGAGAGATAGATGTAATACTGGATAATGCCATAAAGGCTGGTTCCCTGACCTACCACATTATAGCTTTCACCGCTGATATGATCCAGATAGAACACGCTTCCCGGGTCATGCGAGATGTCCTCCCAAATAGAACTGGTAGCCATAGCGCCACAATCCGCACTGGTAGAAGCGAAGTTAACACCTCTACTATGATTGTCGGAAAGCGACATATATCTACCGGTAGAAACATTCTTCACACGGTAGTAGCCAGCACCATTCAACTGCGCCTGAGCACCGAGCATGGTAGCACAACCCAAGAGGAGCAGAAACAATCTTTTCTTCATTCTAATACTGTTTAGTTACAAAAAAATAACCGGTCTCCAAAGCTTACATAGTAAGAATGAAGATCGGTTATAATATTTAATGAACTATTTATATTCTATATAGAGCTAAATTACTTAGCAATACAGATTGTAACACGGTTCATATCGTTCTCCTCGAAAGGCTGAACGCGGGAACCCTTAGACTCCTTGATCATGCGGCTCTTAGCAACACCCTTAGCTGCGAGTGTATTGTAAACAGTCTGAGCACGGCGAGAAGCAATCTTATCGTTGAATGCAGCAGAACCTGTACCCTTATCTGCATAACCAGTCAAAGTGATCTTAGCATCTGGGTTCTCCTTCATGTACTTTACGATCTCAGCGATCTTAGTAGTCTGAGACTTAGCGATGTTTGTATTACCGATTGGGAAGAAGATATCACGACGGAAGTTCTCCTCAACTACCTTAGACTCAACCTTAGGAGCTGGAGCTGGAGCTGGCTTCTCGATGATACGCTCGATGATCTTCTCTACTGGCTTTGGAGCAGGGATTACCTTAGTGGTATGAGTCTCACCAAGAGCAACCTTTACACCTACCAATGCGTTGAAGTACCAGTCTGGGTTACCAGCCTTCTTTGAGTTGTACTTGTCGCTCAATGTGTTAGCAGAAAGCTCAACGCCCAACTTAACGCGATCGCTTACGCGGAAGTCAACGTTAGCACCTACACGTGCAACGAAGCGAGTCTTTGTACCATCCCAAAGGTTCTCCAATGGAGTAGCACCGTACTTCAGAGCTTCAGTAGCTGCATCACTCTTCAAGATAGCAGCCTTAGCATCAGCAGCCTCGTCATTACCCCAAGCGATGTTAGCACCGATACCACCGAATACGCCAACCTCAACCAAACGGTCTGGGTTGTACTCGCAGAAGAGGTTTGTGAGGTTGAATGTAGCGTCAACCATAGGAGCTACATAGTTCCACTTCCACTTGTAAACGTTGCCAGCCACATTCTGACCAGCCTTGCTCTGCCATGCATTCAAAGAGAAGCGAGCGCCTACAACCTTATTGAAGTTATAGCCGATGCCTACCTGAGCATTTGGAGACAACAACTTACCGAAACCGATCTCACCCAATGTGTACTGGCCACCAATCTGAGCCTGTGCATACCAATGTGGAGTGAAGACATTTACAGTCTTATCTGCTTCCTGAGCTGACGCACTAACGCAACTCAAAGCAACAACACCTGACAGTATTACTTTATTTAATTTCATAATCTTTAATCTAATTATTTTAAAATATTGTTTTTAAGATTTGGCTAGCGGCAAGCAAGCTTGCCACCAACGATTTTTTTCTTAAATTACTCTACAACAACGTTAAATGTCTTCTCAACCTCAACACCTGAGTAGTCAATAGCCTTGTAAACGATAGTGTACTTACCAGCCTTTGTAGCATTGAAGATTACCTTGTTGATTGAACCATCGAATGGCTCAGCAGCAGAAGTAGTACCATCAGCCAAAGTTACAGTAGCACCCTTCTCCAAAACAGAGATAGACTTCTTGTAAGCAGGAGCCAAGAGCTCAGCTGTCCAAGATGTAGCATAAAGAGTAGTAGCACCTGTACCTACGAAACGAGTACCGAGGCGACCACCGATTGTGCTGAGAGTGTTAGGGTTGCCATTCTGATCAACATAAAGGATTGTTGGCTGCAACAACTTATTAGCGCTACCAATCTTAGAAGCAACCTTTGACAACAATGGGTTAACCTTAGCAATTACGTTCTCCCACTTGTTATTTACCTTATTGATATTATTCTTAATAGGCTGCAACTTACCAGCAATCTGAGAATTCAACTCAGAAATTACATTAGCAATTGTATTATCAGTTGCTGTGATCTTGTAAACTTTCTGAACATGGCCATTTTCGAGGTCTGTAGAAGTAATCTCCTTTACTTCTGATACATTCTTAATTTCAGAATTCTCAATTGGAGCACCATTCTTATCTACGAACCAAGCCTTCTTAGTAGCCTCGTCATACTTAACTGTAACATCAGCCAATGCAACAATTGTATAAACATTGATATTCTGCTTGTCTGCAGAAAGCTCAACCTTTACATCAAGAGCATCTGCGAACTTGTTCAACTTGCTTGACAAAGAAGGCAAACGGAAGTTCTCAACAGCCCAATCTGAAAGCTTGTCAAGAGTAGCATTGTCCTTCAAGAAGTTGAAAGAAACTGGCTTAACAGCAACAGCAGCGATATCATAGTCGCTAACAGCATGCTTAATAGTCTTATGAAGCTCAAGATTCTGTGTATCTGGATTATACAAGTAATACTCAGCCTTAACACCGTATGCTGTCAATACTGGGATATTCTTATACAAAGCAGAAGCAATCTTGCTCAAATCCAAATCATTCTCCTTTGGATTTCTCAACTCATTAAGTACATTCTTAGCTGCAGCAGCCAAAGCACCCTTATCGAATTCAACGCCATCGTTCTGAGGATCAGAAGCAATAACAGGAACCTGATAGAAGCCATTAGCAGAAACAGAAGCTGCCTTTGTACCAAAAGTCAATACCTTATCAGTATTCTCGATAGAACCCAGTTCGAAGCCCTTAGCAGGCTCACCCTGGCTGTTTACCAACTCTACCTTAACCAAAGAAGGATCAATCTCTGTTGGGTTCAAAGATACATAGAGGTAACCAGCATTACCGCCCTTACCGAGCACCTGATTTGGTTCTATCACTTCACCCCACTCATCGGTACCCTCTGCAGCAACACCATAGAAAGAAGAAGCCAACTTCAAATTCAAACCAGTGAATGAAGCATTCCAATAACCAGTTACAGGATTCTCTGTTGCATTAACTGTAATACCATCAAGCTTCTGCTCAAGCAAGGCATCGAGTGCGCTATTCAAGCTACCAGAAACAGAATTAAGACGCTTATTCAAAGCGTCTGTAATCTTCTTAGCTGCTTCAGCATCTGTCAAACGCAATCTCTCAAGTGCAGAGACACGAGAATCAACTCCATCAACTTTTCCCTTAAGATTCTTGTAAGCCTCAGAACCCTGGATAGCTGCCTCGAAGCGCTCCTTATCAGCATAAACACCATCCTTGATAACGTCCATGTTTGCCTGGATACGAGCATCAATGGCTGTTTTCAAATCAGGGTTGGTCTCCTTCAATTCGCCCAACCACTTGTTCAATTCGGTCAGTTTTGCGATCTGAGAAACGCTAGTGTCGTAAGCACTGTCGCTTTCGTGATCTGTACAAGATACGAAAGTGCTAGCTCCACCCACCAAGAGGGCAGAGAAGAGCAAAATACTAGTTAATTGTCTTTTCATTTTTTATAAAAAATTTAATTAAACTTATGTTGTCTAACTCATTATATATTTTAGAAAGGTCAAGCTCGACGAAGTAGCCAGTGTATGTTGTTGACTTAGGTCTTGCCGTCACTCTCCTACTTTAAACATTCTTAGTTTCCTATTTTATCGTTACCAATTTGTATATATACCGCTGCAAAGGTAAAGCTTTTTTTTGAATTAGAAAGTTTTCTCCCCATTATTTTTAGCAAAATGCCTTAAATTTTAAATATTTTAAGTATTCTCCCCTCTTTTCTCCCCCTTTTCTCCCCTATTTTACAGCAATGATAACGTTTATACGAAAATATCCTTGTCAACCAACTTGACCTACATCAACCGCCCAAGCAAGAAGACACTTCAGTTGTCTAATAAATAAAGAAAAGAAGAGGAAAAGAAAGAGAGACTTGGTGACACAGGTGACGGCGGTGACACCTGTTTTCTACACAAATTACGCTAAAATCAGCCGAATAGCTAAAAATGAACTATTTATGAGTTTTTCA
>JAJWLX010000161.1 GCA_021636625.1 Prevotella sp. | reverse complement strand
TTCTAAGAAGAAAGTGCAAAGAATGTAAAATAAAGCTACATATGTAGAGGCTGTATGGCTAATACCCATATATACGATTAAGATTATGCACAACATTAACAAATGGACTAGGCTTCCACAACCATCATATATGGTTGCAGCTGAGGACATAAAGTAGGACGAGAATATGACGCAGGATTGCTCGGATTCACCTTCTACAGCCGACGTAAGCAAGTGCTTACCAAAGGGCATCAACATTACTGGGGCTGATAAGAAATCGGTTTCAGGTATAGAAGGAATGCCCTGGGGGTATCTGTTTATTCACAACAAGACAGCCCAGGTTTTCGAGAAGGAGATGAATGATTATAATAAGGAAAACCCAGATTCAGTCCATGCTTGTTTTGTCCATCGTTCTTTTACTTACAGGCAAAAGAGCGAGAAGGGAGGCGTAAAGAAAGAATTGAAGCCATCCATTAGCGGACTTGTATTTCTGCAAGGCAGAACTCGTGAACTTCAGGAATTCTTGAAAATCAATTATCCTCAATATCATTTGGTTAATGATAGGAGCAAGGGTCAACCGGCATCGATAAGTAACAAGGTGATGCAACCTTTCATGACGGTCTTGAAAGACAATCCAGAAAGGGTAACATTTCTGAGAGATTCTTTCGAGAAGTTTGCCAAAGACCATGTAAAGCTTCGAGTACTCACCGGCATCTTCAAGGGTTGTGAAGGCTACATAGTCCGCATAGACCGTGACCGTCAGCTCGTCTTCGATTTCGGTGGTTATGCAGTAGCCATCCGTGGTGTGCATAAGGAAGACTTCGAAGTTGTAGAAGAGTAGTTGAACAAAAATACACTTTTTGCTATGACCGATTTTGCTGTATTTGCACAACAGATCATCGATGAGCTTACGAAAGAAGGTAGAAAGCACACTGCAGACACTCGCAAGCATTCAGCCAATCGCATATTGATGTTTATGGGTGACAATCCCACATCAATGGACAAATGGGACGAACTGTTTGTCCAGGACTATGAGTCATGGATGAAGGCGCAAGGATTGTCAGCATCTACCACTGCTTATTACCTGTCGCAACTATGCACATTCTATAAGCAAGCTGTAAAAAGTGGAATTATTCCGGAACGAGACATCTTTCGGTTGGTCAACAAGAGACCGCCACAACCAAAGCGCACCTCTCAAAAGTTCCCTTCAATAGCAGAGTTGCATTATTTGCGAACACTCGATCTTCACAAATCGCAAGCATTCGCCCGAGACATGTTCTTGTTCTCCCTTTATACAAGAGGAATGAAATTTGTGGATATAGCCTATCTGAAGAAATCCGACGTTAAAGACGGGATGCTCACCTATATTTCCCATGCGTCTGACAACAATCCTGCTGTCACGATCAAATGGGATAAGGCCATGCAGCAAATAGCCAACAGATATTCCACGGACACAGAATATATGTTCCCTATCATCACCAAAGAAGGAAACACGGACATCATAGACCAAATAACGCAAAGTCGCCATAATGTAATGTACAACTTGCGTTCTATTGGCAAACAATATAAATTCAGCGTCTCCCCCACCATCGCCATGACCAAGGACTTGTGGCGCAAGATAATGGATGAGGTGAGCGTGAGTGAGGTAATATAGACAAAAGAAGTCGTGATACCCCACTATCTTCGCTTTCGGAAGCAACTAACACTCAACATTAAACATTCAACATTGCACAAGAGCTTACCCCCAGTGCCGTGAGCGCTGCAATCAGCGCTTGTACGATGGCATTTACAATTTGAGTCCAGGAAATCCGGTTCGGATTTGATTCAGAGTTAGAACGAAATATTTTCATAATCAATGATATTTAAGAGTGAAACAATAAGTTAAGGGTAAGCAGTGCCTCCCTTTTTCAGAGGCAAGGCAC
>JAJWLX010000110.1 GCA_021636625.1 Prevotella sp. | reverse complement strand
AGATTCATTGATTTACTGTCGTATATATATGCATGTCATATGATAAAACGTTTTAATGTTTGGCATGAAATTACTTGTCCTATCTTAACATATGTAGAATCCCATTTTTACCATTTTTCTAAAATTAGTTTAAATTAATATAAAATACGGCATTAAACTATTCGATTGTGATAAATTTACATAATAATGTGTTAAATTTGCTTCTTGAAAAGAAGTTGATTCACATCGAGTAACTATAAAAAGAAAATTATGGCAATATTCTATCCTTCACTTGAAAAGATTTCGATGTTCAAAGTTCCTGCGACCGTTGGAGAATGGACACTATTGGAGTTTCTTAAGAATTGCTTAGATGATTCTTTTGAAGTCTATTTCAATCCATTTTTAAATGGAGACAGACCTGATGTGCTCATTATGCGAAAAGGGTATGGGGTTATGATTATAGAAGTGAAAGATTGGAACTTGAACAATTTTCGCTTAAATGAAAAGAAAAAGTGGATATTTATACAAAATGGATCAGTAGTAAAGTCACCAATAGACCAAGTTTTGAAATACAAGAATAATCTTTATGATCTTCATGTCACAGACTTGCTACAAATGAAGATAAAAGATTATCGCCATTTCAATATAGTCGCATGTGCTGTTTACTTCCATTGTGCCAGTCAACATGAACTTGAGGATAGGCTTATAAAACCGTATAAAGGTGATAAGAAATATCAAACATTCATTAAATATAACATGGACTTTATCGGGAAAGATGGACTCAACGAAGAGGATTTTATTAATCTTCTTAAAAAGCGACGTATTATAGCCTCAAGCCCTTCTTGGCTATTTACAGATGTTATATATGAAAATTTCAAAAGATTGTTGTCACCAGCAGAACACTTAAAGGCAGAAGGTGAACCATATAGATATTCTGACAAACAAAAAAGCATTATATACTCAACAAATCTTGAGCAAAGAGTACGTGGTGTTTTTGGATCTGGTAAAACTACAGTTTTAGCAGCTAGAGCAGTACAAGCATACAAACGGGCTTTGTCACGTAATAACACCCCACGTATTTTAATTTTGACTTTCAACATTACGCTCAAAAACTTTATTCATGACAAACTTAATCGGGTTGATGAAACATTCCCCTTGGATAGTTTTATCATTATAAACTACCATCAATTTATAAATGCTGAGCTCAACAATCTAAATATTGAGATGGAAATTCCTGAAAGTATGGACAAAGCCCACATATCCGACTATCTGGAAAGAATGTATTATGGGAATGTTCAATTGTTTTACGAGCACAAAAATCAAATTGTTAAATATGATGCTGTTCTCATTGACGAGATACAAGATTACCACAGGTCTTGGATGGAAATAATTAAAAATTTCTTTAGAGACCCTAAAGGTGATTATGTTTTATTTGGTGATGTTAAGCAAAATATTTATGGTCAACCTACTCTACAAAAGGATGTTGTAACAAATGTTCGAGGCGTAAATGAGCTTAAGTATTGTTTCCGTTCTGATTTTAAAGTAAGAGATCTTGCCCAATCATTTCAACAGAATGTATTTGGTGACAAATATGATACTGACGATTTCTCTGAAAACGGCAGCTATGATTTCTTTGGCCAGCAACAGCAAAAAGAGGGCTATATTAATTATATGTATCTTCAAGACAAGAATAATATTGCTTCCTTATATACTATTATAAGAGGGAACATACTTAATAAAGCAGGAAACATATCACCTAACGACATAACAATTTTGGGATATACTACTGGACTACTCAGGACATTTGATGCCTACTACCGATATGCAAGCCGAGAAAAAACAAATAGTATGCTTGAAACGATAGAGACTATGTATATGACTCACCTCAATTATATTGGTAAAAACAATGGAGGCAATCCAAATCTTGCATGGTTCAACAACATTACAGAACATTTCAAGAAGAAATTGTTTCCCAAAAGGACTACGCTCTATGATTATGATCTCATCAAATTAAGACAGCACATTGCTGTTTTATTTACTATCTATGATTTATATGTGTCATTTCCTGATACTTTCAAAGAAAGATTGATTGAAGAATGCGAAAAATGTAGAATCAGCTTTGACGTATTAATTGCTTTTAGGAAGCACTACGAAGAAGTTTTAACTCAATTCAAAAAAGAAGTTTACAGTTCAAATTACAAAAATATTAGAGATAACAAAAAACTACATTTTTGGATGAATAGTGGTACTATAAAAATATCTACTATTAATTCATTCAAAGGATGGGAAAGTGAAGTTGTTTTTCTTGTTCTTGAACCGAAATATGACAAATCAACAACTTTCAACCTATCTTTTGATGAATTATTATATACTGGGATAACTCGGTGTAAACGGAATCTTATTGTTATAAATTTTGGCAACGAAGAATACGACATAAAAATTCGTCCTCTGATAGCCAAATTGAAATAAATTAGAGAGTGTAAACTAAACTCTGTGTCAATTTACCATTTTAGTTTGCACTCTCTAATTAAGAAACACACATTGAATCTCCACAGATTGTTTCTGTCGAAAATCTACGGGGGCAGATACATTAAGTCATGAATATTCGATTAAGTGGGCGATATCCTTTAAAGAGTAATGTGTATTACTCTTTGCTGCAACAAAGCCCTTGAATGCTATATATACAATAAACGAATTTTTAACAGCATCATTTATATCCGTAGTAAAGACATGAGTGTGCCATTGAAAAAACAGCATGGTATCTGAAATTAAAAATACGACATAAGTCAACAAGACCAGCATATTTACCAAACTCTTGTCTATCAGTATTTTTCGTAAGTACATTATTCTCCTATCCCTAAAAGTCGCAGGATATATTTCGTTTTCTGGCTCTCCTAAACCATAGATACAAATAAGAATAAATCTAGTAAAAAAATTATTTGCATAAACGACAGTGAAAGACCCAATAATCAGAGAACAAAAAATCATATTTGCATACGATATAGATGATTGAGTAAAACTTCTCAACCCAATCAATATTGCAAAAGGAACACCACAAGAAACAAATAACGAGACAACATAAGGTAAGACCAACATCAAGGGAATCTTAAAATAAAAATCAAAACAACGCAATAATCTATCACCAATTAGACCATTTTTTAGAAATAAGACACCGACTCCCATACTTCCCCATACAAATGCCATTAAAAGCATTAAGCCATAGATGCCTTTCATATAGCCAACAAAGAGCACCAATATAAGATAGATTAGTCCTAAAGCTATATTTGTCAGCAATTTGAGTACAGAAGCATCTAACTTTGTACCTGTTTTAACAGCATTTAACGTTGGCTTACGGATGTTTTTGTTACATTTCAATGTATCTAAATCTAACAATAGATGTATCTTGTCAGGAAGAACTTTAACGACAACACATTTAAACTCATAAATTCTGCCTTCAGATAAGAATATAGTATAATTCCATCTCATATCAGAAATTTCAATACATGAAGCCACACGGCTGAGTTTCCTTTCAACAACTATGCCTTTTGATATGTTTAGAACTCCTAATATTACTGAATCAGAAAGAATACATCTTAGCTTATTTTTTACATTTCTAGAATATCTACGGATTTCTATAATAAAATAAATTAAGCAAAAACCTATAAAGTCGAAAACACAAGCCATTATGGTAAACCCCAACATTAAATCTGGTAAATAAACCTTAGTTAATGAGTAGATAGTCATCAAAAGTTGGCAAATGCCAATAACTATCAAAGAATAATTGGGCTTAAGTTTGGGTATGTCAAAAAATAAAACATTCTCCATTGTCTCTTACAGATTAATACATTTCATAAAATCAAAAACCTTAGCCTCCCCATGACACACACACCCAAGTTGATTTGAAACACAATGGGTATTACCTATCACCTTATCTATGTTTCGATGGGAATGACCATAAATCCAATAGTCTATGCGACTATAAGCAATGAAGTTTCCAAGTTCCGCAGTGAAGGCTCCATTTATCGGACTTCCTATGAAATCTGGTGATACCAATTCATACGATGGTACATGATGGGTTGCCACCACGATGTGTTTAGCTTGACTTTCGCCAACTGCTTTTTCTATGAAAGCACGGCATTTCTCATGCTCTTGATTAAATCGCTCACTATTTATCACAACACCACCATCCTTGATACGATAGAAGTCATTAACCATGCGCTCTGTCGCAAAAGCATCCTTAGGCTCAATATGTCCCCAGAGCGTTGAGACGATGAGGTCTATATCATCTGAGAGGTGAACAGCAGCATTATAATAACATTTTACATTAGGACGTATGTCCAGGCACCAACCGTCATAGAGCTGTCCGAGGTCATACCCCTTGTAAAACTCATGATTGCCTGGTGTAACTATCACTTGCTTGAAATTCCCTGAAGCCCAATCCCAGAAAGGATGCTTGAGAAAACTTTCATCCCCTAAATAGCCAGTATCACCTGCCAGCACCAAGATGTCTGCTATAGATTGGATTGGGTTGTTCTCCAAGTAGCGAGTATTCGCTACAAACTCCAGATGCAAATCAGAAACATATTGTATTTTTACCATAACTACAACATTGATTTCTTTAGTTGTTCGACAATCTGTTGACTCGTCACATTACCAAGTCCTGCCGACTTGATAAAGTCAGCGTTTGGTAAATCCTGCATGATGGCAGTACAAAAGTTACCAACATCTGCTTTCAATGTGTCGGGCAGCTCATATTTACTTGCTGGAGTAAGCATTGCAGCAAGACGAAAGATGTCTTTCTTATGCTTCGCTATATGCTTGCTGTCCACACTTTCACCTATAGCTTTCCTTTGACTTAAATCCAAGAAAGCTTTGCTTTTCAGACATATAAGGCTCTCAATGTTAGCAATATGCACTTCGTCTTCAAGCAAGCTATGCTCTATCGTAAAGTGATAATAGTCGTTATCCATAAGGATGGCTGACAAACTCGACAAGTCTTCATCCACAGGAATCGGTGTGATACGAGCCTCCTCTGGGAAATTCATCAAGCCAAGGCTTCTGGAAAACAATTCCACTTGATATGGAAAAGCAGAATCGGCAGGCTTCATAAAGCGGAAATACTCATGTTTGGGTTCCACACTTTCATTCACTCCCTTGTTGCGCTGCCCATAATTGCCTTTCTTTACGAACTCCCAAAACTTAGCGACAAACTCAGCAGACAAAGCCTCAACTATCAAGATGATGTCTATATCCTTTGTCGCACGAGGCACTTGGGCATACAAATCCTCATGGATTTCACATGCCGTACCACCGATTATCACATAGTTGTCTTCAAAACCTTTGAAGAACTGCTTGAATGTATCTATACCTCTTACCATGGCATTTCACTTATTAATCGTTCCAACTCTATTTGTATTCTCTCATCTTCATTGTCTTTCAAAGAAAGATAAAGCGATAACTTATCAACTACCCCTGTTGAACTCAGTATTTGTGGATTATACTTCCATACCTGTATCTCGTTTTGACCAAACTGCTTATCCACCGCAACGTTTAAAGCCTTAAAATCTTTTTTCGGCATGGCAAGACATTGCTTGTTTTCTTCGTTAAGCATCGTATAGGAAGCCAAGGCATTCATTCCACTCATCATCTGTCCTTCAAGAAGAGCATCCGTATAATAGACTTTTTCTATCGGAGACACTAACAATGGCAATGCTTTATCCCAAAGTTCCCTATTGCTGAAATCTATTTGTATGGTCTTCGTCTTAGCTCCCTCCAACCTTATAAGGTTTTTGGATACAAGCCAACGCAACGCCCGATTTACAGAAGCGTATGATACAGCCAACATGTCAGCAAGTTCATAGCTTGTCTTTCCCGAAATTGATTCTATTTCCAAATGATACAGTAACAAACATTGCGTCAAAGGAGTAATGGCATCCTTCTTATCTTCTCCGCCTATTGTATTAATAGACTTCAAATCTAACAATAAAGAAGGAATAAACATCTGCTTATTTGGGACTATAAAATTTACTTTCTGAGCAACCAACCTATTTATATTATAAGAATATAAATGTTCAGATACAAGTATGGCAACCATACCTGTCTTTCGCTGAATAATGTCTAATTGCTTCTTAGTCTGAGCAGGAGCTATCACGTTGCCATCTTCAATAAAAGCAAAAAGAATATCCTTTCCTAATATTCGCCCATTATATAGTTCAAAATTACCAACAACGGATACAGGAAGTATATCCTGCACACTTTTGCACACAGGTTTCGCCACAATATTGTCCTCCAAAACTGAAGCAACATAGTTAGCTGCGTTTTTGATATATTCATTGTTTTTGCTCATAATCATTATATAAAGATTATGTGCAAAAGTAGTGATTATATTCTGAATACCAACAGAAACAATGAAATAAATAAGATTTTTTAAGATATATTCAGTGGAATATTCCAAGATTATATTGTACCTTTGCACCCGAAGATAAGCGTTCTGTAACACAAGAGTTGGAATATTCTCGGATTCAGTGCTTTGCACTTGTTTTCAGAGATTTACAATTTGAGGCTAAAAAGAAGCGGTACAACTTTATCGTTAAGGCATTGAGAATAAGCACATTGCATTTGTCGCCCATTTTCTGTGCACTTATAAAAAGGGTAGTTGTACCGTTTAAAAGATAAAAGCTTAACTATCAGCAACATCTACATGTTGCATCGG
>JAJWLX010000109.1 GCA_021636625.1 Prevotella sp. | reverse complement strand
AATGTCCCTTCTGTTATACCGACTCCGTAATAGGTGATGCCTCCGGCTTCCCTATTACCAAGGATTTCTTGAAGAAAATGAGGAAGAGATATTTCTAGGGCGTTTTTTCAATGTTTTCATCTATCTTCCTCCCCTATCTCATGGGGACAGTATCAGTTTTGAAAACGGACATTAAAATACAAGAACTCCGCCCTAAACAACCTTGAAAAGGGGAGTTAGGGCGGAGCTATCTACAAATATTATTTCTTCTCTTCCAGATGCTTCTTCACGGCATCCTCGATATCAGCCTTGTAATTCAAGCCGTAGAGGCGGTAGAGATCCTGCATATGGAGCATTCTTGGGAAGAAGTTCTCCAGGTTGCGCTTATCCTTGGCAGTCCACTGAACCTCAGAAAGGGCGGCAAGTCTTGGCAACAGTTCCCACTCCATCTTCTCGGCATCCTTCACCCACTCGGTCCAGATACAACCTTCGGCACCGATGATGTTCTGCTGCTCGGCAGGAGTCAACTTATCAGAGCAAGGATCGAGATCATATACCCGCTGGATGCTAGGAATACCCTCAATCTTGTTGATACGAGGATTGCTGAAATAGAAATTGCTGATAGGAGCCACGATGGTAGGATGACCTTCACGGGCTGAACGGATACTGGCATTCACACTGGTCCAACCGCAAACGGTGATGTCCTTGGACGGAGTTCCTTCCAGAATCTCATCCCAACCCATCATCTTTCTGCCACGGTTTCTGATCTGCTTCTCTATCTCACCCATAAACCAGGTCTGGAGCTGCTCTTCCTTGCTGTGCTTAGGAAGCTCCTGGATGCCCAGCTCTGCAATCTTCTCCTGACAGTTCTCGCAAACCTTCCAACGGTTCTTTGGGCACTCATCGCCACCAATATGAATATACTCTGATGGGAAAATATCCATGATTTCATCCATCACGTCCTTGGCAAACTGGAGGGTCTGAGCCTTGCCAGCACACAACACATCCTCGAAAACACCAAAACGGGTAGCTACCTCGTAAGGACCACCGGTACAGCCCAACTCAGGATAAGATGCCAGGGCAGCCAGCATGTGACCCGGCATATCCACCTCCGGAATCACGGTGATGTATCGGTCGGCTGCATACTTCACGATTTCGCGAGCTTCTTCCTGGGTATAATAACCTGATACGGGAACGCCATCAAACTCGTTCTTGTTGGTTGGCAGGATGGTCTCCTTGCGCTTGGAACCAATCTGGGTAAGCATCGGATATTTCTTGATTTCAAGACGCCAGCCCTGATCCTCGGTAAGATGCCAGTGGAAATAATTGATGTTGTGCATCGCAAAGACATCAATCAACTTCTTGAGATAAGGTACGCTGAAATAATGACGGCCCACATCAATCATAAATGCACGATAAGCAAAGCGGGGAGCATCGGTAACCTCGGCAGCAGGAAGAGAAACGCTCTTCACATTCTTGGTGATAGGCAATGCCTTCATCACACTCTGGATGCCATAGAAGATACCTACATGAGAGGTGGCTGAAATGGTGATGCCATTCTTGTTGACCACCAGAGAATAAGCCTCAGACTGGGTATCGCCAGCATTCAGCGCCAGACGGATCTGACCCTTCGCCTGCTTGTCGGTAGTCTTTACCCCGATACCGGTTACCTCCTTGATATGAGATGCCAGGAACTCGGCATCCTTCTTCTGCTTCTCATCTCCAGCAGCATAATAGATTGTAGTTTTGGCTGTGATGCGGAAAGGAGCGCTGCTCATCTCCTTGACTTGCTGAGGCAATGGAACAATCTGCCAACTGCCCATGTTCACATCCTTGGCTGATAATGAAAGGCTAGCCAAAAAAGCCATAGTTAGAATGATTCTTCGTATCATAATTTTGAATGAATAGGTTTTAAATCACTGCAAAATTACGATTTTATACCGAAAGTACGGCATAATTTGAAGAAAAGCATCCTTCACTATGGCTTTTTTAACCTATTTTGGGTCTAGCGACTGCCAGATGGCGGTTTCTAGAAGAGATTCACGATGCGGTCGATGTCAACCGAAAGTCCCACTGAGAAGGTGCGACCGGTGGTCATCGCCGAACTCCAATAATACTTCTCTGGTGTATAATCGAAGAGATTATCTACCGTGAAGTTCAGATTGATGGCATCCAGGAATCGCTGCTGAAGAGTGAACTTCCACAACTGATATGCCTGATCATGCTTCTCGATGTTCGTATCAGGAGAGGACAGGTATCTACCTGACAGAGCGGCATTGATGCGATAGAACGAACAGAGCTGACGATCGTAGTCGAGACGCCAGGTGGCGGTATGAGGACGAGGCTGGGAGAACTGGGAATCTACGCTTCTGCCACCCACATAGAGATAACTGTAGTCGAGTTTCACACCGAGGCCCATATCCGAACGGTACTGGGCACTGAAGTCGATGCCGCTCACCTCTACTCCATCCTCGTTGCAATAACGCGAAGCCACATCCGGCTGACCGGTTCCCGGGATATAATCGGCATAATCCTCGGTAGTGATGCGCTTATCATACTTATTATAATAGCCCATCAGGGTAAGACTATACTGACCGGTAAAGAAGCCAGCATTCTTCACCCTTCCGGTATGCTCCAGCGCCAGGTTGTAGTTGTTGCTCTTCTCCGGCTTCAGATCCGGATTACCGTAAATCATCTGCATACCTGCCATATCAAAGTTCATATACATCTCCTTGAGCGTTGGGGCACGGAATCCGCCGGCATAGTTGGCACGGATGGAGAAACCCTTCCACTTGGTCATCAGAGCCAGACGACCGGTAGTGGCATGCTGGCTGGATGCAGAGAAGTAATCATGACGAAGACTTGCCACGATGTTCAACCACTGCAAAGGATTGTAATCGAACTGGGCGAAGGCATCACATGAATTCTGATTCTTTGATTCATTATCCTCAAACTGATAGGTGGTAAGATAATCGTTCAGGAAATCTGCACCTACCGTCAATGTATTCTTGCCGAAGATATGGGAATAGAGGGCACGGACGGTGTTCTGACGGTTGGTATAATCGTGGTCGTGAGTACGCTCATCATTCACATATCGAGCCTTGTCATACTGGTCGAAGCCGTAAGAAATCTCCAGATTATCATTCTCCGAAAGATTTATCACGGTCTTCAGTCCGGCAGAATAATCCATGTAATGATCATCATAGTTGCTGCGCTTGCTGATACGATTGAAATAACCGCCACGACCTATCAGTTTTACCTTATCAGAGAGCTTGTAGGTAAGACGCTCCTTCACATTGAAGGTCTCTCCACCATAGATATGGAGGATGTTGGATTCTGTATCGAAAGGACTGGTGAGCTGAACCTCATCCGATGTGGTGCGCTGGATGCTGGTCTGCGAATTCCACTTTCCAGCATTGAAGCTGAAGCTTCCACCGTGGCGCCACTCCTTGTTGAAGTCGTTGTAGCGGGTATTGACATTGGCAGTCCAAGGTTCGCAGTTTTCACGGGAGATGATGTTGACAACTCCGGCTACGGCATTGGCGCCATAGAGCGCCGAAGCTGCACCCTTTACTATCTCGATACGTCCTACATTATCCAAGTTCAGACGACTATAATCTACATTATCCATGGTTTCACCAGCCAATCGCTCGCCATCTACGAGGAAGAGCACGGCGTTTCCACCGAAACCATTCATGTTGAGAGAAGTCTCCTGATTCATGGCATAGCCGAATTCCAGACCCGGCATCTGCTCGGTGAGGAGGTCCTGGATATTGGTAGCATCTGCAATCTTGATATCATTGGCGGTAATTAGACGGGTTACCACAGGAGCATCCTTCAAAGCCTTCGGAGTTCGGGTTGCGGTAACTACCACCTGATCGAGGGCTGTAGCATCCGGTTGAAGGCGAAGCACATGCTGCTCACCTTTTCTCTCATCCGCTTTCAGTACGAAAGTCTGAGTCTGATAGCCCACAAAGCTCACCTTCACTCTCACCGCTCCATCCTTGCTGTAAGGAATGCGGAAATATCCGTCTTCATCAGTTGTTACCCCACCCTTTGCATGCAAAATCTGGACGGTAGCACCCGCCAGAGGTGCGCCCGAATCATCGAGCACTCTACCCACGACATCGCCCTGGGTTTCGGCTTTCAGATTCAGGCACAATCCGCAAAGGATCAGGAATAGTGCGAATATCTTTTGTTTCATCGAGTTATATCAAAGCTTATCCTGAAACAATCTTCTTATTTTGTACAAACAAACTTACCAATCATCGGCATAGGCATCTTGCCATACTGCACGGAATAGTTGACGGTCAGGGTGTTGTCCTTTAATGTACCCTGCAAAGTAACGGTATAGTTCTTCTCTGCACCATTTACGGTAATAGTACCGGCATAGCTTTCCTGAGAGAAAGCATAAGCACCATTAGAACCGGAAACCTTCACAGCAGGAACCTCCAGAGCAGGAAGAGCCATCATGCCCTCGCCACAAGCTGGTAAGGTAACCTTGACTGTAGCATCATCAACAGCCTCAATCTTCATGGTAAGGTTATCGTATGTAGAAGCCTGACCCATTACGGTCATATCCAGGGTGCTGGTGTATGAACCAGCAATCTCCTTGGCTGCAGCTACTGCTACATTATCATCATCATCGCTGCTGCAAGAGCTGAATGCTACACACATAGAAACCAAAGCCAACATCATGGCCATCATTGTCTTAAACTTTTTCATTTTTCTTTATTTTTCTTTTAGTTACAATAATATTTTCTGTTTGAGGGGATTTGCAATCCCCGTTCCCTGTTCAAGGGGATTTGTAATCCCCGCTATTTATCTTCCGGAACATAGATGATTTCACCATTCTCCAGCTGGTAAGCGATGCCCACCTTCTTTCCCTTGTTGCCAGATTTCTTGCTCTGGTCTTCAGAAGGAGTATAGCGATTGATCTTCTGTCCATCCTTGGTAATGATTTCCATATTCTCCTTGCCAGGGTTCTTCACCATCGTGAAGTTATCCTTGCTGAACATTTCCGTCATATTATAGCGCGAAACGAGGGCTACCATCAAGGCGAGGGCAAATACCATCGCCACATCGAAGAGGTTGCTCACTACGCTCATCGGATCATCATCCTCGCCATCATGCGAGAGACGACTTCTGCGTCTTTGTCTCATATTCTTTTCAAGATGTTAAGGAGTTACTTTTTCTCATCAATCAGGTCTGCCATAAACTCGAGGTTGCTCATATCCTCGGTATACCAGCGGTTCTTGGTCTGCTTGGTTACAAAACCGATGGCTGCAGAGAACAATCCCACTACGGTGGTAGCGAAAGCCACCTGCATGTTGTAAGCCATCGAAGCAATATCGCCGGTAGAAAGACCAACCAGGGCAGGACCCATCGGAATCAAGGTACCCATCAAACCGAGCATCGGACCCATCTTCAGGAGTGTAGAAGGAAGAGAAAGATCCTTCTCAACAAACTGGGCATACTGGTCGAGGATGCGGTTCACCTGCGCCTTGCTCTGACGGTTGTCCACGAGTTTCTTCATATAGGAAACGATGACAGCCTGCTTGTTCTTTGGCAAGCGATCGCCCAGGGTATCGATGTTATCGAGTGTCAGGGTGTTCATCTGTTCACGAATCTCCGCACCCGACTTGCGCTTTACAAGATACTGTCCGAAGAAACCTCCAAGGAGCAACAAGGCTCTGAGGAAGAAGAAAATCAACAAAATAATCACAGGAACCAGCATGCCTGTGGAAATCCAAAACAATACGTCTGATATGTAATTCATTATACTCTATATTTTTTAATTTGATAATTGTAAATTGCCCATCCTATCGCCATTCCTACGATGACGATGGCGATGACGCCGAGAAGCGAGAGGGCATCGAAACTGTTGAATCCTGCCACCGCTGTCCTGCCATTCACCGTACCGATGATGCCCATCAATCCGAGCAGCACCTCTACCAGGAAGAGCAGTTCCAAGCGGATTGGTCGCTCCGGCAAGAGCCATCTCAAACCGTAGGTGAATGCCGGAGTCAAGACCAGCAGCACTACGGCAAGCACCCATGCCACTACCTGGAACGATACGCCGGGTAGCAGGAAGATGGTCATCACCAAAACGCTGAACAGCACTGGGAAAACCAGCAAACCCGGGAAATACTTCAGGAAGATGAAGAACATCCATTTGCGGCGGCTCACATGTTCCGAAGTTTTCAGATCTACGTGGTGCACACAGAAAAGCATCGTGAGTGCCACGTCGATACTCAGCAGCACCGCCATATCGAGCATCAGCTTCTGGTCGGCTATCCAAGCCGCAATCTGCGTCTTCGACTGCTCGATGGCAAGTGGCCAGGTCATTCCCACGAAGAAAGCTACGAGCACCGAGATGATCATAATCTCCTTCACTCCGTGGAAGGTCTGCTTCAGCACAAAACTGAAGCAAACCAATATCATCATTACTAAAACTAATGTCTCCACCTTTTTTTAAAATGTTGAATGTTAAATGTTGAATGTTGAATTATTCTTCACTGGTAAGTGTTGAATTATTCTTCACTGTTAAGTGTTGAATTATTCTTCACTCATCATTTTGCGACGACGTCGCAAATATACCGCGAGCACAACGAACGCTACGATGACGATGACACCTACTACGATGCCGCTCACCACAGTAGTGGTCTTCTGAGCTTCCTCATTCAGCGTCTCCTTCTTCATCACCATACCCTTGTCGCTGCTGTTCTTCGCAGCCTCAGCATCGCGGA
>JAJWLX010000108.1 GCA_021636625.1 Prevotella sp. | reverse complement strand
ATCCCTCTTTTCCGCCCCGGATGATCTCTCAGTAAGTGATGACATGGAAAAGGGAGTAATCAACAGTATAAAGATTGAGGGAGTTAAGGGCGTAGGAGATTATAATCTTTCTACAAAAGTATGGACAGTTTCCTCTTCTTCTGCTAGCTACAATGTACCTATCTCTGCTAGTGGTCTTAATGTAGGTACTGGAACTGTTAATCTAGCTCCCAATGCAACCCTGATGATGATTCCTCAGACGCTTGGTGACGATGCCAAGGTCACGATAAACATCACTCCTACTGGTAAAAGTGCAGTAGATTTAACTTTCGATTTGAAGGGTACCCAGTGGGTTGCCGGCAATCACGTTACCTATCTGCTCTCTACCACAAAGATTATCAAGCTCAACATGGGCAGTGTGACTTATCCAAAATGGCAGACAGCGGAAGACCCTGCATTTCCCTTAGAGAAGTTGAAGGATTCCTATGCCAACGGTGATGAACTCGGCATGTATATCGTAGACAAGAATCATAAGGTAGTAAAAGCCAATGTTCAACTCACAACTACCGATGGAAAGAATTGGAATTTTTCCTCATCACAAAAATTCACCGGCTCTCTTTCATACGATTACTTCCTATACTACCCTTATCAGGCTGGTGGTTTAGCAGGTGCTCCCAAAGAAGGTGACGCCGTATCCGTAAAATCCGGCACAAACCAAATTTCAGCCTCCGACTTCTTTTCCGGAGCCATCACAAAATGGGGCAAGAGCTTGAAGACAGATCAGGGTGATGATGGTAAGTTTAATTCCTGCGATTTGCAGATTGGCAAAGGTGAACTTGAAGAATCAAGTTCTACTGTAGCATTCCCTACAATGACGCATGCTATGGGGCTGGCTCATGTTAAGCTGGGCAAGAGGACCTTACACAATAGTGTTACTACCTATATCAGTAACAATAATTTTGGTACTGTTGAGCCATATACCTGGGGAGGCAATATAGCTTATGCCAGCAGTGAGGTAGATGGCCGCAAGCTGTTTCCTTTAGCTAAGTACGACTATGCCTGCATCGTTTCTCCCGGTATATCCACCGAGTTTAATACTGCCTCGGGGGGTAAGAATGCGTGGGAGAAAGCTCTTACTTTCACCCCTTCAACCAACAAGGTTCAAATGCTAGAAGCTCTTGTTGCAGATACCGGAAGTGGTTCGACTGAGTACTATACCATCCAGTTAGGCGATATCTTCTTCAATGATGGTTCCATAACTCATGATTTGAAAGATGTAGAGATTAGCGAGGAGCATTGCCCTGTGGGTATCGTTGTGTATTTAGCAGAAAATAATGATGGTAAAGATAAATGGGCAGAGACCAACACGGCTGGTAGTGGTATTGGAGGTCATGGACTCGTAATGTCATTAAAGAATGCAGGTTCAACGAAAAGTGATTCAAGAAATGATTTTATGCAAAATTATCAATGGTGGAAATCTGCTTCTGGAAATCAAACTGGGCTGCAGTCTACTAATTTTTCAGACTATTTAAATTCCCAAACCACCGAGTTAGGTTCGGGGTATCTAGTCTCCAAGAAGATTGGTACAGATTCCCCTGCTGTAGATGCAGCCATTACATATAAACCTTCATATAATTCCTTTACAGCAATAAGCCTAACAGAAAATGCGCAATCAAAGACTACTGGTTGGTTCTTTTCTTCAGTAGGTCAATTTATTGCTGTGTTAGATGCAACTAATGGCGGAATAAACAAATCTACATTGGGATGGAATGTTAGTTTTAGTAATCTGAATAATGACACAAATGTAACTAATAAAATTAATGACTATTTATGGAAGGCTGCAGGTGCAAAGGACATTAATGAAGTATCTGCGAACTATACATATTTCGGTTATGAAACCTACAATCAATTTTGGTGTACTGGGGAGTTGAATACCTACAATGCAGTATCAGTAGCTTGTGTCTTAAGGGGTAAAGGTACTGTTTATTTTACTTATCCAAAACATACTTATGGCAATGCCAAAACATATGCGCTATCAATCCGCCCGTTCCTCGCTTTTTGACCTTTTCGCCTTGACGGATATGTAAGTAATTCTGCCCCGTCGGATATGTCTCTTCCGCCCCGCTAGGCGTTTCGGCGGAATTGCAATCCGCCGTCAAGAAATGTCACAACCTATTCGTGCTTAGGGGATTTGGAATCCCCGTCTTGCGAGGTCGAACCTTTCTGATGCCAGATAACATATCCAGCAGGACGCCTGAGTAGGACGATTTTGGTGAAGAAAATAATGCACAGCGTTGTGCACTCAATATATGTAAATTTATTCTATTAATAGAGAATGGCAGATATGCACCAAATATTCGGCAGGAAAGGCCGGGAGGTTAAGTATCGCCAGAATAGCATGGATGCCAAGTCTCATATATCATTACCCCAAAGACCGGGAGGCTGAGTAAGGTAATAACTTTCAAAACAAAAAAACTCCCTATAAGTTCAGGCGATTTATCGCCTGGCTTATAGGGAGAACTTGTATCTTAATAGAGGATGCTATGAAGCCAGTAGAGGCTGAAGCTTCGTGGCATCGAAGCAGGGACAGGCTTTCTGCATGCCCGGCAAATCGCGATGACCCAGAATGGTCTTGATGTCCGGAAACTCACGGTGAAGGCGGAGGATGAGAAGCTTCATCGCCTCCTTCTGGGCAGGCGTGCGGGTATCAGAGATGCAACCGCTCGGCGACAAACCGCCCTCGTAGCAGATGCCGATGGAATGAGCATTGTAGCCCAAGGCATGAGCACCCATCCGCTCCACCGGACGGCAGGGATAAACCACACCTTCCTGGGTGATGTAAAAATGATAACCGATGTCGCGCCAACCGTTCACCACCACATGGTCGTGGCGCAACTGCTCCAGAGTGTACCGGTGATTGCAGCGGCTACCGCTGCAATGCACCACAATCATATCAATCTTTCTCATAAGCCGTCCTCCTCACTATAGGGTGCAGGATGATACACCCAGTGCCCCGAGCAGGGCGGTCAATATTGTCACCACAAACTTGATGACCTCGTTCAGTGTCTGTCTTTTCTTTTCTGTCATACGCTAAAGTGTTTAAAGATTTAAATGAATTGAATGAAATGAAACTTACCTTGAAACCTTGATTCAATGATTCAAAGATTCAATGATGCCAGGGTTCTACATATCTACATCAGTGCTGCCAGAGCCTGGATCCTTGCCTTCCGTGTTGCCGTCAGTGCTGCCGCCGGAAGTATTCTGCTTCTTGCTGGCAGCCTTCTTTGCCTCCTCGATGTCGATCGTCTTGGCACCCTCCTTCTCCGCCTTCAATGCGGCACGCTGTATGGCACGGGATGCTACCTGTACAAACTCTATATCCTGGAATACAGAATACAGTTCCGGACCCGGAGAATACTGGATGTTGACCCCCTTGATATGAGTGTCGCTCTTGAATTCAGCGGCACTGTCTGCACCATCGCTGACAATCTGCAGACGGAACTTGCCCAAATCACCAAACTCCACCTGATTGCCACGCTGAAGTTCAAGAATCAGGTTCTCTACCGCACTCACCAATACCGCAGTGACATCTGCGTAAGAAACCGTGGTCTGCATCGCAATCAACTTGGAGAACTTCTTGAGCGAAGTCTTCTCGTTCACCTGGGCACGGGCATAAAACTTACCCTTACCGGCATCCTTTCCAAACTTAGAAACGTACTTTACCAAACTGTAATTAACTGCCATAATACTTAAAATTTAAATTGTTATTGAATGTTCGTGCATCGGACTCTTCCCGAATGCAATGGCAAAGTTACGAAACCGGCGAGGGGGCATCTGCACACTTTCGTCCGCTTCCGTCGTCTTCTGCACTCTTTCATCTTCTTATGTTCACTTCTGCACTCTTTTATCGGGCACGTCAGTCGCTCGTAGGGATGATGATTACCGCTCTTAGGAGTGAAAGCCATCGCCCATAGGAGCGGTAGCTTTCGCCCATAGGAGCGACGTACTTCGCTCATAGGAGCGGCATTCGCTACTCATAGGAATGAGGGGCTTAGCTGATAGGAACGAGGGCTGCCGCCGATAGGAACGTGATGAATCGTAAATATGAGTGATAACCCTTGCTGATAAAAACGATGGACATCGGAAATGGCGGCATGTCACTATCAGGGCAAATCCGCTAAAAAACACCACTATCAGAGCAAATTCCGAATACCTTTAGGGCAAATTTCACAATAACGGGAGTCCCCCCAACCACTACCAGAGCAAGAATCCATTTTGCAATATTCTGCAGTTCAAAAAGTTACGCGATATTTTCTCCTTATACATTATACATATATAGGGGAAATGAATACGTTTTATATCTATCTACATCATACGTAATGCGTGAGGAGGATTATTTTTCTGCTTTTTCTGCTTTTTTTTTGAGAAAAAATTTGTTCGTTTCAGAAAAAAGTTGTAATTTTGCATTCGTAAAGCTCAGAGAACGTGTTTCTCATCCCGATACAATGTATTGGAAAAGCTTTTTGTAAGTAACTTCAAGAATACACTCTAAGTACAAAGGGTTGGCCCCCTTTTTAGAGAATCCAAATTGAAATGCTTACCGGGCATTCTATGCCTGTTGTTTCGATTCAGAAACAACGGCATGGAAGAGAAGTAGGCAAATTTGGATAAAGTTGAGGAAGCGCGCCAATTACCTTATTATTAAGGTCAATGTTTTCTTCAGTCAGTATTATGTGCCCACTTTGACTCCATGCCGTCTTTAATAATAACAACTACGATTCGCCCACAGTTCTGGACAGGTCGCTAACAATCTTAAAGTAAAGATAGTAATGAGTATTAAGTTCAAATCAGACCCGACCCTATCGGCCGAACCTTTCCCTTCTGCACCAGCAGAAAAGAACATCATCACACTCTTAGGAGTGCAAGGGCTTTCCCACAATGATTATTCCATTGTGGAACTAAAAGTTATGTTGCAGCTCATCAAGCATGCACAGAAGGTGATTATCAACTACGTCATCCCACAGCGTGTGAGCCACAACGGATTCTATTTCACTTCTGAGCAACTGGCTGCAGGTCACACCATTGTGGAGATGAAGCTCTCCGAGCTGGACATCACCGGAGGCAAGCACTGCGCCCAGTTGCGACAGGTGATTACCCAGATGCCGAGAAAACCTATCGAACTGCCTTTCAAGGTGGGCAATCAGACGGGTTATCGCCTCTTCGACTGCCTGTTTGAGAGCGAGGTATATAAGAACCGTCAGGGCAGATGGATGGCGAAGTTCATCTTCGGCAACAATCAGCTCCGATTCTTCTACAGCTTCAGCAAGGGTGCCAGCAAGATTGATCTGAATGTAGTTCAGAAGTGCAAAAGTGCATCGAGCATCAAGCTCTATCTCCTTTCCAACTGCTGGGCGATGAAAGGCTACACTATGATCAAGCCTGAAAACCTGATGGCGCTGATGCATGGCAGGAAGGACTATTATGCGTCGTGGTCGGAACTGGAGCGCAAGACGATCCGCTTTGCCTGCGAAGACCTGAAGCGCCTCTATAATCACCACATCATCGACTTCTATCTCACCTACCAAGCCTTCTTCCGTGAAGAGGGAGAAAAGAAGCATCACCACATGCCGGATCACATCACCTTTACGCTTCACGATCGCAGAAGTACTGGAGACACAACGGGTGGCGGCAAGATTCCGGATGAGTTGGTAGTAGCCCGCATCAAACTGAAAATAAGACTGATACTCAGCTACAAAGTAGAAGAAAGCTGTGCTATCAAGTTGAGCAACCGACTTTCTCTTGATATGCTGGGCGAGCTGAGCGACTGGTTTATCCGCAAGGATTATTACCTGCACAAATGTGAAGTGGAGCATAAAAAGATCAGAACCGGTGCCTATATAGCCAAGGCCTTGGATGGCTTTTTCAAGGATCATCATGCATAGATGAAGTTTGCCTATGGAACTATCGAATCGTATGTACAGCAAGACGGAATTGGGCTTGCTCTATTTTCCGGAAGCCACCAGCAAGGCTTCGGCACGCCGCCACCTGATGGATTGGGTGAAGCGTTGCATTCCTCTATGGGATGAGTTGAAGAAGCTGGGATACCAGGTGGGCTGCCAGTATTTTTCGCCCCGGCAGGTGGCAGTAATCTTTGAGTATCTGGGGGAGCCGGATGAAAGCTGACATTGGATGACAAGTAAAGTTTGAAGGAGCGATATACAAGTACTCCCTATAAGCCAGGCGATAAATCGCCTGAACTTATAGGGAGTTTTTTTGTTTTGAAAGTTATTACCTTACTCAGCCTCCCGGTCTTTGGGGTAATGATATATGAGACTTGGCATCCATGCTATTCTGGCGATACTTAACCTCCCGGCCTTTCCTGCCGAATATTTGGTGCATATCTGCCATTCTCTATTAATAGAATAAATTTACATATATTGAGTGCACAACGCTGTGCATTATTTTCTTTACAAAAATCGTCCTACTCAGCCGTCCTGCCGGATATGTTATCTGGCATCAAAAAGGTTCGACCTCGCAAGACGGGGATTTCAAATCCCCTAAGCACGAATAGGTTGGGACATTTCTTGACGGCGGATTGCAAATCCGCCGAAACGCCTAGCGGGGCGGAAGAGACATATCCGGCGGAGCGAATATTTACATAATGCTACTGTATAGAAGAACTTCATTAGATATTTTTCCTTAAAATTACGCTAAAATCTGCTGAATAGCTTAAAATGAGCGATTTATGAGTGTTTC
>JAJWLX010000107.1 GCA_021636625.1 Prevotella sp. | reverse complement strand
TCCGCCGAGGCGCGGCATTTTCATGCGCATTCTATGAAATGAATTTCTTCCGTTCCAGGCTGTCCTCCGTTAGGCGTCCCGACGGATATGTTATCCGTCGTAAAAAAAGGTTCGACCTATTAAGCCGGGGGATTTGTAATCCCCCTATTCCATCGATATGCTGGCTACTGTCTGGGTGCTGGGGATAACATATCCCCAGAGCATAAAGAGGTTAGGACATTTTTTGACGGCGGATTGCAAATCCGCCAGGACGCCTAACGGAGAACAGGCATATCCGGCGCTACTGGTATATGATATCTTTTGGATTTTCGGATTAAAAGCCCTGCCGGCTTTCACAAGCTGGCAGGGATCATTATAAGTAAAAGATGTAAATAGATGTACCACTGTACAACCTACTTATTAAAACTATAAAATTAATCTTGCAGATTCTACACACATTAATCTGCTACCTTAAATATGAAGGAGGCATATTCACATACACCCGCAATCAATAGACTCTAATTCTTGCGATTATTTACCACAGGCTATCTCTAGCCTACCTATTATATCTCGAACTGTCTTTTTAGAAAACGCCCCGGCGGCGACATAACTTCCGCCGAGGCGCGGCATTTTCATGCGCATTCTATGAAATGAATTTCTTCCGTTCCAGGCTGTCCTCCGCTAGGCGTCCCGACGGATTTGCAATCCGTCGTAAAAAAAGGTTCGACCTATTAAGCCGGGGGATTTGTAATCCCCCCTATCCCAACGATATGCCGGTTATTGCCTGGAGGCTGGGGATAACATATCCCCAGAGCATAAAGAGGTTAGGTCATTTTTTGACGGCGGATTGCAAATCCGCCGGGACGCCTAACGGAGGAAAGGGCATATCCGGCGCTACAGGATATCCGGCGCTACATGCATATCTAGGGCTAGTAATCGAATTGAGGTATTATTGCTTGTTCCATAAATTCATCTAAATAAATACCCTTATAAATTAGTTCATAACGTACAAAACAAGATCCATTAACACTCCTTTGACTTACCCATGTATTATTAAAATACTCTGCATTATCGTTAAAATCACGAATATAATTTGGGTGACCACGCATTATAAATTTATTAACATTGGCCCCTGTTTGATCTGCAATAGTCCAATACTAAGGGTCGGAATTATTATACGAACACACTTTTGTTCCAAATATTCCATTACCTCCAGGATATGTATCATAGTATTGCATATACCAGAACCAATAAACTTCATATTTAAAGGCGCTGTAAGCCACCCTGCTAATTTTCCATATCTTGCCCTTTCCATATATAGGATGGCTCTCATCTACTTCCCAATACTGGCGTCTGCCTTGCATCGCTTCTTTGAAATTCACTCTAGTACCAGGACGATAATCATTTCGTGCCACAAGTACTTTTCTATAATCCTCATGGACATTATCTCTAATTTGAATATAGTTCGGTGGATACATTTTGCCTCTCCAAATAGTATACCATGTATTATCATCGGTTTCTGGCAGATACTCGCGCTTAACATCTGGCTTATCCGGATCAGCAGGCATATCCGTTTTAAGAATCGCATTAACCTGCATCTGTATAACAAAGTCTGTTGCATCTTTCTTTGCACAAGCAACTATTCCCAAATTGTTCATCACCGGTGATCTTAGAGTTACAGAAGTTTTCTTTCCTTTTAAATCATAGTAACTTGGATCGTACGAGTTATTAGGATTTCCGTCTGCCTTTATCTCCTCAAAAGATCCGTCTTTATTTACATACGCAAAGCGGAGCTTTATGTTACTTACCGTTTGCGGGTAGTTGAAATCCACAGTGAATGGATCGCCGTTGGCACTGATATTATGAGCGGTATAATTTTTTCCCTTGAAAAAGGTAATCTCCGCTGTTACACCAGACAAATTGATGGTATAGGTATAGGTTTTACCTGCTTCCCATTTGTTTTTTGCTTCCACAGCTGCCGTTGCATCTTGCAGGGCGCCTGTCAGCGTAGCACTCTCACCCTTTTGATTTTCCACAACCACCTCTACCATTGCATCATCAGGCAGCGTCTGCGGCATCATGAAGAAGGTCTGAGCTTCTTTTGTAATAGCATGATCCGTATCATTTTCCTTTACTTCTTTTTTGGTTACCTGAGTGAAGTTTTCTGTCTCGTTTGCTAAATTCGACCAGGCTAACTGAGCCGCACCGTTATTACCGGCAGTTACAGCTAAATTACCTTTATATTTCACACCCTTCAAAGCAACAGAGGTAACCTTGGTGCCGGTAGGCAAATCGCCCACCACGAACTTCACGGCAGCGAGCGAATGCTTGAAATCTAAGGATGTTGCATTGCCATCTGCCGGTTCTGACGCATTCTTATTGACAGCAAACATCAGGTCTTCCTGCTTAGATACATCTGTAGGTACAGTATATGAAATGGAAGAAAAATTTTCCTGGTTTAATGTCATGCCGGCAGGGATGCCGTTTGTGCCTTCTGCTGAGTTGTATGGATACCAGGCATAGAAGTCGAACGACTTTCCGTTGAGCCAAAAATAATCTGTTTGCGGCTTCCATGAATCAGCAGACTTCTTGATTTCTACATGATCCATATATTTCTGGCTGCCCATGAATGCTGTGACTCCAAATGAACTACTCATGCCATCTGCATTTGTTATCTGCGTGCCACGGGTGAAGGTAGGGTTATCGGTAGGGAAACCTTCTGTTACCTCGCTTGTGAGATAAACAGAATTTCCGTTGAGTTTTCCCTCCATTTCCACGGGTTCACCCATCTGTTGTGCCTGAGGTGACATCCATGCGCTTCTTGATCCATTGATGTCACTCCATCCACCGTTTGCTTTCGCATTGACGCTGAAAGTCACGAGTCGGTTGCCCTTGCCGTCGGCATAATTGTCGTCGTTGCAAGCGCAGAGTGTCGCCAAAGCTATGAGCGACAAGCCTATCAGTTTATTTTTATTGCTCATATCGTATTTTCCTTTTAATTATCTTTTGATAGATTGGCTTGCTGCAGTGATTCGCTTTCTGAACATGACGTAAAGGATGCGAGTACACGGTGCGCCAATGGGAGTTAAAGGAATTGGAGATTTCCTGGGCTCAACATAACGTGAGAGGGAATCTCCAATTCCTTGAATTTGAATTTTTTATTGTGAATGTAATGTGAGGGGATTACATCGGAATGATTGTACCGTTACCATCAGCAGGATTATGAGTCCATGGCGCAAGAGTTACTGTGAACTTGATTGGCTTACCGAAGATATTAGCACCTTTGTCAGGGTCACTCGTACCTGGTTCAACCTTACCACCACCATCAGGGTTAGGATTTACCGGATCAACCTTACCACAACCCTCTGACAAATTGAGTGTGTAGATATACTTATTACCCATCTTCCATTCAGCCTTATCACCGCCAGCATTATTCTTTGGAAGTGGAATTGCTATCCAACCATAATCCTCATTTCCATTTGCCTTTTTAGGATAAACCGATGTACCATTAGTAAAACGAACATTTACCAAAAGTGCAATATAAGAACCACCATCAAATTGAGCTGCATCGTTAACCTCTGCGCCATTCCATGGAATAAGCGACTGAGGTACCAGCATAGCGCCATGGCCTTCAGGAGTCAAGAATGCTTCCGTTTTGCCATCCGTACCATTGAGTTCAATAGCATTGTTCTTAAAATCCAATTCGTATGTAACATCGCCAGTTGGATTTCCTCCCCATGCACCTGTTTGAGAGCTTGTAGGATTGAATGTATAACTATCAGATTTTTTGGCATTAACAATACGAATAGCAGCAATACGATAAGTAAGACGCTTATTAGTATTCACAGCCTTGAAGTTAATCTGAGAGAGGATGTGATTCAAGGTCAAGTCAACACCTTTACCATCCATATGATTATTCGCTTGAGCTGTCACAGAACCAATTACCAAGTCCTTCTGCTCCTCGATGTTGTTAGGAATTGTAACATCTGTAAGTTTTGCGTCGTCTTTGGTAAATGTAAGTGTTCCATGCCAGTTTTCTTTCACAGGATTGATGGCAAAGAATCTAAGCTCAGAACCAGCCTGCCAGAATAAAGGGGTGTCAGGAAGGAAGTCATTGCTTGTTCCCTGCTTAGTAAACTTTTCACCCTCAAAACCATTTCCGTTTCCAGAAGTTGCATTCAAGTCGTAAGCATAAACCCACATATCGTTGAAGTTTGTACCATTCAACTCAGCACCACGACTGTTGAAGCCTACCGTAGGACGGAAGCTGATAGCAGTGCTCTTCGCAACATCTGTGGTCTCCTCTGAAGAGCAAGAAGAGAGGGCGATGGCAGCGGCTGCCATCATGTAAAACGCTTTTTTCATAATTGTTTCTTTTTATTAAAATTAATACTATGTTTTTTATTTTATTAATGATAGATAATATCCTTATGGATGATAATCTGTATCCTTATGGATGATAATCTATATCTATTCTACATTTTGATATCGATGTAAATCTCATTCCATTTGCTTACGCTCGGCTGAAGACCACCATCGGTGCCGGGGGCTGGCTTCGGCAAGGGAAGCTGCTCCAACTCTATCTTGATGTGGGTATCGTCTTCCTGATTCTTATCGTGCACCTGGTCGGTTACATCCTTCTCGTAATACCAGTTGGTGCCGTCGGTGAGCTGCGCATAGACCATCAGGATGTGCTTGTTGGGCTGTACCGGACAGTGACCGAAGAGGGTGAGACTGCCTTTTACCATCTTATTGGCAGCATCGGCTTCGGCTACGAACGGCATGGTTACCTTCTCATCCGAGAGCTGGTCGAGACCGGCGAGCCATCCACCCGCCATTCCCGATACACTGGCACTCATCGCCTTCACTCCGTTGATGTTCTCCACGTTCTTGATTTCCACCGTACACTGCTTGACTCTCGGCTCCGGCTTCATCTTGATGACGGTCTTCTCTCCGGCTGGCTTCACTACGATGCGGTCGGCATGACTGCTCCAGAGCATTTCCGGCTGCTGCATCATTCTTTCCTTCTCGGTGCCTCGTCCCATCGGTGCGGCTCCTGCCATGGTGGCGAGGAGTCCCTGCAGGGCTCGGGTTTCGGCTGATGTTACCTGGAAGGTTTCGAAGTGCTCCTTGCCGAGGATGCGGTGGGTTTCCTTGTCGCTGTTTACGCAGATTGCCTTGTAGGTGCCTGCTGCCACTGAGATGTTTCCGCCGTTCTTGTCGGTGAACTCGTATCTGATGGGATCGCCTCCCTCCTCGGGATAGAGATAGAGACTCATGGTGGCTGGATTGGCTTCGGGATCGGCGCTCCAGTCGAACATCACTTCCACGTTCTGACGGTGGGGATGGTCGTAGCAGAGGTCCTTGTGCTCGCAGGATGAGAGCAGTTCTGCCATCATCAGCAAGAAGGCTGCGCAGACGATTACGCGGAAGAATAGGATCATTGATTGTCTTAACTCTGTCATACTAGTTATTCTAGTCATTTCTTACCTCCTTTCTTGCTATTGGTGTTTCCGTTGCCGAGGAGCCATACCAGTGATACTTCGCCGCGGGTAGGTCCTATCCAGGTGCGGTTGCGGGTTGCCTCATATACGTAGCATCCGTCTTTCGGTTCATAGGTCTTGTAGTGGGACTTGATGTATCCCACGCCCAGTCCGAGGTCGAGGTTCAGGCGTCTTCCTATCGGCAGTGAGTATCCATACTCCATTCCTGCCCCGTAGGTTTTCTTGCTCTGGTGACCGGTGCCACCGTTTTCGATATCATAGGTGAGGAACTGTCCGTAGAGGGAGATGTGATGTCCCTGCATCGGTTTTTCCTTTGCCTTTCTGCCGAAATACTTTCTGATTTCCATTTCTCCACCGTAGATTCTCCAGTATTTGTGGCTGGCATCCTTGCTCCACCAGGCGAGCATTCCGCTGGCTCCGAGGGTCCATCCCCTGCCTATGCTGGTCTCGATGCCGAGGTTCGGCACGAGGAGGGCATCATAGAGCAGGTTGGTCTTCAGGGCGTAGTAGGAGTTGCTGCCGGATGCATGGGCTGCATTTTCGGTTTCGGCTGCATTCCCGCCTGGATATACCTGTAGCTGGGATGCTGCATCCCGGGCATCCTTCTGCGGTAGCGAATCCTGTTCGCTGCCTTGCTGATTCTGGATCAATGTGAGGGTATCTGTCGGACTGACAAATGGTACAATGTGTCGGATTTCGCAAACCACGAGTGCTCCGGAGCGGAGGCTGTCGAAGTGGTTGGCGAGCATGTATTTCCATGCCTTTCCGCCATCGAGGTTCTGGAGCTGTCGTTTTCTTCCATCTACAACCTTTCCGTTTCTTACGATCCATTCGGGGGTGTTCCGAATGATGTAGAGGGCTTTCCGGCTCCACGGCGCATTTTCTTTCTGTATCTTCAGGGCGAGTCCTTCCCAGTCTTCTCCTGCGGAGGAGACCGTGAAGACGCTGTCTGGCAGATTCAGCATCTCCCTGAGATAGTCGCGCAAGCGTTCTCCTCTCCTTCTCGCCAGTCGTTTGTTGAGCTTGGAGTTACCTTCCGGTGAAGCTGCCGAAAGGATCTTGATATGCTGCAGCACCGTGTTGGGGTTGTCCCCGATGCTTCTGATACCCTGCTTGAGGGTTTCGAGCTTGGCGGCATTATCCATATAGGAGAGTTCTAATAATGAATAGCCTGAGCGATAATAGAGCGTAGTCCGCAAGCTATCGCTAACCGTTCCGGCGTATGCGTTTGCCACCAGGGTAGTGGGCAGTAACATTACCATTACTATTTTTTTCATCATATATCATCATCGTTATGAGTTTATAATTCTAATCGTTCTTGTTTGAGTCTTACCTGTCTTCTTATCAAAAGATAGACCTGGGGTCTGATACAGTTGTACGTTAACTGTTGCGAAAGGCCACGTTTACTGCGATACAGTTGTACGTTAACTGTATCAGATGACTG
>JAJWLX010000160.1 GCA_021636625.1 Prevotella sp. | reverse complement strand
GGTAGTACCCACCCAGGCAGAGTAAGCCTTCGCCAAACCTCCCAGAACAATCACGGCCAATAAGGCCAGGAAGATGTGTTTCTTTTTAATCTTTCTAATTTTTCCTAATCCTTTTTTCATATCTATTCCTTTTTTCGGGCTGCAAAGGTAAGGCTTATTTAGAAATTGTACAATACCGAGAAATTGTGATTTTCACATTTTTTATACTTAGAAATAGGTATCAGGTTAAACAAGTTGATATAGTCTGTACTAATAAATAAGTAGTGTTTTCAGAGTGAAGGAGATGGAAACGTTCAATGCAGAAAGAGGGTGTGCCATAAACCAATGACACACCCTCTCGTATATTTACAGGCTTGGCATCTGAATCTCAGGAATCACCAGATCAGCCTCATCTTCCATCTTGTTGTTAAAGAACATACAATAATATATAGGCATATAAGTGATTCCATTTTCCGTATAAACTTTCTGCTCATTGCTCAGCACCACAGCCTCATGAATATGATATTCCGTGGTATTCAGGAACTTATCAAGTGCACTATGCACCATATAATCCTTACCCGACTTGATTTCCACAGGCAAGACCGTCAGGTTTCTGTAATCATCTATCAGATAATCCACCTCACCTTTCTGCTTGTTATCATAATAATGAAGCACATAACCATGGGCATGAAATTCCTGAGCTATGACCGACTCATATACAGCACCCAGATTCACACTCCGCTCATCCCTCAACACGGCATTGATATTCGTACCATAAAGTATACTGGTCAATAACCCCACATCGTTCATATAGAGCTTCAGTAAATTCTTGCTCTCCGACTCTATCAGTGGAAAACTAGGATTGCTGATAGCCTGCACCGACAAAGCTACTCCAGAATTCGTAAGATACTCAAATTCCTCAGCATAGTCGCTAAACTGCTTATGCGCCTTCAAGCCTTCGATATTCTTTACGATGATACGCTTTTTCTTATTTTCCATATTCGATGGAATCATATCATATATCTTTCTTATAACAAGCTTGCGCTCATCATCATACTGCGATGCATCTATCTTATAAAGCGCATGAATATCCCGCTGAATACTGCGCACTTGAGCCATATTTCTATTTTCAAGAAACTTATTGACGGCATCAGGCATTCCTCCCACGAGCAAATAAATTTTAAACTGCTGGAGCATATAGTTATGCATCGACTCATTCAAGGCTTTCTTATCCAGAAAACTCTGTCGCATGCTCTCTATCGCCTTCTTTCCACAACCCATCGCCCACAAGAATTCCTCGAAATCAAGAGGATACATCTGTTGGATAGCGATACTGCCAATAGGTACAGAAGGGGTTTGCGACAAGGCGACACCCAGCTGGGAGCCACTTGCCACATATCGGTATTTACTATCCTCGTTGAGAAACTTAAGCATAGTCATCAGGTGAGGATAACTCTGTATTTCATCAAGAAAAACCAGGGTATCATCCTTACTTCCGAGATTGTTACCTGCCATGGCACCCAACTGCAAGTAAAAATCTTCCTTGCTCCTTACTGTTTTAAAGATGCCATCTCCCTCTTGGTCTGCCTTGAGATTTATCTCAACAAAATGCTTGAAAAGTTTCTTCCCCACATATCTTATCAGATACGATTTACCTATCTGCCTCGCACCATTGACAAGCAGAATCTTCCGAGGTTCGTGAAGGAGAAATTTCTCCAAATTTTCTGCAAATTTACGTTCTAACATAAGCCTTCCTTTTAATCCGGTGCAAATATACTCATTTTCAATTAATTACACAAGCTTTCAGGACTTTTTCTTTCATTTTAGCCCTCAAAAAGAGGAATTATTCCGTTAAAATAAGGGGTAAAAAGAGGAATTATTCCGTCAGAACAGGCATCAAAAAGAGGAATTATTCCGAAATATGCAGAAAGAGCTGTAGCAGTTCCCCAAAGTGGACACAAAAAATGATTATTAATTATTTATATTTTT
>JAJWLX010000106.1 GCA_021636625.1 Prevotella sp. | reverse complement strand
TACTTGTCTGTTTATGTAAAATCTTTCAAAGAACTCTTTCTTTAGTTGCTTAGAGAAAGTGTATTTCTCAAAAGCGAGTGCAAAAGTACTAACTATTTTCCATTCTACCAAATGTTTCGAGAAAAAAGTTTCAATTTCCTTCGTTTTTTAACAGTTATAAACACTTAAACAAACTATCAGATACTCAGCACCTTATAATATACATGCGCACACTGGAGCGCGCACACATACGCATATATGCGCACGCTCTCGCGCGCGCATATTATATATTGTATTCAAATATTTTTGCTTATTTCTTAAGAGTAAACTCAAACTTAAGACCGCCTTCCGGCAAATTATTTACCCGAATAGTACCTCCATGCAGAAGAACGGCATTCTTTACAATGGCAAGTCCGAGGCCAGTACCACCAATTTTGCGACTACGTCCCTTATCCACCCGATAGAATCGCTCAAACAAACGGGCCAGATGCTCCGGCGGTACTCCCTGGCCATTATCCCGGAAAATGAAATGCCATTTATTTCCCTGTTCCTTTGCCTCCAAGGTCATCTTGCGTCCTTCTCCAGCATAAGCAATGGCATTATCTGTAAGATTGCGGAAAATACTATATATCAGACTTCGGTTTCCCTTCACCACGATATGTTCCGGCATCCGGTTATCAAAAGTCATTTTCCTTTCCTGTCGAGCCAACGCCGTCTCACGGGTAATATCAGCAACCATCTGAGTAATATCTACTGCCTCAAAATCTATCATATCAGAACCATCATCCAAGCGGTTAAGCGTAGAGATATCGTGAAGCAAGGAGGTCAACCGCTCGCTTTGAGCAAAGCAGCGTTGCAGGAACTGCGCCTTGGTAGTCTCATTGATGTGCGGATTATCCAGAATAGTCTCCAGATATCCCTGAATGCTTGCCACAGGAGTTTTCAACTCATGAGCGATATTCTGAGTAAGTTGCCGTTTCAGGATATCCTGCTCTTTTCGGGTGGTCTGCACACGCTTATACATCTTGATGATTCTTTCAGCAATTTCTCCCAACTCATCCCCCGGGAAGCTTGCCAAATCTTCTACCTCCAGACTTTCATTGTGATCTGCCTTATAGGCAAAAATACGAAGTTTGGAAATATTACTTCCCAAACGACTGGTGAAACGATAGAGCACAAGCGTAAGAATGATGACGGCAACAAGAGCAAACCAGATATAATGCTGATCAGCCTGAAGCGACTTTGCCAAATCATCGTTATATGGCAACGCCGTACGCACAACTAGCTGACTTTTAGGAAAATAGGATGCCACATAGAAATAATCGTGCTTGAGGGTAGAAGACTGGCGTTCCACACTGGTTCCCATTCCATCCTGAAGTGCCTCCGCAATCTCCGCTCTTTTTGCATGATTGGAAAACTTGCGAAAATCCTTACCCATATTATCATAGATAACCTTACCATCAGGCTTGATAAGAGTCACTCTCAAGTCTTTACTTTCGTGTTCCTGAACAAAATCCTCAAGTTTAGCCTCAGCTACCCTGACACTATCCACCAGATTCACCGTATCCGACAATAGAATACCATTTGAAGAAGATAGAGCGAGATCCTCCACCAACAATTCGTTATAGTTGGCAAGTTTCAAGGTAAGGGTACTAATCTTATACTGCTTCTCTCGTGTTTGCTGAAACACGATAAAGCTGACAGCGAACACTAGGAACACCGCCAGCACACTAAAGTACAATTTTCTACCTACAGTATTTGTTTTAAGCATTGAACTTTAAAAACTGAACATTAAACTTCACAATTATCTGTAAATCAAAGTCAAACCAATCAGGCATCGAAATAATAGCCGAAACCAAGGCGAGTAACGATACACTTTGCGAATCGTCCTACCTTTTTACGCATACGGGTGATGTTCACATCCACGGTACGGTCAAGCACCATTACATCCTTAGGCCACACTCTGTCTATCAATTCCTGACGGGAGAAGACCCTACCCTTCTCTTCCAACAAAAGGTGGAGCAACTCAAACTCGGTCTTGGTAAAAGACACAGCTTCACCATCAATACCAACCGTTTTCTTATCAAGATTCAACACCAGTCCCTGATAGCCAATCACCTTAGGCTCATCAGCACTACCATTCTGCTCTGCGGTACGACGCAATACGGCGCGAATGCGCACCATCACTTCACGGATGGAGAATGGCTTGGAAATATAGTCATCAGCACCCAGGTTGAACCCCGTCAATGTATCATTCTCCGTATCCCGAGCGGTAAGGAAAATGATTGGCACATAGGCAGTCATCGGATTCTCCTTCAACTTCTTAGCCAGTTGGAATCCACTCATACCTCCCATCATCACATCCAGCAACAACAGATCATAGGATGCAATATCCATTTCCAAAGCCTCTTCGGCAGAATTGGCTGTATCCACATGATATCCTTCTATCTGGATATTGAAACTCAAGATTTCACACAAATCCTGTTCATCATCAACAACAAGAATTCTTTTATCCGCCTTTTCCATAATCTATTTTTTAATAAATTCGTAATTATGGTGCAAAAATACATTTTTTATCTCGTAATAAGCATTACATCAGATTACAATTTTGTAACAACGGAGTGCTTTTTGCTAAAAAATGACAAAGCACACTAAATTCTTACACTTTTTAACTTAGTGTTATTATATTGGCTACACCATATTTTGCAGATTAGAAACTTTAATACTACTTTTGCAGCCGGTAAATAAGATATATATTAAATTTAAACACTGTGTTGTTATGAAAGATAAAGAAAAGTCCACAGTTGCCATTGGTGAGATCATCAAGCGGGAGCTTAAGAATCAAGGTAAGACTTCCGTATGGCTGGCAGAGGAATTAGGCTGCCATCGCACCAATGTATACAAGATTTATAACAGGAACACAATTGATAGCGGTATGCTGTTTCATATTAGCAAGTTGCTCAAGGTAGATTTCTTCAAATATTTCACTGAGGCATTGAAGAAGAAATAAGCCATAATAAGTTAATTTACAAACAAAACAAATCGCTTATTTAAAAGAGTAAAATAAAACCCTGCAATACTTCTATATAAACGAGAAGTACTGCAGGGCTTTGTTTTTATCTTTCTGAAGAAGAGAGAGGACTATGCCAATCTCTTCTCCAGGCGCTCACGGATAGCAGCGATGAAGCCGGCTGAGTTGACAGGCTTAGCCTCAACACCTTCCATCAGGTTGACGAGATCCTTGGTAGCGATACCATCATTCAAGGTATCGAAGCAGGCAGCTTCCAGCTGGTCGCCGAAGTTCTGAAGATCCTGAAGACCATCCATCTCACCACGCTTTCTCAAGGCACCACTCCATGCAAAGATAGTTGCCATTGGGTTGGTAGAGGTATCCTCACCCTTCAGATAGCGATAGTAGTGACGGGTAACGGTACCATGCGCAGCCTCATACTCATACTTTCCTTCTGGAGAGACCAATACAGAGGTCATCATAGCCAGAGAACCGAAAGCGGTACTGAGCATATCGCTCATCACATCACCATCATAGTTCTTGCATGCCCAAATGAATCCACCCTTGCTACGGATTACGCGAGCCACCGCATCATCAATCAATGTATAGAAGTATTCGATGCCGAGTTCAGCAAACTTCTCCTTGTAGTCACTCTCGTAAACCTCTTCGAAGATCTTACGGAACTGCGCATCGTAAGTCTTTGAGATGGTATCCTTGGTAGCAAACCAGAGATCCTGCTTGGTATCGATGGCAAACTTGAAGCAGCTGTGAGCAAAACTGCGGATGCTCTTGTCGGTATTGTGCATACCCTGGATAACACCTGCACCATCGAAGTTGTGGATTTCCACCTCCTGCTTCTTTCCGCTCTTACCCTCAAACACGAGTTTGGCTACTCCCGGTTCATCGGCACGGATTTCCACACTCTTATATACATCTCCGTATGCATGACGGGCGATGGTGATAGGCTTCTCCCAGTTCTTCACACAAGGGTGGATACTTGGGATGGTGATAGGTGCACGGAACACAGTACCGTCCATAATGCTACGGATAGTACCATTAGGGCTCTTCCACATCTTATGAAGCTTATACTCATCCATACGCTGGGCATTAGGAGTGATGGTAGCACACTTTACTGCTACACCATATTTCTTGGCAGCCTCAGCAGAGTCGATGGTCACCTGGTCGTTGGTCTGGTCACGATAAGGCAGGCCCAGATCATAATACTCAGTTTTCAAATCTACAAAAGGAAGAATCAGTTCATCCTTGATCATCTTCCAGAGAATTCTTGTCATCTCATCACCATCCATCTCTACCAATGGAGTCGTCATCTTAATCTTTTCCATAACAATTCATGTATAATTAATAATTTGCCTGCAAAATTACGAAAAAGATTCGACAAAAGAAAGAGAATTAAGATATTTTCTGTCAAAATGACAATAAAACACGCTTTTTCCAAGCCACATTCTATAATTCATGCATATTTATACTAAAAAAGGCACCAATGAGCATAAACCCATTGGTGCCTTCTTGTATATTTTCTATTCAGCTTACTTCTGAGAATCCTCTGGAGCCTTGTCGATCAAGTCCATGAACTGGTCGAGCTTAGGAGTGATGATAATCTGAGTGCGGCGGTTGCGCTGCTTGCCTACCTCAGTATCGTTAGTTGTTACAGGATTGTACTCACCACGGCCACCAGCTGTAAGACGCTTAGGATTTACACCGAAATGATCCTGCAAGTACTGAACAACAGAAGCTGCACGGAGAGCAGAGAGGTCCCAGTTGTTGCGGATATTCTTCATCTTGGCACTTGTAGTGCTTACTGGTACGTTATCGGTATTACCCTCTACGAGCACGTCGTAATCCTTGTAGTCTGTGATGATCTTAGCAATCTTGCTCAATGTTTCCTGAGCACGGCTGTTCACCTCATAGCTACCACTCTGATAGAGCATATTGTCAGCCAGAGAGATGTAAACTACACCCTTCAGAACCTGAACATCAACCTCCTTCATCTCTTCCTTGCTCAAAGAGCGGGTCAGGTTGTTGGTAAGAACCATGTTGAGAGAATCGCTCTTGCTCTTTACCTCAACCAAGTGGCGGATATACTGGTTACTCTCGTTGATCTGGTCAACGAGTTTCTCAATGCTCACGTTGTTCTGGCTTGCATTGTTCAAACTCTTGTCAAGTGAACCTTGCAACTTAGCGTAATCGCTCTTTGCTGTAGCGAGCTGCTCCTGGGCTGCTGCCAGACTAGCCTCTGTAGCGGCCAATTTCTCCTTGGCTGCCTGATAGTTGCTTGACAATTCCTTATTCTCATTCTGGCAATTCTGAAGATCCTTCTTACTTGCACAGCTTGTAGCCATCAGAGCTACTGCCATCATTGCCATTACCATTAACTTTGTCTGTTTCATATTCTTTCTAATTTAAATTTTCTTGTTATTGTTAATTGATTATAGTATATTCTGCGTCGTTTACTACCTTTATATATTAGAGTTCTCCCGGCTTTTATCCGTTATCCGGAAGCTTCTACCTTTTAGGGCATTCAGAAGCAAATTCACTTCTTTCTGCTGCAAAGTTACAGATAAGACTCGAATAAACACTATTTGTCAAATGCATTTAGACATTTTTAACCTCTAAATCTTTATTTATCACCTTTTTAACCAAAAAAGGCAACTAAAAGCACTTTTCTTACGGCAAAACTGTCAAATGTAGCCTCTTAAGGTAAGAATAGCCCAAATCTCAACAAAAAAACATAAAAAAACAGTGTTTTATTTTGTAGTGTCTTGAAATTGCACTATCTTTGCACTCGAAAAGAAATAAATACATTAATAATATAAAAGAAAGCAAGTATGATTCTTTTTTTTAGAACTCCATCTAAGAGTGTGATTGCGACCGAGATTGACCACAAACCATCTCAGGACGAAATCAATGAACTTTGTTGGCTTTATGGTGACGCGACTTTAGAGGACGCCCAGCAGTTGCAGGGCTTCTATGTCGGCCCACGCCGTGAAATGATTACTCCTTGGAGTACGAATGCCGTTGAGATTACTCAGAACATGAGTCTTGACGGCATTTCACGTATTGAGGAGTACTTCCCTGTGGATAGCGAGGACGCTGAGCACGACCCTATGCTCCAGCGTATGTACAACGGTATCGGACAGGATGTATTCACCGTGAACCACCAGCCAGAACCTATCAAGTACGTCGATGACCTCGAGAAGTACAACGAGGAAGAGGGTCTTGCCCTCAGCGAGGACGAAATGGCTTATCTCCACAAGCTGGAGAAAGAGAACGGACGCCCTCTCACCGACAGCGAAATCTTCGGTTTCGCACAGATCAACTCAGAGCACTGCCGCCACAAGATTTTCGGCGGCCAGTTTATCATCGACGGTAAGGAGATGGAGTCTTCTCTCTTCAACATGATCAAGAAGACCACCAACGAGAATCCTAACAAGATTCTCTCTGCTTACAAGGACAACGTGGCTTTCTCTCAGGGTCCTGTTATCGAGCAGTTTGCTCCAGCCGATCAGACTACCAGCGATTTCTTCCAGGTGAAGGATATTGAGAGTGTTATCTCTCTGAAGGCTGAGACCCACAACTTCCCTACTACCGTAGAGCCTTTCAATGGTGCTGCTACCGGTACGGGTGGTGAAATCCGCGACCGTATGGGTGGTGGTGTAGGTTCATGGCCTATCGCAGGTACAGCCTGCTACATGACTGCTTATCCTCGCTTGAAGGATGACAACGGCAAGAGCGATGCTGAGCGCGACTGGGAAGACATCATGCCAGTGCGTAAGTGGCTCTATCAGACTCCAGAGCAGATTCTGATCAAGGCTTCCAACGGTGCATCAGACTTCGGAAACAAGTTTGGTCAGCCTCTCATCACCGGTTCTGTGCTTACATTCGAGCACGAGGAGAACGGCGAGAAGTATGCATACGATAAGGTTATCATGCTTGCTGGTGGTGTAGGCTACGGCAAGAAGCGTGACTACAAGAAGGGTGAGCCACAGAAGGGCAACAAGGTTGTCGTAGTAGGTGGTGATAACT
>JAJWLX010000017.1 GCA_021636625.1 Prevotella sp. | reverse complement strand
AAAATTCTCCTCAACTGTCAAAGCGATAAACTCACCTTCGCCTAGCTTCTTGTTTTCATTTGGGTGAAGCTTATTTGAACGATATGATTTCTTAAACTCAATGAGCCAGACATAATCCACTGCCTCCTCCTTACAATACTTGCGCAAGCTACGACCTTTATGATTTTGGTTGTAATCCTGCATCACTTTTTCGAAATATTCCCTTGTTTCCATTATCAAACTGTTTTGATTACGGATGCAAAGGTAATATATTATATAGGTACCGCCATACGGGCTAATGGTGATTTACCCGCCAAAGTAACGCCTTTATCTTTAACCCACCAAGAAAATCACAATAAATTTCCCAGTTATATCAATCCAAAACGTTTCAACAACTTCATGGAAACATTCTCATAAGAACAAATGGCCTTTTTTATTTCTACCAAATCATTCTTATTAATTTTTCCCATCATCTTTATAGCCTAAGCCTCCAAAATAGAATCTATAAATTCCTGTTCCTGGAGATACTCTAAAAACTCATTAGAAGCATCACCTGCTTTTGCAATATTCAGAGAGGTCATAACAGCATTATGATTCTTATCCCATGCCTCATGCCAGGCAGAATCATGAGATAGCTCAGACAAAGTCTTGGTATCCATATCTTTGTATTTATCAATGGCAGCATCCAACGCTTCTATCTCAGCTTTACTCAATTCGTCCAAGTCAGGCTTTTCGCCAGCTTTCACAAAAAACCAAGCGCATTCCCCACCAGCAGGTAACAAAGAATCGCTAATAGCTTTGACATCCTTATTGTTTCCCTTGCCATTCATTAATTTCAAGGCATCATAAAGATGAGAGGGAACCGGTCCGTGTTCCATGGCGATAAAAGTATCCTTAACTAAATGTTGACCATATTTTGCATAGAGATTCCTTTCCGCAAAATAGATAATCTTAAACAAATGAATGAAATCCGTTTCACCACATTTGTCTAAGACATACAAAGCTACCGCCTTAAGCTTAGCGATATCCTCCGCCGACATTTTATTCATACTTCTCATAATCAATTCCTTCTATATTTAACACTTCTGCCGCAAAAATACGCTTTTTCCTCGAAACCACCAAGAAAATCACAAGAAATCTGCAAGTTATCAGCAAATTACTAAAAAATCAACTGTAAACTATAAACTGCTTTCCCCAGGCGGTCCCAGCCCGCACAAACACGGCAAGGGCTTTGATGCCCCGCCAACCTTAGAGCGAAGCGGTTCCGAGCACCGGAGGGCGGTTACATTCTAAAGTTTAATCTTTATTAAATTATTAATTCTATCGCACCATTTTACGCCATTATGATGTATATTTGCAGTCAAAATGTATAACTTTATAATTATCGGCTTATGGCACAGACAGCAATGACAGTCCGTATGGACAATCAGCAGAAAGCACAGTTTGATAAACTCTGCGAACAATTCGGTATGAGTGCGAATACCGCCATCAACATCTTTGTAAAGGCAGTAATTCGCAGTAAGAGCATTCCATTCTCTATTCAAGCAAAAAATGAAGAAGAAGATGAAGTGACTGCAAAAGCAAAGGCTGCGTTCAAGCAACTTAGAGCTAAAGCAGAAAGAGGTGAAACCCCAGAGCTCACGCTTGATGAAATCAATGAAGAAATCAGAGAAGTCAGACGATTAAGAAAAGAACGCAATGGTATATGCTGTCATTGATACAAACATATTTGTATCAGCCCTTATCACTCACAACTCAAATGCTTCTCAAATGCTTCAACAGCTAGAGTTCTAGAAAATTTGCTCCTTCATCGTATTATACCTTTATATAATGATGACATTATAAAAGAATACGATGAAGTGCTTCATCGTGCAAAATTCAAGTTATCAGAAGAACAAATCAGCACTATTATAGAACATGTCAAGGTAAACGGCATTGATTCATCCCGTTTTCCCTATGATGGCGAAATGCCAGATGAGGATGACCGAGTCTTCTATGAAGTCTGCCTGAGCAAGGAAGATTCCTTCTTGGTTACCGGCAACCTCAAGCATTTTCCAAAAGAACCGCAGGTAATTACAGCAGCAGAAATGATGGAAATCCTAGACAACGAATTATAAGCGCATTTGAAATTTAAGTGTTATGATACAGAACAAATTATTCCGTGATTGCCTCGCAGCGATACCTGCCGAGCAAAAGGCAGAGTTCGATTTGTCTTTTGGTATAGCCGAGCGCATTAGTGAGATACTGAAAGCCAAAGGACTCACCCAAAAGGATTTCGCCCGCTTGCTCAACAAGCGAGACTCTGAAATCTCCAAATGGCTAACAGGCAGACATAACTTCACGACTCAAACCATTGCTCGTATAGAGACGGCTTTAGATAGTAAACTCATCAGCATAGCCCATTGATTGGGCTATGCCATATAACTATAATCTCACCTTTTTCACATTGGTACTACAGCACCATTTCAACATTAAGCCACCTATTTTGTCCCACTCGTGTTTTAAAGCGATAGGGGTTAAATCTTCATTATCTATATTCCCTAACTCTTCTGATTTATTGGTTAAAATATAAGAAAACAATTTTGAACCAAAACCAGAGACAATTACTTCTTTTCCAACGACTTCCTTATACTCTTGAGCAGAACTACTTAGACCGATCAATTCTTGTGCTAATGTTATTCTCTTTTGTACCTCCTCATAATTTTTGAATACAAATTTCCAATAATTTCGTTCTGATTCCTCCCATAAACGTTTATAATACAAACCTTCTTTCAAATCAAAAAAAGACTTATCAAAATCCATATTGTTCTCCACAATCTCATGCCTTTTATAATTTGAATCATTCATATACAGAAAAGATGGCAACAGATTTTCAACTTCACGAACCAACGTTGTACCATATAAAGAGCAATTAAAAGGCTTACGGCAATCTTCTTTTAAAGTCTTCTTATAAGTATCTCCATACTTACCATTTTTATATTTTTTATCTCCATCTAATATTGACAGACAAAGCATTGCAGACTTCTTTGCATATTCGCAATATTTAACGGCAGTAGTATCACCACCACCCATATCAACATTATAACATAAACTGATACTGTGAATCTCGGATTTTCGAATGAAATAGTCACCAATATATTTAAAGAAATAACCATCATCCATATTCTCCGCCAAGACATTTGTTTGGCTGACAAAGTTAAAGTTTTGCATCTCTTTCGGGTTTATCACTATATGGTCATTATAACGATTACTTTTTTCTTGCACACTTACTAAAGCATAGAAATCTATAGAAGTGTATGTTGAAGCAGAAGTCGCATAACTTTTTAGAATTGAATAATAAATCGCTCTATCGTTTTGGCTCAATTCAGTTATTTTTATTATCTGCTTCAAATTGCGCCTTGATGACCAAATTATATGATACCCCATAGCTTGTGATGTCGCTAAGTTTTGCAATACCTGTAATGCCAGAGAATCTTTTTCTACAGCAGCATCCACAATACTATCATCAATCATCATCAACATCTTCCATAAAATTTTTTGGCCATTCTTTCAAAAAACCTTCTTTTGTATATTCTGTTGGTTTTATTTGACTGCAACCATTATTATCTTGTTCTATCATCAACACACTGACATCTTCAGGATATAATAAGCGACTTTCTACAAAATCTCCCAATTTGTTCAATATTGTTTCACTATGAGTTTCTATTATAAAACGAACATTTAATTTCTTCTCATGCCCTAACCTCGTTATTATAGATAACATTTCTGCAAATTTACCTTGAAATTTAGGATGCAAATGCAGTTCTGGTTGCTCTATAACAACTATATGATCCTCTGAAGATGCTTCTGTCTGGACTGATTCTGCTTCCAAAAAGATAGCTTTCCAAATTACAGCCAATATTGGCAACAATTGAGTATATCCAAAACCCAAGTCAACTGTATTTCTAGGTGTCTTTCCTGTTTCAGAAACCAATAGTTCGATATGCCCATCAGAAGATTTGATAAATACTTCAAAATGAAAATGCATACTAAGCCAGTTATTAAAAGCGTCCAAAGCTTTTCGTTCTAAATTATACAAAAACATTGGTAAATTTGCTCCATCTGCATCAATATCATCCATATCCAAATTCTGGAAACGATAATATCTTTCTATAGTTGCTCTAACAGGTTTAATATACACAACATTGGATGCGACTCTTAACAGATTTATATTCAGAGAGTCAATAAGCGAATTTATATTATACATTATACACATATCATACAAATGCTGAGCTATTAAGTTAGAAACAACTTTATCGCTCATTCCATCTAACCCTTTTTTAAAATTATCAAATGAAATAGGATATGTATCAAATAAAAGAAATCTATGCCCTTCGCTAAATCTTCCCCCAAGTTTTCGTACTTCTGATACTATTTTCTCACGTAAAATGGAAGGGGATGTCATCCATCCATGATTTTGATCTCCTTTATACTGAAACAATAAACGTGGAAATATTGCTTCATTATTTTGAGTTATAATTTGTAATCCTTTAGTATTTTGAGTTGACAAACCATTTACAAATAACGAAACTTTATCATTCTCTATTTTTATATCTATAGATGTTGCTGCATATTCTATATGTATATTCTCTATCATGTCAAAATGCTCATGAAGAGGAACTATTGAGAAAGAAACATATACATTTGGTATACTTTTTCGATTATTCAATATTCTATTATTAAACAAACGACTATATATGAAAAAATTGTCTACTTTATAATCTATCCAAATGGTATCTTTGCCTTCCTGAACAGTATTTTTGAAATCCTTGAAATCCACGTCATTTCCTAACCATCTAAACACGCCGTTTAACCTTATATTCAAACTCTGTTTAAGTAAAGGGAAAAATTTCAAAAACGAACTTTTCCCACTGCTATTTGCGCCAACTAAAAGATTGATTCTTTTTAATTCTATCAACCCTGTATCTTCAAAACAACGATAATTTCTTAATCTTATTTCATTCATAATCTGTTTATAAAATTAGTAAAAATTAGTCTACTACCCTCAATCCCCTAAAACAAACTCATTAAAGAGCAGAGGAGCAGTTTCCCAAAATTCCTTACTCATTTCAACCCTCTCCCGACACCAGTCGAAGAGTTTTCTTTTATTGCTACATACCCTCCAATCAACCTATAACATACCAATGGTATGAGAAAAACAATCATTTGTGTTGGGTGTTGTTGAGTTTCATATTGTTCAAAGTATTATAATCAATAAACCATCGCTAATCTTTTTATCCCTAATTCTTTTATAGGACTAATAACCGTTCCCAACTCATTGATGATATTTCCATATTCTACAACCAACTTTACAGCATCAGATAAATGTAATCCTTTCAAAATGTCAAGTTGTTTACAAACATCGTTATCACGATGAGCAGCAATGTTGTTTCTAACATGTTTTAATTCGCCTGCATTGTCTTCCCTGAATATTACTAGACTTTTCTTTACCTCTTTCAAGGCAGAGCAATCATAGCTTGGGAAATTGGAGTCGATAAACTTCATTATCTTTCCAGTATTTTTTATCACCTTCTCTGATGTTTCATAAATAGCAATATATGCTGTCTTTATGGCATCTTGTAGCTCCCACGAATCATTATCTACAGATAGCCGTTTAGTACATTGCTTCATCTCAATGCTCGCCATTTGTATATGTCCTAACGTATTCCAAATAATCAAGTTATCCGTGAATGCTTCTTTTTTGGCTGTCCATACAGGTATTACGGAAAGACTCGCTTTATCTAATACCTTATTACACTGCGTAATATTTGTTTTGCAATGTTCGATACCTTTAACAATTTCTTCAAGACACGCTTGCTCCACTTGCAAGCTTGAATCCAAGCTGTGCCTTAACTTTTCTCTATTCTCTTCTATGCGTTCATGAAGAAAAATATCTAATTGGCTCTTTTTATTCTTCATATCTCTAACTATTTATCGTGTCTTTTCTCGAGATAGTGTTTAACTAACTCTATCCATTTTTTGCTACTCTCATTATCACAGAACAAAACTATGTTGGCTTTTTTAGTCTTGCAACTTTGATAGATAAGTCCATCTATATTTTTCCCGCTCTTATCCTTAAACATCCATCTTAGATATTCCATGAATATTTGCGATGGTACATAGTAAGCATCCAACCCCTATGGCAATACAACTCCATCCCCAGTATTTACTGGGGATACTAAGTATTTCAAGAAATTGGACTTTTCTGATTTTTAAACAGGTTTAACTAAAAGCACCTCTGTCATCAAGGCATAATCCCTTCTTCCAGCTACAATCATGTCGAAGAATCACCTAAAGAAATCCTGTCTTTGTTCTTGCCATGCATCTTACGGCGGCGGGCTTGCAGTTCTCCTGTAAGTTTGTCAACCTGAGCCTGCAAACCGGCAATCTTACGATCTGACTCTGCCTTTTGCTCCTTCTGCTTATTACCCAAGGCAATATTGGCATCCAGAAGTGTCTGGACAGTCTGAACCAATTCCTTTATCTGGTCTAGATATTGCTTACGTTCCATATCCAATACGTATATCACCAATACAGCGTCCCACTATATTACTAGTAGTTACACCTATCAGTTTTTAAAAAATATTTTACATCGATATTACAGAAGATAAGCTGTACCCGGCAATTTGCAAACCAGCTTTCATACGGGTAAGGATGTTTTTTCTTATCAAATTACCGACTCATTTCCTGCGAGTTTTCAACTGGTCTAGCTCACGCTTTTTCTGCAACAATTCTTCACTCATCCGTTCTCTTTCCTCACGAAGTTTCTTTGTTTCTGACTTGATTTTTAAGGTTTCCTGCTTTATAGCCTTACTCTCGTCCTTCAAAGAAGCCACAGCAGATTCCAAGGCCGCAGCCTTTAGTTCCAACTCTTTTGTTAGAGCTTGGTGAAAATCAGCCAAGGACGCATGTTTCTTAGAGAACAAACGTTCCACCTGATTTTCATCAAGACGCTTTAGAGCCTCCTCAACTTTCTGCCAAGAGGCAACAAAGTCAGGATCTTCTGTTTCAATCATCATAAATATACATTTTAGATTGAACGGCATTTGACACAAGCAAAGTCACTTGTTCACGAGTTATAAGATGACAACTCTTTATTTCCATAAACTTTGGTTTCAGCATCTTGCCATCATCAAACCATTTCTGATAAATCACATAGCCATTCAAGTCATAGTGAAGGATCTTCACCGTATCATATTTCTTGTTATAGAAGATGAAGGCTTCTCCGTAGGCAGTAGGGTCGCGATGAAAATACTCACGGACTATCGTTGCCAATCCTTCTCTTCCTTTTCTCATATCTGTTGGGATGCTGCAGATATAGAAATTGGTGCGTGACGTAAAGTTGAGCATACTACATACTCATTTTACGCAGCAGTTCTACAACAACCGCCAAGTTTGAACATTTTATCTCCAACTCATCTCCAGTAGGACTTGCTATCACCAGTTGCTTTACGCACCACTTTGCCTCTGGCTGTACAACAGGCTGTTCTGAGAAGCGTTCATCAATAACCTGAAGAGGTATCAATGAAGGTTCTTCTTCCTTCTCTACCTTACCCTTGCTAGAAGAGTACTGTTTCTTGTATTCAGACAACCACTTGTAGTCGATTCCTTCATCACTACAATACTTACGCAGGTTTCGACCTCTACGGTTCTGGTTAAAGTCCTGCATCACCTTTTCGAAGTATTCCTTTGTTTCCATAATTCTGATTTTTAAGAATTCGGATGCAAAGGTAAATACTTAATGTGTTAAAACCTTACGCTGTAATGGTGATATACCACTGCATTTAGGCAAAATATGAATGGCAGAAATGCAAAAATCATGTATAGGTTGCTCCTCAATAGGAGTAATAAAAAAGTCGTTATAATATTTCATACATACTATTATCAAAGAATATTATGGTAAGATAATTAAAGAAATGGCTTTTGAGAATGCTATATTCAGTAAGTAAAAGATTAGTAAGACTGAGTTCGAAATTCGCACAATTGCTGTTCCCAAATAAACATTGTCTTCATTGCGAACAGCAATTGTAACACAAAAATCATAATCTGAAATTAACTCTTTAAAGCATAAGAGCCTGCTAGTTCTTGTATATATTTCTTCTCATCTTCCTCTGTCGGTCTATCAACAGGAATCCTTGCCACATAGCTAGTAAAACGCATCATCATCTGTTCCACAAAAGGATGATTAAGCTGTCCTATCGGTTCCAAGCCGTTAATAGAATCTAAGTTTAACGATTTTAGATGTTGAAAATCAACGACTAAGCTATCCAAATCAATCACAGGACGAGGATCAAAAAAGAAATGCCTACATATATTCTTATTATGGATATACCCAGATAAAAATCTTATTAAGGCATCATATTGTTTTTTCTTTAACTGCCCATCAGTAGAATCTTTTACGATACTCTGAAATTCTTTAGAAGAACCAAGCACATCAGCAGCCACTTCCAAAGCAGCAACCATCAAGAAGCCACTATGATCATGTTCCAAGTCACAAGCATTAGAGATGACAATTCCCAAAGGATTTTCATCTCCTAATCCCCAATCCACACCATCCACAATGGTTCCTTGAGTAATCTGCCCCTTAAATTCTGAAATCCAAATGCTCATTCTTCAATCGTTAAAATTTCTCCTAGAGTTTTTCCGTTATAAGTGCTATTAAACCAATTCGATTGAGAGATTCTTTTGTATCTTTCTCTAAAATTCTTCTTTTTAGGAAACAAATAAATATTATCTTGCTGCATCTGCGTATTACTTTCAAAGCTACAAAAAGCCAAAGAATTACCATTAGCAGCAAAGCCAAGCCCTGTATCTACAGGATTTGCATTAACAGTCAACGCAGTCATAGTCATTGCCATCAATGCACATTTCTTTGCAAAAAAGCTTTGGCTACTTACCGTCATAGTTGTTTTATCCATAATCCTAAATATTATTCATTAAACAAATGATCAACAACCTCAGAATTTACTTTTTCTATAGAAGTCTCTATTAAACTTCTCAGTTGAAGAGCATCGGGAATCGAGTCTGAATTCTGATTATTATGATGATGATTGATATTGATAAAGACACCATCATCCACCCCCATTCTTGGTTCAACATCCACATTTGCGACCTGATTATCATCAAGGCCAATTCGTAAAGTCAATTTACCACACAAGTGGAAATCGCTATTCGGTGCGATGTTTCCATTGATAAAATGGTCCCACATCCAAACTTCTGCATTTTCACCTAAACCCAAAATTTCCTTTTCAAAGTTAATTCCAAAGGCAGACAACGCCATTTTGAATTCAGGATTGATTCTTTTCAATTCGTTTTTTATTGCCTCAACATAACAAACCAAGCTTTCAATATCTTGAGCTTTTACAATAAGCTTAGCAGGATTAATAATGACCATTGGATATGGTTTATTATTCACTGCAATAGTATAACCTTCAGGGGTCAGTCCATTCACCGTTTCGTATGGCATCCCAAACAATTCACGGCAAAATTTTCCATCCATCTGCGGCATCATAGCCATTGGTTGATTCCAAACAGCTACATACGACAAACTCATATCTTTCTTTTCCATTGTTCTGCTATATTATTATTTTTATTGCAAAAGTAATCAAAATCCATCAAAGTTGGTTATTTTTTATTGATTTTTATTAGTTTTTCACCATAAAATCTATATTTACCTCATTTTCTCGATTCTGAATCCTCAAAATTGCAGAGTTGTAACAGAATTCACTATATTCTATCCAACTTAATACATCGTAAGTATCCGCTCAACTCCGTATTGCATATCTCAAAAAAATGTTGTAACTTTGCACGGCGGCATCATTTTCCTAATTTTGAAACAAAAAATACGCAGTTTAGCCCTCCATCAGCACAAGCTAATGGAGGTTATACCTTAATTTGACTAAATTTGAAATTCATTTTTTATTGTTCCTAATCTTCCCAGAACTCAGGAAGAAGAGTATGATACTTATCCTCAGGCGTAGAAACAATGTGCTTCAACACATAACAAAGCCAACGCTCAGGATTTTTATCTAGCACCTTACATGCTCCAAACATGGAGTCATCATAGCTGCACGCTTACAGGCATCCAAGTCACGGCAGAACAAATAAGCCTTCTTACCCATCACCATGTCACGGATCAGACGTTCTGTATCATTATTATCCAAAGGCATGTCTGGGATGTCTATATAATTGGTCAGCTCTGTATAGTTACGCAGCATATAGTTCAATGCCTGGTATATATTGCTGTCTTTTGCACATCCAAGATGGCACTTGCGGCCCATAGCTTGAAGTCCTCCCATAGCGGCTCGGCAAAGTCCTTCCTGAACTGTGCCTTCTTCTCGCCTTCAAGTCTCTTCTCCTTTATCATTTCCTCAATCAAGTTAATATTCTGGTAGAAGAGGATACCTATCTTTGCAAGATTAGGATTTTCCTTCAAGGCTCGTTCCATTGGTCTTCGGGCATGAACTACACAACGACACAATATACGACCATTTATCTTCTTCAGCCAATCATAAACGCCCCTCGCTCAACTTTCTAACATAAAGAGTCAGTCCATCGCTCTCACGATGCAAAACCTTAGCAGTCTTGCGAGTCTTAACTATAAATATAAAGGCTTCATCTTGGGTGAGGTAACGGCCGAACTCCTCATTCACGATTCCTTGGAGTCCTTGAAACTGCTTGCGCATGTCGACTGGCTCCATGCACAAGTAGTACTTCAGGTCATCCGTCACTGACAAACTCTAGCCATAAGCCTACACAGTTATACTAATGTAGGCTCGAAGCTGTTCGATACTGATGTCAGCAGGGAGAATTAGTGTCACACCATTGGGATAGCTTAATTTTAAATAAGGATTGCGACGGTTGCGAGAATTTGCAGACTCACGCATCTCCTTCGCCTCATTGTCACCGATTACAACCTCGGCGAACTTTGGCTTACTGTTTAATTGTTTCTTGCCTTGTACCATAATTTGAATAATTAAAAATCATGGTGCAAAGGTACGAAACTTTATCTAGGCACACAATACGGCATTAACCGAATACTTACAACGAAAAAGCAACGTCAGCAACTCCTTGCGGCTCTTCAGTCGCAAGGCATCAACATTGTGAAAATCGAAGCCTACTAATATGCCGATGCCCCAGGCATCAAACATCTGTTTTTCTATTTTGCAGAGGATAGCAAGAAAGCCATCCCCTACTTCATGCTAGATAGCGATATTTGGGAACAAATCCAATTATATATTATACTAGATGTAAAATAGAATGAAATCTTTGGCTACATGAGTTATCATTTACTCCCATCAATATCAATTCCCCAAAAAGCACATAAGGATTTTAACCCATCGTCATCATCATGCTGTTTAGTCAAAGCAGATAACTTATTTGTAAAGTCAGACGTATCATCCGCCTTCTTCATCATCTGTTTCACAACACTCTTGTTTTCTGACACCAGTTTTAATATTTCTGGGTCATCCAAAAATTCTGAACGTAGAATCTTATTCAAAGACTTTTTAGAGCCTTCCAAATTACCATACAAGAAAAGCCATTTACCAAAGTACCTCAATTTGTCTTTATTGACACAAGAGTTATTAACAAAGATATCTCTCACTTCCTTGAAGACTATAGAACAGTCATATCCCATATCGTTCAAAATCGTGATTGCTTTTTCTGTCAATTCATTCGATATCGAAGTATCAGAATTACCCAGTGCATAACCACGCATAATCTCCTTGAAAGCATCAATATAGAACGCAAGTGACTTTGGATGATAAACGCATAACAATTTAAAATTATAGTCATTAGAAACAAGACTATGTTTCCATGCTTCTTGATCTAGAGATTCAAGATACTCCTCAACCAATCCTAAACAATGTTTGGAAATTTGGAGTTCCGAAGACTTCTTCATATCCTCAACCAGACGAGTGGACAATGAAGGAACATCAGCAATCTTTATCGAAGAAACAAACCTACTCCAATCATTCCATCTTCTCAGAAGAGATAGCGAATCTAACTTCAAATGACTATATATATTATCATAATTCACCAAAGAATCCTTTATATTCATTTTTGAAATTCCAGAGCTACTTGTCGTTAAAATTCGTGCAATATCAGCAACATACGGCACAGCACTAAAATTTTCCAATTGAAGCAACAATTTGCCATAACTGATATAATATTGTATACAGTTTGCGATATTTTCTGTTTGTTCTTCAGACAAAGCACCAACACTATTCTGCAAGAAACTACGTATATTACTATTATTAGAATATCGAGAAATAGCCATAGCCAAAACATCTGGGTACAATTCGTCATCTTTCGACAATGCATTGAGCATATTGTAAATTTCATTGTCATTAATATAGAAAGAGATATCAATCGGTTTATCATCCACAGCTATCTCTTTTAATCTACAAAGAAGTTTGGCTTCAATTTGAAGATTTGAGGTATTGCCTGCAAACAGTTGCTCTATTTCTTTTTTATATCTTGGAAGTTCTACCTCATTTTTCAATAAAGGATAGAGTTTCATATCTGCGAGTTTATTTACATCTAAATTCACAAGGTAATCATCCATTTTTTCATCTTCTACCACAAGACCATACTCCTCGAAATTATCTTTTCTACTTTCTACTAATTGCAAGTATTGTTTTGGTGAAATAATTGTCTTACGGTCCGATATTTTTCTATCTTCTTCGGAAATAGACTCATGTAATTTATCAATACCATTGATGTAATTCTGCAAATCAAAACCATCATAGATATTAGCATGATAAACTGTTAGCAAGTGCGCATAATAATCCTTTTTCTCCGATATATGCTTTAGTAAAATACCATGATATTCCTCGTATTGTTTATCTCGCGTTGCGCTTCCAGGGTTACTCCTCATATACAAAGCGTCCCATATTAAAGATGCTTCATGAGAACTATTATCTCCGAAATGCTTCTCCAATGCCAGGGCTGCATTCTCTATATTAGATACCGCAGTTATTGAATGATTCAAGATTTCCCAATAATTTGCATTTCCTCTCAATTGATCAAGAACTTTCACGTTGTTATCATCCAACTCTGCAGTCACCTCTCTAGTAAAGACCACATCCATAGCTTTATCCAAAGAGAGTTGATAATACAAAGAAGATATATTGCTTGCCATATTTTCATCATCAGAATACAGAAAATTCAATCCTTGCAAATAAGATGGATTCAATATCTCTTCAAGAGGATTCTCTATAATTTTACTTCTTCCAAAGATATATAATGCGATATATTTATCCTCAATTCTCTCATCACATAAATTACGAATAGTGACAAACTGATTAATAAAAGCAATTATTTTGCGAGGACTTTGCTCTTTGGTCAGCATATCATATACTTGCAAGACACTATAATCCACAATAGCACTATTGCCAAAAGCCTCTTTCCATCTATCTTTGAAATAATGCATCCAACCAGACAATATTGGAGGTGGAACAGTATAGACTATGTAGAACGTCTTATTAATAAAGTCATCACCATACACAGTAATAGCATTATCTTTACCATCACACTGTCTAACCAGATTCTCTGATTGAAAGGCATTACGTATATGCAATCTATCGAATGGGACTATTATTCTTATATTAGTATACTTTTCCTCTGAGAAACAAGAATGAATTGCTGCCCAAAGTTCCTGTACTTTTTGCTTTGGCAATCGATCCATATTGTCAATTACCAAAATCAAAACAGTGTCATTATTTTGTTTCAGGCCATTATCTATTTCATGTATCCAGTCTTTGAATTGTCTGCTAGAAGGTTCCTTCTCTGAAATCGTTTCAAACTTTGTCTCTTCTTTAATATCGTCTTTATAAATCAAGAAAAACTCAGAAAGGCATTTTTCCCATGTAAAATCTTGCTTGTATTTATCTTTCATCTTTCCATAATGACGATACCCGAAAAAGCCATAAGCTGCGACATAAGGTATAACTAGAACAGCTTGCTTTAACCATTCTACAGAAACCAAAGAAGCAAGATGAGTAACAAAAGGAGTCAATAAGATAGTGAACAAACTCACGATAGTACCTATTCCTATTGCAGGAATCGTTTTTGTACTCGTATGTTTCTTCTTTGCTAAAAGATTCTCCAAACTATCTTTCCAACTATTTTCATCTAAGATAGGCGTTTGCCCTTTCACTAAGTCAGAAGTAAGTTCTTCCAAAATCGTTCTTCTCTGAAGATCAGTTTGATGCCCCCATGCATCATAGGTAAAGAAATGATACTTGCCACCACTCGAACCCGCAGACAGTTCTTTTTGTATCATACCAACAAGGTTGGATTTACCAGAACCCCATCCACCATCTATTCCGATAATGGTACATTTATCATCATTGCGTATCTCATCTGAAATTTCTATAGCTAACTTTCGATGAGCGCCACCTTCAAACAAATCATCATTACAAGGGACCTTACTTAAAAGTTTACCTTTTCTCATTGTTTTTTATAAAATATTTAAAAGTCTTGTTTTACATTCTTCTCCTCCTTACAGATATCCTTGCTATTAGTTGCGCTTCTGTCCCAGATAGTACTTAAAAGGAGTAGCCTCTAGTTCCTGATCATATCAGCTTTTTCGAATCATCAATATCTCGCTCGAAGCCAACAAATATTTTTTAGCATAAACAACAATAATGCTTCTTTTATTTTCCCTCTATAATCTACTTCTGCATGATTTCACTCATCAGGTCAAATATCGGCTTAAAATGATTCCAGCTCTCTTCGCTTATGTGAATGAACCCACTTTTGATAGCCTCTGCAAATTCATCCTTCTTCGCCAAGTAATTATTATCTTCCTTATCATAAACCGCTTGACCTCCATTATTTTCCAGTATCTTATCTTCCCCTTTTCCGTTTGGTTTGCATAAAGTCAATCTGCTGTCTTTATTATGTAACATAGATTTTCTCTTAAATTCTGTTCCCAAGAAAAGGCGTCGTCCAGATTCATTTACAGGGCTCTTTATCTCGCCATCAGAGTATAAATACTCTATAGATATCCCTGTCTGACCATTCTTCTCTCTTTCCTTGGGAACAGGAATCGTAAAACCATAAACACCATTGCCATAATCCTTATAACTATTTCCACCAGGATGCATTTCAGACACCGTCTTGGATATGTCACAATCAAAGATACCTATAATTTTATGCGGTTGCTTTATCTTTGCTAAATGGTTCAATAACTTTTTTAGGTTATCGTCACCATCTGGTTGAGAAGCAGAATCTATTATATCAAAATCCAAATCTATGTTTAAAACTTCCTTAGCTTTTAATATATGCTTGATATCGGTTTTCCCTTCTGTGATAACAAGAGGTTTACACAAAGCAGCCACTTTACCCTCCATCAACCTTAGCTTTTCCGCATAGCGGTTGTTTTCATTGATAAACATATCATATACCTCAGAATACAATTGGTTATTTACAGGCATACACTCCAAAGCATTATTATCCAGATCAAAACATCTGGTTCGATTGCTATTTCTATCCGCAAGCCCCATATTCAAGAATGGTGAATGACTGCTTACAATAAATTGTATATTAGGAAAAAGCTCAAACAATTGAGGCAAAATTTCTTTTTGCAATTTTATGTGCAGATGTTTATCGACTTCGTCAATAAGTACAATACCTGGGACATCCATAACCATTCCAAGTTTATCTGCTTGTTTTAGTATTTCGCCAAACATACAGATAAGTGCACTCTCACCTGATGAAATGTTGAAGATTCTTGGATATAATATATGCCCATCTTGATTTGTAATTGCTATTCTAGAGGCTGTATTTTCTCTCGGTCCAATACCTAACCTAGTTTCAATTCCTGTTTTACTTTTTAAAGAAGCAGAAACTATCCTATTTAAATTATCAATTAGAAGCTGTGATGCTTGCCGATTACGATATAATTCACTATCCACTATAACATCCATAAACCACATTGCCAAACCATTCAAGTCAGAAACAACTTCTATAGAATTAGGCAATTCACCAGAAAAAGCAGAATTTATATTAAAACCAACATTAACTTTATACGGATCATTCAAATAACCAGGTTGTTCATATCTGTAAGAAGGGAAATAAGTTAAGATATTACGGTAAAATATTTCAACCACTTCATCCTTTTCCGCAGTATGAAAACTTTTAGTATAGTTATTATGTTCTAACGAACGAGAAAATTTTTCATACGGAATTTTATTTTCAAGAAGGACATTCTCTTTATATTCATCTCCTGTCATTTTACCTCGACAATCTATATAATCGATACATTTATCCTCATCTTTGAAACGAGCATAGAATAAAGAATAAGAAGAGCCATCAATATTAAACAAGTCAGAAGAATAACGGTAGAACTTATTTTCCTTTCCTTCGAAAGAATTCGAGAAACATGATCTTGCCATTTCGTAAAAAACATCAACGATATGAGAGATAACCGTAGTTTTACCTCTACCATTAATTCCAGACAAGACATTTACTCCACTTTCCAAAAAATCAAATTCGACTTTTTGAAATGGAGCACGATTTACAAAAATAGCTTTTTCTATTTTCATTGTTTCGAATTTTAAATTGTTTATACTTATATGATAACAAACAACACCACTTGCGTCACTCCCAATGACACAGGTGGTACTATGAGAGCCTGTATTAGTCTTCACTAAACCAGCTCATCATTATATTGTTTCCATATCAACAGCCAATCTGGCATAATACTACATTCCCAACTTTTCAAACATATCATCAGCACTTTCATACTTCGTCACTCTACCATGACGAATATCATCCATTGCTTCTTCTATTCCAGCCATAACACTATTATCTTCCACCTGTATAGTTAATGTTGCCATAACCTATAATTTTAAACGTTAAACTTTTCCGCAAAAGTACGCTTTTTTATTGAAACCACCAAGAAAAAAGCAGAAAATCTGCAAGCTATCAGCCAATTACCTCCAAATCCCCCAAATATAAATGTAAACCACCAATACAGCGTCCCCACTATTTATCAGCGGGTTAGCCGTACCAGTATTTTTGAATAAAGCTTTGATTTTCTAAAATTTAACATTCAAGCGACGGCTTGGGATGTCTTCGTTACCTCCGCATCCGTACCATCTTCAAAATGGCGAACATAGTCACATGGCAGGAACGAGGCATCAACCTCCTCGCCACAAAGAATGCGAGTAAGGATATCCTCGATGTACTCACCAAAGTTCACTTTGTTCAATTTACAACTTTCCAACAACCCGAACATAAATGCCAAATTCTGGGCAGAGAAGTGACTTCCTGTCTGAAGCCAATTGCGTCTTCCCATAGCGATATGTCTAAAACATCTCTCTATGGCAATATTGTGCATGTCGATTCGGCCGTCCGAAAGGAATGTTCGGAAGGCATCTTCGTCATCAAGTATGCAATCTACGGCTCTGTGAACCATCTGATCATATTCGTCACCTGCAGCACGCATCTTTTTGAGCATTTCCATGATGCGATCAACGATAGGCTCGCTCCACTCTTTACGGAACTCCAGGCGATGTTCTGGACTTTGGTCATCCTCTTGTAGGAAGACTCGCTCGATATAGAACAAAGCATTGAGCAATATCAAAAGCATTTCCATTCTCGAATCTACCAAATAGGCATCAACCAAATAATGGCGAGCGTGGAACCAACAGGCCTGGCGCAACAACTCTTGTCCTTCCAAGTCTTTGACTATAGCTGGATATTGAGGAGCTCTGCCTGCAACGAAACCTACAATGGAAGAATCCTTGAAGATTTTCTCTTCATGCAACATATGGTCGCGGGTACCCTCATCATAGAGCATCACACAAAGCCATTAGTGTCCAATAAAAATTGGACACTAATGATTTAACTTAGTTTTTCATCAAACAAATCCAGCTGGCGAGCATCAGCCTCCTGTTTCCTATAACGCTTCGTAAAACGTTGGAAGTGTTCATTATCATTAACCTCATCTACTTTTATTACGGCATATGTTGGTTCACCAATGATTTCCTGAAAATTATCATTAAGAACTTTTGTCTTTTCAACTAAATCACACTTTAATGTTGTTGTTGAACCGAACTTGAAATCATTATGATACACTTGCTGAAGAAAAGATTTATCCTCAACAGCAAATTCTATAACTTTACCATTAAATATTCCTTTCCACTTCTTCCCATGCCCAGAGATTAATACAGGAGAACATACCCCCAATGTTGTGCCCATATATACCTGTTTTGCTTCTCTTTCCTCTACTATATGAGTTTTAAAATCAACCGATTCGATAGAAGCATTAGCAAACTGAACATCTTCATGCTTTCCTTTAACAGCTACACTTTTTACTTCGTTCTGCTCAGCTAGCCTATTGTAATAAGAACTAATGAGCTTTTTTAAAATAGGGTCTTTTCCTATAAGTGCCAAAGCTTCTTCTTTTGTTAAATCAGCTTTTTTAATCTTATCTAGTATCTCCAGCTTTTATTCACATCCTCAAGTTTAGACCTTTTCTTGGTAAAGAAATAGGTTAAAAAAGCTGTTAAAAGCGCAATAAATGCTTTACTTTCAGAAAGGTTTTCAAGTGTTAGAATTATTGTTTCTATCAAACTTCCTTCAGCACGCTTTTCTATACCAACTTCAATTTTAGCTTCTCCAACATATTTTTGAAGTTCCTCTATAGCCTTTAGTAGCTGTAGTTCGCAAAAGTTAAAGGATCTAGCATTCATGACATGAATACTATCATCATAAAACTCATAATGGAATTCCAATGAAAATTGAATGTTCTGCTTCATATTATTTTCCATAAATTAAAGTTGAAAGATTTTATGTATAACACCTAGCGTGGTTAAACATCAGATGAAAGATACACATTGATAATGCTCCTCCAGTTATCCCCAGGCTGTCCCATCCCGCACAACTTTAAGGTAAAAGAATAATTACCTCTTAAATCATCTCGTTATCTTCATTCACGATTTCAACACATTCCTTACAGAAAGCATCACCCTCAACCAACAACGTTAATACATGAACGAAGTTAGACATTTCTCTATGTTCTGTTAACTCTTGTTCAATTGATTTACCAATATGTCCCACTCTGAAATACATATCAATAGCCTTGTCTATTCCATTTAATATGGTTGGCATATCCGCTATCACTAATGCATCCTCATTTTCATTATTAGCTTGTACATGGATAGGATAGCTTCTATGTGAAGTATTTATCACTTTTTCACTAAGTCCATTTTTCACATAATACACGGTAGCTCTTCGCTTCATGTCTGCATCCAAGTCCTTTGGGATTACAATACGCAATTTTGCAGATTTATATTTTTTACCATCCATAACACCATCCCTTGGAAATGGATAAATTTGATCTGCTACAAGCTTGATAAAATTTTCAAAATACGAAATCGCAATTACTGTAGAAGGTAATAAACCAAGTTGCCCTAAACGGACGTTATCGTCAATCTTCTTTTTGAGTTGTTCAAGAGTAACTTCTAAACTATGAGTAGCCAGTCCTGTATCATCAGTCTCATAGTCTGCTAATGTAATTCCTAACAAATCTGATAAAATCTTCACTTTTTTATCTTTGATAACAAAAGCTCTTTGATTACCCACACGCCCCAAGAACAATCCATACTCAAACATCACATTATCGCGAGGTGTTTCAAAGAAACTATCTCTTACCTTAGACAAATCATCTGCTGAAAAAACCATAAAGGCAAAATCAAACAAACTTGCAGACTTCATTAAGGTATCTAAGAAGTTATCATTATATTGGAAAATTCCATCATTCCATATCTTGCACTCATAATCGGGTTCAAAATAATCCTTTATTCTATTAGCTACTGGCAAGCCTTCCGTAGAAGAGCCTATAAAAATACGCGGTTTCATTATTAATAAATTATTTGATAATTGTTGTTTTTGTTCAAATCATCTAACACAGATTTTACCTCAATTGTCAAGGCCTTTAGTTGCCGTACCTTATCTGGTTTGTTTTTAAAGACAAACTCAGTACCATCAACAGACTTTAATTTATCAGCCTCACTCTGATTGTTACATATAGCATACATTTTTTCATACAGCACATTAACAAGCTGCAAATAATACACAGAAGAATATCTCCATGTTGGAATATCATAGCAGATTGAGTTGATTTCAAAACTAGTTAAATCGATACCTTCATTTGATTGAGAGCGAAGATTTTTCAGAAAACGTATCATTTTCTTAAAACGATCCCCCGTCTGCGTTCCTCTTTCATTGATTAATTGAATTCTACGAAAAGGATAATCAACATCCAATATTCTATCTTTTTCCTTATCGTAAATACGCACACCTAAGAAATCTTTATCATAGTCATTCAATATGTATTGTATAGATTGATATTTGCAAGCTGTAACAACATCAACTTCCATATTCAAGTTTTGATTTGTGATTCTAATAGCTTTAGCCTTAGACGTATCACATTTCACATAATGTTTTGATAAGATTTCTTCATTTTCTTTACGTAAGTCTCGCAAATCTTGCAAACCATAACCATCATAACGAGAAAAGTTCGTTTCAAAAGCCCTCAACTTCTGCTCATCTGTCCAGGAATAACCATTATAAGGCTGCTTTAAAATATCACGAACTTTATCTATTTCTGTGCCGTAAAACTTATCGCAAAGAGTCAGTAAGTCAATATCACTATAACCTTTAATATGGGTATTAGTCATCACAGAACCTTGAAAAGCATAATCAACATTCGTTTGTTTAGCTTTTAACCAATCTCGTGCATTATTTCCTGCAGCTTTAGAACGAAGTGTATATGATTCATCAACAGGAGACATTGCTAACTTCACAAACTTAGCAGCATCTTTATCAGCATCCATCAAGCTTGAAAACATTCTATACCTCAACATTGAATCTGAATCAGGATTATAGTTGCTTGCAATATTTTCTATCCAATTTGAATAATTTCTCATTATACATCATTATTAAACAGTTAATACTCATATTCCCCAGGCGATTCCATCCCGCACAACCTGGCGAGGGCTTTGATGCCCCGCCAACCTTAGAGCGAAGCGGTTCCGAGCACCGGAGGGCGGTTACATCCTCTCTCTTCGGGCAAGAGAGAGGCTTGGTGAGAGATGTGGCGTTCTCCTTGGAAGGAGGAACTAGGTGGTTCGAAGAATTTCACTTCCATCCTCCCCATACGCCCCATCTTTCGCTTCAAAGATGACGCTAGGTTCATATACCTCTACCGTATGCCATGCCCCTTTAGGCACTTGGCATGCATACGCTCCATTCTTCGGATTAAGATGGATTCTCTCAATCTCTTGATAAGAAACCTTTCTTACGGTATCCCCACCATCCTGCAGATACGATACCACCTCCTCGTATATCACTTCATCCATTCTGCCACAAAGGCAGATGACGCTCTCTGATGAGTTCGGATGACGATGTATCGCCACTTCAGTACCAGGCAGCAGAGCATTGAGCATTCTCTGGCTTTGATCCTCGGCACTTGTACGAAGATCATAGTTCTGGCGCAAGCGAGGATTCTCCTTTGCCTTGGCAAAAAGAGAATCCAAGAAATCTTTGTTTATTTCCAATGTATTCATGATTCTTATTTCTTAAGAGAAGCAAGATACTCCTCGTGAAGATGATAATACTTCTTCTTGAAAAGTACATAAGCAAGTGACAATACAAGCAATGCGCCCACAAGATACATCCAGTGGCACGCAACATTATCAGGACACAGATAGATAAATCCCAATGAAATCACCAACTGCATAGCCATATACAAGGAAGACACCTTCACGTGACCTATCTTCAACTCATTTGCCATCAACTGATAAGCATGCTTGCGATGAGCCTCACCCAGATTTTCATGCAACATAATGCGATGAACAATCGTCAGACAGCCATCCACACCATATACCAACAGGAAGATAAGCCAGGTAACATCCTGAGTCTTGATGATGACGTTGCCCAGGAGGAACAACATGATAAAGGCGATACCGATAGATCCCACATCACCGGCAAAGCATTTCGCCTTACCCTTTGGTCGGAAGTTGAAGATACAGAATACCAATGATGCGAGGATGGTAGAGATAACCAAGCTCTGCTCCATATACTCCTCATTCATATTCACCAATGCCAGAGGTACCAATACCGCCAGCGAATAACCAGCCGTGATACCATTGATACCATCCATGAAGTTGATGACATTCGTAGCACCCACATATACGATGAGTGCCAGGATAACCACCCACCACATAGACCAATGCAAGATATCCAGCTGATAGAAAGCCAGGGCAGCAGATGCAAACTGCGCCACCAATCTCACACTGTCAGGCAGCGAGCGAATATCATCCACAAAGCTGATACCAGCAATCAATGTCAAACCAGCCAGGAACCAAGGATAAGGGAATCCGAAGAATCCACTCCATATCCAAGCCCCTATCAGGAAGATGATGCCACCACCCCTCAACACGATAGAAGAGTGTGATGAGCGTTCATTCGGCTTATCAATGATATTACACTTATCCGCAATGCGGAAGTAGATAAGTTCTGCTATAAGAAGAAGAATGAAAATAATGATATATGTTACCATAAGTATTTTATTAAAAGGTGGTTGGAATATCTACAGAAGATTTGAAAGAAGGACTTTATCCTTCTTTCATCCCCTCCGCTACCCTCTTCAAGCTTTCCTCAAAGCTGACCAGCTGATAGTCGAAATCCATTTTCGACATAGATGGTTCATAATAGTAGGTAGCAAACATTTTGTTGATTGGCTGAAGCACGAAAGAGCCAAGCCATACGAACGGATTGAAGATACGGCTAATCCATACCTTATGACCAGCCTGCTTCGCAAAGAAACGGATGATTTCTACGGTATCAGCCAGCTCCTTGTTCTGAGGATAGAAAGTACCACACAAACCTCTAAGCATAGCCTGCTTCACGAACTCAGCGAGATTGTCGATATACAACATCGAACGCTTGTTATGCCAGCATGGGAAGAAAGGAACTTTCGTTGCAAGCTTCGCCAGTCTTGGGAAATTACCCTTCGCTTTCGGACCATAAATCATACAAGGACGAAGGATGCAGACCTTGAAGTTCTCATCCTCCAACTTATGAAGGCCAATTTCAGCCTGAAGCTTAGAGTCTCCATAGAAGCCATTAGGATTCTCTTTGGTATCCTTGGTCAGCACCTCACTCTTCAGCGACTGACTCTCATGGAAGACAATCTGACTCGACATGAAGATAAACTGCTTCACTCCTGCAGCCTTAGCATGTTCAGCAACAGCAATCGTCAAATCGCGATTCACCTTATAATATAAAGGTTCCATCTTAGGATCAGCGTTCACATGAGCAATACCAGCCACATGATACACCACATCATATTGAGAATAATCAGCCTTCTTCCAATTATCCCCCATTGTATCCACAGCATCTATCTCGAAATCAGATGATGTAGAAAGAATATATTTGCGCACGCTCTCACCTACATAAGAGCCTGCGCCTGTAATCAAAACTTTTATCATTATTTTATTTCATTCTAGGATTTAACATATCTGAAAGCTTATACATCAAACCACGTACAAATGAAGGCATACATGCTCTAACCAAAGGATAACATACACCTAAATAAGCAATAGGTGAACACTTACATCTCCAAGATCCATTCAAGCCAACTTTAGCACGCCACCACCCTACTTTCAGATTGTTTCTGTTAATACTATCTTTAAAAAATCGATAATAAAGTAAAGGCTCGCCGATATTTTTGCATTTGAGACCAGATTCTACGCAACGAAACCAAAGTTCATAATCATCCTGTCGAGGACCCGAGTTGGGATTATAACTACCAACTCGTAAAAGGGATGACCGCTTAAAAGAAACTGTAGGATGAATAAATGGACAAGTCCATACTTTTCGATAGATATCCTCTTGCTTTAATGGAACAGACATCTGCTGTATCGCTTCACCACTTTCATCTATCATTGTAGCAAAAGATCCAACGACCTCTAGTTCTGGAAAATCATCATACTCTTTAAGAACACGCTCAAAACGATTAGGATAACAAATGTCGTCAGTGTCCATTCTGAATACAAGTTCATTACGACATTTTTCCAATCCTATATTTAAAGCCACACTTAATCCCTGATTGATTTCTAGAGGAAAAACTTCCAACGATTTGTATTTTCTTTCATAAGAGCTGACAACTGCTAAAAGTTCTTTTCCTATAGGACCATCTAAAATCAATACAACCTGATTAGGCTTAACAGTTTGCTCAAATATACTTTTTAAAGCTAAGTCTAGATAAAGAGGCTTTTCTTTATAATAAAGGGATAACAAAACAGAAAATCTCATATATACATCTTTTTTAACAATCAATCTATTGGAGACTATGATAAACGTCCATATATTCTTCAGCCGTTTTACTTATGCTAAATGCTTCTGCACGTTTCTTGCAGCACAAAGCTATATTTTTATAAATTGACTCGCTATTCAATAAAGTATTAATTTGTCTCACTAAATCCTGTTCGTTGCCTGCTTCGAATAAAACACCAGCTCCCTCAACAACTTCTTTTAAGCCTACTATATTGGAAGCGATAACCGGCACCCCTGTAGCCATAGCTTCAACAACGCATAATCCAAAACCCTCCCAATTAGAAGACTGAACAACAAGATAAGCTTGTGAAAGAATCTGTGGAACATCATTTCTTGATCCCAAAAAATATACTTTATTATCCAATTTGGAATTCTGTACAAGTTCCATACATTCTTGTAAAGTTACCCCATCCCCAACAAATTTTATTATTACGTCATCTGGAAGATACTTAGCTGCTCGTATTAAAGTCTTTTGATCTTTAGATACATCAAATCTAGAAACCATCACTATTACTTTTTCCTTGCAACATCCTAACTCTTGGCTTATATATCTTGACAAATTTATACCATTAAAAATTACTTTATACTTACTTCCACTATCATGTAACCAATTTTGCAAAGCATCTTGTGCACCTTGACTAATTGAAATAATCTTTCGACATTTAGAATATACCCATCTTTCAAAAAAACGCATATACGATTTATTTCGAACTCTACTATTTGTTGTATGCATAGTAAACACCAAATTCATTCTATAGAATATAGATGCTATTGCTGCAGTATATAATGATGGCGTACTATGCAAATGAACAACATCAAAATCTTTAGCAATCTTTAAAAATGGGATCACATTTCTTATATCATAATACTTTGCCGCATTTAAACTAAGTATATCTATTCCTGCCTCATTCAAGACCTTCTCGTTATACATATCAACTCTTTTAAATACTAAAAGAGTTACTTGACAATAGTTAGCTAATTGAGGCAAAAGATCAGTAACAAATCTTTGTACACCACCAACTTCAAGAGAGGGTACTACATGTAAAACTTTCATAATTTCAACAAAAACTATTTTTTATTTGGCTTCATATAATATGCCAAAGTTCTTTTATTTAACAAAACGCAATAAGCTAAAATCAACTGTCCTGGAAATGTACAAATTCCGCCATAATGAAAAGCACCAATCACACCAATTAATATAGGAAAAAAATTAATTCTATTAATGTACTTTAGAAGATATAACACAAATAGTACAATTCCTCCTACACCCATAGAAATGTAATACTCCAAAAAAGCAAAATCTCCCCATATTAGCGCTTCTTTTGAGTATTTGAAAGTCGCTCCCCAAAATATATTGGTAACATTATATTGCTTAATTAAATTTAAAATTTGATCAAATTTATAATCCCATAAAAAAACAAGATATTCACCAGACAACCTTTGGAACAGAGAATCCTCATTAACTTTTATATAAATAAAGAATGCAACAATACCAGCCAACAAAGCAAACAACACTGCCACATATTTTAATTTATACAAATTAAATTTATACAAAATTAAAAGTAAAAACAAGAAGAAACCAGTTCCTGAGCCCAAGACAACGACAGCAAATGTTGACAACAAAAAAATAATTCTTTCTTGTAATCTAGAACATGCCAAGCAACTTCTTTTTATCAGAGATTCTCTATAAGCTAATAACATAATTAATATAGTAGATGTTGTTGTTGCATTACACCCAATACTATAAACTCGGAAAAAAGAGCCTGTCATAATTTCATCATCCAACTTAGGATAATTAGGCAATATACTTGTAGGAACAACTGTATTAATCAGCAAAAATTCAAAGAGTATTTCTGCACTTAGCAATAATAGAATTTTATTAATATTAATTGCTGTTTTCGAGAAATACAATGTAGCTGTTACGACAGCCCATCCCATATAAAATTTCGCTGTAGCAAACCAAATACCAGTATCAGGAATCTGGTCATATTTCTCAAACAAAAATAATATATAAAGAAATGCATAAAAAATGCCCCATTTAGATATTCTTTCTTTATGATGCCATAGAGCAAAAAGCAAATATATGATGAAAAGAATATACCAAAAACCAGAAGCGCCTAGCAATGGAGAGAAAAACATTAACAAGAATAGATTTTCGTTCTTTCCATGAGATTCTAGCCAATCATACTTCATATTATCAAACCTTTTGTTTTATTATATGTAACTTTCTTAAATTATTAGGACCACAAATTATTTTCAGTAATAACACAATAAATATCGGATACCTGAATATATATTTAAAGATTATGCACAAAGCCTTTCTCCTTTGCCCAGAAAACACATAATAATTAGCCTCAACATAGTAAGCACGCTTACATATAACATTTCTATACTTTATCAATTCGCTATAAGCCAAAGATTCCTTATTTATTTGTGACAATAAATATCTAAATTCATCAACCCATTTTGAAGAATGAGACAGATTATTTTGATGGTACAGATATATCATCAAAGGACTAGAGACATAAAGGATCTTGCCACAAACTCCTAATCTAATAAAAAAATCATAATCTTCTATCAACGAGAAATTAGCGTTAAATCTAATGTTCTGGATTTTTACAATATCAGATTTAAATAATGCCGAAGAGATTGCAACATCATATCTACTTAACAAATCACAAACATTTATTTCTCCAGGACATTTATTTTTATATGCTATCCACATTTTGGAATTTTCACAGCAATAATAATTTGAATAAATCAAAACTGCAGAAGGATTCTCTCTTATCACACTAACATATTCAGACAAAAAAGAAGGCAACCATTTATCATCAGAATCCAAGAAACCAATATACACACCATTAGCTTTTTCCAACGCAAGATTTCTTGCTTCACCTAAAGAAGTATGTTCCGGTGCATAAAAATAGCGGATTCTATCGTCATGATAACTTCTCACAATATTTGCAGTAGAATCCGTCGATTGATTATCCCAAAAAATCAACTCCCAATTTGAATAGGTTTGAGCAATTACACTATCAATCGCTTCACGGAGAAATCTTTCTCCGTTAAAGCAATTGATAATTATACTAATTAAAGGTGAGTGTTCCATTATACATTCTCTTTAATAAGATTACAAATTCTATCAACTTCCTCCAAAGACAATTCAGGATGCATTGGCAAAGTCATAATTTCCTCATAAACCTGCATTGATACAGGCAACTCATAGCTAGTTTTAAACAAACTGAGCAAATGATTTGGTTTATAATGAACACCTGTAGGTACTCCTGCCTCATTCAAAATATGCTTAATTGCATCACGCTTACCATTCTGAATCATCACTGGATAAATGAATGATATTGTATTATTAAAATCGATACCTTTGATCAACTTTACGCCAGCAACATCATGTAAATTCTCATAGTAACGCTTTGCTAGACTCTTGCGCTTTGGTGCGAACTCTGAGTCTAATCGTTTCAATTGTACTCTACCAATACCAGCAAAAATATTACTCATATGATAACGGTAGCCCTGAGTTTGAACATCAAAGTCCCAGCTACGAAGACCAGCATAACGTTTCTCAGAATCCTTCATTACGCCTAATAAACGGGCATCTTGAACATACTGTAAAGCCTCAGGGTCAGAAGTCATAATACAACCACCTTCACCCGAAGTGATATTCTTAATACCATCAAAACTGAAACAGATCATATCCCCAGAAGCTCCTATCTTCTTGCCATCCTGAACACATCCAAAAGCATGTGCTGCATCCTCTACCACACGAAGATTATGTTTCTTTGCAAAAGCATAAACTTCAGCATGATTACTCGTATTACTTGCATAAAAAACCGGCAATATCACCTTAGTCTTATCCGTAATACGCTTTTCAGCATCAGCCAAATCAATAAGCAGGGTATCAGGATCAATATCACAACTAACAGGCACACAATGTGCAGCGATAATAGCCTGATAAGTTGCCACAAATGTAAATGTAGGAACTAGCACTTCATCACCTGGCTTTGTAATTGCAGCAATAGCTAGATGTAATGCAGCAGTTCCACTATTTACACAAACCGCCTTATAATTTGGATTACCAACGTATTCCTCTATTTCTTTTTCAAAAAGGCCTACGTATTCCCCCATACCTAAATATCCACAATTAATAATAATATCGGATACAGCACTGGCTTCCTTATAGCCAACAACAGACTTTGATAATCTCATTTTCTTAATATTTAAAAAGTTCTACTTAATTACAGGGATTTCACTTTCCCATCGTTTCCATGGAGCAACACCATCCAACAGTAACTGTTCCAAAAGATTCTTCTCACGAATATTGTCCATACACTGCCAAAAGCCACGATGCTTATACGACATCAGTTCCCCTTCTGCAGCAAGTTGGCTCAAAGGTCCTTTTTCAAAAATAGTCTGGTCACCTTCAATATAATCAAACACTTTGGGCTCTAAAACCATATAACCAGCATTGATTGGTACACCGTCGGTTAGATTTTTCTCTCTAAACGAACGAATAGAATTATTCTCATCAATGTTAAGTACACCTTTATCCTGTGCTTGAATCACAGCTGTAAGAGTGGCTATTTTTCCATGACTTTTGTGAAATTCAACTAATTTGTCTATTTCAACATCACATACAGCATCACCATACGTCATCATGAAAGTCTCATTGCCAACATACTCTTTTATACGCTTAATTCTTCCACCCGTTAAGGTATTGTAACCAGTATCTACAACTGTAACCTTCCAAGGTTCTAGATTTGAATGATGAATCACCATCTCATTCTTATCATGTGTAAAATCGAAAGTTACATCAGAATTATGCAAGAAATAATTAGCGAACCAATCCTTAATATACTCTTGTTTATAACCTGCACATATAACAAACTCATTATAGCCGTAATAAGCATATTCTTTCATAATATGCCATAAAATTGGCATACCGCCAATCTCAATCATGGGCTTTGGTTTAAACTGACTTTCCTCACTGATTCGTGAGCCAAAGCCACCTGCTAATAAAACTACTTTCATACATTTAAGTTTATATGATTAAAATCAAATGTAATACCACACTCTTCTCCTGGCAAATTGACCTGTTCATTAGGATCGTGAGGTATATTTGCTACGTTCAGTAAGATGCTCTTACCTTCTGCAATTCCCATAAAAGCCATCCATACCCCTGGAGGTATAGTTATTCTACGATAGAGTTCTGGAGAATCAGGAGACAATGTTGCTTCCATAAACTTCCCGAATGTTGGTGAATCCTCTCGTCCATCATATAAGACAAAATGAATCTTGCCAACAATACAAACTAAGTTAAGCGTCATTTTTGAATGGCGTTTCCAAGCTTTAACCAATCCGTTGATGATACTAGAAAAATAAGCTTCACCAAACCCCTCAAAGCCAGGATCTACACATTTCATAGCGTGAAACACGTCACCTTTAGGATGTGCAATTTGTTTTAGAGGGGTCAATAAGACCCCTTCTATCAAATTATTTTCCATTGTTTATATCTTTTATTTTGCCCATTCTAGATTCTGCTTCTGTGCAGCATCCTCATAAGCCTTAATCTGTTGTATAGTCAACTCAAACATGTCTTTATCCTTCTCAACATAGAAAGCACGATACCATTCTGCTATAAAATGCACGCACTCCTCATAATGAAGCGTAGAGTGCCAATGAAGATATGCAAGAGCCTTATCACAATTAAGTTTCAAAAGAGTAGCCTCCTCAAAAGGTACATCACCAGTCAACTTAGCTGCTTTATCTTTATCAAGGCCCCAAAGGGTTGCCAAATCCTGAACAAGTTCAAAAACAGTCTTTGTTTGTTCTGCTCGTGGACCAAAATTGTATGGCTCACCATTTTCACATTTACCCTCTGCCAAATATTGACCTAAAGTAAGATAGCCAGACAATGGCTCCAATACATGTTGCCAAGGTCTTGTAGCCTTAGGAGAACGGATTTCAACTGTTTTACCCTCAGAGAAAGCCTTTACACAATCCACGATGATTCGATCTTTAGCCCAATCACCACCACCGATAACATTACCAGCTCGGGTTACACCAAACTTAATATTAGGCATTTTATTGATGAAAGAATGCCAATAGCTCTTAATTACAAGCTCAGCAGCACCTTTAGAACCTGAATAGATATCCTTACCACCAAGGCCATCAGTCTCACGATATCCCCATATCCACTCTACATTATCGTAGGCCTTATCTGAAGTGATCAATACACAAGTACATTCCCAATCAATGTTCTTGATTGCCTCACATACAACAGCAGTACCAATAATGTTGGTAGTCATCGTGTCAAATGGCTCTCTATAGGATGTAAGCACCAAAGCCTGGGCAGCTAAATGAATCAAAAAGTCCGGACGAACTTCCTGCACATAATCGTTAAACTCCTCTTTGTTGCGAACATCCCCAAAGTGCTGATGTATCTTATCCTCAAGATGAAGAGTTTCAAACATCGAAGGATTGGTAGGTACACTTAAAGAATAACCATAAACATCAGCTCCCAACATAGTGAGCCAAGTTGTCAACCACGAGCCCTTAAAACCGGTATTACCCGTAATAAGAACTTTCTTACCTTTATAAATGTTATTAAATGCCATAACTAGTTATTTTATAAATTATTCGTTTAATTTCTTCCTTATAATAATCATTAAATGGTATTGATACAAGAAGACCTCCTATAACACAAAGAGACATTACAAAAATATTATACCCCAAAGACATACTATTTTTTTCAAAACACATATGAGGATATACTATCGCAGAAATAATCATCACCATAAAAAGAGGAGGAACAACAACTTTCAATACCTTTATAAAAGATACCAACTTTTTCCCAATAGCACAAAAATCTTTTTTAACAACAATCCAATATCCAACAGCAGGCAAAAAAGGAATTATAAACTTGAAAAACGCAAACGATAAAAGTCCCCAATTACGAATGGTTAGAATAATTCCTAACCAATATAAAAAAGGCATTAATATATTAAATTTCACAAGAATACGATTATCCTCTTTTGCTACCAAATAGCTTGTAAGTGGATCTCTAACAAAATTCGGTATAAAACTCAATACCAAAAATGTAACCAACAAAGATGCATCAACATAATTGGAACCAAGCCAACTGGCTACAAAAGGTTTAGCCAAAAAAGACAAAGTAATTATAGGAACTGTTAATATAGGAGCAAACATAATTATCATTTTATTGACGAAGCTATTAAGTCCATCATAATCTCCAAGTCCCACAAAATGATTGTATCTTGATGCATATGGCGAATAAACTATTGAATTAAAAGTTCTCACCAAAGTTAAAACTGATAAAGCAGCACCATAAAGAGCCACTGATTCCACTCCCAATATATGAGAAATAGCTATCTGATCTAGTTCATAATAAACTATCATACTTAATGATAAAAGTAAAGCTGTAACGCTCAACTTTTTCATTTTTTCAAAAATTTCCTTATCGAATTTAAAGCAATGTATCAATTCACGGATTTTGTATCCATACTTTCTTGAATACAGCAAACCAAACAACACAATACATAGACTAACAATCTGATAAAAAAAGAAATATTCAACTATCAAGTATCTACCTTTCCCAAAAAACACAAAGACAGATAGAATTCTGGTAATATTACCTAAAATCATTATTCGTTGATACTTATAATCTTCAACTCTAATAGTAAATATTAACCCAAGAATTCTTTGCCCTATAATTATCGGACAAGAAAAAGCTAAAATCAATAGAAGATTCCTAGAAATACTATACATCTTTGTCCCTACTACCAGCTCTGGAATCAATAATTTCGGACAGCATCCTAAAATCACAATAACCAAAGCAAGAAATGAAAAAATAGAGACCATCACAAAAGCAGTAAAGCCAATAATCCGGATTTCTTCATAGCGTTTACCTTGTACATAATATTCGGCTGCATATTTGGTACCAGCAGCCAAAAAACCTAAATCCGCATAAGAAAAAAAGATCGTTAGAGAAGTACAAACACTATAGATACCAAAAATTATCTTATTAGAAGACAAATACGGTACAACTATAAACAAAGAACAAAAACCTAATAATACAGAAAGGATTTGCCAAAAATAAATCTTAAGATATTTCTGCCTATAATTTTTTGCCATCATCAATAAATCAATAGTTTACCATAAATCCCGGGAACTTCTCACTAGGCATAGCAGTTATGTTTGAAGCACAGGAATGATAATCAAAATCTTTAATTGGAGTTCGCCAATTAGGTCCATAATTAGCTTTAATAAACTCTTCAGTGTTGCTTGGAACCATAAACTCTCTACCTAAGAATGAAAAACTGGCAAGTCCTTCAAAAGGATTATCTATTTTTTCAACTATAACAGGCAATAATTTATTCTTCTCTTGATAATCTATATTTTTAACAAGCATAGGATTATAAGTATAAGCACTATGTTCAGATACAATATAAAAATCAAAGTCTATAAAGGTCTGATTATACTCAAAGCGATATTCTACATTTTGTGGATTTTCCCAAGAACCGAAATGAACTTCAAATTTGAGTTTCAAACCATTCGAAAGCATCAAAGGCTTAATTTTTTCAAGATATCTAATATCCAAAGCAACATCCAAATCATAATCATGTGCTATAAAATTATGCTCTCTATATGCCCCTAAAAGTGTACCATAGGTCAACCAGTAAGGAATACCATTTTCCTTAAGGATATCATCAACTTTAAACAACAGTTCCTTACATCCTTTATGGAATTTTTTTCTTTGCTGATCAAGCATAAATTCTCTTCTCATTTTGAGAACAAACTCAGGAACTATTTTCTTAATTATTTTCTTTAAATTACTCATGATAAATATACTTTTTATAATTATTGTTTAAAACAGAAATGATTATATCAGAATTATTAATGTGTTCTGAGATTGGTGTTGTCAAATAATCATATTTATACTTCTCGTATCTATGCATATTAACGTCTCTGAAATATACCTCAGAACATTCATCAATATTTACGAACTCCAAATCCAACAACTTAGGAAACAAAAGTGTATTAAAAAACAAGTATCTACTTTCTATGTCATTGGAAGTATATATTAAAATTGGCTTTTTGTCAATTACAGGAAAAGAGATTGCGGTAGAGTTACAAGTAATAGCTCCAATACATTGATTTATTAATTCCGCAGTTCTGTTATAATAAACTTTTCTTCCACAAAAGAAATCATGCTCTTCATATTTCAAAGATGAAGGATGTGCAGCAATAACAACTTCACATCCATATTTCTTTTCTATTCTTGCAAAAAGCAAATTTATTGATCTATAAAATGTTTCTGCATTAATATGCTGCACACCTCTAAGTGTAAAATCATTATGAAAAGGTAGATATTGATCTATATAAACAACATAACGCCCTATTTTATTATCACTATGATTGAGCGAACTTTTAACAGACAGATATCCCTGATAATCTCCAGAATTGCAACCAACAAATACTGTTGAATCAGAAGTTTTATAATCACATGTTGCAGCCCTGCATGACTGCAATACAATTTTTGCTGGCTTAAAAAGTTTACTCTTTAATAAAAAACGATATAATCGACCTTTTATTCTAGCAATAAGTTGCTTAGCATTTAAGCGTGCTATGATCTTTATACCTTTCGAAGAAGATAATGGAGGCAAACATCCTGAAGTACAATATACGATATCACAATTATATTTAGACAACATTCTGTAGACAATAAACGAATACCAAGCATAATTCATAAAAGAAAAGAAAACAGCATTAGTATTCTCCTTTATCAAAACTTCATATTCTTTTTTATTCTCAACTCTGCGTATTATCAAACCAGGAGTCTCAACATTTGCCAAATGCTCATTTAAAGTTATAGGACCTAAATCCCAAAACTCTACATCAACACCTTTACTAACCAAATCATCAACACAAAAATAGTTCTTAATTTTTGCACAATAATTTGCAGTATATAATATTATACACTTCTTCATACTATAATAGTTTAAACTCAATTTCCTTTAACTCTTCAGGTGTATCTATCTCATAGATTCCATTTATCTCCTTCACATGTATATCTAATTCAGGATAAATATCCAACACCATATTATCCCAATAAAGATTGGTGTAATCCTTAGTGGCATAAACCTCCTCCATGTGCTTGATGATTTTCTTGCAGTCATCAGCCTTCCAATATGAGATTCCACTCATCAGAAAGCCATCACCTGCACCGATGTTTATCTTCACAAGTTTGTTGTTCTCATCTACTTCCAATCCCCATTCATTCTCGTATTTTTTCTTCTTGGCGAAATAAGTAGATTGGGAAACTTCGGATAGCAAAACATTCTTATCCATATAAACATCGCCTTCCATCACGTATGAGTCATGGAATCTATTTCTAACGATATACAAGGAATTGATGTTATTACAAGAATCGTATCTATCGTTGAAGACAATATCTACTCCATACTTTTCTTTCAAGAAATCCAAGGCTTCAGCCTTATATCCTGAAATCAGAGTAATATCATCAATACCTTTCTCTTTCAAGAATTGTATCTGGCGTTCCACCATAGGGATACCATTTACTTCAACCAAACATTTTGGTCGGTCATTTGTCAAAGGGCGCAGGCGTGTTCCCATGCCTGCAGCCAATATAATTGCATTCATACTTTTATTTATTTTTCTTTCTTGACACCAACGTAGCTACCGTTACGCCAGTTACAACTAAAATAGAACCTACTATAATATTCACAGATAAAGCACTGCCAACCAAGATAAAGGTAAAGACAACGGCCCAAAATGAATAAGTTACATTCAAACACAAAGCCTTTGCTGCACCAATCAAGTCTATGGCGGTGTACCAACAGAAGAATGATCCCATACCAATGAGAGCAGTAAAGAGCAAAGTGAGCCAACAAGCTGTATCGCTGAAAACAGCTATGGTTCCTTCAACCATATCTCCATACCCGCCTATCATAATCGGTGCAACTATCAATATGTAACTAACACCCGATGTCAACTCTCTAATAAGCAAAGCCATCTGAGGATCTACGTTTCCAGCCTTCATGCCATAGCCACATACAACACCTTCAGTTGCCCAACCTATAGCAGCAACCGCTGCCAGCATAATACCACCGATAATATTCACATTTGTATCGCTCTCTGGAGTATAACCGATGTAGATGATACCCAAAATACATATCAGAAGCCCTAACCATCCACGCAAGCGAACTTTCTCTTTAAGAATAATCATAGCCATGGCAGAACCCAAAAGCGGATAACAGGCTGTTACCGTAGCTGTAAGTGCCGCACCTCCCTTAGCTATCGCCAACATATAAAAAGTCATGGCAAGCGGACCGCCAAACAAAGCCCCCAATGCGCAAAACAACCCATCCTTCGACTTAATAGCTGGCCATAAATCTCTTAATCGACCTTTGAAACCCATGATGATGAGCATCCATAATGCTGCAAAGGCATCATGAAGCATACTACAGATAAAAGTTCCTCCTACAAGAAGAATAGGATTTTCTACAAAAGGGGACATAGCCATCGCAACACCTATAAGTACGGTATCCAATCCCCATGTCATACCTGAGAAAACTCCCGTGACATAACCTTTGCGCATCAGCGCCGATGTATTTGCTTTCATAATAATTCTATCTTCTTTAAGTTTTCTATTGATCTTGTGTATCTATCCATACCATAAGTTCCGAAATCATCTCCCTGTGCTTCTTTGATACAAGTCCATACAGCCCACAAATAATCCATTAATATCTGATATACCAATATTTTCTTTCTAGCATTCTCAGGTTCATTGCCATCGAAATAATGACTGAGAAAATAATCCTTGCTTTCGTCTGTAAAATCACTTTCCAAGAATAAGGCTGCAATATCCCACATAGGATCGTTCATTCCTGAATATTCCCAGTCTATCAGATAAATGGTTCCATCCTCAGCCTTCAAGAAATTCTCGGCTACGAGATCATTGTGACATGGCTTTACTGATACCCCTAATTGATTCAGGTAATCTTCAAGCTGAAAGACCTTATTTCTTATGGGTTCATAGCCTTCATACATTTTTCCTTCAGCTTTCACCAGTAAATGCTCATAGTTCAATATTTCCTTAAATACATTAAACTCATTACCAAAGCGAACATGAGAATGATGTAAAGTTCTGAAGATATTGGCTATTTTCTTCATGTTTAATGGTCGCTGAATGGTCGCCCTATTCAATGTCTCCGCGTTCTTTACAAAGTCTGCAAGTTTGATACCCGTCTCAGAATTGAAGTATCTGATTGGAGGATTTATACCCATCTTGCAAGCTTGCAAGGAGTTTTGTTCCTCATTGCTTCGCACCACCATACCTTCTGCACCAATTCCTGGTACACGAAGTACATATTCATATAAGCCCTTAGTAACCTTAAAGTTCTTGTTTGACATGCCTCCTATCTGGCTTATCTTCACCTCATTCTCTATTTGTTCATTAGGGAAGATAACCTTTAGGTATGAAATCAAGTTTTCGTAATCAAATGGATTTTCCTTTCTGCGAAGCTTAGGATAGATATAGTTGCGAAGCTTATTGAAATCTTCTTCACAATCCACATCTCCCCAAATCAAATTGGTAAACTTGATATAAGGCCTGTCCAAAACATCAGTAGAATCAAACAGCAAGTACTCATAGTTGAGATAAGGATTATTGCTGTTTTTCCACTTGTTCATCATTCGGTCAAAAGAGTGCTTGGAAATCTTGACGATACCCAATAGCTCACCCTCGAAATTACATATTTGATGACGATCCTTGCTTATCTTGGTGATATATCCACTGCGAGTTTCAACAAAAGCCTCGTCCCCACTACCAGACTCTTCCGTAATGGCAAAGCAATTTTCGTTTTTTGTCTCAGAAAGTTCTTTTAGGACCTTATACTCATAGAACGTATCGCCCTCTACCAACAGGAAATCATCCTTGACATAAGGTGCTGCCATAGCAAGCGAACCCATCGAAGAAGTAAACTTAAAGTCTGGATTCAATACCAGACGAACTGTCTCTGATGCGTATCGCTGATACTGTTGAGCTTGCCCCCCCACTATTAAGAGAATATTGTCATAGTTGAGTGCCGCCAAAGCCTCGATAGTTCTATCTATCAAACAAGAATTCTCGTAATAAGGCTTCAATGGATAAGGAATGCTGGTATCCTTATCTTGTCTTGCCGATAAAATAACAGCTGTTTTCATTATAATCCAAAATAAAGTGACATTGTGAAATACGACTTATTCATATAGGGATTCAACACATAGCTGGCACTGACAGGAAGTTTGTAACTACCAAACTTAAAAGCCGTACTATACTTGGCATTGATATTAACCACACTGAATCCACTACCGTTGTTAGTATAAAAGCCCTTGTTCAAATTGGCTCCTACACATAAAGCTATATTATTATCTTCAGTAAAGGAGTGGGTGTAACCAACCTCTGCATACGAAGAATACATCTGCTTTCCATCCGCATTTTTGTCTGCTCCAAAGATATAAGTTGATATCGTAACCCACAAAGGTACCTTTGTTCCTGCCCATGTGGCGTATGCCTCTACCCAATGTCCTGTCTCGCGATTACTCAACTTGAAGTACTGGTCTTTTTCACCAACGGAAGAAGGATAATAATAATCAGACACACCAACAGTAAACTCACTGGCTGTATAAGATACACCTAAATCAACTTCCTGATGACTACCATCAATGGCATAACCTCCCATAGCAAATGCATTGAATCCATGCGTATTATAGCCAATCATTGGAAATACAGTAGGGGCTGATCCATATTCTATACCTCTCCACATATATTTTGTGGACAATTCTAAACTTGCAGAGAAAGGAGACTCTTTCAAGCTCTCCTCTGCATTTGCAGCCATCGCTGTTATCAACAACAGCATTAACAGTTTAACTCTGTTGAAAATCATTTTATGTTTTTTAAATGAACTTTTTAGTTTTCAATTCCCAAAATGCAGCAATTAGCATATCATAATCAGCAGTAGTCAGTGCTCCTATATGTCCAACACGGAAGATGGTGTCTTTCATATCACCACCATTTGGACAAATCCACATACCATACTCATCCTTTATTTTCAAGAAGATATCATAAGCAGAAGCTGTTGTTGGATGAAGCGGTGTAACTGCATTCGAAAGTGATTCTGAGACAATTTCAAAAGGCAATCCCTTTATTTTATCTCGGAAATAAGTTGCCAAAGCACCGATTCTAGCAATTTCTCCCTCTACGCCACCATTTGCATCTATCTCTTTCAAACGAGCATTAATCTGACGAAGAATACCAACAGCTGGGGTCCAAGGAGTCTGACCACGCTCCATATTCTTCAATGCTATCTGCAAATCAAAGTATTGACATACACACTTGGTGTTGTTAACTCGACTAATTGCATTTGGAGAAAGAACCATTACAGAAATTCCAGGAGGACATGCTAAAGCTTTCTGACTACCAGTAATCATAATATCAGCCCCCAATTCCTTCATATCAAAAGGATCAGCTAAGAATGTACTAATACAATCTACAATCAAAAACAGATTATTTCGCTTGCAGAAATTGCTAATCAAATTCATATCATAATGAACGCCAGTTGAAGTCTCATGCTTATTAACCAAAAAGGCAGTATATTCTTGACCCTCATATGGAGCAAGATGCTCAGATTTTAACGCCTTACCATGTTCTAGCTTGATTTCCGTATAAGGAACATGATGAAGTTCTAGCAATTCAACAAAACGATGACCAAAACTACCACCATTCACTACCAAAGCCTTATCATTTGGTGTAAGGGTATTCATGATAGCTGTCTCCATCGCACCAGAACCAGAAGAAGTCAAGAATACGACTTTAGAATCATCAGAAGCTTTTGCAAACTTTTTAATGAGTCTCTCGTTCTCAAACATAACATCAGAAAATTCCGATGTTCTAAAATAAGGTACTTGTTCTGCACCAATAGCTCGTACAGCATCACTAGACTGCACTGGGCCTACAGTAAAATTAATCATGATTATCTACGTTAAATTTCAAAGAAGTTTTTACGCTCATCAAACTGTTGCATGACCTGAGCCATGCATACGCTTTCTTTCCTTCGAAGTCTAGCTGAAGAGAAACGCTTATTAATGATGCAACTTATAAATTCCTGTATCTCATAACGAAGTCCATAGCCATCCCATTTATAGAAATACTTCTTATTCTCATTCTGATCTTCATATCGAAGTTCAAAATAATCCGTTTTCCACCAAGGAGCTGGTACATAGGCATATCCCTTCGTACCAGAAACCACGAGATTACCTTCTGTTTTCACACCAATACCCACCTTAAAAGATGCAGTAGCATTAGGATAGCGCATGACACCATGCGTATATACATCCACCTGGTTACTCATTCGACTAAATATGGTCAGGTCTTTATAGTTGATACCTAAGAGTTTGACTATAGGTAACAAAGGATAGCTACCCTCCTCATGCATAGCTCCACCAGCTTGAGCTACATCAAACTCTCTACCTTTCTTATCCAAGAGTTGAGAGCAAGATGCCTCTATATCAACTATCTCACCTATCAAGCCAGACTTTATCATCACCATCAAATGATTAAATGCAGGGCAATGAGCCGTCTTGTTCGCTTCCATCAGTATAACATTCTTGTTTTCTGCCAACTGATATAGCTCTTGTGCTTGTTCCCTGTTTAAGACTAATGGTGTTTCACAAAGAACATGCTTGCCAACCTCCAAGGATTTCTTGATATATTCATAATGACTAAGATGGGGAGTTGCTATATAGACAGCATCTACTGCATCGTAAAACTTATCCAGATCAGCATAAGCCCAAATACTCTCATTATCCTTTGACATAGTTACAACTGCATCCTTATTTATATCATAAGCAGCGCAAACATTCACACCATTTACAAAGGAAGCCTCTGTAGGAAATCTTTTGGCAATTCGACCACAACCTATGATTCCGATGTTAACGGTCTCTTGGCTCTCATTTCGGAGCATTGTAGATGAGATGCCTTGCGTTCTTGGCAGATAAACCACCTGGCAGAATTCATTCAAGTAGTCAAACTTACCCTCCCAGTCAGAACCTATAGCAAAAATATCCACATCATATTTTTGAATGTCGTCTATCTTTTGACCGACATAATCCTCTATAATAATTTTGTCAGCATAACCCGTTTCCTTTACAGCCTCTACACGCTCCAAAACATTATTGCGAACATTCAATTTTCCACGATCACGATCGAAGTTATCATTGGTAACACCAACAATAAGGTAGTCACCAAGTTCCTTAGCTCGCTTAAGAAGATTAAGGTGACCTTGATGAAGCAGATCGTAAGTTCCGTAAGTTATAACTTTTTTCATATAAATGCAGATTATATACACAAAGACAAGGCTTAAGATACCATTTCAACTTAAACTATCTTGTGTTTTACTTTTGAAATATTATTGATTTAGCTATAATTAAATCTAATGCCCCGTCTATATCCACAGAATCCTCTGCTGACATAATATAAGAAAGTGCTTTTGCGCCAAAGAAATGTTTTTGCTCTAAATACGAATCAGGCTTAGCAATAAAGATTGCGCCATTAGGAGAATAGTCTTTATATCCTTGTCTTCTATAGTTAGAAAAATCTGTATCGAAATACTTCAAACTCTCATCATCGTCAATAGGATTTACAAGAACCTTTGCATGTTCAGCTTCCTTCATTGATACTAAGAAATCAAAATATTCTATCTTTGATTCAAATTTCTCTATAGCTTCTGTTATATGCTTGGAGGTGCGAAGAGGAGAAGTTGGCTGTAAGAGAACAAAATAGTCAATAGACTCCTGAAGTCTATTCTTCAATATATCTTCCAACACCATAAAGGTTGTTGCCTTATCATTAGATAACGCTTCACCTCTCATCATCACTTCTGCACCATAATGTTGAGCAACCTCTGCATAATGTTCAGAATCCGTTGATACAATTACATGATCAAACAAACCTGTCTCAAGTGCTGCTTCTATAGAATAAGCAATAAGAGGTTTACCACAGAGATCTATTATATTTTTATCTTTTAAACCCTTTGAACCAGAACGTGCCGGTATAATAGCTATTCGTCTCATACGTTTAAACATTTAAAGGTTTGACATCAAAAAACTTTTTATACTTTGGCTTTTCACCATGCAGAATATTCTTTGTAGTTTGATAATACAATTCTGCAGAATGCTCTTTATAATAAGGAGTATCAGTTATTTGTTCATCCTTATGAGAAATAGTAAACCGAATTGCATGAGTAATAGCTTCTGCTGTGCAACGTACATCTAAAATGCTACTACTTTTAACGCGACCTGTCTGTCTATCACCTATATTTATAGTAAAACTACCTAGAGAAGGAACTTCTATAATACCACTACTAGAATTTCCAATAAGAGCAACAGACTGCTTTACAATATAATGGTATGCATCAGGATGAAGATTGCTATAAAAATGGCAATTTTCATGTGTTTCACAGAATTGCTTTACTCTCTTCGTAATCTGATCAGCATGTGTGTCTGCATTTGAACCAATAAATACAAAGGTGTAATCTGAGCTAAATGGCTCTACAGCTGTCAACACTTGTTCTACCTGTTTCAACGGAGAAACATCGTTTAAGGTCTCAGGATGGAAAAGCACAACAAATGAATTATTAATATTCAAAAGTTCTCCTGGGACATTATTTCTATCAATATGAAGACAGTTCTCTGCTCCTAAAGCACCAAGATAATATACAGTTTCTGGAGCCTCACCTAATTGTATTACTCGCTTACGATATTCCTCTGTACTTGTTATATGCCAATTTGCCATTTTAGTTATAGAATGACGGATAAACTCATCATAGTTTGCCTCTGTCAATTCACCACCATGGAGATGCAAAATGGGCACACGATGCATAGCTGCAGCTATTGATACTGCATAAATTTCATATCTATCCCCCAATATTATCAGAAGATCAAACTTATGGTCTGAGAAATATTTACTGAAATCATCCAAAGTTTGAGCCATAATGTGGCAAGTATCATCAAGAGAGTCCATTTTTTGCGGGATGGCATCCTTATAATCTATTCGAAAACCATCTTGTTCTATGATATTAACAGCACTACCAAACTCAGAAGCCAGCAAGGCTCCTGTTGTTAATACAGAGAAATCAACCTCGTCATCAGCATTGAGCTTTGCGATATAGTTTCTTACGATTCCATAATCGGCACGTGAGCCTGTGACAAATGCCACTTTATATTTTTTCATTCTATTTTTTATTTTATAGCCTCTTCTACAATAGCCTTCAGATGCGTATAGCCCTCATCAGAGAAATGCAATCCATCCAAAGTATATTCAGAACGCAAATCATCAAATATATCAGACAATGGTTTGGTGTCTATAATAGTTACTTGCTGTGAAAAGGCTGAGATTAAACGTTTATTTAATTGGTCTATACGCTTGTTAGACCTGTCCAGTCGCCCATTGGTATTGGAAATTGTGAGAAAATAAATCTTTGCCTTTGGATTTCGCTGAGAAATGTAGTCAAAGGTATGAGAAATACTATCGACAATAAACTCATCTGTATATGGGTAAACGATATCGTTTGTACCATGCATCACGATATAAGTATTTGCTTTACAATTGAGTAATTCACTATCCAAGATATATTGCTTATACTCTACAGAGGATATTCCTCTAATGCCACAATTGCGAACTTTCTTTCCTGCTATTTCAGTACAGTTCCAATTATCCAATTGAGAATGACCAACTAAACAAATAGTATTTTCATCATCACATTGTGTAAATATATCTTTTTTCTCTTGGATACGACTCAATATACTCTCTGTCAAGAGACTACGACCTAACTTTTTCTTCATCAAGACTAAAGCCAACTCGAAATCATTTACAGAATTGACTACAAGAGCCTCAGACTGTGGCAAATCAAAATACGAGATTCTTTCTGTTCCATCTCCAATCATAAAGGCTGGCACGACTTCAACTTGAGAACTTTTATTAAAAGAAGGTTCAAGAAAATCTACGCCAGTAGTAACCTTTCCGACTATTGGTAAAAATACCCCCCCCACATATGCAGAAACAGCATCTACCAGAGTTTCTCTAGTCAAGAAAATCGCCTTGCCAGAAATCAACATTTTGGGAGATTTATCTTCTGGTAATTGGCTAGTCACTTTAAAATCATATTTTGATGCGAGCTCCTTAATCTTATCAGAATTTGTCAGCAAATATTTTTCGGCAAAAATATCAGTTTCTGAAACTGTATCGCATACATACTCAAAGCAAGGTTTACCCCACATGCTCAACGTATAGAAATCATTGGTATCCCCTTTATCTGAGCGACAATCAATATAAACCGTTAATACATTATTCATTGTATAGATATTAAATTTCTATTAATTCATCTTCACCGAAATCACGCATTGCTTTCGTACCCAACACATCATACCATCTCATTGGACTTACACCATTGCCCGGGCGCTTACAGGTAAGGTTCTCTTCGGTAAAAATTTCGCCTTTTCGGATTGCCTTACGAGCCACGATAGATTTACGGGCAATATTAATATTACGTCTTTCAGATTCTGTAACTTTCTTACCGCCCTCCCCGGCAATAACTTCTATACGACGAACATTTTGGCAAAGTTCCTTTAATTCTTCTGGTGTTGCAGAAGCCTTGTGATCTGGACCTGGCAAGTTCTTGTCCAATGTAAAATGCTTCTCAATCAGGACAATGTCCTTCATACAAGCACCAATAGCAGCTACATAGCCTACAGAATGATCAGAGAAGCCAATTTCTATAGCCGGGAATTCTTGATGCAACGTATCTATTGCGCTTAAGTTCACATCCTTATCAGGTGTTGGATACTCAGTATTGCAATGAAGAATTATCAAATTCTTTGGATCTTCATACTTACAAATAATATCCACAGCTTGATGAATCTCCTCTATCGTGCACATACCAGTTGAAAGGATAACTTTCTTGTTTGGTATTTTATACTTAGCAATTCTCTCCAAAAAAGGAAGATTGGTTACCTCCCCCGATGGAATCTTCCAAATTGCCTGCTTCTGCTGTTCCAGAAAAGCAATGGAATCCATATCAAATGGTGTAGAGAATGTATCAAGTCCTAAACTGACGGCATAGTCACGAAGCTTGATAAACTCATCATATGGCAGTTCCAACTTACGGGTCATCTCCAATTGATTCTCATCATTGCCAGTTGTTACCTTTTGGTAATCTGCCTTTGGAGCATATTTCGATATAAGCTCTGCTGCCTTGAAAGTTTGGAACTTGACTGCATCAACACCACAAGCCTTAGCTTCATCTACCATTTTCTTTGCCAGCTTTGGATCTCCACAATGATTACATCCAATCTCTGCTATTATATATATATGTTTCATACTAGTTATATTTATGACTTTTCGATTCAATTTCTTTAGCAGGAACCCCAACTACTGTAGTGTGAGGTTTAACATCTTTAATGACTACAGCTCCAGAACCAACCAAAGCCCATGTTCCTATTGTCAACTGACCATTTATAACTGTTCCAGAACCAACAAAGCTTCCATCCTCACAAATAACATCGCCATTCAATGTTGCATTTGTTGAGATATTAACATGATCTTTAATATGGCAACCATGCTCAACCAAAGCTCTCGTATTGATGACACAATTATCACCAACAGAACTTCCGTGATTTAATATGGCAAGTTTTCCAATAAAACTACCCTCACCAATTGTTGCAGCTTGAGAAACAAGAGCAGATTTATCAATAACATTAATAAGAGATAACTTTCTCTCTTTCAATTTGTCAAACCATATTTTACGCTTTGCATTGTTGCCTATAGCAACAAAATAAACATAATCTTCTGGATTTACAATACAATCAATTGTATTACCTAAAATAGGAAAGCCCTGATGTTCTTCTCCTTTGGATTTTATATCATCCAGGAATCCCACCATCTGAAAATTCATGTGGTCAACAGAATCCAATACGGATTTGGCGTAACCACCAGCGCCAACAATTATTAACTTTTTCATTTATTAGAATTGTTTTTCTATTTATCAAACTCCTTAATCCTCTGTTCTTTTTTCAAAGAGCAAACAAGCATAGTCCATTCCTCTCTGAACTACGACCTTACTTTCATCGGCTGTATGAACTACAAAGATTTTGCATTCATACAATCGAAAATCCTTGACTACGCCGCCGGCCATAATTATGAATTGAATATCATCATAAATTATTCATCGTCAATTAAAAAGGTAGGCTCCACACCAAAAGCGAAAAGTAGCTTATAAAAAATGCTAGTGGTGCTTCGCCTACCGAATAATATTGTTTCGAAAACCTCTCCGTCCTTCCTTACCGTTAAAGAAGTCATCTTTTCGAAAACCTACTCGTCCTTCCTTACCCTTAAGGAAGGCTCCACTTTTCTCACCAAGCCTCTCTTTCAATAGTCTTTACGCCCCCTTCGGTTCCCCCAGTTCTGGGGGACAGAAACCTCAGGAACGAGAGGATGTAGCTGGCTACGCTATAGCCTCCGCCAGAGTTCTGGTATCGTCAGCGGAGCCTGTGCCCACAAGGGGCTGCCGATGATTGTTAACGCAATAGGATTGCGATTGTTTGTCGGCTAGCGCATCAACAAGATTATATCAATCTGCCGCTCTCACGCAAACGTTTCTTGAAACCTTGCATCACTGTATCTGCCCATTCATGAAGTTTTTCTTTCATCACCTGCTTTTGCTTTTCATCAAAACCAGAATAGGCTATCTGTTGCTCCATACATGTCTGAGCCGTTTCCTTAGCTAAATCCAGTGTATGTTCTGCCACTTTACCATTGGTAAGTTTCTCGCCTAATTGGGCGTAGAAGTAGCCATCACAAAAGGCTATACAATATTCTTTTGCTGTCATAACGCTTATATCATTATATTGCATCAATCAATACACTTAGAAAATAAGTTTATATAGGAAAACATACGATAAAACAAGTAATCGATTTCGTCAGAATTCCCAATGGCAATTTTGCCTTTTTCAAAATGCCGAATCTGATAATCATTACCTATTTTTGTCAATGCAAGGCATTCATCGTTCAGCAACTGTCTGAAATTAGAATCATTGCCAGACAATTTGTCTAGCACTCTATCAACAGACTTTCTTTTATCAACTTTTCCGTCTTCTAGAAAATAGGTCTTAGAACGTTCAAATGCATCCCAAAGTTTCTCCAATGCCAATTTTCTATCCTCTAATTTTGGCAATCGTATTTTGCCAGCAGCATCAGAGACAAGCTTATTTAATTCTGGATCTTTTGTATTCAACACTCGATGAATGATAAGATTAAGAGGCAACGGGACTACTCGCTCTATTTGCCCAGCGTCAGTCAACGTATAATTTAAGCCATTGCGTTCGAACAACTCATTGATTTTCTCTTGGAATGCTTTTCTATTAGCTCCCCTATCATCTATGCAGTAATGGTAATGTTTGAGAAATGTATGGTAATTTCCAATTTGCCTTACATCTTTTATATTATGATGAATATACTCTATCAAGTCTAATACTGCATAGGTATTAATGTCTTGTGCTTCAATATCGATATCAAATGGTGAAACGATTGGTTCTGTCAAGCGATTAAGCCCCATTCCTAAATTCGGAATAATAGACTTGATACCATCACCCAATGCTGCTTCATCACATCCGCAAATTTCTCCTGAGTCATAACATCTTTCTGGAAAAGAAGCAGCCAAAGATGAGTTGGCGATAAATTCATTTATTATCAAGACTATGCCGTTCCATATAGCCACATTGATTTCTGTCAATGTACGAGGTGGCATTCCTTGTTCATTATCTGAGAAATATTTCATTTCTTTTATCTTCTCATTAACTTTACTGCAAAATCAAAGAAATCTGCAACGTTCTTGAAATTATCAAACTGCTGACAATATAGGATTGCATAAGGTTCCGGGAACCTACTGCGTATATCTGCCTTTATCATGCTTGTCAAAGCTTTCTTGGTATAGGCTTTCAACAATTCGTTGTATTGTTCCTCGCTCATAATATTCTCTGTTATTTCAACATCCTTGCAATATACATCGCTTCATAAACTACGATACAACCATCAAGAACAGCATTCGAAAATGTAGAAGGAACGCTTTCTTCGCTATTCGGTTGTTATTATCTGATGTTTGCGCTGACATAATTTTATTCTAACCCTAATTTATGAAAGAAAATTTTATTGCGCATTGTTGCATCCTCTATTACTTTTCTGAATGACATAATTTCTACATAAGCATTATATTTTGATACGTAACCAAAATATCCTTCATCATCAGGACTAACTGATAAATTTGCCAAATCAGCAAATTCTCTTATTTTATCAACAATATCACATACTATATAAATATAGACTGGAGTATTATTCTTATTTACTTTAACTTTTTCTACACCTTTTGGCATTTCATACTTTCCATCTAATATTGTTCTTGAATATCTTAGAGCCTGTTGAATAGGGTTCTCATTATCTGGGTAGTTTTCCCTTTTTGGTCTTTTAAACTCCACGATAGTAATTGGAGAAGTGATAACATTTTCTCCATTTCTGAAGAACATTTTCTCATTATAAAACACAGCGATGTCAGGTTCTTTATGGATATCTTTAGAGATAACCTTGTCTGATGCTATATAATGGCTAAAAACTAACCTTTCATCCAAAAGCCATAAATTATGGTCTTCATAATCCACATCCCTGTCATTCTTAATCATTGGGAAGAACAAGTTATGTAATTCGCTCTCTAAATGAGCATTTCCTGACTCTGTACGTCCACGCAACTTATTATATAGGTCTATAACTTTCTTTCTGTTGCAAACGTAATGTGCTAAATCATTTTTTCCTTCTTCTGTCACTTTGGAAAACAACTCTGCAACTTGTTCTTTGAAAGTTACATCATCTGAGTCTTGTTGAGATTCTAGCAATTCATGGATTTCTATTCGAGATTTTTGTTCTTTCTCAAATTTTATCTGTTGGAATCTTAATTCCAGATCTAAGTCTTTTATTCCTATTGGTAGGTTTTCCAAGTCCAAATCATTCAATAGGCTTTTATTCCACGGAGCAACTTTAGAAACATAATCCAGCACTTTTTGCTTCTTCACTTGAAATTTCTCTTGTATATGTTCTTTGAAAAATTTCTTTGTTATAACACTGGCTTCTCTTTCTATACGCTCTACAGAAATATCTGAAAAAAGATTATCCTCTGTATGAGATAGAGAAAAATCACCTCGCTCAGTATCAACATGATCATCTAAATATTTTCCAATAACATAAGAGCGAATTGTATAATTCTTCTGTTTGCCATTTTCTATATCAAGTAAAGTCTCCTTAAACTCTGGAACATAGTTGTGAAGTGGTCTGTTAGTCACTTCTCGTCTATGTGCCGTTAAAATCACCTTGTTTGCTATAGGAGAGAAATATACTTTATAGACTTTTACAGTAAATTGTTGTTTGGCATGTTTTTTATCTTCCAATTCAAAACTTTCTTCTTGTACGAACTGGATAGTATTGTTCTTACCAACAAAATCATTCAAGATAATAGGATTGCTTCCATCACTTTCTTTCAGTGTTATAATAGGCATATTTTGGGTGGTATCAACAAAAAATACTAACAGACGTTCTACGAGTTTTCTGGCAATAACCTCCAAGCCTTTATCTGCATTATAACCTTTTACAGCAGACTTCAAATGCAAGGTTGTTTTGCAAGCAATATCTTTATCCTGACATAATTCGTTTTTCTCATTTTCAATGATTTCTTCATTATGTCCGAAATCGAATGTACGATGCCAACATTCTTCTCCAATATTGTAATAACTGTCAACTGAAACTTTTTGGAAGTATTTAAGATACATAAATCTACCAAATCCTTTTCCACCAGATTCATATTTATGCCCTGAAAGGTATGTATCAAAAGAATCCCGGTTAGTTTTGGTAAACCCAACACCATTATCTATAATATCAAAGCCTACAATGGAACCACAACTTGAAGAATCTCCATTATCATCAATGCCTTTCTGGCCATCTCTGATAGCAACTATATCTATTGACCCATTTTTTCGCTTGCCTATAGAATCTATAGAATTACATACTGCCTCTATAATTGGGGTCAAATATGTAGTTTGGGCTTTGATACCTTTCACTATTCCTAAAATATTTAGCTTGCTCATAATAAATAGTGTCTTTATAGTCGTTTTACACACACACCGTAAATAAAGGTGTTCCCGAAGGAACACCTGGACTTATTTGTCAACCCCTAAGCCCAAGAAGTCTGCGTAGTCTACCTGGTAGACGTCTGCAATGTGAGCGAACATACTCCCATTTGCCGAAGCGGAAACGAAAATAGTCGCGCACACTGACAGGCTTTTCCGCAGTGACACAATTACATTTAAACATAATTTATAAATAAATATATTTCCAATCATGATTCAAATAATAATTGCGCTGACAATATTTTAGATGAAATGATGCACTTACATCATTCCAATACTTTTCTTTAATTTTTCTACCTCGGCTTCTAATTTAGCTAAAAGTGCCATGGATGCTTCAACTTCCTTTTGAATGAATCTTGGCATTGTATTTGTACTGCCATGAGACAATTGGTGTATCATAACTTTTTGATAAGTCTTCATCCTTTTAATCATAGGGATGATTTTTTGCATATTTGGATTTGTCTGATACTTATCTATCTCGTTTTTCGATCTTTGTATTTTATCAGAATCACTATCTGTAGAATTTAGTATCTTGGATATTGAAGAGACCAAGTCTTCACCAACAAATTGTTTTTGTGAATTTGCACGAATATAAATTGGCTTTCCATTTACCAAACGAGTTATTAAAAATGTTGCCTCTTGTGACGCTTCAATCTGTAATATCTTAGACAATTCCAAAACTACAGCCTCAAATCGCTTTCTAATTTCATTTCCAACGGTATTCGGTTGCAAAAGTCCTCCTTCAAATTCTCTTTTTATATCCTTTGAAGTTTTGAGTTCATTATAATTATAAAGATTGGCCCCACAATTGGTTTGATATAGATTTTCGAAGTTCCACTCGTTTTCCTTGTTTTGACTTTTGATTTGATTGACAAAAAGATTATTGAACCCAATATTGTGAGTTAAAATAACTTTTTGAAAATCACTAAATTTTGCCAAAAGGTATTTAGTAATATATAGCCGATTACTTGCGTCCAAACTGGTAACGACATCATCTAATACTAAAATCTTATGTTTAGTAATGTCTGTAGCTTTTAACAACAGAATACTTTCCAAGATTAAGAGCAATCTTACAAGATTCAATTTAGCCTCATTGAATATAGCATGAAGTCCTTCACTGGCTCTTAATTTTGCATCAACATCTTCTACAAAAATGTCAAAGTCAGTATTCTCCAGTCCTATATTTATGGTTTCTATAAAATCTTGCGACAAAGACTTGTTTACTTCTCTAATGATTTTTTCAACGTTGCTAGAAACAAAAGAATCTATATCATCACAATCAATAAAAGCATTCTTTAGTATGTTTGCTAGATTGAGATTATCCTTTGTGTTAGAAGGGAAAATACTTTCCACATCTATATTTGAAACCATAAAGCTCTGGTAGACTGTACGATTAATATTCTTAAACGAATTATCATTCAATTTTAATTCAATGTCAACAGTGTCGCCTTTATGCAGATACTCTTTATAAAATGCCTCTTCGTCATTTTGCCTTTGCTCTGGGGAGCCACCTATAGTTATTTTACCTTTCAACAACCGTTCTCTGAAGAACAACAGTTTCAATGCTTCATAGACAGATGTTTTACCTGCTCCATTTTCTCCATAAAGCAATAGATTCTTGCGTTGTGCAGAAAGGATAAAAGCAATTCTGCTCCCAAAAGCTTTGAAATGATTAATTTCTAATTTCTCCATGCTATATTATTTTTTAGATGGTTTACTAAAAAAACTAACCAAAAGTTTCTTTTTGTATATACTGCGCTTTCGAAGTTCTTTATATGAAATATCATTAGGATGTTCAACAAAAAATTGCTTTAATTCTGTATTCTCTGTCTTTGCATAAATTTTTAACTTTTCTGTATATTTTTTTAAAACACGACAGTGATCCAAAATCGCTAAATTACCCAAGTCATCTAAGTGTTCATTTAGGTCATGTCCCTTCCAATCCGTTGGCAAATACTTAATGTCTTTGGAAGTCAGCAATCGATCTGTATCATAATACACGAAAGCTTCTGGTTGTTCCAAATAATGAGCGAGTAATGCATATCCATACTTCAAACGACCAAGGTAGTTGAAAGAATCGATGGTTACATTTTCCTGATAATACTCATCTACAGGCAATTGATGAGATACTTGTTTTATAATTGTATATATGCCATACTTGACCATCGTCGTAGAACCCATATAGTAACAATACCTAACTATTTTCTTTAGTGTATCTATAAGTTGTTCCTCGTTTTCGAAACCATTATGAAATAGATAGGCAACAACTGCAAATCTTGGATAATTATTGGTATAAGTATCTATTAGTTGCAGCCATGATGCCAAAATAGTCTTTTCGTTTTTCTTTTCATTATATGACGTCAATAAGTCAAGTATATGATTTAAATCGGACACAACATCTATTTGGCTTTTTCTCGTCAATACTGAATCCGCAGATTGGAAGAACTCACGAAGACTTATCTCACTTTTGATATTGCTTTCTTCACCGCGGATAATATGTGAGTAATATCGGAATAAGTCATCAATACTAATCTTTAAATTACGGCAAGTATCTTTTATACCAACCCATTGGTTAATAAACTCATCCTTTTCCTCTTTGTTTAAAGCCTTGTTATACAACTTTGCCTTAAAGATATCTGCATCTTCCAAGTTCATGCCTCTGTCATTGATAGTTTCAAAGATATTAAGAGCCTTATCCTCTGCATCTGTGATGTCTGCAGCACTTAGTTCTATAGGAAGAATAAAGACCCGCTCAAGCATAAATCGCAAGAACAACATTAGTTCTTTATCTCCAAAGGTTGTATGAAAGTCATAAAACAGATTGTAAAAGTAAACTCCGTTTGCAAAAATTTGATTCCAATCCTTATGCGCATTTTTGCTCTTTGAGTTCTCTTTCTCCATTTCAAAGTTAGATGAAGTCCAAGCATATATCGCAGATAAATGCGTTTGGTCTGTAACCTCAAAAACCTTAGAATCTATTTTAATAATGCTATCACTACCATCCCAATTATAACAGCATAGCACATCTTTTAAGATTCTTGTATTAGGTAGTATTACTGATAAAGCTTTGAACATCAACCAAATAGATATCAATCTTTGTTGACCATCAACGACACGAGGATCTTGTTTCGTATCATCTGATACAGCAAGGATAATATTACCTATAAAATAATCACGCTTTTCATTGTAAGCCGCTACAATATCATCATATAATTTCTGACATTGATCAAACTCCCAACTATAAGGGCGTTGGTATGAAGGTATTACAAATTGCTCTCTGCCTGTAAATAGATTTGAGAGATTCTTTTGTTCTGCATTAAGTGATAGTGCCATATCTTAAAATATATTTATCTATCTATTTTACAATTCAATTGTCATTATTAACTATATTGAAACTATCCTCTATCTTTTTCACTTGCAGTGAATTGATAAGAGAGTCCAACTCATTAATTCTGTCAGAATGATTGTTTCTGAAGTTAGAAATACTATTATAGATTTCTGCATTATCTTGATGTTCTTCTGCTTTTGTGCATCCTGTCAGAATGGCAGGAATAAATAACATCAACAAAGCACCGATTTTGACATTGGATTTAAAATCTATACGTCCAGGACTATTCAAGTTTATAGAGGCATCTATACTGTTTATGTCAAAATCCAAAGATTCTGATTCGATATAATCCTCAAATAATTCCAATATCAAGTCACCAAACTTAAAAAGATGGCGAGCTTTAATTTTCTCAGAAGTTAACGCTATAACATAATGACTTTCGTCATTGATTACAAACTGGCTACGAATACATCTTTCGATATATTCTTGATAGTGACTAACGTCACATATGGCATGATGAGAAGTAAATAGCTTGTAAAAGAAAGGATCAAAGTATCTTTTTTCTAACTGCTTTACCCACTTTACCTTTCTTGTATACACAAAATTTTCATTCGTCTGCTGGGAATCTGCAAGATGATCTTCAGTAAAGATGCCTATACATATTTCATCTGAGTTTTCAGAGGGTATAATGACAATGTCATTCTTTTGAACCTCATACACAAATTTATATACTTGTGATACAGCTAAAGATAAAGAACGTTCTTCATACCCACTTTTATTAATAGAAGCAGATTCTTTAATGGCTTCTTTGACCTTCTTGATAACAAAATTCGTTTTGTCGGAATATTGCTGTTTAGCATCATGCAACAATTTGTATGGAATATCATTCCTACTAAGCGCTACATAGCCGTTTTTTACGAACAAATTAAAGTAAGCTCCAGCATTGGTTCTCACCATCCAATATCTACATTGCTGATTTTCTGTTTTCACAGAATCAGACAACTTTTCTATATTTTCTTGTAGACTCATATCCGTTATACATTTATATAATAATATGTGTATGTCTTACGATTCTCATTATATGTTAATATCCCTATTCTATAGGATAATTTGGTATTTTGAGAGAAATAAGGCAACACAAAATGATTCTGTCTATTCTTATATTGATAAGTTTTACCAACAGAAGGGTTGGTTGTACTTATTATATATATAGCTTTTGCTCTTCCTCGTAAGTTTTCATCATATATTTTTAGCAAGAACGAAAAATTGCTTTTATTTGATAGTGGCAGTTTCTGTATGTTCATTTCTTCATCTGTCACTTCATATTGATTATCGATAACCAAATCCCTTATATATATAGTATCATTCAAAGTCTCGACTAAATATTTTGATTCATTTACTATTTCCCGGATTTTCGCAATTCGCTTGTCTATATTTATGTCCGTGTACGCTTCCTCTTCCTTGATGCGCAAAGCAATGCTATCAATTTTATTCAATACAATATCAGATTGTTTGATATATTCTGTTTTTTGGTTGCTTGCACTGATAGACTCTATCTTATCAATTTCAGAATGCAATAATCTGACCAATACAGATATTTCGTCTTCATTCTTTGTTATTTCTTGCCTAGATATTACCCCAACAAGGAAAATTCCTCCAACAAGAAACGCAAAAGCAATTACAGTCCAAGCCTTCAAGTGTTTAAATGCATGTATCCTAAAAACAACCAATGCAAAAAACACAGTTAAAGGCAATAGAACCATAGTAAAAATAATATCACTAATCATTTTACTTTTGATTTTCCTCTTTAGAGGTTGTGTGCAGAATAGCTTGTATAGAACCTGTCCACGTCAACCCTGCAAAAATACAAGCGGTAGGAGTTTCTGGTTGGGAGAGCAGATAACCAAAGAATGTACCTATGATAATTATCAAAAAGAAGTTTATGCGAAAGCAGCATTTCTTACTCATTTCTGGGAAACATTGCTTTAAAAATGGAATAGTACCCTTGAATCCTTTAGGGGAAAAGGAAAGCATAGCAGCAAAAGCGGCAGTGAAAGCAATAACCAATAGTCTGATTATAATTGTTGACATATCCTATAATATAGATATAACTGTATATCACCAATACAGCGTCACCACTATTTTACAAGTAGTTACACCTATCAGTTTTTTGAAATAATAATTATGTATCGTTTTTAGGGTGAAGGATTGCTAAGCACACTCCTTCTCCTCATCTTTTTTCAACAACATAGAAGCATAGATTTTATTCTCATAGCTATATATCTGAAGAACCTCTCGATGCATGCTAAAGAAACTTTTGCTCTTCTATCACCAGTTTACTCAATACCGGCATGAGCTTTTCTATCTTGCGGCACTTTACCTTATTATAATAGAAGTCTATATCATCGAGGAGATCATAAGCCTGATTTTCGGGCATATCACCACCATAACCGCCAGCGACAATCGTTATGACGGCTAGTTTGCGAGCATCTCTTCCTGATATTGACGGAGAAGCAATAAGTACTTTTCCTTTCCTACCTTACCTTTTATGTTTTGAGTCATTACCCAGAACAGGGCATGGGATAGGACGATTTTATCTTCGGAAGGGTGGTAATAGAAGAGGTCGTCTTCGGGGCGATTATTCTTAGCCCATTGTTCTTCTAACTTACCGATTATTTCCTTTCGAAAGGAATTTCTATCTTCTTTATTCATTGATATATTGCTATTTTATTTTGTTTCTTGTCCCCATACAGCTACCAGTCGGTCTTTCCAGAGTTTCAGGGGACAATGGGAATTGAGTTCTACATATAGTTTATTGACAGCATCTAGGAACTTGTCTAGACCTAACTCTACCAAAGGATGGAAAGGAAGGTAAGTTGGAGCGAGATTGCGATAATCTACGTTCTCGATATCCATTCCTAAGCCCATGGTTTGACCGGCATTGGCAGACATAACAAATATATTGTCGGGATGCTCGCTTTGCCATATCTGAACAAAGGTTGGGCACGGACGCTTCATTATACCAAAGAAATGCTCCTGGTCTTTGATGCTTGAAAGATGCAAAAAGTAATCACCCCAATCGGCATAAAGAGTAACGGAGTTTTCTCCGCCCAACATCAAATAGACATGGGCATAGTAGGTTTTGCCGGATGGTGTCTTGGTCTTGTAAATGATCTCGACATCGTCTTTATGATAGACGAGGGTGCGGGAGCTACCTAAAAAGAAGGTTGCTCCTGGCTTAATTGAGAAATAAGATTTCATGATTTTATATTTGTTCCTCATTGCAGTATCGCTCTGCACTAGTCGTCGCTCGAATGAGGAATATTTGCTTTATTCTACTTTTGATAGGATAACCTCTAGGGAGGTGCCCATCAGGGTTATGGCGGAGTAATCCATATTACGTGTAATCATACGATTGCCTTCTTTATTAACTGTTCGGAATTTCCGAACATAAGCCAAAATGTTCTTCTACATAGTCTATGACTTCATCTAACTGCGTCAAAGCCAAGTCTGACCAAACTACTTCCATCCTCTTTTAGCTTTGATAAAAGACTCAACTTGCGAATTTGGAATGCAGCGACCTGATCTATTTTCCTTCAGAGCATATTCTGCAGCCGCAATCATCACCTCACGTGGTATCCCATGAATCGAATTAGTCGACTCACTCATATCAACATCGCCCAAAGAAGACTCAATTTTAGCTATCAAGGAATATTTATCCTCAATGCTTAAATTCCTGATTTCATCCCAATAAGGAATGGTTCTATCTTGTGATACATTACTTATCAACATAATACATTCTCCTTTATTTTAATCTTTGTCTGCAAATTTACGACTTTCTTTCGTAATCACCAAGGAATTAAGAGAAAAAATGCATTTATTAACCTATACTTGG
>JAJWLX010000105.1 GCA_021636625.1 Prevotella sp. | reverse complement strand
ACCCTAGACCCACTGATTAAGAGTCAGTTGCTCTACCAACTGAGCTAAGGGTGCATCTTCTTGATAGCCTCATTTCTGAATTGCGAGTGCAAAGGTACTACAAATATTTGATTCCACCAAATTTTTCTGCAGTTTTTTTTCAATTTTCTGCAATTTTTTTCTTGTAGAAGGTTCCCAATGTATGCTTCACACCCCGCTGATTGATGCTGCAAAGGCGATAGGTTCCACTGTTTAACCTACTGATATCTATCAGATTGTGTTCGCTCACAAGGTGCTCCACAGCCGTACCTTGCAGGGTTTCGACCAGAAAGACGTTTGTATCCAACTTTTTGGCGATTTCCGGCAAATGTACGTTTTTAGCATCACAGCGCAACATCCTGGCTGCACCCCAGGCGGTCAACTTTTTGCTGAAATCTCGACTGTTTTCCTGGGTAGCGCCACTTTCTATGCCATATCCGTCCATTGAAGTAACGGCAAAATAGAGTGGCTGGTCGTCATCTTCCGACTTCAAGAGCAGTTCGTTGCCCAGATGTCGGGCCGCAATGAGGTTTCTGGCATCTGTAACATCCACGGGATATTTTCTGCTCGCATATACATTATTATATATATAGGGAGTAGGAATCGCAGTGCCATCGGTATATTCTGACGGATTATTCCATGAAATCTGAACATTTCCCTTTTCGCTTCTTACGCTGAGAGCCTGTGGCTGCTGCGGCTGGCGGTTGCTTGCCCAGGTCATCGGAGGAACGAGCGATGGGTATTCGTTGAATCTCTCTGTGAAATCGAGGATGCCCTGCTTGTTATCCAGCAGGAACTTGTTACGGAAGAAGCAGTATCCCATTCCCATGCTGCGGGTGAGGTACATTTCGGGTGTCACGTCATCAATGTTCCATTTTCCTTCTTTCGGGTCGAGGAAGTAGATGCCGAGTCCAGGCACCACGATCTTGCCGTGGCTCTGTTCCTGCCAGTCGATGGCGAAAGGATAGAAGTTCTCGCCACGGAAGTACATCATCGGGAAGAGCTCGTCCATCAGTCCGTCGCGCAGCCATCCCTGTGCATCCTGGCAAACCTTGGTGTTGGCATTCCATCCGTGACTCCAGTAACGGCTCAGGTCATCGTATTTGCCCACTGGCGAGCAGCTCATCTTGACCCAAGGCTTTTCCGACTTCACAGCGTTGTGGATCTTCTCCACGATGCGGGTGATGTAGTTTCTTCCCTGTTCCCGGCTCACCTTGATCTTCCAGGTTTCCGGGTATCGGATATAGTCGAGGTGGATGCCATCCACATGATATCGGTGGGTAATCTCGCGGCAGATTCCGGCAAGGTAATCACCGGTGCGGCTGTCTTCCGGATTCATATATCCATCGGCACCTATCTTTCTGATGAGTCCCGGGAATTTCTTCCGGAGGCTCTTGCATCCCAGCGCTTCCCATTTGCCTACAGGGATGGTAACCACCCAGGCGTGCAGCTCCATGCCGCGCTTGTGGCATTCGTCGATGGCAAACTGCAGGGCATCGTAGCCCGGCGTCTTTCCCGGGAATCCCGAGAGGCATCCATCCCAAGGTTCATAATCGGAAGGATAGATCATGGTGCCACGGATGCGGGTCTGGATGAGTACGGTGTTGATCTTAGCCTGCTGCAGGCGGTCGAGAATCTGACAGAGTTCCTGCTGCTGCTTCTTGGCCGAGTAGGGCGACTGGGAGTAGGAGTGAGGCCAGTCGATTCCGCCGATGGTGGTGAGCCATACGGCTCTTACCTCGTGCTTGGGCGCCAGACTGTTGTATATGATGCTGGAACCCGGCAGTATCTGCTTCTTTTCAGGTATATTGCGAGCCTGTGCAGGTAAAATACTGCCTAAAAACATTAAAAATGTATATAATTTCTTCATATTCTTTCAATTTGGCAACAAAGATACGGATAATTTTTCGTATTTCAAATAAAAATGTTACTTTTGCGGTGTAATTCGTATGAAAAAGTGCGATTAGGCTCAAAAAGAAGAGAGAATTCTAAAAAACAATAAAAGAAAATGGTCAGTTTCATCATTAGTTTGGCAGCCCTGGTATTGGGCTACCTCCTTTATGGAAAATTTGTGGCGCATGTTTTCGGTCCTGATGACCGTCCTACGCCAGCAGTGGCAAAAGCCGACGGAGTTGACTTTATGGTGCTGCCTAGTTGGAAAATCTTTATGATTCAGTTCCTGAATATTGCTGGTACTGGACCGATTTTTGGAGCCATCATGGGTGCCTGGTATGGACCGGTGGCTTATCTGTGGATTGTGTTTGGCTGCATCTTTGCCGGTGCCATGCACGATTATATGAGTGGTATGCTCAGTATCCGCCATGATGGCGCCGGACTGCCGGAGCTGGTGGGCAAGTATCTGGGCGGCAACACCAAGAAGGTGATGCTCGTGTTCTCGGTACTGCTGCTGATGATGGTGGGTGCCGTGTTTGTATATAGTCCTGCCATTATTCTGGATGGCATCTGCAATTCGGGCTCTTTTGTGGGAGGTAAGATGTTCTGGATTATCCTCATCTTCATCTACTACATCATCGCCACGCTTCTGCCTATCGACAAGATTATCGGAAAGATATATCCTCTCTTTGCCTTCTCGCTGCTTTTCATGGCAGGTGCGCTGATGATCGGACTGTTCATCAAGTGGCCAACCTTGCCTGAGCTGTGGAGCAATCTGGCTTCCTGCAATCTCAACGAGAATCCGGCGTGGCTGGGTACGGAACCGTTCGTCCAGAAGAGTCCTATCTTCCCATGTCTCTTCATTACCATCGCCTGTGGAGCCATCAGTGGCTTCCATGCTACCCAGAGCCCGTTGATGGCTCGCTGCATGAAGAGTGAGAAGCTGGGCCGCCCTGTATTCTATGGTGCGATGATTACCGAGGGAGTGGTAGCGCTGATATGGGCTACGGTTTCCATGTACTTCTTCTATTATGGAGGATGGCGTGAATGCGTGAGTCCAGAGGTGGCTCAGCAGTTTATCGCTCAGGTGGATGGCGGAAAGTCGCTCATTCAGAACTTTGATGCTCCTACCGTGGTGAAGATTGTCTGCTCCAGCTGGTTAGGTGTGGCTGGTGGAGTGCTTGCCCTGCTGGGAGTAGTGGCTGCGCCTATCACCAGTGGCGATACGGCTCTGCGCAGTGCCCGACTCATTATAGCCGAGGCTATCGGACTGGAACAGCGTGCGATGCGTCGCCGTCTCTATATCTGCATACCTCTGTTTGCCGTTACGATGGGCATCCTGGTGTGGCAGATGGAGAACCCTGATGGTTTCAATGTCATCTGGCAATACTTCGGATGGGCTAACCAGACGCTGGCGGTCTTCACACTCTGGACTTTGACCGTATATCTGGTACAGCGCAAGAAGCCGTTCATCATCACCCTGGTGCCAGCCTTGCTGATGACAGTGGTATGTTCTACCTTCCTGCTCCTCTCGCCGATGGCTCTGGCATTGAGCGAGCCGGTGGCTTATACGGGTAGTGTCATCATCCTGGTGGTAGCGCTGGTCTGGTTCTTTGCCTGGTATAGGAAGAATATGAAAATTAATAATAGCAACACATAAAAATGTTACGTATGAAAAAATTAGTTTTGGCAGCAGCAGCTCTTCTGGTAAGCCTGGGAGCCAATGCTCAGTTTGAAAGTGGAAAGCAGTATTGCGGCGCGTCGCTCACGGGTCTCAATCTCAGTTATAATGGCAGTCAGGACTTGAACTTCGGTGTTCAGGCAAAGGCGGGTTATTTTGTAGAAGATGACTGGATGCTCCTGGGTCAAGCCGAATATACCCATTCTGGCAAGGATGGCGTGAAGGATTACTTTTCTGCCGGAGCTCAGGCCAGATATTACATCGAGCAGAATGGATTGTATCTCGGCTTTGGTGCCAAGGTGGTTCATTCGGGCAGCTACAATGACTTCATGCCGGGCGTGGAGGTAGGTTATTCCTACTTTGTCAGCAAGCAGGTAACCATTGAGCCGGCTATCTACTATGATCAGAGCTTCAAGAAGCATACTGATTATTCTACAATAGGTTTCAAGGTGGGAATCGGTATTTATCTCTAGTGTGATGGTGCAGCAATATTCTTCTGCATTATTGGAAAAGGCAGTGGGAGAGTTTTCCAAGCTGCCGGGTATAGGGCGCAAGACAGCTTTGCGCCTTGTGCTTTTTATGCTCCGTAGGGAGGAGGGGGATGTGGATCAGTTTGTGGATGCCATCGCCCGGATGAAGCGCGAGGTGAAGTACTGTCGGGTGTGCCATAATATCAGTGATACCGAGGTGTGCCCCATCTGTTCCGATCCCCGACGCGATGCCTCTGTCATCTGCGTGGTGGAGAATGTGCAGGATGTGCTGGCAGTGGAGAATACCCAGCAGTTTCATGGATTGTATCATGTGCTGGGTGGCATCATCTCGCCGATGGATGGTATCGGACCTGCCGATTTGGAGATTGATTCTCTGGTACAGCGTGTGGCTGCGGGAGGAGTAAAGGAGGTGATTCTCGCCTTAAGCAGTACGATGGAGGGCGATACCACCAATTTCTATATCTCGCGCAAGCTTGCCGACTATCCCGTGAAGCTCTCTGTCATAGCCCGAGGCATTTCCGTGGGAGATGAACTGGAATATACAGATGAAGTGACGCTGGGTAGAAGCATCCTGAACAGAACACCATTTAATCAATAAAAATAAATGAATATCAAACAAGTACAACGAATATTGATGACCAACTTCCTCTTTATGCTGTTGGTGGCTTTTCTGCTGGTGGTTCTCTATGAAACAGAGATACTGACCGCCAATGATATCGCTGCCAACCAGACGATGATGTTTGGCATCCTGGTAGTGATGGAGCTTACCACCATCATGGTGATTCCAATGGCGCTGAAGCTGTTCAGTCTGAAGGTAATCCGCCGCAAACTGTTGGCAGAAAAGGGCGATGCTCTGCTTTTCTGGGGCACTACCCGTATCAACATGCTCTGTCTGCCTATGCTCATCAATACCTTTATGTATTATCAGACCATGTCGCCTGCATTCGGCTATATGGCAATCATCCTAGTGCTCTGTCTTTTCTTCGTGTATCCGTCTATCGGCAGATGTATCGAGGAAACCAGTGAGGAAGGTGAATAAGTGATGGTTTTATAGTTAACACTTAATCGTTAAGATAGGCTTTGAAACTTTCGGTTATCATAGTAAGCTATAATGTGAAGTATTATCTCGACCAATGCATCCGTTCGGTGCTCCGTGCCTTCGAAGTGATGCTGGGGGATGATGCTTCATCTTCTTCATCTTCCTCCGGAGAGAAGGATGTGGCAGAGATCATCGTGGTGGATAATCATTCTTCCGATGGATCGCTGGAGTATCTGCAGCACCGCTATCCCCGTGAAGCATATCCGATGGTACGGTTTGTGGGCAGCAACCACAATCTGGGTTTTGCCCGAGCCAACAATATCGCCATCCGTCAGAGCGAGGCGGAGTATGTACTCCTTCTGAATCCTGACACCATCGTGGGCGAGCAGGTGCTGAGCGAATGCATCCGCTTTATGGATGCCCATCCCGATGCGGGAGCGGCAGGCGTGAGGATGCTGAATGCGGATGGCAGATGGGCGAGGGAGAGCAGGAGAGGATTGCCTACACCGATGGTTTCCTTCTTCAAGATGCTGGGATTCTGCAACCGATGGCCCAAGCATCCACTGTTCGGACGCTATTATATGGGATTCTTGCCATGGGATCAGCCGAACCGGATAGAGGTGGTGAGTGGCGCTTTCTGCATGTTGCGCCGTAAAGCCCTGGATCGGGTGGGACTGTTAGATGAGGATTTCTTCATGTATGGAGAGGATATCGACCTTTCCTATCGCATGTTGAAGGGCGGTTATCACAACTATTTTCTGCCTTTGGATATCCTGCATTATAAGGGAGAGAGCACGCAGAAATCCAGTTTCCGCTATGTGCATGTCTTCTATGAGGCGATGCTCATCTTCTTCCGCAAGCATTATGCGGGTATGTCGCTACTCTTGAGTCTTCCTATCCGGACAGCCATCTATGCCAGTGCTTCTGTAGCGCTGGTCAGGATGCTGATGGCGAGAATGAGAAAGAGTCTGGGGTTCTTTACGCCTTCTGTGGTGGATGAATCGGAGTATCTGCTGTTTGATGCCGACAAGATGAGCTATGAGGAGATTCTGCATCAGCTTTCGCTTCGGGCGGATGAGCTTGACAAGCTGGCTATCTATACCCGGGAGATCGGGAAGGTGATAACGGAAGGGGATGTGATGGATATGGATGAAATGTATAATATATATAAGGTACGCGCGTACATTATATAATAGGTGCTCGTATCATAGTAGGTAGATTAGGAAATATAAAAGGTAAATATTTATTTTGGAGGAATATGGAAGATAAGAAGATTCATTTAAGGGCTTTGGAACCGGAAGATCTGGATTTTCTCTATGAAATGGAGAATGATGAGAGCCTCTGGGAGATGGGGGGCACCAATGTGCCGTACTCCCGACAGGTGTTGCTCGACTATATTACTACGGCTACGGCGGATATCTATACGGATAAACAGGTTCGCCTGATTGTGGAAAATGAGCAACAGGAAGCGGTGGGTATCATCGATCTGATGAATTTCGACCCCCGTCATCAGCGTGCTGAGCTGGGAATTGTTATCAAAAAGGAACATCAGCATCAGGGCTTGGCACAGTTGGCTATCCGTCATTTGATGCAATATGCATCAAATGTGCTGCATTTGCATCAGATTTATGCTATTGTAGCGGAAAGTAACCAAAATGCCGTGAAAATGCTTGAAGTAGTTGGCTTTCAGGGTAATAAATTACTGAAAGAATGGCTGAAGACGGGTAGGGGATATGAGGACGCATATTTTTTTCAATCTTTTTTGTAAAAATATAGCGGAAAAATTTGGTGGAATCAAAAAAATGTAGTACCTTTGCACTCGCAAATGAGAAATGCGCTATAAGCGGTTAAGTTAATATCTTAATTTGGTGCGTTAGTTCAGTTGGTTAGAATGCCTGCCTGTCACGCAGGAGGTCACGAGTTCGAGTCTCGTACGCACCGCTGGTCAAGTTAGTATAAGCTCCATTTAAATAAGTTTGGTGCGTTAGTTCAGTTGGTTAGAATGCCTGCCTGTCACGCAGGAGGTCACGA
>JAJWLX010000159.1 GCA_021636625.1 Prevotella sp. | reverse complement strand
TTATAAATTTAGGAATTCTTGCTCACATTGATGCAGGAAAAACTTCCGTAACCGAAAATCTGCTATTTGCCTGCGGAGCAACGGAAAAGCGCGGCAGTGTTGATAAAGGTGACACCATAACAGACTCTATGGATATAGAAAAACGTAGAGGAATTACTATTCGGGCTTCTACGACATCTATTGTTTGGAATGGTGTGAAATGCAATATCATTGACACTCCGGGACACATGGATTTTATTGCAGAGGTGGAGCGGACATTCAAAATGCTTGATGGTGCAGTCCTCATATTATCGGCAAAGGAAGGCATACAAGCACAAACAAAGTTGCTGTTCAAGACTTTGCAAAAACTGCAAATCCCGACAATTATATTTATCAATAAGATTGATCGTGCCGGCGTAAATCTTGAGCGTTTATATCTGGACATAAAAACAAATCTGTCGCAAGACGTCTTGTTTATGCAAACGGTTGTCGATGGAGTCGTTTACCCGATTTGCACCCCAACAGATATAAGGGCAGAACACAAAGAATTTGTATGCAACCATGACGACGATATATTAGAACTATATTTGGCGGATAAAGAAATCTTACCGGCAGATTATTGGAATGCGATAATCGCTCTTGTGGCAAAAGCCAAAGCCTATCCGGTCTTGCATGGATCAGCAATGTGCAATATTGGCATCAATGAGTTGTTAGACGCCATCATTTCTTTTATATTTCCTCCGGCATCAGTCCCCAATAGACTTTCAGCTTATCTTTATAAAATAGAACATGACCCCAAAGGGCATAAAAGAAGTTTTCTAAAAATTATTGACGGAAGGCTGAGACTTCGAACCGTTATAAAAGTCAATGATTCTGAAAAATTCATCAAGATTAAAAATCTAAAAACCATTTATCAGGGCAAAGAGATAAATGTTGATGAAGTGGTTGCTAATGATATCGCAATTATAGAAGATATAGAAGAATTAAGAATCGGAGATTATTTAGGTGTTAAACCTTGTCTGATTCAAGGATTATCTCATCAGCATCCCGCCCTCAAATCTTCTGTCCGACCAGACAAGCCCGAAGAGAGAAGCAAGTTGATATCCGCTCTAAATGTATTGTTTATTGAAGACCCGTCTCTGTCCTTTTCCATAAATTCATATAGTGATGAATTGGAAATCTCGTTATATGGTTTAACCCAAAAAGAAATCATACAAACATTGCTGGAAGAACGATTCTCCGTAAAGGCCCATTTTGATGAAATCAAGACTATCTACAAAGAACGACCTAAAAAGAAGGTGAATAAGATTATCCATATCGAAGTCCCTCCCAACCCTTACTGGGCCTCCATAGGACTGACTCTTGAACCTTTACCGATAGGGTCAGGGTTGCAAATCGAAAGTGAAATCTCCTTTGGTTATCTGAACCATTCTTTTCAAAATGCCGTTTTTGAAGGAATCCGTATGTCTTGCCAATCGGGATTGCATGGATGGGAAGTGACGGATTTGAAAGTAACCTTTACTTATGCCCTTTATTATAGTCCGATAAGTACCCCTGCCGATTTTAGACAATTGTCTCCTTATGTCTTCAGGTTGGCTTTGCAACAATCAGGAGTGGATATTCTCGAACCGATGCTCTATTTTGAGTTACAGATACCACAAGTAGCAAGTTCCAAAGCTATTACAGATCTGCAAAAAATGATGTCTGAGATTAAAGGTATCAGTTGTAATAATGAGTGGTGTCTTATTGAAGGGAAAGTTCCATTAAATACAAGTAAAGACTATGCCTCAGAAGTAAGTTCATACACTAAAGGCTTAGGCACTTTTATGGTTAAGCCGTGTGGGTATCAAATAACAAAAGGCGGTTATTCTGATAATACCCGTATGGAAGAAAAGGATAAACTTTTATTCATGTTTGAAAAATCAGTATCATCAAAATAATGGAACGATCCAGGAATTTCTATAAGACAATACGGTTGGGGTATATACTTATCTCCGTTCTTATCGGATGTATAGCATATAA
>JAJWLX010000158.1 GCA_021636625.1 Prevotella sp. | reverse complement strand
ATCAGATTCGGACAGCATACGCCAGCAATACTTCTGCAGGATTGTTTGTGGTGAATGAAGATAGAAAAATTATTGCCGCAAATGTTCAGTTAACCTATAATGGCACCTCCTGGTCTCTTCCAGCAGGTTCAAAACTAAAATTCTCGCCAAAGTATAACTATTTTGTGTATTATCCCTATCAGGATAACCTGACAGGTTTGCCTGCTGTTAATACTCCCGGTAGTGACGTTTCTAGCTCAACCAAGTTCTTTGCTGATGCCATTGCTAATTGGAAAATTGCTACTGATCAGAGTACGCCGGATAAGATGAATGCCTGTGACTTACAGATTGGCAAGGCTTCGCTGGATGAAGATGGCTGCAGTGTAAGCTTTAAGATGGAGCATGCTATGGGACTGGCAGAGATTACTTTAGGCGCCAAGACATTTGACAACAATTACTATTTATCCAATTATCCTGAATATACCTGGAAAAATGGTACAACCACCTTCCATGCCTATGCTGGAATCAGCGGTTATTCTTTATATAAAGTAGCAGACTACAGGTACGTTGCATTGGTAAAGCCGGATATAACAACAGACTTTTCATGCGGCAATACTACTGATGCAGATTCCTGGACAGAAAAGGTATCGGTAAAGCCTACGGCAAATAATATAGCTAGAGGTACTGCAACATCCAAGCGAACTAGCTGGATAATTCCACATGAACTTAGAGTTGGAGATTTTTTTTATCGTAACGGAGAACTTACCGCAAGACCAAAAGATAATAGTTGTCCCAAACTTGTTAGTGGTGAATTGCCAATTGGTATTGTTGTGTATACTGGCAATAATCGTTGGACGGAAAATACAGTAAGCGGTAAAGGTGGACATGCACTTGTTATGGCCCTTAAGACCATTGGGTCTACTGGCAAGAAAGATCGAGGTACCAAAATTAGGTGGTATCCGACTGATGTTGATACTGGTAATGAAAAAATCCATTCAGGAGCTAGGGTGCGTACATCCTTTAATCAAGATTATGGTTCTGGATATACGGTGACTAAATCATTGATTGCAAAAAGTAAGGATTTTGAAGCCGCTGTTGCAGCAGATAATCATAATAAGACATTGCCAGTTCCTTCGAATTGTACTGGTTGGTTCTTGGCTTCAGTCGGGCAGTATTATGCTATGCTTACAGGATTAGGTGGAGGAATAACCCCAGATACATGGGAATTTGAAGATTTCTTTGGTAATCAATTTGAACTTACCGTAATAATTAATAATGCAATAAGCATTGTCGGAGATGATAATTATACAGAATTTATTAATTTACCCATGACATGGGAATGGTCTTGCAATGAAGATGATTTTTCTGGTGCCGTTAAGTTTTCTATAGCTGTTCTAGGTACAAGTCCAGATTACAATGAAAGAGATGGGTGGATGCGTTTTGGTCATATTATGAAATCAAATCCAAGTCCAATTCGACCATTTTTAGCATTTTAAAATACCGCTTCACTAGAAACTTCCGCCACGACGGATATGTCGTTCATCCCTAGCTAGGCGTTTCGGCGGATTTGCAATCCGCCTTCAAGAAATGTCCCAACTTATTCGTGCTTAGGGAATTTATAATCCCCAGCTATTTGGTTGTTAATTAGTGTCGTAAGATATGGGGGATTGCAAATCCCCGTCTTGCGAGGTCGAACCTTTTTGATGCCGGATAACATATCCGGCAGAACGCCTAGCGGAAAAGGATGCCTGAGACAGTAGACACTCCTGTATCAGCAGGCATTCTATCAGATATTGTTCGAATTCAATAAGAAAATGATATATAGTTTTAATTAGTTCTATTTTTTAGATTGCATCTCTTTACTGAGAGACCTCACAGATATATGTCGTAAACGAATTGTATGTTACTAGTACAATTACGCATTTACTTATAATTATCTCGCCCGAAAGACCGTGAGGCTGAGTAGGGCATTTTATCTTTCAAAAAAACTCCCTATAAGTTCAGGCGTCTATCACCTGGCTTAT
>JAJWLX010000016.1 GCA_021636625.1 Prevotella sp. | reverse complement strand
TTGGGCGAACCTCCGCAGTGTTTTAGCATGGCATTAGATTTATGCAGACTATACCAAGGACACACTGTGTACATAACACACTCGGTATAGCTTACAAAATAAAACGACAATATACAACTACTATACTTGGCAAATTGCGCACAGAATATTATTACCTTGTCTTTTGCAAACTTCAAGAACAAAGCAGGTCGTGTCTGTTCCCTTGTTCTTTATCAATGCAGCAGCTTTTGATGTTTCATGCAAATTGTGAGATTTAAGGTCGGCAATTTTGGATTTGGAGAATCGAAAGACAAGAGTGTCGATTATTATGTTTGGAGGAGGGAGCGAGGTTATGTTTTGGGAACCCCAAAACGCCTCGCTCCACCATGAGGGCGAAGAAATTTTGCTCCCAACGGTTGCAGAAAGTGAGTGTACCAACTGTAGGCAGTGCATAGAAATATGTAAATAGATTTGTCAGGTGTAGTTTATTCTTCCTTTATTTGCACAAAAGTATGTTTTGAGTGTTATAAAAAATAAAAAAATGCACTATTACGTTGATACTTTTGTATTTTTGCACTCAGTTATCTTGGACAGCAGAATTTGAAACACTGAAAATCCGTAATCTGTCTATATGTAAAATCTTTAAATTTGGATTATTATGACTAAGAAGTTTTGGTTAATAGCACTCATCGTAGCTTGCACTGTTGTATTTGGCAGTTGCGATAAGTCTGAGGAATTGAGTGTTGAGCAATGTAAGTTGGATATGAATCTATTCAACCAAACCTATACTGTTAATGATGAGGGGTGCTGTGTGCTAAAAGGGAGAAAGCCAATAGCAGCAGAAGAAATACAGAGTAAGGTCAAGGGCTATGGTTGGGAGAGTATTGCCACTTATGAGGTACAGGAAAACGGAAAGTTGAGCAAGGAGGAATTTTGGAAAGACAGATTTGGTGGCAGCCCTACACACTTTTGGTTTGAGACATCACAGCAAGCTTTTAGTTATTTTTATAGTGATGCCTTGCCAGCCTTTTGTTTCAGTCGTGTATCATGGACTTATGACATGGACAAAGGCTTCATACTGTTTGGCAGCAACAAGCAGACAACAGACAGCAGATACATGCAGATTCTTAAGCTTGACGAGTCGAATGGCAAGACCTTAATGTACACCATACAAAAATTGGGAGCGACGAGTGATGGCAGCAATGGTTACAAGTCTATATATGGCATGATTGTATATAAACGCATGACCGAAACCGATTTGGAAATGATGAAGAAAAGTTACACGTATGATACGGATATTGACCGTTCTGTTCCCGACAACTGCAAGTTTAAGATTAAGGCATACTATGCAGAAGACGACAAAGACAACACAGACCCTGTGTTTCAGACCTTCTGCCTTGTAACATTTGAGCTTACCGATGAATATGGTTTCAACTCTTCAGATAATGCCTATTACAACTACTACGATTCAATTACTTGGACGAGTGATTGTCGTGATATGCCAGATAGCTTTGGAATCATGGAACGTAAGACAAACTGTTTGAATACTTCCTATTGGTGGAGCACATACTTCTTCACGCCTCATGACAATACTATTGTCTATGCCAATGGCTATAAAGATGGCCGTATTGTCTATCAAGCCCGAAAGAGGCTCTATTTGGTGAATGATGGATTCTTTGGTTACGATTGGGATAACGTAAGGTATAATTCCAAGAACCCCGAACTAACAGAATATTGCTTGCTGGACAAGAGCCGTGAGTTTATCCTAACTCCACCTACTGCCTACAAAGAAGACATTACAAAACCGTATGCAGAGTTACGTATTGTACTGAAAGGAGCAAAAGACAAAAACGACAAGGAATATATGTTAGGCGTGCTTGAACGTGAAAGAGAAGGTCTGTTGAAGATTATGGACCAGTACTATGAAGCACATAGTACTATAAAAGAAACAGAAAAGGCTTCGCTGTGTAAAACGTTTAAGGCACTACCCGAAGATGCTGATATTAAAGCATATTGGCGTACAAAACATTCTCGCATGGTACTGATACTTAAAACTGACGGGGAAGACCCTATAAACAGTGAATACTATGTGCATGCGGAACCAATTAAATGATAAATAAGTTTAATGTGGACAACAATAGTCATAAGGCGAAGTTAATCTTTGTTTTATGACTATTGTTTTTTTGCACCAACATAGTGTGGTTTCATTTTTATTTTGTATTTTTGCAACTGTAAAGAGTTGTTAGGCAAAGCAAACATATGCATATTGCAGAAGTTGTGACTATTGCCAAATCATTACCTCTATTGAGGTTGAACACTTATAAATCGCTCATTTTAAGCTATTCAGCAGATTATAGAAGAATTTTTAGGAAAAATACTACCCAACGGTGTGGAGATTTTTTCGAAAACCGAAGGCTCGACCTTTTATTTCCAAAGCCCGCTGCCATACCTTTGCACCTGCACGATAACGATTGATGCCAAAAGGAAAGACCCTGTGGAGGAAAGAAAATCAGAGCGGCAAATGAAAATAGAAACTTCACGGAAGTTTTTGGACTGCACAATTATCGCATACTCATTTCTGAGAGATGGATACAATTACTGTCTTGCAAATGTTTTTAGGAAAATGGAAATCGCATACAAGAATGGCACAGCCATCAGAGAAATTCCGGTGAAAGAAGAGTATGGCTTGTCCATGCTTCTTGCATCGGGTTTTCTCCAAGGCTGTGCAGCCAAGCATGAAAGTGGTCGTTGGGGTTTACATCAATGACTTCTTTCTTGCGATGGAGTATGCAAACAAAATGGTACGGCAAATCAAGGAATGGTGTTTCTTTTGATCGGTTAGCCTGCAACCGACAAAAAGAAACACTTTTCCTCATGCCGTACTACTGAGACATGAAAGGGTGGCGTGCCACTGTTTCATGTCGTTTGGATTGTGCGATAAAAAATGGAACTGCGAGTTGTGGCTATAAAAATCAGCCGTTGTCAGCACGGCAAACAAAGAAAAGTCCTTGGCAGTATAGTCTTGAAGTATTTCAAGGCATACCGCCAAGGATTTTTCTTGCCGTGCCATAGTCGGAGGAAGTTAGTCTGAGGTACGAGGACTGTCTTTCTGCGACGACGGCTGACTTTTATACAAAACACACGAAAGGATGAGAATATGCAAACGAAATAGACCATTCAAAAAACAGAAACCATTGCCACATAAGTTTGAATGGATTGAAATGGAAATAGCAAAGAATAGAGAAGAACATGGTTTAATAAAAACAGATTTATCCAAGTAAAAAATCGAGGATAAAAAATCTTAAAACATTCTTTATCCCCGATTAAATATCGTACCTTTGCAACCGAAAGAGTTCTTTGGATGGTTATGCAAATCACAGCAGGATGCTACATTCTGTTTATTTCTAATTCGTAACCTCTTCTTTTTATGAGATAAAAACTTATCTCATTCTCAATCACTTATAAAAAATACGTACTTTCGCTGATGGTAAAAAAAAGTTTTTGGATCCATGCAATCCTAATGTAGTACGTGATATTACTGACACCTTGAATTATTTTATTGTCGACGGATTCCCAGGGTCTTATTATAAAAAGCAAAATGTTCCACATGGTAAAGTTCGTCAACTTTGGTATCCTTCATCATTCAATGAGAATATGAAGCAACGTCGTTTGTCTGTCTATCTGCCAGCAGACTATGACGTGAATCTCAAAAAGACGTATCCTGTATTGTATCTCTTACATGGTACTGGTGGTGATGAAATGGCATGGCTTGATATGGGTCGTTTGTCTCAGATAATGGATAATATGATAGCACAAGGCAAGGCAAAGCCTATGATTGTAATTATGCCTAACGGAATCGTAGATTTGGATGCTGCACCAGGACAAAGCCCTTATATGCAAGGAAAAGCAAGTCGTTCTAATGTATCTTCATGGATGGGACGAACAGAAAAGGCTTTTTCTGAAGAAATCATACCTTTTGTAGAAAAAACGTTTAGGGTTGAGTCTGACAAGCAACATAGAGCTATTGCCGGTCTTTCAATGGGAGGGCTACATACAATAGCCATTTCTGCTAACAATCCAACGATGTTTGATTATGTAGGTTTGTTCTCGCCCCAATCTATAAATCCATTGACTGACAAAAATATTATGCACATACAAAAAGTAAATGCTCAAGTTGAGAAGATTAAAGACAAATTACCAGATTGGTTGAAGCAAAAATATGAGAAGGGAAAAGATGTTGTTGAAGATGTAGATGTTTATCAGAATTTAGACAACAAACTAAAAAATCAGTTTAAAACTCCTCCTCAACTTTATTATATTGCAATTGGGAGGAAAGATCCTTTAAAAACTTTCTTGGATAAATTTCGCAAGCGCCTTTCTAAACAAGGAGCTACATATCTGTATAATGAAACAGATGGAGCACATAGTTGGGAAAATTGGCGGAAATATTTATTGGATTTTTTACCTCGTATTTTTAATTATTAACTATTATGACAATGAAAGAAATTATTCGACAGACACTGGAGAATGTGTTGCCTTTAGTAGATTTAGACTCTGATTTTTTGTTTCAAGAGCTTGATTCGCTTGGAATAACAACAATTTTAATGACACTTTCTGATATGTATGGGATAGAACTTAACCATTCAGATGTCACTCCAAAGAATTTTAGAACACTTGATAGTCTTGTTGAGATGGTACAAAAGAAAATAGCTGAAAAATGACGATAGAGGATAAATTGCGTTCGCATGCAACGTACAGCCCAGAGAAGATAGCTTTAAAATGCGAGGGAAAATCATATTCGTATTCAGCATTATTTAAGGCCGCATACCTTAAATCAACTGAATTAGGGGATGTTACACGAAAAATGGTACCAATCGTGGCAACTTCTACTTTTGATTTTATTGCATCTTATTTCGCAATCCATCTTGCAGATGCTGTAGCTGTGCCCTTAGGTAAAGAATTACCGTCCTGTAAAAGAAAGCAACTTATAGATACTTTTTCTGGAAAGATTGCTCCAGAGGGTGTGGCTGATATACTCTATACAACAGGTACAACAGGAAAATCCAAGGCAGTCATGATAAGTCATGAAACAATTATGGCTGATGCGGAAAATTTGGTTGAGGCACAAGAGTATGATGGTGATTTAACATTTATCATCAATGGACCTTTGAATCATATTGGTAGTTTGTCGAAAATCTATCCCGTTATCTACACAGGAGGAACAATCCAGTTGATTGATGGAATGAAGGATATTAACCGTTTCTTTGAGGTAATAGATGATGCAAATACCAAGGTGGCAACATTCTTGGTTCCAGCTTGCATACGTATGCTCTTGACTATCGCAAAAGATAAATTGACATCATATGCTAACAAGATAGATTTCATAGAAACAGGGGCTGCTCCCATGCCATTAGAAGATATGCGTCTATTGTGTCAAGTTTTGCCTCAAACTCGACTTTATAACACCTATGCATCTACAGAAACAGGCATTATTTCTACTTATAATTATAATGATGGCGAATGTTTGGCAGGCTGTTTGGGTATGCCAATGAAACGATCTTTATTTTTCATTACAGACGACGGTGTTGTTGGGTGTAAAGGAAAAACACTTATGATGGGATATTGGAATGATACGGATGCAACAGAAAAAGTGCTAAAAGATGGTGCCATTATCACAGCAGATTTAGGATCTATAGATAGAAAAGGTAGGTTACGGCTGTATGGACGAAGAGACGATGTTATAAATGTTGGAGGTTATAAGATTGCTCCTACAGAGGTTGAGGACATAGCTTTGGCTTTTTCTGGTGTGAAAGATTGCATATGTATCGAGGCTCCACATCCTGTTGTTGGAAAAGTATTGAAACTGTTGATTGTACCAGATGTCGATTATAATCGAAAAGATCTGGTGAATTACCTCAAATCTAATTTAGAATCTCATAAAGTTCCAGTATTATATGATGAGATTACTGAAGTGCGTCGTACATTTAATGGAAAAATCGATCGCAAGAGTTATCGATAAAAATTCAGATATTGAAAAGGATGGCAGGATTGATACTCTTGCCATCCTTTTTGCATGTAAGGTGGAGATGGCTACCTGTGCTGCGACCGGTATTACCAGTGACACCAACAATGATACCAGGATAAACATATTCTCCTTTACGAACTATGATTGAGGATAAATGGCAATAGCTGACATGGTAATTGCCATGCCTCAATGTAACATAGTTGCCAGAACGATTGTCATACCCTACCTTTTCGACAATACCATCCATCATGGCATAGGCAGGTTCGTTCTTTGCACGAAGATCCAAACCGTTGTGCCATGACAGTTTGCCTGTAAAAGGGTCACGACGATAGCCGTAAGGACTGGTGACCTTGATTGATTTCAGTGGATAAGTGATGCTCGGATAGCTGCTTATCCACTGTTTTTGTTTGCTATCCATTGAGCCTGTTTCCTGTTGAAGTAGATTGACTTGTATAGAATCTACAGGTTGATTGGCAGGAAGCAGAAACTTCTCCTCAACTTTCTTGACTTTGTAACGGCATACGTTATCGCTGACGGTATTGAACTGTGCTTTTGCATTCGATACCGCCAGACAACTTATTACCCATAATGCCACAATTTTTCTTTTCATGGTGCAAAGTTAGGGAAAGAAATCAAGAGTAATACACGATGCCATAAAAGTATAACATAAAATAAGATTAAAGTATGATTGAGAGTATGAAATGATGATATAATCATAATAAAACGGAAAAGATTGGACGATGGAGCGTAGGCTTTCTTGTATTCATTACTCTTGGGCTATCTTTGCATGGCTATATGCAAAGTATCATTCAAAATATAATCAGAATATGAAAAGAAACTCATTTGAAGAAAGTGAAGTGCCATATCAGACACTTGCCAAGTTCGGTCTTACCCATGAGATGATAGAAGACCTGCCGATGCATGCCTTGGAGGACATCAGCAATGGGCGCCCATCGCCAGTGCTGCCTGTTCGCATGGAGGTAAACGAGGGTTACAGTATCAAGAGCAGAACCAGATTTACCTTGGTAAGAATGGCAGACGGAAATGTGGATGTGATGTTCTATCCTGTGTTGAAGTACGCCCCATTGGACAAATTCACCAAGGAGCAGCAGGAACTGTTGAAGCAGGGCAAGGCTGTGGTGGCAGATGTGGATATATCAGATGGCACACATGTCAAGGCTTTTGTACAGATTGACAGAGAGACCAATCAGGTTATGGCAGTGCCGACACCTGTGATTGGTAGAAACTTGCAGGTGCTATCTGACGAACTCAGTCTTGGAGGAACGGAGCTAAAGAGCATCCAAAATGGCGAGGCACTGACATTTGCCGTAGAAGACGAGCCTGTGACTGTAGGCATCGACCTGAAGAGCGACACAGGCATCCGCTTCGCCAACGGTGATGGTGAGCAGTGGCGCAAGGAAGGCAAGCGAGAGTGGGACAAATATACCTTCGGCATCTATGGCTGTTGGGTAATGGATGATGACGGTAATCTTGACTATGTTCCAGAGGAGGAATATACCGAAGAACTGTGGAATGAGCAAAAGAAAGCTGCCGGAAGACATGCTTCTGCTGTCGCAAGGAAGTAACGTGAAACATCAAACTTAGGGAAGAAATGAGAAAAGGACCATATTATACAGAAGACATCCTCGTGGAGAAGATGCAGAGCGGTGAATACGGTTGGCTTGATTATGTGAACCATTTCAGCGAGGAATGGCAGAACGAGTATCAAGAATACTGCAAGGAACATGCCCTGTGCATCGGCAACGAGAGTGCAGAACAGTTTGTGAAGTACAAGGACGAACTGTTGGAGCAAGGAATGGAAACAGAGAACGCTTAATACAATCAGGCTATGGCGATAAGAAAGAACTTGAATCCAAGACAGATGGACATTCAGCCAGAGATGCGTGACGTCTTGATGCGCAATGGTATGCAAGCCCATATCATTGCCAACGGTGACGGTTATCAGTTAGCGGTGCAGGGACACGACTCTCCACTGCTGACCTATAACCTTACCGAGAAACAGATGCTGGCATTGACTGATTGGGGAACCAACTCTGCTAACAAGAAGGCATACAATGTCTTTACCAGCATCATAAGCAAAGACTTCTATATGCCGAGAAACCTTGTCCATGCAAGGAATGCTAACGGAAGAGTGGCAATGGGACTGCATGGATATAGGATTGGTGCTGGAGAGTACGGCAGATTGGGATGGAGTCCAGAGTTTTTGGGTTGGACACCGAGGATGCAGGACGGTTATCATCTGAGACGTGTCGGCGGACAGATGTTCTATGCAGGAGCACCGATGGTGGCAGAGAGACCTGACAGAAGACTGAAACCAGGTGAGTTAACCTCTGGAGGTTATGGCTTTTACTATAAAGGACAGCAACAAGCAGCACCACAAGCAGACGTATTACAAAATCTGCAAGCCGTGGTGACACCTGTAGAGACACGTCCAAGAAGTCAAGAGCCTGCCAAACCATACAAGGAACTGATAAGCTCACCTGTATATTTCTCCAACGATCAATGGCAGGAATGCCTGTCTTCACACGGTATCATCATCGATGAGAAGGCAAAGACACTCACCATCCAATCAGAAAGCACCAAAAGTGATATGGTGTATGACTTGACCGACGATGAATTGAAGGCATTGACCAACAATTCTGTCAAGCAAGTATCTGTAGCCAAACGACTAGATATATTGAATAATGTCATCAAGGACGATTTCACCGACAAGATAACGATGGATATGCTCAACAGCAAGGAGCGCATCCATATCGGTTTGCGTCCAGAGGTGCAGCAGGAGTTGGACGGCAAGATGCAGTTGCAATCTACCGTTGAGCCACTGCAAGTGCAGCAAGAACCTATGAACAATAAAGTAGGTATTGTGGATGGGCAGGACTTGGACGAGAGTAAGGGATGGTTCCGTGAAGGCAAGCATGGCAGAGAAGTAACTGTTGGTGAGATACGAGTGGAGCCAGCTGAGCAGGAAGGCAAGTACCGCATGACCGCCATCATCAACGGTGAGCGAGTAAGCCACGAGATAACGCAGAAGCAGTATGACAAGTTCATGGCAGTGGATGACTACCATCGCATGAAACTCTTTTCCAAGATATTCGGTGAGGTAGATATGAAAGACCGTACCAGTTTGGGAACCAAGATTGGAGCTGCACTGTTAGCAGGATTGGGTGTTGCTGCAGAAGTAGGCAGTGAGCTACATCGTCCACATGGCGCACCTGTAGTGATAGTTGACCACCATCATGGTGCAGCCCCTGCGCCACCTCGTCCCTACTTCAAACCCGGAGTAGATACGCCAATGGATGTGGCGGCGAGAAACTTTGAAGCTGCCATGAACCAAGAAGTATTGCATCCTCACATGGGGAAAGGACTATAACGGAATACGCTTATGGCAAACAACGAACTAACATACAATGACTTCCTGCAGCGACTGAACATACAGGAGTTGTTGGTGGACGCAGGCTATCAGTTGAACAAACGAGATGGCTTGCGCTATCCGTCGTATGTAAAGGTGGACAGTCATGGACAGCGAGTGAGGGGTGACAAGTTTATTGTAACAGGCAATGGCAAGTGCTGTTTTCAACCACCAGAGCAGAAGAACTATAATGTGATAGGCTTCATCAAGGAGCATCCTACGCTGTTTGACGACTATAAGCCAGGGATGTCATTGGACAGACTGGTGAATGTGGTATGCAACAGACTGTTGAATAATCCCATTGATGTGCGTGAAAGCAGAGTGGCAGGACCCAAGCGAGATGCCAAGCCCTTCACCCTGTCAGACTATGACATCTTGCGTTTCAACCCAAGGGAAAAGGACACCCAACGGAAACACTATCCTTACTTCAAAGAAAGAGGCATCAACATGGGGACACAGTTTGCCTTTCACAAGCATTTCTTCTTGGCGATCAAGCATCGAAATGACGGATTGAGCTTTGCCAATCTCGCCTTTCCACTATCCTTGCCGTCCAAGCCGGACAGCATCGTTGGATTGGAAGAGCGAGGCAGACCGAGACGAGAGGACAGCAAGGCATACAAGGGCAAGGCGGAAGGAAGCAACAGCAGTGAAGGATTGTGGATAGCCAACCTGACAGGTAAGCCATTGAAAGAAGCCACAAATATTCTATGGTTTGAGAGTGCATACGATGCCATGGCAGAGTACCAAATCAACCCGGTGAAGAGCGTGTATGTCTCGACAGGAGGCACGCCCACTAAGGGACAGATAAAGGGAATGCTGGAAGAGACCCGACAAGCGAACCATTATTTGGGCTTTGACAAAGACGAGACAGGACGTGGCTTTGTGAAGAACTTCAAAGCAATCGCCAAGGAAATGGGATTTGCAGACTTCACAGTACAAGCCTACCATCCCTTGGGACAATACAAGGATTGGAATGATGCCCTGCTTGGCAAACGAGACCAACGGTTGATAGACCAAGGAGAGATAGATTTCGACTATTTCGAGTTCGCCAAGGCGCAAGAGGCTGAGAGGCAACAAGAGCAAGCCAAACAGAAGGAAAAAGAGGAACAGACATCGGGCTTCCGCAGATAAAGCACGGTGTCATCATCAAAAAAGGAAAAAATATGCAGCAGACATATCGGTATAGAAACATCATCATCAAGCCTCATTGGATGCAGTTTGTGATAAACGAGCTGCACTTGCTTGTGCTTATAAGCGTAGGCTTTGTATATGCAGGTATTGATGATGCCGTTCTCTCCACTTTGGTGTTTGTCCTCTCGCTCTTGCTTTCCCTATGTTTGGCATATCGAATGGTCTATCTATGCAGGATGCGGTACATCATCAGTAACGAACAATTGGTGTTTGAGCATGGCGTGTTTCATCGGGAAGTGGATTATCTGGAACTATACCGTGTGGTGGATTTCAACGAAAGTCAAACTTTCATGCAGCAACTGTTCCGATTGAAAACCGTGAGCATATATTCTGGAGACAGAACGACACAAAGGCTTGACATTATCGGAGTACCGATGAAGGAAAACTTGGTAACAGCCATCAGAGAACGAGTAGAAACCAACAAACGCAGGAGGAGCATCTATGAGATTACAAATAGGTAAGATATGGTTGATAGCAATTATCGGCATAGTAACGGCATCGGAAGCCAAGGCACAAGTGGTGTCATCCAATCCCTTGGAATGGATGGCATTGGCAGAAGGCAATGAACAGATCAACGGTGAGATTGAAAAGCAAATCAATGGACAGACCAAGACGGCGATGTTGCAGAACACAATGGCTGCTGAGTTCAACCAGATACACAAATGGGAGAAGAAGTACAACAGTTACTTGAAATCAGTGAACGGCTATGCCTCTTCGCTGAAAGCATGTACCCATCTGTATGATGATGGCGTGAAGATTTTCATTACGCTCGCCAAGTTGAAGACAGCTATTGTCAATAATCCGCAGGGTGTTGTGGCAAGTATGAGCATGAACAACCTGTATATCGAGACGGCAACGGAACTGGTATCGGTTTTTAATCTATTGAACGATGCCGTGGCGAATGGTGGCACAGAGAATATGCTGACAGGAGCAGACCGATCCAAAACCTTGTGGGCATTGAACGACAAACTATCTGCTTTCCAAAAGAAGCTCAACAAACTGTATCTGAGCATCCGCTACTATACAATGAGTGATGTGTGGAACAATGTCACGGCAGGGATGATAGACAGAAGTAATGGTGAGATTGCTACGCAAGCATTGGGACGTTGGCGGAGAGCTGCCAAAGTCAGTACACCATAATAATACAAAAGCATTCGAGTATGAGAACATGGATATTTTGCTTTGGCATCATGCTGCTTTCTGTCTGCAAGATGCAAGCCCAAAACGACCCTGTATTGGCAGGAATGATATACGCATATACAGACAAGGCTAAAAAGGAGTTGAAGAACCAGGAAAAGGTAATGCTGATGCAGACCACCGGGCATATCTGGTTGAAAGAGGAAGTGGAAGGAACCACCAACCTGCAACGAGAGTTCAATAACTACTTGGACTCGTTCCGCTCCATTGTGGTGTATGCTGCACAGGTATATGGTTTCTATCACGAGATAGACCGACTGGTGGATAACTTGGGAGGATTCACCAAGCAACTGGATAAACATCCGAGCAATGCCATTGCTGTGGCACTGTCAGCCAAGCGCAACAAGATCTATCGGGAGTTGATTATGGGCAGCGTTGAGATAGTGAATGACATCAGGCTTGTATGCTTGTCGGGCAACAAGATGACCGAGAAGGAACGAGTGGAAATCGTTTTCGGCATCCGCCCCAAACTGAAGGTAATGAACAAAAAGCTGCAACGGCTGACCAAGGCGGTGAAGTATACCTCGATGACAGACATCTGGGCAGAGATAGAAGAAGGAAGTCATGACAAGGCAGACAAGAAAGCCATCGTGAAGGACTGCATGAACAGATGGAAGCGAAACGGCAAGATCAAATAACAACAAAAAGATACGACTATGAGTATATGGGCAAAGATAGCAAAGTATGGCGGCAGTGCCTTGAAAGGAGCAGGTAGTGTCGCCAAACAAGGACTGAAATCTGCAAGCAATACGGCTGTGCATCCCACCCAGGCACTAAAAGGCGCAGGAAGTGCGATGAAAACAGCCGCTGTGGGCAGCGCAGCAGGATATGTGGCATGGCAGAACCTTGTCAACGACAAGAGCATGGTGGAGATAGCCAGTGATGTGGTGGTAGGAAAAGACACCACGGAGAAAATATCCGAAGCTGTGGAAGACGTGAAAGGACTGAAGAACAAGGCTGGAGAAGCTGTGGATGCTGTGAATGATGCCATGGGCGACATCAACAGTAAGTGGAGCGGAATGAGCAACTTCTTCCGTGGCATCTTCGGAGGCAACGGACTGGAGATGTTCGGCAACTTCTTCAAGAACTTAGGGAAAGGAAACGTGTCGGGACTGAGCCTTGCAGGACTGGTAACAGCAGCGTTCCTCACTTTCGGACGTTTCGGATGGCTTGGCAAGATAGCAGGAGCCATGCTCGGCATGATGCTCATCGGCAACAATTCCAATATCAAGAACATTGTCAGTGGTGATGGCGGTCAAGGAAGAAATGTGAACGAAGCAGAAACGACCACACGCAGTGGCGGCATGAAACGATAAACATAAAAACGACAACAACATGAGATATACAGAAGAAATGATGCTGCAATCAAAAAGCGGCTTTTGCATGCCCTTTGAGGAGCGAGGCAAGGATGTGGAACTGACACTTGGCTATGGAAAACAGAAGCATCCTGTAACAGGAACCGTGTTCTACCATCACGGACTGGACTTTGAGGCAAATCACTATCTGCTGTCTGCCTTGGCAAGCGGAACGGTATCGGGCATTGGCAATGATGCGACACACGGCATCTACCAAGTGATACGCTACGGCAAATATGAAGTGACCTACGCCCACCTTGCCAACGTGTTCGTGAACTTCGGACAAACCGTGAAGGCAGGAAACATCGTGGCATTGAGCGGTGACAGACTGCATTTCGAGGTGAAGTTTGACGGCAAGGAAATCAATCCGATTGATTTCCTGACCATGCTGTATGGCAATGTGAAGGCAATGGAACAGACTGGGAAAACAGGTTTTCCTGAGTTTGAGACCTACGACATGAATATAGCCACACAGTATGACAAAGATCAGAAAGAGATAGAAGAACTGATGCTACGCTTCATGTCATCGTATATGGAAGACCTGTATAAAGGTATGTATGTGACACAGCAACATGCAGAGCAGTCGCTGAGAAACATTTTTTCGCTATCTGCAGCGAAACACTATTTCTATGAAGTTATGCCATCCATCAGCAATCCGTTAGGCATCGGGCAGAGAGCCATGCCCTTGGCTTGCAAGGTGCAGAACCTGCTGATTGCGGATTTCTTGAATTATCTGGCATTACGACATGGCATCTATCTGTCCACACTGAGCGAAGTTCTAAAAAAAAACTCCATGACGAAGCCGTAAGGACAAGTGGCATCATCGACCCTCTCGCAGAATTGGACATCGATGTTCAGAGCTTCGACATTCCCAGAGTGGTAAGCGTCTATCCCGACCGTGCAGGAGTGAGATGGTGGACAAAAGCATGGTTCAACAACAGAGAGGAAGGAGAATGCTCCGTGGAGATAGAACTGCAGCAAGCCATCCTCTTCATTCATGACAGAATAGAGAAGAACGCTTGGCTGGAGGAATACTTCCCCAAACAGATGGAAGTATATCACCAAGCCATCGAGCAGACAAGAGAACAGATATTAGGTCAACTAAACGTAACGCTATAATGAGTACAATCAAGAACCCGACACGCTTTGCCGAACTGGAGTATTGCCTTCAAGGATATTTTGACTGCAAGCTGGCACCTGTGATGAAACAGGTGCGAGATGACTTGACGCACAAGCAACTGGAGGAAAGAGGCAGATACCAGAGCAGTTTGGCAGGAGTGCTTGCTTCTGCCAATCCGTATGCTGACAACACGGACTTTGTGCTGAAACAGACAGGCAAATGGAACAGCAAAACCACAGAGGACTACTTGGAGATGTGCAACCAGAAGATATGGAAGGACAAAAACATCGTGAAGGACTTGGCTCTTCTTGCTGGCGAGTGGCGCAATTCCGTGGTGAAGGAAATTGGACGAAGCAAATATGACGCTTTGTCGAAAGCCTGTGGCGAGGATTTGGCATACGCATACGTTGCACAAAGGATGGAAGACCTGATGATTGGGAAGCTCGTCAAGGACAATACACCCAAATCAACGATGGACTACATTTTGCGAAAAGCTGCACAAAACAGCATTTGGGGACTGCAAGAAGAGCTCCTGAAATCACCATTGACGGCAGAGATAGAGGCTCGTGGCGAGAAAGCCTACAAGCCAAGCAAGACGGAGAAGTTTGCAGGAAGGGCTACCGCTTCGGTAGTGGATGTCGTGACCATGGGCGGTATTGGCAGTTGGAAGTCATTGGCTACCTTGGTGGGGAGCGACATGGCATTGGGCTATATCCTCGATTCCAAGAAGGGAAACGGCGAACAGCGGAAAGAGCAAGCCATGGAATTGAGCATCAGCAAGGGCATATTCGGACAGAACGGCAATGCCTTCACTGGTTTCCGCTCACAAGCCAAGAAAGTGAATGCCACCGACAATGGCTATGTCAAGACGCTCAACAGCAAACTCCATAACAAGATACATATCCCACAAAAAGCATTTAAGCCTATGGCATGGACAGATAACAGTTTTAAGTTTCCTTTCCAAAAAGAGCAAGAGAAACGGAACGATCCGAAATACAAGAATGTACCGCTGATAGTGGCACCCGGCAAGGAAGATGCCTATCTGGAAGAGAAAGCCAAGCACGACGCAGCCAAGGTTGCAGAGGCTGAGCGCATCATCCAAGAAAAGGAAGAGGCGCAACAAACAGAAACTGATGAACAACAGCAAGCGCAATCAGAGGAAGAACTTCAATACCAACCTGAAAATGATAACAGCAACGGTTGGGAAGGGCTGTTGAAGAACTTCGGACTGGACGGTTTCAGCGACATCGGCAATAACCTCGGCTATGTGATAGCTATGTTGCCCGACATCCTTGTTGGACTGTTCACTGGCAAGACGCAATCATTAGGCTTGAAGGACAACATGATGCCGATAGCCGCCATCCTTGCAGGAATGTTCGTGAAGAATCCGCTATTGAAGATGACACTCATCGGTATGGGCGGTGCCAATCTGCTGAACAAGGCAGGACATGAAGCATTGGCAAACAAACAGGAAGGCAATGATGGAAATGCTGTATCATACGGTAATACAACAGCACAAGCAGTGCAATATAAGTCCTATCCAGACGAACCGTTGAATCCCCGAATAGCCAACCCTGTGCTGCAAGGCAATTGCTTGGTGGCAACCATCGACCGAGTGCCATACACCATCCAACTGCCAGAGCATGTGGTTGGAGCATATCAAGCAGGAGCCTTACCACTCAACACCCTTGCCAATGCCGTGCTTGCCAAGAGTGACCAGACGAGACAGATGGCAGAACGCAACTATGGCGAGCAAGAAGTGAGAAATGTGAGAAACGAGGCGATGGAAAACGCAGAGCTGCGAGAAGTTATCCAACGTTCAAGATAAGATAAATCGTAAAACAATCATACAATGAAAGAGAAAAGTCCACAAGAGAAGAATGCGGCAGAGCGTCAAGTGTCATTGATTACCGAGGCCCTGTCGAAAGCAGCCGACAACAAGGGTGTCTGGCTGAATGAGCAAGGAAAGCAATATCCACGGTTTTACCCAAAGGGAGCGGCAGTGAGTCCGTTCAATGCCCTCGTGATGGGATTGAACTCCGACAAGAACGGATTTTCTACAAATCTTTACACGTTATTTAGTGAAGCCAAGAAGCGAGACGAGTCTGTGATGGCGCATGAGAGAGGTGTGCCGTTCAACTGGTATGCGTGGAACAAGTATGTGAACCGACATAATCCGGAAGACATCATCAGCAGAAAGGACTACCAGGAATTGTCGGCAACCGATCAGACACAGTACAAGGGCATACATAATCGGGAAATACGAGTGCTGTTTAACATCGACCAGACCATGCTGCCACTGAAAGACAAGGAGAAACATGAAGATGTGGTGAAGGCGAATATCGGTGCGAATGAAGACAAGGCATTGCGTAGCCAAGTAAATGACTTCATCCAGAAGATGAAGGAAAACCTGATGGCGGTGCGCAAAGACGGAAGCGGAGTGGCACACTATGACACAGAAAAAGATGCTGTGTATATGCCAAAGCAAGAAAATTTTGAGCAATATAGCGATTATGTGCAGGAGATGCTGCGCCAAGTGGTGAGTGCTACAGGACATCAACAGCGACTGGCAAGGGAAGGCATGGTGATGAAGAATGGCATTGCACCATCGGAGGATGCCGTGAAGCAAGAGAAACTAGTTGTGGAACTGGCTTCGGGCATCAAGATGATGGGAATGGGTATGCCAGCCAAGATTTCCAAGGAGAACATGGGACTGGTGGACTACTGGAACCGTGAACTGAAAGAAAATCCATGTCTGATAGATGCCATAGAGAGTGATGTGAACAATGCCTTGGACGTTATCCGCAAGGCAGAGCGTGGCGAGAAAATAGAATATTCATCCTTGAAGAACGAGCAGCAGACCACCGAGATGCAATTGAAGATGCCCAAGCATTACTTCGTGGCAGACGAGATAGCCAAGCATCCTGACAGCGAGCAGAAGTTTGTGGTGATTGTAAGAGACAAGGAAAACAAGAGTGCTGATGTGGTATTGCCCGCAGGAGCATCCTTGGAAGTGAACAACGAGGTGTCGGGCATGAGCAAGCAGCGCATCGAACATGCCTTACAGAAGGAAGGTTTTCAGTCTGTCAAGTTCTATAATCCCGATGGCGCTTTGGGCTACCATCCTGATGACAGCTATTTTGCAGGAAAGGACATCACTGTGGCAAGATTGAAGAACTGGCAACTGGAAGACATATCCAAGATAGACGTGAGTGATGCCGTGAGCCAGAGCAAGCAGGTGGGCTTCGACCGCATACAGATGGTGCAGGATGACAACAAGCGTTGGGCGATGTATATCAAGCCCGAAGGACAGAAGGCTTTTTCTATCTATCCCGACAAGGCGGATTTGAACCGCTTCTTCACCACATTGAAACAGGCGCAGGACACGATGGACAGTCTGAGAGTGGAACTGGCACAGAAATACTATGCGATGGCAGAGACAAAGCCTGACCTGAAGGTGGACTTGTTCGGCAGCGGTCAGCACAACGAGGTGGACATGAACCGCATACAGAAAGTGAACGTGTTCAAGGCAAAGAACGATGTCATTCTGTGTGCAGCCACCATTGATGGCGCAGACAAGTTGCAGCCTCGTGTGGTATCGCCAAGCCAATGGCAACGGATGTGGATAGCCGAAGACAAAAACGAGTATAAGAAACATCTTGCAGCAACCTTGTTTGCTGACATCCTGCAGAAAGGACAGACACAGGAGCAGACTGCATCTGAAAAGCAAGTTGATGAAACCGAGGTGAAGCAAGAAACGCAAGTCTCCACCGATAAGAATGAGGAAGAACATCGAGAGTATCACGAGGAAGAGAATAAGCAAGCATCTTCTGAGGAAAAGACAGATATTAGGGAAGAGAAGGATGCGACTGTTCAAAGAGATAATAACGCTACTGTGGAAAAGAAGGAAGAAACAAAGGGTAAGCAGAAGGAAGAGACCAAGGACTCTCCCATCATGAAGCAATGGAAGGAGTTGAAAGCCAAGCATCCAGATGCTTTGCTGCTGTTTCGTGTAGGTGATTTTTATGAGATGTATGAACAGGATGCCAAGCGAGGAGCGGAAGTGTTGGGGATTACATTGACAAAGAGAAACACCCAAGCAGGTCCCTACATGGCTGGCTTTCCACATCATGCCTTGGACACCTATCTGCCCAAGCTTATCCGAGCTGGAGAACGAGTGGCTATCTGTGACCAGTTGGAGGCACCCAAGCAGAAGCAAGAGGAGCAAAATACTGAGGAACAGCAGCGTTCTGGCGGTATGAAACGATAATAATGAGGATATAAAGACATGAGCAAGAATCAGCAATATGCAGAAAGATATGCTGCCGAGGCGATGGAGCAGATGAAGCGATATGGCATCCCTGCTTCCGTCACCTTGGCGCAAGGCATCTTGGAAAGCCGTAATGGACAGAGTGAACTGTCGCAGTTGGGCAACAACCATTTTGGCGTGAAGGCTTCGAAAAGTTGGCTGAAGAACGGTGGCGATTATCTTGTCTATACCGATGACAAGCCGAATGAGAAGTTCTGCAAGTATGCCACGGTGGGTGACTCATACGAACACCATTCCAAGATATTGAAGAACAACAGCCGCTACAGCCAATGCTTCAAACTCTCTCCCGACGACTACAAGGGATGGACAAAAGGTATTGAGCGAGGCGGTTATGCCACCAATGGAGGATATGCTGCCAGTTTGCAAAAGATTATCGAGATCAATGGATTACAGAAGTATGACCAACAGGTGATGCAAGAAATGAGGGCTGAGGGCAAGAAGTTCGGCGTAGAACAGAATGCAAGAACTTCAGCAACGGTATCGTCTTCGGTATCGACATCCAATAATGACGAAAAGAAGCAAACAGCATCTCAAACAACCAACGACAAATACTCATTCCCTGTGAAAAGGGACGAGTTCTTGTTTGTCACTTCTCCATTCGGTATGCGTCAAGACCCTATGGACAAAAGCAAACAGCAGATGCACAAGGGCATTGACATCAGAGCCAAGCATGATGATGTGTTGGCTACAGAGAATGGCGGCAAGGTGGTAGCTGTGAACCACAATGCCAATACTGGCGGTGGCAAGTCTGTGACAGTGGAATACGCAAGATCGGACGGAAGCAAGGTGCAGACCACCTATATGCACTTGGACAGTATTGCTGTGAAGGTGGGTGACGAGGTGAAAGCTGGGCAAAAGTTAGGTGTGTCGGGAAATACCGGCACACGCACTACTGGCGAACACTTGCATTTCGGAGTGAAAAACATATCGGCAGACGGCAAGACAAGGGACGTGGATCCTGCATCGTACTTGGCGGAGATAGCGCAGAAAGGCAATCTGAAGCAACAAGCATTGTATAACGGCAATGACCTGTTGGCAAAATACAAGGGAAATAGTTCGGCAGTGGACACGAGTCTGTCACCTGACGATTGGATGAAGAAACTGCTTTCATCCGAGGACGCAAGCACAGGATTGTCAAGTGCAGACCCGATAATGGGATTGGTGACTACCATGTATAGCAGTCTGCTTGCCCTCGCTGTGCAAATAGACAGTAAAAGCGAGGAAGAGCAAAAAGCGCAAATCTCAGAAGCTGTAAGCAAAAGGCAGGTGGACTTGAAACCGTTGATACCGACTATGAATGAATGTGTGCTGAGCATTGGCGACAATGGAAAGGCTGTGTTGCAAGCGGACAATGGCACTACCAAAGTGACGAGAGAGCTGACCAATGCGGAGTTATGTAGATTGTCGCAAGTGTTGGGTGATACCAACCTGAGCAATGATGCCAAGAAAATGCGTATAGCTGGAATGGTGAATACTATCGTGTTGACGCAACAAGCATCGCAAAACTATGAACGTGTCCTGGAACAGCAAGAAGGTCAAAGTCAGACAATGCAACGAAAGTAAGGACATGAAGGAAAGAATGAAAAGATGGTTAGCGGTAGCGGTTCCTCTATTGATGGGATTGTCGCTATTTACGGCAGTGGCATATGGTGCCTATTTGTTGGGCGGAGTGTATGCAGCTGTCGGATATATCGGGTTCAATGTCATGGTGGGAGTCTGGCTGTTTCGGAAAATCACCAAAGCACCCATGATGGATGATTGACATTTGGAAATAATCAGATACTTGAAGGTTCCACATCTTGGTCGATTGAAAACGAATAAAAAAGTATTTGAGCTATGATTAAATGTAACGTAAGTGTGTGCGGAACCGTTAGCAAGGCTGCAGTGGTTCGCAATGGGAAGGACGGAATGCCTTTTACTACATATTCCGTAGATGTGGTGATACCAGCCAAGAGTGGTATCAACAAGACCGTGATTGTCAGTTGCATCATGGATGGTGACGATTCGAAAGGTATTGTCGTGGGCAACCGCATTGAGTTGAAAGGTGTGCTGACCTTCAAGAAGAAAGATGACAACCTGTATTTCAACTTGAAGGTATCGGAAGTGAACCTGTCGCCTGTATCGGAAAACAGGGATGGCATCGTGGGCGACATGGAGTTCAAGGGCAAGGTTGGTAAGGACATTGATATGAAGAAGGACAAAAATGGAAAGGCTTTCCTGATGTTTTCTGCTTTCAGTGCAGAGAAGATCGGAGAAGATTTTGCCTTTACATGGGTGCGCTTTGTCCGTTTCTCGGAAGAAAGAGAGGAATGGTTGCAGCCAAAAGCCACCATCGAGGCAAAGGGCGAGTTGGAAATCTCGGCATATAACGACAGACTCAACCTGGGCTGTAAGGTGGCGGAGTTGAGTCAGTGGGAAAAGAAACCGTATAATCCTAACAATTAGCAAGTATGGCATATTACAATAAGAGTCCACAGAATAATGGCGATGGAAAAAATGCTGAGGACAGAGCCTTGGACACCTTCGCAAACATGATGATAGAGAAGATCGAGTCGTTGGGAAGCAAGGACGGATGGCAAAAGCCTTGGTTTACGGAAGGTACATTGAGCTGGCCGAAGAACCTGTCTGGCAGGGAGTATAACGGTATGAATGCCTTGCTGCTCACCATGCTCTGCGAGAAGAAAGGCTACGAGTTGCCAGTGTTTTGCACCTTTAACCGTGCAGTGGGTTTGAACTATCAGACGGACAAGCAAGGTAACAAGAAGCAGATGACGGATGCTAATGGCGAGCCGTTGCCCAAGGTCTGCATCAACAAGGGAGAGAAGAGTTTCCCGGTGATGCTGACGAGTTTCACCATTGTACACAAGGAGACAAAAGAAAAGATACCCTATGACGACTACAAGCGAATGAGTGCTGAGGAGCAGAAGGAGTATAATGTCTATCCGAAGTTGAATGTGTACCAGGTGTTCAATGTGGCACAGACCAATCTGAAGGAGGCAAGACCTGAATTGTATGCCAAGTTGGAAGCGGAGAACAAGCCCGAAAAGGCATTGGTGAAGAAAGGTGACATGTATTCGTTTCCTGTTGTTGACCAGATGTTCAAGGAGCAGAGATGGATTTGCCCCATCAACATCGAGCACCAGGACAATGCGTTCTACTCCATTTCCCGCAACCAGATAACCATTCCAGAGAAGTCACAGTTCAAGGATGGTGAGTCGTGGTATGGAACAGCGTTCCATGAGATGGTTCACTCGACAGGAGCGGAAGATCAGTTGAACCGTCTCAAACCGCAGTCGGGCTTTGGTTCCGATGAATATGCACGTGAGGAACTGGTGGCAGAGTTGGGCAGTGCGTTGGTGTGCCAGAAGTATGGTATGACCAAGAATTTGAAAGAGGACAGTGCCGCCTATCTGAAATCGTGGCTCGGCAGTCTGAAGGAGTCGCCAAGTTTCATCAAGACCACCTTGATGGATGTGAAAAAGGCAACGTCTATTCTCACGCAGAGAATTGACGAGGTGGCATTGGAAATGAAGGAGCTGCAGAGTGAGGATGTATCGGTTTCGAAAAAAGATAAAGAAGAAAAGGACATGAAGCAATCTGCATCATCAAATGATAATGAGCAGACTGAAGTAGAAGAGGAAAAAGTCGCACGGTCTGCGTTCCGTCGGTAACGAGTCAATCTGTGGTAAACATGCAAAAATCCAAGATGCGCACATATATAATAATGTGTAAGCATCTTGGATTTTTTGTTTTGGAAGTTTTATTCTTCCTTCTCATCATCTTCTTCGGGTGATAGCCATTTCTGCCAATCTTCCTCATCGATGGTGAGGTCGTTCATTTCCCAATCGTATGCGAGTTCAGGCATTGGGTCACGAGAGTAAGGAAAATGGATGGTATAGCCGATTTGTCCATAGGAGACATGGAGCGGAGTGACGCAAAGGTCTCTGCCGAAATAGCTTCGGGTGGTAAGGTATTTGTGCCAGTCGAAACGCTCATTGAGAATGTTTCGACATAGGCGGTTGAGGTATTGCTCTATTGTCATACGGCTTGAAGTTCCAACTGTGAATAATATTGTCTGAACGCCTCGTAAAGGTCAGCCATCATTACTTCGGCTTCCTCCATGTCTTTGACTATATCGGCAATGTGGTAAGGTGCGCCATTTTTGCCGTGACCGTCTGAGCCAATCCAAATGTACGCTTCCTCGTCAACATCAAAGTTCTCGTAATACTCATGGATATTGTCGATGAAGGCTTCCATATCATCGTCTTCAAGTTCCACGCTGAAATTGAAATCTTGACCATAGGAAGTGTATTTGGCGAAGTTTACATCTGTCTTGCCATTTTGTGGCTCGGAGAAATCAACGCTCCATCCTAATATTTCGGCTATCTCCGTTATCTTTTGCTGTATCATATAGTTTGATTTTTAGCAGCCATAGGCAAGAAGCCTACGGCTGATGAATGGTTTAAATTTCTTCCCTGTCATACATGTCAGACAGAAACGACTGCAATCTCTCGTCGGGAATGTTTCCGATTGGGCAAGGCTTGAAGCTCTTGTCCTGCAATATCGGTATCTTGGGAAGGTTATGTCCGACATCCACGCTGATACTTTCCATTTCCTTTATGGAAGCATAGCCATATTCTGTATCGGCAAGACCAACAACGATAGAGAACAGCGTGAAGTCATTGCCTTCCGGCTGACCTTCCAATACATACCAACGGACTTTGCCGATGAAGAAGATGCATTGGCAAATGGCATCCTTCTTCTTGCCGTCCTGTGAATAAAGCGGATATTGCTTGAACTGCTCCGCCAACTGTGGTGTAATCAATCTGCTTGTCATAACTGCATTATTTATTGGGTGAATACTCTGATGAAGATGGATAGTAGAGCTGCTGCTCACGCAAGGCTTCGATGACTGCATGTGCCAAAGTGCAAGCCCATTCATTGCGAAGGTCATAATAGCCCTTCTGATAGTTTATTGCCAACTGCTCCATGAAAGCCATCATCACCTTGAACTTCTCGTTTACAAGAAAGCGGTGGTCATTGGCAAACTCGGCACCCACCTTGGATGCGGCACACATCTTGCCGTTCACGAAGCGTGAAAACTCATTGGCAAACTCCTTGTCTCTTTCGTTAATCATATCGTTCATATCTGTTCGGATTAAATTGTGAAACTTCTTTTTCTTCCCTATTTTCGAAGCCCTTACGACTTCATCGAGGGAATTGATTTTACGTGCAATCACGAGTTCGGGCATGGAGACAGACAAGGCAAGGAATTGGAAGATTATTTCATTGGAATACCCCAATCTTTGATTGGTGGAAGGCTGCTGATGAAATAACCTGCCAATAGCAAGGCGGTACTTGACGGTCTGGTGGGCTGAACTAAATTTGCTAAGGAAAAACAAGGGAGGATGAAGAGGTATGGGAGATGTGTTCAACAAAAAGGGTATGTTCAATACCATTGAACAATGTATAAAAGTTGAACAAACGGCGAAAGGAAACTGACAGCTAATGGCTTTTACAAATGGAATTGGAGGAAAATATCGGGCATAAAAGGTTAAATAAATATATAAAAGTCAAGTTTATGACGTAAAAAACAAGACTTTTATTAACTTTGCAGTCGAAAAAGGAGATAAAATATGGTTATAGCAAGACAGATAAAGGAAAAATTGTCCTCAACCCCTGCTGGGGTTGTATTGACAACAAGAGACTTTGGGGTGGAGATGCGGTATCAGCCGGCACTTGCCAAAGCTCTCAACCGTCTTGTGCTCCAAGGCGAGCTGCAAAAGATAGCTAAGGGGAAATACTATATTCCGAAGAAGACCATTTTTGGAAATCTGAAACCTGCAGATTCTGAACTTGTAAAAGACTTTCTGGATCAAAATGGCAAGATTGTGGGTTACATTACAGGAACTGCCGCATTTGCAGCTATGGGTCTGACAACACAGATAAGCTCATCCATCCTTGTCGGCACAAATAAATATCGGAGACCTATCACAAGGAATGGCGTGAAAATATCTTTCTTGTTACAAGAGAACGCCATAACATCAAGCAATATTCCACTACTTAGAATATTGGATGCTCTGCGCCTTATAAAGGACATTCCTGCCACTTCACCAGATGAATGTGTGACGAATATTTGCAAAGCAATCAATGCTCTTTCAATGGAACAGAAGCGAGAATTGGCAGAACTATCCTTGGCATACACACCTTATGTAAGAGCTTTGCTTGGTGCCATCTACGAGAACATGGAACTGGAAACGGAAACCATCAGCAAAACATTGAATGGAGTGACCAGTTACAAGTTGCCAATCTCCGACAAAGTATTATCAAACAAAAGAAACTGGAACATCATATGAGATTACATGAAAACTGGGAGTTGTTCTCTGACGCATTGCAAGCAGCATCACAACCTGTAGAGGATGGAGGACTCGGCATCAAGAGCATCTTCATCGAGAAGGACTATTGGATTTGTCGCTCGTTGTCTTTGATGGCTGCGAACGACAAGGATAACCGTGCCATATTCAAAGGAGGAACAAGTCTTACGAAAGCATACGGCATAGGTAGCCGTTTTTCTGAGGATATAGACATTGCTATATCCGAGGCATGGACGCTCAGCGGCAACAAATTGAAGATGCTGATCAAGAGAACTGCCAAAAGCATGACTGAAGGATTGCAGGAAATGGATATGCCTGGTTTTACGAGCAAGGGGTCTCACTATCACAAGGCATACTATTCTTATCCAAGAGCTATTGATACATTACAAGTAGGTGCTATCAAGGCAGGACAGTTGCTTGTCGAAATCAATTCCTTTGCCAATCCATATCCATTTCAGAAATGTAAACTGCAAAGCTTCTTGACCGAGTTCTTGCAAAAGACAGGCAACGAGAACTTGATAGAGGAATATGATATGCAACCTTTCGAGGTGAATGTTCTCGACAGGCGTAGGACATTGACAGAGAAATTGGTATCATTGCTTCGCTGTTCCTTAGCCGACAACTACATGCCGGAATTGACAGCCAAGATACGCCATTTCTATGATTTGCATTTTCTCTTGAATGATGCAGAGACACAGGACTATCTAAAAAGTGACGCTTTCAAATCGGACTTCAGTAACTTGTTTGCACAAGACCAACAAAGATTCGACAAGCCCGAAGGATGGCAAAACAAAGACATCATGGATTCTCCAATCATCAGTGACCTACATAATGTATGGGCAGCGTTAAGCAACGTCTATGCAAAAGAACTTCCTGACCTTGCCTACAAAGATATACCGACTATTGAGAGTATCGAAAATAGCATGGAGCAGTTGATTTCGTATTTGACAAAATAAACGGTTATGGCAAAGAAGCATAAAGGACATTACTGTAAGATTTGTGGTGAATACAAGTCGAACGAGTCATTTTCGGGGAAAGGTCATGCCCAACACATCTGTAAGGAGTGCATGGGTGAGATGAAGAAAGGCAACAAGAAAATCTTGGACTTACCTTTCGGGGATGATGAATTTGAAATTGTTGACGCAGATGAATATATCGCTTCCGTTTTATATGGCAACAACGAAGAACGAGAAACCAAGACTTTCAAGAAACTCAGCCGTGAACAGAAAATGGTGTTGAAAGCGATAGTGCAAGATGAAGTTACGTTCTATTGGCAAGCCCATCGACAGATACCAGTAAATGACAAGTTAACACAACTCAGAAGTTCTGTCAATACTGTAGTATATGAGCAGTTGGACTTTGCCATAAAGGATGACACGATGTTCAAAGCTTATATACAAGAGCAAGTCATCACTGTCATAAACAAGATATTGCGACAGGAGAAAGAACAAAACAACCAATAGCAGAAAGAGTCCATTCATCACGAACGGACTCTTTCTTTTGATAATCATTGTTTTGCAGATTACCGCTTATCGTATGAATGATAGTAAAACACATTTACTGTGCAAATAGTCTGACAGCCGTATGACGGTTGGCAGTAATTGGTGAATACTCATCAATACCGCCCTCGCTTTTTGATATTATCATGGATTTGTCAATGCCTCTTGTCACAAGCTGTTGCGTGATATAATCCGCTCTTGACTTGCTGAGAGGATTGTTGATGCCATCGTTTCCTGTGGCACTGTCGGCAGCACCAACAACGGAAATTTTGAGATGATAAGCCTTAGCAACACGAGTAAGCTCATCCAAGTTTACCATCTGTGAAACGTCAACCAACTGCGCGGTTCCAATCTTAAAAAAGAAGAACACTGGCGAACCGATGCACTTGGTTCCACCTGCCATTTCTGCAACGTATTTGTTCCAAGAAACAGAATCGGAAACAGAGAAACTATACTCCAGAGAGCGGCTTGTTTTTGGTTTTCCCATGCCATTCCAATCCTTGTGAGCCAATCTTGCACGGAGCGAGTTCAAACCGCTGTAGTCATTTTTCGGGTAGATGCGATACTCCGTACTATCCGCATAATATGTCAGGCGGTCGGCATAGGCTTTCATCAATCCATCAATCTCCAAGATCTTTCTCATTTCAGCGATGGCATTGGCATCCTCCGCATGAGCTTTGCTTAACTTTTGGTTGCGAGCCAACAAATCATTGGTGTAATCTGCCAGCCATTTGTTCTGGTTGATATAAGGAGCGACATCTACAACCTTCTTCCAACCGACCTTCCCGATGTTAAAAGTCAGTCCGGCAGACAAGGTGAACAAATTGTCACCAAACTTATTGGATGTGCCCACACCATCAAAGTCACGGAATGTGGTTGCGCCACCCAATTCCATGTTGCCCGCCAAACGCTTTGTTAAACGATATTGTCCAATCACCCCATAGTTGATGACAAACGGACTCTTGCCGTTATCCTCGTTATGGATAATACCGCAACCAGCATACGGAATGAATCCCCATCTTTGTGTGGTGGCATGGTCTTTGACAAAACAGTTGGTCACATTCCAAAGAAAATCCGCATGAACCATCTTGTAATCACGGAGATTATTGCTGGCATCCTTGAACTGAAAACCTTGGAAACTAAATCGACCACCAATCTCCGGCGTGAACCATTTTCCTGCCTTTATTGCCAGGGAAGGTTTCATCCTGTCGAACAAGTTCCCTTTACCATGCGGTTTTCCTACAAAAGCGGAAGTGCCACCAGATACACCAACGAACCAGTTGGAAGACCATGCAGAAGGAACTGCCACTTCTTTGAGGTATGTAGGCTCAATCTGTCGGAGCATATCCTCATTTATGCCAGACGACACCAATTTATTTGTGTCATCATCTGTTGTCTCTGCATTGGCATGTAATTGTCCACACAGGCACAATGCCATCATAAATATTGCTTTTCTAATCATAAACTTCAATTTGTCAATTATTCTTTCTATTAACGCTTTCTGCTCTTGCTGCCTTTCGGTCGCATCATCCTGTTTGCCATCGCAAGACAACGGTGCGCCCAACGCCTGTCATTCTCGTCATCGTTGCGTCCCCATTTCATATCATTGCTGCCACCGCCTCCGCCACCTTGCCCTTCGGCGAATGTCGTGGCTTGGTCGATGTAGCCAAGGTATAATAAGGTGGCACAATGAAGAACTTCGGCAGTGTGCTCGGCTATGGTTTCCAATGGCGAACCGTCAAATGCGACTTTGATTTCAGGTGGCAACGATGTCATCTTAGAACGGTAGTCAGTGACCATGCTTTCCAACATAGCAGTCTTGATAAGTGTGCCAGCACCAGTCTGAGCTTCACGAGAGAACTGCATGGCATCCTGTCGAAGCGTCTCTGTCCGCTCCTTGACAAACTCCATGTCCTTGTTCAACTCGTCCAACTGCAGGTCAGCTACAGCGAGCTTGTCTTTCTTGTCTGCCAGTTTCTTATCAACGGAAGCCAACTCATCTTGCAATTTTTCCAACTTCTGCGACAAGATGGAACTATCTCCTTCCTTGTTGGCAATCTGCACCTTCAACTTGTCAATCTCCGACATCTTCTGATATTTCTCTTCTTCCAGATGTTCTACCATAGAAGAGAGACCTTTCACACGACGTTCTGCCAGTGCTATTTCCACCCGAAGATCACTTACAGCCTTGTTAAGGTTGTCCAGTTCCTCTTCCTTTGAAGAACATTCCTCGGACAGGTGCTTGCGGTATTCCTCCGTAGGTCTGTGTCGTTGCCGAGTCTCCGTTTGGCTCGTTCCACGCACCAGTCCCCAAGGCTCATTGACCATCGCCAACTCGTCATGAAGTTTCGATGTACGTTGACTATATTCCCGATTGTTGGCACCTGCGAAGATTTCTTTGAAGGCAAACTTGCCGTCCTTGATTGGCAGAAGAACGCAATGGATGTGTGGTGAAGTCTCGTCCAAGTGTACATAGAAGGCAACGATGTTCTCCTCACCATACTTTCCTGCGACAAAATTATAAATGTCCGTCGCCCATTGCTCAATCTCTGGCATACGCTTGACGGCATAATTCTCCTTGTTGTCGCCGGGCTTGAAGACCACCTCTTGGTCACCGAAGGCAAGCTCACGCATCTTCCATTGCGAACCGCTGAAGATGAAGTCCGCCACCGTTCTGAAACGTGGCTCAGTCAATCCCTCATTTTTGTCCTTGATGCCACGAGTAGCCAAATTCTCAGCCATCATCTGTGGGATGGACTTGCTCTTGTCGATAGGTGCTATCTTGCCTCCTTTGGAAATCTGAAAGTTCAGATGCTGTCTGCCGAGGTCATAGTTACCTTTGGCAATAGCTACCTGCCAAGCCCGGTCGCTCCAGTTGCGTTGGTATTCGCGGCTGAGAGCGGCAGCGCATCCCTTACGTCCCCTGACGTTCAAAACCTGCTTTGCTATTCTTTCCATATCTCTGATATGCTTATATGTGTCAGTAAAAACAGTGTCCCAGCTTGCTGCCTTGGCGGACACTCTCCCGAAGACTGATAGGTCGTAGGGGTAATGAGTTACCACACTCCCTAAATTCGTGAACAGCGGGCAAGCCCGATGCGCTAAAAAGGCAAGCCACGACGAGTGCGATATGCCAGTACCGAACCGTGAGGTCTTAAAAGGAGAATGTCCGTAAGGCAGCTATAATGGAACAGAATGAACTCTACTTATGGTTGTCCGCCTTGGCGGTTACAACTGGCTTGGCAGCTGTCTCAACTGTTGAAGTAGGACAGCAAGCCTTATAAACGGAACACAGGGATTGGAAAAGGCTCATGTCTTCAGCTGTGTTCAATTTGACGGAAGCAGACTTTCCATGACTGGCGATGTCGGGCAATTCCTTTATCAGAAGGAACAACTGGAGCCAGTCTCGATTGAGAACACGAGTGAAGAACTTGAAGATTGCGTTACGCAACTGAAGTCTGTTATGTTCTTCCTCATCTACAAGAGGCATACAATCCACAAGTCTGCCAATCATGCAAGTGGCAATATCATCAGATGAAAGTTGGTTGTCAGATGATGTAGAAGCAGAGTCGTTTTCTTGTGATAATGCTACTGCACCCTTTACAATCTGGCCACAGACAACGGCAGTCTCTTCTGTGGTGGAAGTGCCATTGAACCAACTGTCCATTGTGAAACGGATGATTGGTTCCAATATGCTATTTCGCATTGTCGGAACGTTACCGTCCTTCATGCCAATCATCGTGATGATGGTGTATTTCGTTTCAAACTCCTTGCAGTGTATCAGCCCATGTTCCGTTAATTTTTCGAGAAACTGACGCACGGTGGCACGATGCCAATGCCAGTCCTCTGCAAGTTGAGTTTTGGTTGTGATAAACTGAAAATCTTTCAATTCATCTACCACTTCCTTGCTTACGGCTTTCGGCACGTAGTGTTCACAAGCCTTGTCCAACAGATAGCAGAATGCCTCATGCTTGGAATACCGCTCATTATGTCGGTCCTGGAGAGAAGCCAAGAAGCAGACAGAGAGGCTTACCTTTATATTTTCCTTTGGTATATGTTTCATTGAAAATGTCTTGTTGATGTTGTGAAATAATGATTCTCATTTTTGACTGAGTGTTGTGGAATGTGCCAGTACCAAGTGGCATATTCCAAGAATGGACTAAAAGTAGAAGTTTACGATGTCCTCAGGACATTGCGCCAAGTGTCTGCCACTGTCAGGACATTGTGCCTTGAAGATGGCCTTTGAGGACGGATAGTAGATGGATGCCACCAAGAGCAAGCCTACCATCACCCCCAATGTGTACAAATGGGGAGTGAACATGAACACCAATGAGGCTGTAAAAGCGATGGCACATGATTTCCTGTTGTCATGCAACCTATGCAGCAGATTGTCTGCATAGGAGAACTTGAACAGCAACAATGCCAACAGTGCCATTACATGAGCACCAATCTCGTTGGGCTGTACTTGATATGCCACGAAACTGAACACCAATATTGCCATCAGCAACAGCAATGTGTACAGTTTTCGAAAATTATGCGAAAACACCATGCGGAGATAAAATCTCTGCATCATCCGATTGTTCTTCCTGTAGCACATCGTTGATGCCAAGAGAAGAAACATAGGGAAGAAAAGAAAGATAATCTTGAATATCATAGATCAAATTGTAATGTAAAACGGTCAATAATCTTCGAATAGCTCCAACTCAATAATTCCATAGGTGACTTCCATGAAAAGTCGCTCGACATCCGCCATTGTCAAAGCATTTGAAGCAAGGCGTTTCTTGAAACCAGCATCCTTTCTCATAAGAATCTTGGCACTTCGGTCAATGTCAAGCAGAGGAATATGCCACTCTTGCCCACGGACATAATCATTGTTGGAATGACAGGCCCGAAGGGTAATACACCGACAGCAGACGGTCTGCACCATGCCATGCCGTGAAACTGCGGTGTCTTTCCAATGGAACGAACTGCCAACGTCTATCCATGTGTGGCATTTGTGGATGATGTCCACGATGTTCTGAAGCTGCATGTCGCTCATAAATGGAACGTAATGTCACATGAAACACATAAGCATGTCCGCCTTGTTACGCTTGTACTTGAAGAAGCCTGTCCTCGCTTGCAGTTCCATGTCGTGGCACAAGTCACCGTACATGAACTCCAAGGACTCATAGATTGTCACCATGACGGAGTGGACATTTCCATTGGCATCCGTACTGGCATTCATCTTGTACATCCGCCCGAAATTAGGGTTGGAGAAGGCACAGCAGAACTGTCCGAACTCTGTATGTACGGAAGTCACCTTGTGGTAAAGGATGACCAGTTCCATCTGGTCTTCGAACAGGTTCATCACCTCTTCGAGAGGACAAGGCTTTTCCAACTTGAAGTCAAGCAGGACATAGCCGTCTTCATAGACTGGCTGTTCCATGCGCTCCTGGTTGATAAGATCCGGCAACTGCAATGGTGCAAGTGCCAGGAAGTCGTTGAGAAATTTATGCAGCATAACTATTGTGTTTATAATGAAGAAATGTATAGCTTGATGAACATATCTGGTAACCCGTCTGTCATATTCTTGTCCATCTGCAAGGAACGGCTAAGACAGGCGATTGTGCCTAAAGCATCTATTGACAGTTGCACCAAATCCTTTCGCTGATTCTCTGAAAGCATCGCCATTCCGAAGTCATCAATGGACAGGAATGGTTGCAGTATCATCCAAAAATAGGCAGTCCGTTGTTCAGCGGAAGTAACCTTTCCGCTCTTAATATCAGCAACGCAAGTCTGCGCATTGGCGATGATTCTTCGATTGGTACGAACCGCCATATATGCCACGGCATCCCTTGCCGGTAAGTTTCCTTTCCTTGAAGATTGAGCAATCATCTTGCACACATCTTCTGTTCCACTTGTTATATGCGAAACCGACACGTCGCTCATCTCGTGCAGATGAGATAGAAATGTCCTGAACAGCCTATCCTCCGTTTTCAGAAAGGCGAGGAATTGTGATTGGTTGGCAATGCCTTCCTTCTTCACCTTCTCCAAGAAGAAATGATAGGTGGTCAAGATCCTTGTCTTGTCACCTTTATATAATGGTATGGTGTCCATACTCTCAAAAAACTTTGAAGGCACCAAGGAAAGGCTGTCCGTTTCCTTCTTACCTTTATAAGGAGAGACTTTCATCTTCAACAGGAGCACATCCTTGAATGTCCTTCGCTTGGCGGTAGCTATGCGCATAAACTCGTCACGGATGGAGTCATGGACATTGGAAAATTCTTCCATCGGAAACGAATGTGCCTTTTTGATGGTGTCTCGCATCAGACAAGCAGAAACCGAGTCTTCTAAAGTATGCCATTTGGATATTTTGTCGGCAAGGTGTTCCATAGACAAATCCTTGTCTGATTTCATCCTTGAAAGGAACACCTTTTGCGCATCCAATGCCTCCCTTGCATCATGGAAAGATGATTCACTGGCATTTTTTGAACAGGATGCCAGCAAAAGAATGGCAAGTATGATGGCAGACAACATGGACATATGTTTTCTACCATCAAAGTATGATATGTGAAAACTTGAAGTGCAAGATTGTTTGCATTTCACCCTCGATCGGCTTTTTGCCGCAGATATGATAATATTTATACTTTCCATTTCGGACTTTGTTTGAAATTTGCGGTGCGAATTTACGACTATTTATCGGGTATTCATTCAAACTAAATCAAACTTTATGTTTTATTCTCATTCATACTTTATAGCATGATATGAAATGATAATATATCCAAGAAAGTGCAGTACATCAACCTTTAATTAACTATAATAATTATCAGAGTATGATTATACTTTGATGGAATATAAGTATCTTTGTCGGCAAATTACAAATAAGTGTATAATAGCTATGGCAAAAGTAGGTTACATATTTAACTCGGAGCAGTATGACACATTCACCTTTGACCGGGCTTGGATGGAGAAGTTTGGCTGCTGCCGTATCATAGAAGATAGTGCAAGCCAAGAGAAGACACGCCCGGAATGGAAGCAGCTCATGGATTGTCTGGAACGAGGTGACGAACTGGTCATCTCGAAGTTCAGCAATGCACTGCGTGGCGTTCGGGAGTTGGCAATGTTCCTGGAGTATTGCAGGGTGAAGGTGATAAGGATAATATCCATTCAGGATAAGATTGACTCAAAGGGGGAGTTGTTCCCAAGTACATCAATAGCCGATGTGCTATTCATGTTCGGCTCACTATCGGAAGAGGTTGTCGCCTTGCGCAAGGCTACTGCACATGTGGAATATATCAAGTCGGGTATCAAACCTGCCAAGAGCTCAACTCCAAAGAAAGGCATTGACCGTGAGAGGAATATCGTCAATATGTATAACAACAACTACACTATCGATGACATCTGGAAGGTCAGCGGCTTCAGAAGCCGCAGCTCGGTGTTCCGCATACTCAACAAATATGGGGTGAAGCTGAACCGTGGCAAGTTCAGCGGACCGCTTGGCAAGAGAAAACCAAAGAATGATATTGAAAATGAATTTGAGAACGAATAACGAGAAGAACAAGAAAGGATTGCTATGTCAAAATCAACGATAAAGAAGCTGCTCCAGTCAATGACGAAGGCAGAAATCATAGAAATGGTGCTTGAACTGTATTCCGCCCGGAAGGAAGCCAAGGAATATCTGGAGTTCTATGCCTGTCCTGATGAGAAAGGAAAACTCGAAGAATACAAGAGTATTATCCGTGAGGAGTTCTATCCTAAGAGAAGACGAGAACCACAGACACGCTTTTCTGTTTGCAGAAAGGCCGTGGCTGACTTCAAGAAGCTCAAGCCGTCCGCTGATGCCCTTGCGGAACTGATGGTGTCGTACATGGAATGGGCTACCCAGTTCACCTACGACTATGGTGACATGTGGGAACAATACTACGACTCCGTTGAAAACAACTTCGACAAGACTGTCAAGCACATTGCAGCCAACGGACTGTGGGAGAAATACGACAAGCGGCTTCAGCAATGTGTAAAATGGTCTGATGGAAACGGCTATGGCTTTGCGGATGCCGTTGCAGATATGTATGAAGAAGGCAAGGCGATAGACCATGAGCTTGCCACAAAATATCCAACTACGAGAATGAGTGAGGCTGAAATAAAAGAGATGTTCGGCAAATGAATCATCATACTGCAACTTGCGTTTGCAGTATGGCTTGCCTATAAGTGTCTTGCGGCATAGGCATATAATTTCCGTCCACAAAGCCATAGCTATCTGCGCACGAAAAAGTACACAAGATGTTCTGACCTTGTGGAATAATATTATTGGCAGATAAGGCAATTCCTTATCTGTCTCTTCTGAAATCATTTCGTCTGTCTCCGTGAAAAAGGCTTTTGAGCGTTCCGCCCAAAGCCTTGAACACGAAGAACACCACGAACAAAGATACGATGTCGTCCATACGCTATAGTTTTCGTTTGTTATACTTGTGACTTGTACAGATTGATGATGTCCATCCCCATCGACTTGGCTTTTCGGCAAGTGTAGAACGTGCCGCCCTTGGGCTTGCCGTCGAAGAAAGCAATCAGTCCGCACGAATGAGAAAGCATATAATCATTTCGTCTGAGCAAGCATCCATTGAAATAGTGCTTACTCAACAGGATAGCATCGTCCGCCTTGTCAAGAATATCCCAATAGCGGTCTTGCTCCCTTGCGCTCCACCTCTCATTCTGACCGTCATAGGGAATGACGGCAATAAGTTTCAGATTGGGAAGTTCTGCTTTCAATGAAATCACCACTTCAGCTGCCAACATATCGAAACCGAGTGCCATGCCACAATAGAAATTGGTGATGCCCATAGCATAGAGCAGCCTTATCTTGCCCCTCAGTTTCTTCCTTATCTCATCCTTGCGGTCTTCCGCTATCGTGCGATGTCCCGAAAAAGCCACGGAATTGGCTTTGATGTACTTTTCCATATCACTTTGCATATTTATAGTGTGTGCGTCCCAAGAAAAGACCTCCCAATACGTTTCCGCCAAACATTTCCAACTGATTGGCAAAAATGGCATAGCTTGCGCCGGTCGTTACCACATCATCAAAAACATAGATGTCCTTGCCTTTGAAGTAGGCTTCATCAAACTCTATCACTTGTGTCTTGCTGATGCTCTTTTCCTTGTCATGGCGGTGCTCGTGTACTGCCAAGCGGTCGCCTGAAACGGATATGTGCGAATAGCCGTTGATGATGCCGCAAAGCTCGCTCACACGATTACAGAAAGCCATGTATCGACTCTCGTTCTTGGCTTGCGTGCTGGCAGGCACACATACAAACACGATGTCCTTTATCTTCTCACCACAAACTTTGATAAGATGTGCTGCGGTCATTTGCGCCACCTTCTCAAAAGCGTTGTCCCTTGCATCCTTGAACGCCCAAATCAGTTGGCGTGCAGCCACTGCGTCCTCGCCCACATTGCGAACTCTCACAGGAAAATACTTCAAGAAGAAATCCATCCTCTTGCTCAGCTGTCTCTTGATGTTGTCGTCTATCATTCTTGCCATAGTCGGAAAAATTATTTGTGTTAAACTCGATTTTTTATTTTCCCTATTTTCGGAAGCCTTTCGGCTTGCCCAAGGGATATTTTTCCGCCACGCAAAGGAGTTGGAAGGCAAAAAGACAAATCGGAAGCGAAAAATACGCTCTATATGCAAGGCACATAGAGGAAGATTTTTTGAAAAGCATCCATGATGCCCAATTTGGCATTTGCCACGCAACTGGTACCTTTGCGGAAAATATCCGAAGCGGCAAAGACGATGGATGAAAAATGAAATGGCTATAGCAGGTACAGAATAAGACTTACAACAAGAAAAGGGTGGGTGTGGAACTGCGCCATCGGTGCAATTCCGCAAGGGAGGGACGAAGTGCTATAAAGAGAGAATGGCTTGCCGATTATAACAGAAGGACGGAACAAAGATGCGGCAGGAGTAATCGGGAAACTCTCTTGGCATCCATGCCGAGTGTGTTTCCGCTCCAACCTTCATGCCATGTGGCTTCTTGCAGTAGCGACAGTTGGTCGCCACAGTCAAGGAGTCTTTTGGCATGAAATCTTTGTGACGGCTATAAAAGGGTAAACTATGGATTATAAAAGGAAGACGAGAAGCGAATATAAAAGATATGGGTGGGAGTGAAACTGCGCAACAGCCAGACAAGCAACTTTACGAAAGGGGTGGCATTGGTAGACAGCATGTAAGTGACGGTTGCGTCACGGATGCCGTTAGCCAATGCCATTCTGTTCGTGCTTGTCCTTCGGCAAATGGTCATTCTTCATCTTTCGGGATGTTGCTCCCGATAAATGAAGAATATCGCTTTGACGAACTGTTGGTGCGGTTTCGCAGATGGGTGGGACAAAGTAATAAAACGGAAAGAAGGCTTGACGCTTATGATAGCAGTACGCAAATGCGGTTATAAGAGTAAACTTGCTGATAGTGGCTATAAAAGTAAACATGGTTGTATGAGCAAAACAAAAGCGACCGAAGCCGCTTTGTTTATTGGAGAGAATGAAGAAATCCTATTTCTTGCCTTTCTTGGTTGGCTTTTCAGGCTCTGCCGCTGGAGTTTCCTCCTTGTCTGGTGTAGGATAGAACTTGTTTGCGATGAAGACGATGCGGTTGTGCTTGGTGCCTTGCTGATCAACCCACTCATCTGGCTTGAAGTAGCCCTCGACGGTGAGCATGGTTCCCTTCTGCAGCTTGTCGAAAGAGTCAACATGCTCATTCTTGCGCCATGCCTCCATGTTCATGAAAGCTGATACTCTGTTGGTTTCCTCACCATTCTTCTCCTGACGGCTGACTGCCAATGAGAAACGTGCTACTGAAGCGTTGGTGAACTGACGGATTTCTGCGTTGTTGCCTACGAATCCTGTTACTACGAAAGTGTTCTCGATCTTTTTCATATTGAATTACTTTTTGAAGTGAAACTTAATTTTTACATGCAATTCAAAAGCAGGGATGTGGCACATGAGGGCAGCACCATGAAAATCGACTATAATACTCTTTTTTCGTTGGCGGTAAGGGCAAAAAGGAAGATTATCGGCTATTTTATTGGTCACAGCGAAGCGACCGCACAAGACGGATTCCATCTGTCGAAGCATCACGCTACCTTTGCATAGGAAAAATAGTGGCTTCAAAAAATCGGTAATTCAGAAAAGGACGCAAGAACACCGTAACAGCATCGTATGGCTCAATCACTTGCGGAAACCGTCACCAATACAAAGCACGTTTCCATGGCATGTGCCGTCATAAACAATGGTAAACCAACAGGCAATATATTTTTCCGCATGGAGGGTGGTCGCATGAGCATATTGACCAAGACAAGCAGAAGGAGAACCTGCTTCGAAGGCTACTTCTATTTGTAGAGGAAGGTAAGCAAGAGCAACCAACCACAATCGCAGTGCTGCAAACAAGATCCATCCTCAGACAAAAGGCTTCATTGTACGAAAAGCTCCAAGAAAGGCGTAGTCGCAGATTTTATCTCATACAAAGAGGCAGGTCGCCATTTGGCGAATACAACCATCAAAGCGTAGCCATATAAAAGAATATCGGCAAACGAAGAAGTGAGTTTGCCGTTTCAGACAAAAGGACTTTTACTGGCGGAAAGAAAAAAAGATGCCTGGCAAGTATAATCCTCATCAAGCATCCTTTTCGTCAGTCATAGACAAGAACGTCATCACGTCTTTCTACTATTTCCTTGCCATTGCGCAATTTCACCACGATTTCCTCACCATAGTCTGCAACCACGAAACCTTCTGTGCGTCCTCTGTAGGGTATCAGCAGTGTGCAGCTGCAACCGATAATGTCGGTCAATTCTTCGTATTCAAACATAGCTCTATAAAGTTTGTGGGTTCTCCGAATGATAAATCACCTTGCACTCCTCAACCTCGGCAGGTAGTCCAAAGGCAGGATAGTGCGAGAATGATGCGTTTCCTTCTTGGCTGAGTGGAGAAACAATCTCCACTTGCCATTTCTGCATGAAGCCATCAACCATCTTGATGTCCTCGTCACTCAATCCCGTAGGGTCGCCATTGATGATATAGCATAATGCCCAAGTGGGGACTTTCTCTATCGTCTCAAATCTTTCCATCAGCCAAACGTGAACTTGTTTATATAATAATAGGTGTCCTCGTTCTCATACTCATAGCTGTTGATGAAGTCCACCATTTCATCATCGGTTCTGTCACCTTGCGAGATACCCATCTTCTCACACCACTTGGCAATAGCATCTTGGCAAGTGTCAAAGATGTCCTCACAAGCATCCTCGAAAGGCTCACCCGAAGAACTCACACAGCATTCCTCTGGGAAGAAGCCTTGCTCGTCGTGGACATAGAAAACGTCGCATCCACATTCTATCTCACGATAACTGATGGAAAGTTCTCCACCAAGGACTTTGTTCAGTTCATCAAAAAACTCCTCACAGGCAGACCAAGCACTTTCGGTGTCAAAGGACAATAAGCAGATGTCATCGTCTGCCTCAAACTCTGCCCAATAGACATGTCCTCTTACCGATATGCCCATCTTCTCATAGTCGATGCCATAGTGTTCCGCCAACTTGTAGAGATATACGTTCTTGGTGTTCACCTCCATTGTTTGGAGCGTGTTCCAAAGGTCGGCTACCGCCTTGCGTTCGCCCATCACCTTGTACTGAGTGTCACAAATGTTTGCCATAAGTCTTCATTTTTTTATTCCCTAATTTTGCATCTGCAATTTCGGGATTGATTAAAATTTTGTTGCCTCAAAAGGTGTATGTGCTTTTCCTGCAAGGTTCTCTGCTCAAATACGACCTGCAAGGTGGAGATTTTAGCAAGAGACCATAGGCACTGACCTTGCAAGGAATATGGGTACAGACATTACCTTTGCAACCAAATTTATCAAAACCCAGAAATGGTGATGAAGATTCAGGTAACGGAGTAACAATTAGAAAAGTTGAATTGTGAGGATAAAAAGAGCCAAGAACGACTTGAAACAAGCGATTACAAGTGGAAAGTAACAGAAATCATACAAGAGTTCTTACTGGCGGAAAGAAAGAGAGCGACAACCCAATACTGCACATGGCACGGTTGGGCTATCGCTCCGCAATTCGTTCAGTTCATCCAATCCATTAGTATATATATCCTAAGATGAATGAATTTATATTTGTGTATTGGCTTTGGTTGGCAGCCATAGACAAGTAACACATCTTTTTCTTTCCGCCAGTAAAAATGGTTCTTGAAGTAAAAGTAACAGGGAAAATGGTTGTTGAGTAGCAAAATTTGTTGCACAGGATTTGTTTTTCATTTTGTTGGTTCTTTCTTGTCACCCAATAAAATGATGCTTACGTTTGCATTATCGTGTACCTGCTGATAATCAAGTAGGTAACAAATAAGAAATATCATCTTGCTATGTACAACGCTGGAAGCCCCACGCCGATGTAAGTATATAGCACCACCTATCAACTCATTGCCGAAATGCTATGAGCCGACAAGGGCTGTATATATAATACATCCCAAGGGGCGTCCCCGTTGCTTTGTTCTTGACAGACATTTGGAAGTTGCGAAGTTCTAATAGCGTCAAAACCAAAGCGTACAGTTACGCCTTTATGTATATATGTCCATCCCACCTTCGCCCAGTTGGAGCTTCCAGTAAGGATATGACTCCGCAAAAGTAACAATTATTATCGAATCTACAAAATTTTTAGCCATAAAGTTTCGAAAAAAGTTGTGTGAGGGGGCACAAATGGGAAGAAGAAGTAGTCTTACTTGGCAAGGAGGTTTAGATTTTGGGGAATGTTTCCACATACTTTCCTCATTTTCCACACCATCTACTTTTGGTACACAAAGCATAATCACCTGACAATCAACCCATATCATTTTCATTCTTCTTTTTGGCACGCTGATTGTGACTATGAATAGCGGGTTCGACAATGAATCCACAAAGAAAGTAAGTAACATTAAATAGTAATAATTTTAAAAATATACGATTATGAAGAAGTTTATGTTTGCAGCTATCGCAGCTATGGTAATGGTTTCAGTAAGCAACGTTTTTGCATCAAACAGAATGGCAGGTAACGCAGAGGTAGCACCAATTGATACCGTGGCTCCAGATGCTCCTTCAGATACAACAGAAGTTGGCACTCCTATCCAGCCACAGGCTACCACTGAGGATTCTATCCAGCAGGAGAATACTCAGGAGGAGACAACTCAGCAGCAGGAGGCTACTGAGACAGAGCAGCAGGCAACTGCCGAATAAAAGATAAAGAACAGTTCATTTTGCAGCGTTATTCATATTAATAGGATTTAGTTTTTAAAGGTAATTAGACTTATTCAGGTTTCAAAAGGAATTGCTTAGTTAGAAAATACAAGGTAGAACTTTAGGTTCGGTTTATGAAAAGTGAATCCTGCCGGCATCACTGCCAGCAGGATTCTTGCTTAATAGCCCCAGTAAAACTCGTCAAGTATCACTTCATTAACCGCTCTATCCATTCATTGAACAAAGGGCATTTCTCACGAATCTTCTCTAAGCCAATGTCCATAGCAACACAAATGCCAACAACTACCTTATTATAATCAGGAATAGCAGCAATCAATCGTTTGGACGGAGCAGTCTCAGGACTATTGTTGATAAGCTCTGGCGATTGGAAAGCCTCTGCCGTAGCCTGCAACTCTGCATAATCAAACTCACTCTCCTCAAAGCTATTCAAGAATGCACTCACATCACTGAATATGATTAGTCGTTTCATCGTGGCTGACCTCCTTTCATTATATTTTGTTTCCACAAATCACCAAGTGTATAATCCTCAAGCCAATGTCCCAACTCTTCGCTATTCAGCCGATTGATGGTTGTACCATCTTCGTTCTGATTAACAGTCAAGACATCCTCTGGTTCAAAGTTACTGATTAGTTCAGCACTCTGGGTAGCAACGATAACTTGCGTGCCCTTTTGTGCCGCCATCTTAATCAAACCCGAAAGCTTTTCGATAGCCACAGGATGCAAACCAAGCTCCGGCTCATCAATGATGATAACTCGTGGTAACCATGGCTGCATAAAGAGCACGGTCAAGGCAATAAAGCGAATGGTTCCATCCGACAAGTCGGTCGGTCCGTAAATCATAGAGCTATACTTATCCTGCCATTGCAAGCGCACCATATCGGCTTCGGTTGGTTGGAAATAGAAATCCGAGAAATAGGGAGCCACACTCTGAATGACGCGGATAATGCGACGATAAGCCATCGGCTTCTCTCGCTGAATACGATAGAGGATAGCCGCCAAATTTTCACCATGCTCATACATACGATAAGCATCGTTCACGATATGGCTATCTGCCGTAAATGGAGAACGGCGACCAGTATCGTGGAAGTGAAACTTTCGGATTTGGGAGATATAGTTAGATAAATCTTCCTCTTTATGGTCTTTTAAACTCGATTCGCTCTGAAACTCCGTTATAACATTTTTCCTCACTAAATCTAAAGGACAAACATCATCATAACAACCAACAACTTCTCTTTCTACAATGAGTTTACCATCAGATTCCAATAAAGCCAAGTCATATTCACTCTTAGCTATTAGCAAGTTTACAGCTATACGATCGGTAACTTTTCTGCCTTGATAGAGTAATTTATCTACTCCACCAACTTGAGCGACATACGCCCCTAATCTCTTCTCATAGATGTTTCCTAACATTTCGAAAAGAGATAAGAAGTTACTCTTACCAGCTCCATTGGCACCTATCAAGAGATTGATAGGATGCAGTTGAACTGATAACTTTTTAAAAGACTTATATCCAAATATTCTTATCGAGTCCATATTGTAGTTTCATTCAAATATAAAAGCAAAGGTACACTTTTTAAGTGTATCTACCAAATTATTCATTCAAAACTTTTGTTTTACTCGCAAAATTAAGCTATATTTTCTATTATAAATTAAAAAAGTAACTACTCTGTCATCTTTATGATGCCGTGGCACCAGATGCTCCTTCAGATACAGTAAAAGATAAGATATCATTTATCCTATCACCCAATCCTCTATGCTGAGCTGACTAAACTTGAATCAGTAAGGATTCACTACGCGCATACGTATGAATATTTTTTCTCGAAAAAAATATCAAAGTCTCATTATCAAATGAAAAATGAATATTATATATCTGACTCTCAGAATCTTTTATAGAATGAGACTTCTCGAAAAATGGCGAAAGAAGTATCATGAAAGTATCATAAAATTATGGAAATGCATCATAAAAATACTAATAAGAAGCAGAAAAATGCTATTAATAGGCGGAAATAAGCTACAAAAGCATATAAAAAAATCCTGTTTTCAGGCAATAAATACCCATTTTTCTCGTTATAATAGAAATTTTTACTAAAAACATAGCAACTATGGATGAAAAGGAACTTTTGAAAAAGGCTTTCGAATACGGAAACGTTCCTAGCCTCATCACCTATTGCTTCACCGAACCATGTCCGATGAAAGACAAGTGTATCCACTATCTATCCGGCCTCTACAAAAACGAGAAGACTGATAGAGGAGATGCCATCTTCCCAAATGCCCTGAAAAACGGGAATTGCAAGTACTTCGCTCCGCTGCGTGTCGTGAAAATGGCATGGGGATTCGACAAACTATTTGCCGAAATGAAAGTGAAAGACGCACCTGTATTGCGCGCCGAAATGAGAGACTACCTCGGTAGCAAAGGACAATACTACCGTTACAAACTGGGACAACTGAAACTCCTCCCGGAACAGCAGAAATATATCAAACAGCTCTTCGCCAGATACGGATATAAAGACGTTGAGTTCGAACACTTCTCTGAAGAGATTGACTTCACAAACATCTAATCTTTCCAAGAATTTATTGTTACGGTTTGATAAAACTAAAGATGTATTCATTCCCGTTTCACTATACTGAATATGTCTAGTATTCCAGTTTAGGAGAGCAACTATATGTCTACTTTTTCAGTTCATCAGATGTTCCCTCTATGCCCATTAGCTGATCCTACCATGCCCGTTACACGGGCATCCACAGCCCACCAAGCGGGCATCCACAGAACAAGTGCTGGGCAACAAGTGCCCATAAGGCGGGCAATGAGTGCCCAAAATTGGGACTTATTTTGGGCAACACCGAAAAGAGTTTATAGTTTACAATTTACAGTTAACACTTAACCATTAACCAGAAATACAATGAAGGTAACTATCGTACATACAAATAATAAGAAGCAGCTCCTCGTAAGCACCAAGACGATGGAGAAGCTGATGGAACGATTCGCAAAAGATGATAGCAAACTGACTATCACCCACTTCCGCGAAAGCGTTCCGTATCTTAGCAACAACTATGAAGGCTACAAGGATTTGCTGAAATGGATGCACATCTATCCCGCTGCTGAATTCGTCAAAGACGAAAACAACAACCTGAAGATGAAAGCTTTCAACGGCATCCTGCTGCTGAAATTTGGCAACATTACCGATGCGGATGGTGTGGAGGGTATTAAGCGCTCGGTAGCCATTCTGCCTTCTACCCTTGCTGCCATCACAGGTGCCGACGGAAAGACTGTTATCGTTCTGATAAAAATCCAGGGCGAAAATGATTCCCTGCCTACATCTGAAGCGGATGCCGAGCATCTCTATCGCATCGCTTACCAGCAGATTTTCCCTGTATATCAGGCTATTGTCAAGGCTTCGATTCTTGTAGATGGTCCGAAACCTTCTATCGAGGCTGGCTCTACCCTATCTCAAGAGCCTTCGATTCACAACAGTTTCATGATGACGCTCGATGCGGAACCTTATTTCAACAGCAAGGCGGTGGCGATGAAGATTGATAGCCATGCACGTTCTCAAAATCTTACTCCAAACACAGGAAATAATCAGCAGATGATAGCTGATTCCGGAACAGCTGAAGCAAAGAATGACAACAAGAAAGAGGATAAGAACAGCGTGAGAAGCAACATCGTGAGCATGATAAAACTGCTGAAAAGCAGATATGATTTCAGATACAACACGGTGATGAAATTCGTGGAATACATGCCGAAGGAGAAAGGTTGGTATGGTTTCCAGCCCGTAGATCCGAGAGTGCAGAAGCGCATGACGCTGGAGGTGCAGCTCGCAGATATCCGAGTGAGCATCAAAGATGTCAGGAATTTTCTGGAATCTGATTACATCAAGAATTATAATCCGATAGATGAATATCTCTTCCAATGCTACGACAAATGGGACGGGAAGGACCATATACGTGCCTTGGCTCGTACGGTTCCTACCAACAATCCTTACTGGGCAGACTGGTTCTACACCTGGTTCCTGGGCATGGTTGACCAGTGGCGCGGCTTTACCCATCGCCAGTATGGCAACTCGGTGGCTCCGCTTCTGATTTCCAAGCAGGGTTACAACAAGAGTACTTTCTGTCGCCGGCTGTTACCGCCGGAACTGCAATGGGGATATAGCGACAATCTGGTTTTATCTGAAAAGCGTCAGGTTTATCAGGCGATGGCGCAATTTATGGTCATCAATCTTGATGAGTTCAACCAGATTTCGCCACAGGTGCAGCAGGGATTTCTGAAAAATCTCATCCAGTTGCCTACGCTGAAATACAAACCTCCGTATGGCAGTCATGTCATGGAATTTCCTCGTCTCGCCTCGTTCATCGCCACGAGTAACATGAAGGATATTCTCTCCGATCCATCCGGTAACCGAAGATTCATCGGTGTGGAACTGACAGGGCCTATCGACGTGAGCGTGCGTCCGAACTATCAGCAGCTTTTTGCCCAGGCACTTTCTGCCTTGAACAATGGCGAAAAGAGTTATTTCGATGCGCAGCAGGTGAAACTGATTATGAAGAGCAACAGCCAGTTTGAAATAATCCAACCGATAGATCAGTATTTCCTGCTCTATTTTGAATTGGTTGAGGATGAGAAAGAGGGTGACTATCTTACTGCCGCCGAAATTTTCGACTATCTGAAGAAGCAGATTGGTTCATCGCTCAAGGTAAACAGCCTGATGGGATTCGGCAGAAAACTGGCGAATATGAGTGAGTTGAAACACAAGAGATTTGCAGATGGAATGAAGTATCTCGTAAAGAAAAAGTGAAATAATGATACTTCTATGATACATGAATGAGACTTCCCGGCGTCAGAACCGAGAAGTCTCATTCTTTTTATCTTATTATCTATCAAGTCTTTAAGTCGATATTTTCAATAGAAAATGAGACTTTGAGACTTTTTCTTCAAAAAAAACTTTTTCACGTAAGCGAAAACTATGAACCTTTTAAGCAGAAATGCTTATCCTTTAGATAGCATAAAGGAAGGTGCGGATGAACCAGTAGCAGATGATACCTGCGATGTAACCTACGAAAGCAATCCAGGAGATGTGCTTCATATACCAGCCGAAGGTAATCTTCTCCAAGCCCATTACTACCACACCAGCGGCACTACCGATAATCAGCATTGAACCTCCGACACCGGCACAGTAAGCCAGCAACTGCCAGAAAACGCCATCCACAGCCATATCGCCAGCAGCAGCCACAGGATACATTCCCATACATCCGGCTACCAGAGGCACATTATCAACAATACTTGAAAGCACACCGATGATACCAGTTACGAGGTAGTGGTTGCCATCGAATACGACGTTCAAGCCCTGACCCAAAGCGGTCAATACGCCAATCTCAGCCAGGCAGGATACTGCCATCAGAATACCGAGGAAGAAGAGGATGGTACTCATATCAACACGAGAAAGCAACTTGGTTACTCGCTTCTGAGTGCCCTCGGCATCAGCTCCACGATGCAAACCGCGATAGAAAATTTCGGTGGCAGTCCAGAGAACGCCCAATACCAGAAGGATTCCTACGAATGGAGGCAAGTGGGTGATACTCTTGAAGATAGGAACGAAGATCAAACCGCCTACTCCTAACCAGAACACAGCCTTGCGCTGACCTTCAGTGAAATCGCTGACCGATGCATTCTGCTGGGCAGAAACCTCAGGCATCACGAGTTCGCCCTTCAACATGGTCTGAAGGATGAGGGCAGGAATCACCATGGAAACCACAGAAGGGATGAAGATTTCGGCGATAACGCCAGCTGCAGTAATCAGTCCCTTGTTCCAGAGCATGATGGTGGTAACGTCGCCGATTGGTGAGAAGGCACCACCCGAATTGGCTGCGATGATGACGAGGGAGGCATAAACCATGCGGTCCTTATGGTCGGTGACGAGCTTTCGGAGAATCATGATCATCACGATACTGGTGGTCAGATTGTCGAGGATAGCCGAGAGGAAGAAGGTAAGGATAGCAATACGCCAGAGGAGCGCATGCTTCGACTTAGTCTTCATCACCTTGCGAACCCAGTTGAATCCACCGTTCTGGTCCACGATTTCCACGATGGTCATCGCACCCATCAGGAAGAAGAGTGTTGTGGCAGTATCGCCCAGATGTTCCTGGATGATTCCGGTCACCTTCTCCACCATTCCAGCAGCACCGCCTGTATAATCAGGGTGCATCAACTGGAGATACTGCATTGGATCCATCATGTAGAGGGTCCAACAACCTACCAACATCAACAGGGCAATTGCTGCCTTGTTTACCTTTGTCAAGCTTTCGGTAGCTATGAGTGCATAGCCGAGCACGAAAACGACAATAATAGAAATTGTAAGTGTAGTCATTACTTTTTATTTTTTATTAGATATTCTTTTTTCCTTTATGTATGATTTGGTACTCACAATTGCCAAACGGTTGCAAAGATACAAAAAGAAAAGCAATAACCACCCTTTTCTATATTATATTTATATGAAATCGTTTACTTACTTACGGTTTTAACCTGATAATAACCGATTTCGACCAGTATGGTTGAGGCATTTCATATTTTTATTGCTCCGAAGATATAGAAGCAAACAAAGTTACTTTTTGAGGAGTTGCTTCTCTGTATGTCCAGTAGAGGCTGCTCTCTTCGGGGAAAGCATCCATGTATTCATTGAGAGAAGCCAAATGCCTGGATAGAGCCTTCTCATCATACTTACCTACTGTAAACGACAGAAGATATTTGCCATTGTCTTTTAAATTGACTGGCTTTAGGTGGCAGATAGCCTCAGCTATGTCGTCTTGATATTCATACGAATAGACAGATACCACATTCTTTCCTCTGATGATATCGGAGAAACTTCTGAAATCAAAGCCTACCATACCATGAATCTCCACATTCTCATGGTACACTTGCAAGAAGTGCTTCAACTCCATGTATGGATTACAGCCTGGATTTTGCTGAAAAGACAAGATAGAGTCGATATCAGATTCATCCTTGATGCAGAGTTCCGGAGTCATTTTTACGACTACATTCTTTCTGGCACGTTCGTGGTTCTCCAATACCTGATGAATATGTTCTGCTCCTTCGGCAGTAGATACCACTACCATATTGATAAGTGTGCAAGAACGGTCCTCGACGGAATATATTCCATCTGAGCGAAGCTGATTGATAGCTTGCTGACTAACATCGTCAGCAGCTATCAACTGCAATGAATCAAATGCGATTTCTTTCATGAGAATGATGCTTGGTTGTTATAAACTACAGCTTGTCTATGATACCATTATTTTTCAGAATTTCAAAACGGGTTCTCATAAAATCAAGCATCTTGCCATTGCGCATATCAGCCAAAGTCTGGACATCATCCCAATCATACCATTTTTTAACCATCGCTCTATCTTCATCATACAAAAATGAATATCCAAAAGGAAATTCTCTTTCAAAATTCCCCTTATTTTCAGGAAGTTGATGGTATTCTTTCTCGGGACCAAACAAAGGTTGATCATTAGGATCACTTGATTCAATCTTAAATACATTCTTCAACTCTCCTAAATTTGAGAAATACCCATTAATGATAGACAAGCCATATAACATTCCGCCATATTCTGAGTTTGTGCGTGAATAATTTCCAACCACAAATCCTACTTGTGATTGAAGTCTCTTCTTACCTACGAAAATCATCCAACCATAATCACTATTCCATGTAGCGATATTACTATCATATTGTTCACGAAGTTCAAGACCGTATTCACCTGCCAATTTCACTAGCTGATCACAGAAGTCTCTTCTAATTTTCTCTTTTATCATTTGCTCATCACGTAAAATACGAAGTGTTACATCTAAATTATCTTTCGAAAGTAACAAATTCAATAATTCATTTTGATATTTTTCTTCCATAATATGTCTTGTATCTTTTATAAAAGTTATGTATTGCTTAATCACTTCATGAATGCGAGTGCATCCTTTTGATATATCCAAGCACGCATCAAGCCAAGATAAGATATTTGGCTTATTATCAGATAGGTCATAACTTATCGGATAATAGGTTATTGTATTGGGACCCGTAGAGTCTTCCGAAGCATCTCGACCAGACGGAGTGAGATAAATCAAGATAAAATTATCCTTATATTCTTTTTTTCCGAAATTATAATATCGCTCAAGTTGTCTTGGTTGATCTTGAGCAGGATTGCCATATCTATCAAACTTGTTTTCAATGATGATAGCATGCCCTTTCTCATCATATAGAAAGATGTCAATCTCTCCACCTGTAGACTCTCCATCTTTTTCTGATATTTTTACTTCACCAATATATTTGTCTTTATATTCAATATGACTCGAATTGATATCATATTGAAAATCAGGCTTCAACTCTTTCACAACCATTTTTAGAAAAGCCTCCAAGAAGCCTTTCCCCACTCCATGATTAGCATCCTTATCAAGCAGCATACGAAGAAAAGGGGTATGCAGATGTTCCTCAGGGCGTGTAAAATGCAAATTTTCAAAAACATTGAAATATTCGCCTTTTGCCTCACGCTCTTTCTTCTCAGCCTTACTTTTCTGTAAGATAGGCTGAGCTTCTTGCAGCAATTGCTGTATAGTTTTTAAATCCATATTACTAAAATTTTAATTTCATTCTTTTTCTTATACTTATTCCACATTCTTATAATGTCTATATCAGAAAACGGAAAAGTCGGGAAGATATTATATAAATTTCATTTTTTTATTTCCAGTGCAAAAGTATAGGGGACATGGGTAAATTAGCTGCACAGGTTCATCTTATTTTCAAAAAACGATGAAATATTTGAAATTTGCATGAAATAAATCTATCTTGTGCAACATAATTTCCTACTTTTCCGTTATCTTTGTACCCAAATAAAAGAAACAGAATATGGCTATCAATCAATTGAACAAATATGTCTGGCTCGTAGAAACCATCCATCGGTCCAGAAAAAGGGGCGGCATCACCTTAAAGGAAATCCAAAGCAGATGGAAGGATTCTGATCTCAGCGAAGGAACGGAACTCTCTCGCCGTACCTTCATCAACAACCTCCATTCCATCGAGGAACTGTTTGAAATCAGCATCTGCTGTGGCAGCGGATACCGCTATTACATTGAGTATGGCGACTGCTTCGAGGAAGGAAGTGCCAGAAGCTGGATGCTCAATGCCTTCTCCCTCAATGCCATGGTTGGCAATAGTCGCAAGCTCAAGGAGCGTGTACTCCTGAAAGATATGCCTTCTGGCAGAAACTATCTGGAAGACATCATCAAGGCGATGCGTGACAACCGCGTCATCTCCATATCCTACTATAGCTTCAATACAGAGGAGTATCATGAATTTGATATTCATCCTTATTTCGTAAAGGCTTTCAAGAAGCGTTGGTATGTGTTGGCTTACAGTCCTGGCACAGATGACATCCGATGCTATGCACTCGACCGTATGGAGAATGTCACCATCTCTGAAGAAACATTCAAATTGCCAGAGGATCTGGATCCTGCTGAATATTTCAAGGATTGCTTCGGCATCATCAACAACAAGGATTCTGAGGTGCAAAAGGTGGTACTCAAGGTGGATGCATTCCAAAGCAACTATATCCGCAACCTTCCTCTCCATACCTCACAAAAGGAAACGAAGCGCACAGATGAATATTCGATCTTTGAATACCATCTGAAGCCTGAATTAGATTTTGAACAGGAGATATTCTCCAACATGGATACCATAGAAGTATTGGAACCTCAATGGCTAAGGGAGGATATTGCCGAAAAATTGAGAAATCTCACAAAGAAATACCAGATTTAATCTATCAAGAAATATCAGATACAATCATCTGAAACTAGGAGAAAAAGGCGGCAAATACATTTTTCGTATTTACCGTCTTTTCTTTATGGGTGATGCATCAGAACCCAACCTTTCTCTTGGGGGGTCTTCCTTCCAGCCTTTCACTATCGCAATACCCGACAAGAGATTTGAGCATATTCGCCGGTTTGCCATGCAAAATGGATTGGATGGTATAATGGCGGGCAATGTTCTCTATCTCACCACCACTGAAATCATATCTAGCGGCAAGGAAAGAAGCATCAGCATCATTCAAAGATGGTATCATCGTTTGCCAAATCTGTAAACGACCATGAAAATCAGGCTTTTCAAACTTCACTTTATAGAGGAAACGACGCTCGAAGGCCTTGTCCATATTCTCGGCAAGATTGGTTGTGGCAATAAGAATGCCATCAAGCTGCTCTATCTCCTGAAGAATGATGTTCTGGATATTGTTCTCCAGTTTATCCACAGCCTTCTCTGCACCCACCATACGCTTGCCGATGATGGCATCTGCCTCATTGAAGAGCAGAATAGGAGTCTTTGCCGATTGTTTCACCATCTTTCTGTAATCATCAAAGATACCCTTGATGTTCTTTTCGCTCTCCCCTACCCACATACTCTTGATATCCGAGATGTTAACCTGTATAAGGTCACGACCCGTTTTCCTGGCTATCTGAAGAACCGTCTCCGTCTTTCCGGTACCTGGTGCACCATAGAATAGACAGGCAAAGCCACTTCTGAAATTGGTTTCCTTCAAGCGGTCTCGGATACCCTGGAAATTCTTTTCATCCAAAAGAGCTGCGAGTTCTTCTACCAGTTTACGTTCCTTGTCGTTGTAAAACAGCTGTTTTGGCTTGATACTCTCAAAGGATAACATGCCACCTTTAGGACGGGAGCCCTGCATAGCAGAAAGGTTCATCTCCGAAAAGAGCAGCTTCTTCGCACTGTCTGTAATCTTAAAGGATTCCCTGTCGGCAAAGCCGTCATCGTTGGTATATTCTATGAACTTTTTCTGCAAGAAACGATGATTGCCTTGGCTAAGGTCTCGCTTAGCCCATCGCCAGACCGACTCACCTTCCTCATAGATGAAATCCAAGTCATGGCAACGGATGTCATCATCGCCATCAATAACAAAGAGTGTACACAGCAAGATGAAAAGCGGAAAATCTTTATCCTCCACATTTATATCATACAATGCCATTGCCTTGACAAATGCCAGGTTGCTATTCTTGACAACCAGCGCTCTGAGTTTCTTTCTCAAAACCTGCTTGTTCAGTTTTTCGCAGCGGCATTTCGAGAAAAGTTCATCAAACTTATCAAACAGTTCTCTGTCTGTGAATTCATCCACATCCGAAGGAATATATCGTCGATTATGCTGGAATGCCTCCATCACCTCCATCGGGATGCTATAGCTGAGTCCTTCAATCCGATTCTGACAAACATATTCCTTATCGATAAGTTCCTGAGTTTCGTTGGAATATCTGAGCAATGTCAGGATTCTGCAATCCAGGAATTCCGTCAAATCAGAAAACCGGATATGGGTATCATAACACCGGTCGGCAAAGAGGGCCATGATAACACTTGCTCGCTTGGAGATACACAATTTATCAGAAACAAAACCAAGATACGGTTCTGCTTTCTGATAAAACTCTTCTCCGAGAGAAGACCCTTTTGCCTTTTCTACGATAATTTCAAAGGCCTGGAGCAAGTCTATCGGCTCCACATCTTTCTTATCTGATATTTGCTTAACCATCATCATACAACATTAATACATTCTTTTTTGGATGCAAAATTAAGATGTACCTATGAAAGTTGGTTTCACAGATTGAATTTTTTTTCTTCTGCGTAGTATTTTTGATGGATAAGCACAGGCAAATTATATGAAACCGTTTACTTATTTACAGTTTTAACCTAATAATAACTGAGTTTCTTTGCGCATCTAACTGATTATTCTTACTTTTGCACATCATTAAGTAGTTTTTTAAAGCATCGTCAATATGAAACAACATCATTATATGAAATATCTGTTTGTGCTTCTCCTTTTCCTCCCAACTTGCCTCATGGCACAGAACAAGGAAGAGAAGATGCCTGGACATATCACAAAAATACAGAAACTGGAGGATGTGAACGTAACAGGGAATCGTCCTCACTTCATCAGACTTAAGGGATATTATCGCAGTTACCAGACCAACGACTCTGTAATGAAATACTTCAACGACGGCATCGTGGAGTATTACATCAACCTGAAGAATGGAAAGACGGATCTCAATGCCTATTCCAAAAGAAATCTTCACAACAGCCGACTCGTTTCCGAAAACAAAAAGCGAGCATTCATGGTCAGCGACAAAGGAACCTTCCGACCTTGGCCGGAAGAGAAGACACTTATTGAGCAATATCGAAAGAAATATCAGCTGAAAGATTCACTGGGCTCTCAACTCGTCCTGCTCAATCAGCAGACAATAGGCAGTATTCAAACGGACAGCAGCCGAAATATCTGTCAGATAGAAATCAACCAGCTTCCTACCTACAAGAATCTGACGCACCAGCTTTTCGGTTATACCCAGACAGATATCTACGACCATGTGGTGGAAACCTATCAGATAAGTCCTGAAGATTACTATTCCTTCAAGGACCTGCTCTTCCAGAAATCTGACAACAGCTATCTTTTCTCTCATAAGAAAGACAAGCAGCAGCAACTCATCCATGTGATTACCGAGCTATATATCACGGAAAAGGAGTATGTAGAAAAGAAGCAATCCATCAAACCGGATTCTTCTACTCCCAAAGAATCAGCTGCCGCCATTACCGATTTCTGCATCAGAAACAAGATACCTTCCTTGCCTGAAGCAACAGAGCAGGAGATGCAGCAGTTGACTCCCTATAATCCTGCAAACATGAAGGAAATAAAGGAGTAAAGTAAGCGTATGGGGGATTACTGAAGATGCTTTGCAGATATACCATAAAGAGAAACGCCCAAGGTTACTGGCAAATTCTTTTTCCTATCTGTACACAGATTTCTTACGCAGCCCTTCTTGAAATAAGCAGGAAAATGAATTTCACCATTACCGCTACTTGCCATAACAGCTATACCTATATAATATTTATGATTGCGCTCCAGCTTCAATGGTTCTTCTATCCAAACTGATAAATCCTTCTTATCTGAAATTTCGGATAATCGGACGTACAAAGGTCGATGCTGTACAGGCATAAAATTTGTTCCCTTTACTTCATAAATGATTAAACGAATTGTGCATGAAGCAAAAGTACATTTTTGTACTCGCAACTTGGCTGTTTTCACATAATAGTCTTTATTTACAACAAATAAGGGGCCCGTTTCATATTTCGTGTTTCTAACGTTATGAAATGCGACATCACCTGGTTCCCGAACTCCTTTCCCCAGAATGCCTTCCTGCTTTTTACCGGAAACAACAGTTACATCAGACAAATCACAGGTCTTTTCCTTCAACGTAAGTTGCAGCGAAGTCTTTTTGCTATATACATCATAAGGAATTTTACTGGTCTGATAACTGATATGACTAATCACAAGTTCCTGTTTCATACCATCGGGCACCACCAGAGAGAAATTTCCTTCCTTGTCAGATACTGCATATATACTATCTACATATACGCTAGCGAATTCAACGTTCTTACCAAATTCATCCACAACATGTCCTTTTATAGTCTTATTTGCAGCAATACATGCCAAAGACATGAACTCACAGACAATCAGAATAAATATAAATCTCCTCATATTCTTTGCTTTAAAATTTTATGTTTATATGTATAGCATCGTCCTCCCTATTCTGATATAATCTTAGAATTAGACTTTGCCTCTATACCATATTCTATAATCATGATGCAAATATAGTAATTTCTCTATTTATCTCAAAACATAAGGTTAAATGTTTAAACTTTTTTAGTTGTTGCAACCGTAATCAAACGATATAGGTTATGAATGCTAAAAGGGGAATTATTATATTAGGATTGCTCTCGGCGGCTAGCATACCAACGTGAAGGCTATCACCAACATCGACGGAAACTTCCAGATCGATGGACTGGATAAAGAAAAGACATATACACTATATATTAACTATATAGGATATAAGACTCAAAAAATTGACGGGGTTCAGGCGAAGGACGCAGACCAGGTAATTGCGCTGCAACCTGATGAACACCAAAGTTACACCTTATGCTAAAAAAAATCCTAAATACAGAAACAAGTTTCACTATAAATAACTATCTTTGCAACCAATATGGCATAAAACAACAAAACAATAGTCATCTCACTATATTTAGAATATAAATATTTATGGTAAGTTTAAAAACAAAAATACTGATTACCCTGGCAGGAGGATTCATCTTCTGTGTTAAAACTCAGGGACAGAATACCGATATCATTCCTCTTGTGGAGATACCGGCAGGAAGCTTCTATATGGGAAGTAATGGAGACGGTGAAAACTTTGACGAATCTCCCGTGCATAAGGTCCATATCACCCACCCATTCAAGATGGGACGTACTGAGATTACTAATGCACAATATGAGTTGTTTCGACCTGAACATCATAAGTTACGTGGCAAGAATAACGTATCAAGGAATGACGATGATGCAGTGGTTAATATAAGCTATCAGGATGCTGTTGACTTCTGCAAATGGCTTTCAAAAAAAGAAGGTAAAGCATACCGCCTACCAACAGAGGCTGAATGGGAATATGCCTGTAGAGCTGGTACATACACCTTATATTATACAGGAGATGGATTACCAGCCTCTATGTGTCGCAACCAGGTAGTGGCACGCGATTACAAGCCTGTATCCCTCCTTGTGGGCCAGACTGCTCCAAATGCTTTCGGATTGTACGACATGCACGGAAATGTAGAAGAATGGTGCAGCGACTGGTATGGACCTTATGATGCTGCAGAACAGACAGACCCCGTAGGTCCTTCAGATGGATTGTACAGGGTAACCCGTGGAGGAAGTCATCATACTCCAGTAGAATATCTGCGCAGTGCCAACCGTATGGGCATGATACCAGAAGACCGTCAGAGCCTGACAGGTTTTAGAGTGGTTCAGTCCGACTATCCCCTACAGAAGGCTACCCAAGATATGAACACCCCCATATTTCTTGAACCAATTCCTTTTGTCGTGAAGCCAACATTGAACACCGTACCGTTTTATCGTCACAATCATCAACCATCTATTACCTGGTGCGACAATGGTGACCTACTTGCTGCATGGTTTTCTGCCAATGTAGAAAATGGACGTGGAATGGTGGTATTATCATCAAGACTGAAAAAGGGTGCGGAAAGATGGACACCAGCAGAGCTATTTTTCTCAGTACCCGACCGGAATGTGACAGGCACATCACTATTCAATGACGATAAAGGACATCTGTTTCATTTCAATGGCGTAGAAGCAGCAGGCGATTGGCAGAATCTGGCATTGATTCTGCGTGAGAGTAATGATGGAGGAATGTCATGGAGCCGCCCGCACATCATAGAACCGGAACACACCAGGCGCCACCAGATTATTTCGGGCACAATCAGCAATAGTCGCGGATGGATTTACCAGTTGTGCGATGCAGGTCCGGGTAGCAATGACGGAGCCTCGATACATATATCAAAAGATGGTGGAAAGACTTGGTATGACCCATGGGATGGCAAACCATTGCCTGATTTTACAGAAGGAGGAAAAGGCTCTACTATTGCCGGCATCCATGCCGGACTGGTCATACGTCGCGATGGTTCTCTTATGGCACTTGGACGCGGCAACAGCATTATAGGCAAAGATGGCAAGAAACACATGCCGATGTCGGTATCATACGATAACGGCAAAACATGGAACTATTCAGCCTCGGAATTTCCACCCATAGATGGAGGTCAGAGACTGGTGCTGATGCGATTACGTGAAGGACCATTGCTGCTGGTTTCATTTACCGACCACCCTCAGCGTACACCAGCAGCTGAACGTGGAATGCAATTTGAGGATAGCAGCGGTAAGACATACAAAGGATACGGAATGTATGCCGCCATATCTTATGACGATGGTAAGACATGGCCCGTGAAACGCCTGGTAAATGACGGCAAGGAACGCCATCTTGATGGTGGCGCATGGACAGGCTTCTTTGATATGGATGCTACACATGCAGAACCTCGTGGCTATCTGGCTGGAACACAATCACCAGACGGCATGATACACATATTAAGCAGTAGAATGCACTATCGATTCAACCTAAAATGGATTGAACAAAATACAGAGTTTGTGTATGACACAGTTCACTTGACATACCCATAGTAATTAGCCTCTTGTAAAAAGAGGCTAACTAGCCCGGTCATTCTCTTCAATTATCCAATCCTCTATATTTCCCTGGGTAGAATCAAAGTTGACACCTACTTTTACTATAGGTTTCCCGCAAAGCGCAAAGCGCTGGGCATAGTTCTTGAGGTTGATTTGCTGCAAAGCCGTCTGGGCATCCCTGTTCAGCTTCAGCTCTATGATATAGAGACGGATGTCGGTCAACAGCACGATATCTACCCTTCCATTGGGAGTATGCACTTCTACATCTACCACATAGCCAGTCAAAAGCGAGAAGATGATAAACAGCATCATTTTCTATACCAAACTTCTTTTCATTCAAGCCGATGATATAGAGCAGGTATCTTTCCAGTTGCTCCTTCTCCATGTGTTTTCCCATAGCCATACTGAAATGGAGCACTGGATAATGTTTCAAAAAGATGCATATCTATCTTCAAACGTTGATGTCCTGAAACAGGACATCAACCTTCATCTGTCTTAATCCATGAACTTAATCATGTCCTGGCGTCTTGGCTTTGCCTCCGGCGATTCGTCAGGATACCCCAGGGCGATGCAGTAGAGCAGCTTGTAATTCTTGGAGAATGCCATGCGGTCGAGATAAGGCTTGGCTGATGGCGAATCCAGTATCCAACGAGCAGAACTGCCCAGGCAGCAGGAACCGATGCCCCTTGACCATGCTGCAAGAATGATGTTCTCGCCAAGCAAACCGCAATCAATCTGCGCCATATCATAAGTAGTATCGTAGGCGATGCAAACCACGCATGGAGCATTCACGAAGATGTTCTTGAAGCCCTTGCGCTCTGCTATCTTAGGATTATCCTTTACCACGGCTTGGGTGATTGAATCGATGAGAGCAGGGGAATCTATCACTCTGATTTCGTACGACTGCAGATTCTGCCCGTTTGGCGCATGGATGCCGCATTTCAGAATCTCGTTTAGGGTATCGCGGCTGATGACGGAATCCTTGTAAGCACGGATGCTTCTGCGACTCATCATCAAATCGGTTACCACACTTGCAGAGTCAACGCTGGTCATTGCCTCCGGCTGTCTGTTCTCATTGCAGGCAGTCAACATCAGTGTAGCTGCCAAACCTAAAAAAAACTTCTTCATATTATTCATGATTAAACTTATATTCCTATTAGTATATACCCATGTAACACTATTAGTATTTATCCACGTAGCGTTATTAGTATATACCGTGCAAAGATAACAACAAATACTGGTATTCAAGAAGATACGTTATGATTTTTAAGAGTTTTTATCGGTCTAGTTTGTTTTACTCTTCCTGAAAGGAAAATCATAAAACGTCAAAATATAACCTAATTAATTTGGTGATTCGGTGTTTTTTTCATATTTTTGCCGCAAAATAGTTATACAGACATTAATATAGGAAAAAGTATGAACATCAAGGAGAATTATCAACAATATGTAAGCCGATACGCTTCTGAGGTGGCTGCCCTGAAGCGTAAGAATACGGGATTTATAACGGGCGAGCTGCTGGCTTTTGGCGGCATTCTCGCCTTCCTGGTCTGCTATTTCGCATTGGATGGAGAAACACAGAACTATCTGATGGGGGCGGTGTTGTGCCTGATTGCCTATCTGGGAATCAGAAGACTTGACGACAAGAACAAGGAGAAGATAGAGCATCTTTCGGCATTGCTCAAGGTTTATCAGGATGAAATCAAGGCTTGGGAGGGCGATTTCTCGCCTTTCGAAACGGGCGATTGCTATCAGAATCCGCAGCATCCTTATTCCTTCGACCTCGATGTCTTCGGCAAGAGTTCGCTGTTCAACCGCATCTGCCGAACCATCACATCGGGCGGTTCGGAAGCACTCGCCAGGAATCTTACCCGGGAAACGCCTCTGACCATGGAGGATATCAAAAGAAGAAGAGATTTGCAGAAGGAATTGGCTGGAGAAGGCGAAAACTGGCGAATGGAATTCCTGGCACTTGGCGAAAAGAACAGAAGCCAAACTGCGGATGGCAAAATGGTGAACGGCAAGATGAAGAAGATTGATTCTGCTGCGGTGGTGGATGCGATGCAGAAGGTTTCGAAGATGGAGGTGCCGGCATGGTTTGGGTCTCCGATTTCGCTCGTTATCGGATGGATGATGATTATCGGAGTCATCGGTTCCGTGATTTTATCGATATGCGATATGGTTTCGGTGGATTTCGCCCTGTGGTGGGTGTTGGTTCAATACATGGTGGTGTTCTTCGTCTGCAAGCAGACACTTGACAAGATAGACAGCAATGGCGGCAAGCTTCGCCATCAGCTCATCGCCTATGCTCAGATACTTCAGCTTATCAACAGACGCAATTTCCATAGCGAATTTGGCAAGGAGATGCAGAATTCCCTGGCAGATGCCCTGCCTTCCTTTGCCCAACTGGAAAAGATATTGAAGGGGTATGACAGAAGAGGCAACTTCCTGGGTCTTTTCTTCACCGATGCCTTCATGCTGAGCGATTTCTTCCTGGTTCGCAGTTTTCTGAAATGGAAGAATACCTATATGATGAAGATGGAGGAATGGATGCATATCATCAGCGAGATGGATGCTATGGTTTCGATGGCGGATTTCAGATATAATCATCCAGAGGCGGAAGAGGCAGAATTTGTTTCGGGAAGTCCGGAAGCAGATACAGAAAGCGATGTTTCAGAAAATGCAGGAATCGGAAGTCCGGAAATCGTGTTCGAGGGTAAGAATCTCTATCATCCTTTCCTGGGTGCCAAGGCGGTGAAGAACGATTTCACCATCAAGGACGACAACTATTATATCATCACCGGAGCCAACATGGCGGGAAAGAGTACCTTCCTGCGTTCGCTGGGCGTGAACTATATCCTAGCAATGGCGGGTATGCCGGTGTTTGCAGATCAGCTGAAGATTTCACGTTTCAGATTGTTCTCGAGTATGAGAACCACCGATGATCTTACGCATGGCATCTCTTATTTCAATGCAGAATTGATCAGATTGGAGGAGCTTCTGAAGTTCTGCAAGGAAAGTGCAGAGGGAGAGTTCTGCAAGGAAAGTATAGCGGGCAATAAGGTTTCACTCCGAACGCTGATTATTCTGGATGAGATTCTGAAGGGAACGAATTCGTTGGATAAGCTGAATGGTTCGAGAAAGTTCCTCGAAGCCATTGCCAAGCAGCCGGTGAGCGGCATCATTGCTACCCACGATTTGGAACTCTCCAAGATGGAGAATGATGCATCAGGAAAATTCCACAACTATTGTTTCGAGATAGATTTGGGCACGGATGTTACCTATACTTATAAGATACAGAAGGGCGTGGCAAGAAACCAGAATGCCACCTTCTTACTGAATAAGATTCTGGAGAAATATTAAAATAGGATTTAAGCGAAGTATTAATAGGACTTATAAAAGCACTAATATAGATTTTATATAAAAGAGAAACTCCCGATAATTTGATTGTTTCAAATTATCGGGAGTTTTCCTTTAAAAGAATACATTATAATTCAACGTTATCAAGTTATAACTCAACACTATCCAGGCGGAATTTGAGCAAGCCGGCTGGTACCTTAACCATTACCTCATCACCAGCCTTCTTACCCAAAAGGGCCTTGGCGATAGGCGACTTGATAGAGATTTTTCCACTATGCAAATCAGCCTCATGCGGATTTACGATAACATAACTCATGCTGCACTTGTTGGCGAGATTGGTAATCTTAATCTTGCTCAACAAGCCAAC
>JAJWLX010000157.1 GCA_021636625.1 Prevotella sp. | reverse complement strand
ATGCAAAGGTAAATACTTAATGTGTTAAAACCTTACGCTGTAATGGTGATATACCCATCAAACCATACACCGACAATTTCATCTCATAATACCACATGGAATAGCCAAGCTTTTGCTTGCAATCTTCCAAAAGTTCCAAGGCTTCTGTTGTCTGCCCTAAAAGGATAAGCTTTTCTATCTGGTCACGATAAGATATAAACTTGATTATCTCTTTACGTTTACGCAAAACCTGCAAAGCTACCCATCTCACTTCGAAGAACAAAGACTCTGGAAGGAAAAAGGCTGAAGGACAATAACCTAAATCTTTCTCCTCCATTGGAAAGCTGTGACCATATATCAATTTTTCAAACTTTGGTATGCGATGAATCAGCTCTTCCAAAGCTGGGAGTGCAGCCTCTGCAAAAGGACTATTCTTGATATGGCACAATTCCTGAACCAGACCTTTCTTCTCACTCAAGGAGTTGAACAGATCTTGACGAAATTGATATAAAGGCTTAAACTTTTTCATTTTTCTGAAGTTTCAATATTTTGCTCTGCTTTTACTGCAGTTGGAGCGATGGTATTATTACCGCCATAGATATTGAAGATAGTATCTGATTTTTCAGAAGAGGCTTTTGCTTCCTTCTTTTCTATTGTATCTCCTGGCGAAGTACTTACAGAAAGTTCTTTCCCACTTGGTAGCTTCATTTTTATCATATTCTTTAGTTTATTGCATTCATGTACAAATATTTATCCTTCATACTAAACTAACCATCTAGAATCAATAAAAGCCTTATTTTAGCATTTATTGACCACAATCCGCAAGTTTTGCGAGTTGAAAATTCTATAGTTGTACGACTGTAAAGCTACAGTTGTACGACTATACATGCTATAGTTGTACAACTCTGGAGTTATAGTCGTACAACTATAGGGGTCATAGTCGTACGACTATAGATTTTCAAAAGCCCAATCATATTTTACATTTTCATATACGGTTGATTTTCAAGTATTTACCAAACCACAGTGTATTTTCAATTCTACAAAACGAATTTGGATTCATTGAAAATTCTGAAATTATGGAGTGCGTAAAAGTGCCTTTTGTCAGTATTTTTCCTCACGCTACTTCATTGGTAATCATTTCCACTTATACCAAGCTTCATTGATATACTTGCGGATATTACTGATGCCTGTAGTAACCTGTGGTGCCAAGGGCTGTAAGACTTCGATGAACTCCTGCTTTACCATATTATATTGGTCAACCTTTACATCTGTATCATTCACCATATCCATCACCACCTGTGCCAATTCCTTGGCATTGGTACATGCGGAGAGTTTGCCAACATACTCAGACAACGCTTCCACATTATTAATATATAGGGAGAGACGGGTTGTTTCAGGTGAGAGGACAGGCTCCTGACTTTGGTTCTTGGTCTTCATCATCTCTTCGATATACTTGTCGCCATAGAAGTTCTGCTCAGCCTTTGTAGCATTGGGCAAAATCTGGTTGTTACCGCCAGAGATGTTAAAGACGATATTTGCCTTGTTATTATCTTCCATTGCTTTGATTTTTATTAAAAGTGAACGTATCGTGAATGAGTGGTAAACAGATAGTGAACGCCAGTGAAGGAGTTTGATTTCGCCTCCGAAATGTTGTATCTTTGCACTGCGTTCGAAGATGGGCTGCACTCGACAATGCTCAAGCTAGCTAGGCATTGTTCTCGTTTGCACCATCTTTGCACCGTCAATCAGAACAAACGGGATGGCTCATCTCTTTGAACTGACGATGACATATTTTTAGTATTAATCTTTTAAATGTTTTAAATTATGAGTAAGAGTTACAAAGTTGCAAAGAAGACCATGAACATGGGTCCTAAAGAGGGTAAGACCGTTTACAGCGTTCGCCCTTACAGTTATGGTACCTTGACTACCGAGGAGGTTGCTAACCAAATCGCAGTGGAGTCTACTGCTACACCTGCAGACGTCAAGGCGGTGCTCGACCGCTATGCCTACTACGTGAAGGAGAACCTGAAGAAGGGTTACGACATCGAATTGCTCGGATTCG
>JAJWLX010000104.1 GCA_021636625.1 Prevotella sp. | reverse complement strand
ATAAGTTGAGTGCTTACCAGACTCTCTATACCTGTTTGATGACAGTGGCTAAGCTTCTGGCTCCATTCGCTCCATTCTATGCTGACGAGTTGTATCACGACTTGGGCGGCGAGCTGGAGAGCGTACACCTCGACAAGTTCCCTGTAGCCGATGAGGCTGCTATCGATGCCGACCTGGAGGAGCGTATGGCCATTGCCCAGAAGATTACTTCTATGGTATTGGCATTGCGCCGCAAGGTGAACATCAAGGTTCGCCAGCCACTGCAGCAGATCATGATTCCTGCCGTAGATGATGTACAGAAAGCACACATCGAGGCAGTAGCCGGACTGTTGAAGAACGAGGTGAACGTGAAGGAGGTTAACTTCATTGAGGGTCAGGGCATTCTCGTGAAGAAGGTGAAGTGTAACTTCAGAGTGATGGGTAAGAAGTTCGGCAAGCTGATGAAGGGTGTTGCTGCCCAGATGTCAGCACTCGATCAGGACCAGATTGCAGCCTTCGAGAAGGCAGGCAACATCACATTGAATATCGACGGACAGGAAGCCGTGGTAGAGGTAGCCGACGTGGAGATTATCTCTGAGGATATCCCAGGATGGCTCGTATCTAACGAGGGCAATCTGACCGTAGCGCTTGAGGTAGAGTTGACTCCTGAGTTGAAGAAGGAGGGTATGGCTCGTGAGTTGATCAACCGTATCCAGAACCTCCGCAAGGAGACTGGTCTGGAGATTACCGACCGCATCAAGGTGACTGTGGCTCCTAATGAGGACACCAATGCCGCCATCGAGTCATTCGGCGACTACATCAAGGGTCAGGTACTGGCTGACAGCATCGAAATCGGTGACAACGCAGGTGTTGAGACCGAGTTTGATGACTTTAAGTTGAACATTCTCGTAGAGAAGAATTAAATAGTTTAGGAGTTAGAAGTTAGGAGTTAGGAGTTTTCTCAAACTACTCGCTTCTAACTTCTATTCCTTAAAACTCTAGTCTAATAATAACTTTTATAACATAACAACGTCTATGGCTAACGAAAAGGCACGTTATAGCGATGTAGAACTCGAGGAGTTCCGCGCTATCATTGAAGAGAAATTAAAGGTGGCAAAGCAGACCTACCGTGACTGTATGGCTCAGCTCAACCACTCAGATAGTAATGATGTGGTAGATACATCACCAACCTACAAGGCTCTTGAGGAGGGCAGCGAGGCACAGAGCAAGGAGGAAATCATCCAGATGGCTCAGCGCCAGCAGAAGTTCATCAAGGGTCTGGAGGCTGCGCTGGTTCGCATTCAGAACAAGACCTATGGCATCGACCGCGAGACGGGCGAGTTGATTCCTAAGGAGCGTTTGCGTGCAGTACCTCATGCCACATTGAGTGTAGCTTCCAAGGAGGCTAGAAAGAAATAATAAATGGAGAAAAAAAGGAATTTACATATCGGCTGGCTCGTCACGGCAATGGTGGTTGTGCTGCTTATCATCGACCAATGGATTAAGCTGTACATCAAGACCCACTTTTGCCTTGGCGAGTCTGTTCGTGTTACAGATTGGTTTTTTATCGATTTCATTGAGAACAATGGTATGGCGTGGGGCATGTCGTTTATCGGCAAGTTCTGGCTCAGCCTGCTGCGCTCTGTAGCCATCGTCGCTCTCATCGTCTATCTCTATCGCATCATCAAGCGAGGTACGCATCGTCTGCTCTACATCATCCTCGTAGCCCTGGTACTTACGGGTGCCATCGGCAATATGATCGATTCGATGTTCTATGGTCTGATGTTCACGGCTTCCTCGCCTTATTACGTATCCTATATGGTACCGTTCGGCGATGGCTATGCACCTTTCTTCATGGGTAAGGTAGTAGATATGTTCCGCTTCCCGTTCTTCGACTATACCTGGCCGGAGTGGGTACCTTTCTGGGGTGGTCAGCAGGGAACATTCTTCGATCCTGTATTCAATTTTGCCGATGCCTGCGTCAGCGTGGGTATCATCTCCATGCTGCTCTTCTGCCGCAAGGAACTGGAGCAGCTCGGAGGTAATGACAAGAAGAAAGGGGAGAAGAAGGAGACTTCTGCTAACAAGGAAGATAACAAGGAAGATAAGAATTAGAAAGGAGGCATGAGAATGAAGAAGTTAATGATTTGTCTTGTGGCAGTGATGGCATTGCTTTTCTGCGTTTCATCCTGCAAGCCTTCCCTGCCAGGCGGCGTCTTGTCGAAGGGCAAGATGACGGATATTCTTTATGATTATCACCTGGCTCTGGCGATGGCACACATGGATGATAACGGCGACAAGGGGCAGAGTCTGGCTTATCGCGAGGCGGTGCTCAGGAAGCACGATGTCACCTCTGCCGAGTTTGATTCTTCCATGGTTTATTATATGCGTCATACCGAACTGCTGGAGGATGTGTATAAGGACTTGACCGACCGTTACAACAACGAGATTACAGCCATGGGCGGTAGTGCCAAGGAGGGAGGAGAGTTTGCTAATCTCTCTGCCACCGGCGATACGGCTAATGTATGGACTCTCGCTGCATCGATGGTGTTCATGCCTGTGAAGCCGTTCAATAGTACCAGCTTCGATATCAAGGTGGATTCTACCTTCCATAAGGGCGACCGCCTGATGCTCGATTTCGATGCGCAGTTCATCTACCAGGATGGTATGCGCAATGGTGTTGCGATGCTCGCAGTGCAGTTTGGTAACGACAGTATTGCCCAGCGTACCATCATGATTCAGAGTACCCAGCATTATTCGGTGGAACTCTCTGATGCAGATTCTCTTGGCATCAAGAGCGTGAAGGGATACTTTATGCTGATGAATGACGATAACGGCACGGGTGTCTCTTCCCAGACCACCTTGAAGCTGATGTTCCTGGAGCATATCAAGCTGATTCGCATGCATCCGCTGAAGCCTGTGGCTGCGCCGACAGGAAGCTCTCCATCGGCATCATCCGATAGTCTCCGTAAGGATAGTGCTTCTTCGGATGGCAAACCGCTGAGACCGCTCAAGGAAATGAAGCCGATGAAGGCTGAACCTCTCAAGACGAGATAGCGATGGAGGAACTGAGAAGATGCGGTGCTCATACCGTGGTGCTTCCCGATGGCACCATCCTGCAGCAGGCAGTGGTGGAGATTGCCGAGGGTAGGGTAGTTAACTACTATGAGTTCCGTGAGGAGTTGCCCATGACCGAATGGCTGGGCGGAGAAATCAGGGTAGAGCGTGATGGGGAAGGCATCCTCTGCGCCCTATGGAACGGGAAGAGAATTACTAATTAGTCTTCCCTAAAAATAGCAATAAACATTAAACAATAAACATTAATAATATGTTAAGCGTAGATCAATTAGAAGACAAGTTGATAGACTTGGCATTTGCTGAGGATATCGGTGATGGCGACCACACAACCTTGTGTTGCATTCCAGAGGACGCCATGGGTAAGAGTCATTTGCTCATCAAGGAAGATGGCGTTTTGGCAGGTGTAGAAATGGCTAAGAAGGTATTCGCACGCTTCGATCCTACCATGAAGGTAGAGGTTCTGTTGCAGGACGGTACCCACGTGAAGAAGGGCGACATCGCCATGATCGTAGAGGGCAAGACCCGCTCGCTGCTCCAGACTGAGCGCCTCATGCTCAACATCATGCAGCGTATGAGTGGTATCGCTACCATGACCGCTAAGTATGTAAAGCGCCTTGAAGGTACCAAGACTCACATCCTCGACACCCGTAAGACTACTCCAGGTCTCCGTATGTTGGAGAAGCAGGCTGTGAAGATCGGTGGTGGTATGAACCATCGTATCGGTCTCTTCGATATGATTCTCCTCAAGGACAATCACATCGATTTCGCTGGCGGTATCGATAACGCCATCGACCGTTGCCATGCTTATCTCAAGGAGAAGGGTCTCGATCTGAAGATTGAAATCGAGGTACGTAGCTTCGATGAGCTCGACCAGGTATTGAAGCACGGCGGTGTCAACCGTATCATGCTCGATAACTTCTCTGTGCCTGATACCAAGAAGGCAGTAGATATCATCGCTGGCAAGTATGAGACTGAGTCATCTGGCGGTATCACCTACGATACCATCCGCGACTATGCAGAGCAGGGTGTTGACTTTATCTCTGTAGGTGCCTTGACACACAGTGTGAAGGGTTTGGATATGAGCTTCAAGGCTTGTGATTAATATAAATAAAGGTATATTTTATGAATAAGATTTTCGCTTCAGCCCTGATGGCTGTAGCTATGTTGGGCAGTGTCTCTGAGGCTGAGGCCTGCAGCAACTTCATCGTGGGCAAGAAGGCATCAGTAGATGGTTCTGTTATGTGTTCTTATAGTGCCGACGACTATGGAATGTTCCAGTACCTCTGCCATTATCCTGCGGCTAAGCATGCCAAGGGTGAGATGCGCAAGATTTTCGATTGGGACAGCAATAAGTATTATGGCGAGATTCCTGAGGCTGCCGAGACCTATAACGTAATCGGCAACATCAACGAGTGGCAGGTTACCATTGGCGAGACTACCTATGGCGGTCGTGAGGAGATGGTGGATTCTACCGGTATCATGGACTATGGTTCACTCATCTATGTAGCTCTCCAGCGCAGTAAGACGGCTCGCGAGGCTATTAAGGTGATGACCACCCTCGCCAATACCTATGGTTACAACTCTGGCGGTGAGACCTTCACCATCTGCGATCCTAACGAGGCTTGGATCATGGAGATGATGGGTAAGGGCGCCGGTTCCAAGGGTGCTGTATGGGTAGCACTCCGCATTCCAGATGATGCCATCTGTGCGCATGCCAACCAGAGCCGCATCGGCAAGTTCAATATGAAGGACAAGAAGAACGTGATGTATGCCAAGGATGTTGTATCTTTTGCCCGCAGCAAGGGCTGGTTCAAGGGCAAGGATGCTGATTTCTCCTGGAAGATGGCGTATGCAAAGCCTGATTTCTCGGGTCGTCGTTTCTGCGATGCACGTGCCTGGGCGATGCTGAACCACTTCTATGATATGAGTCCTTATCTGGATTGGGCACTCGGCAAGAATCCTAATGCGCAGGATATGCCTCTCTGGGTGGTTCCTAACAAGAAGGTGAGCGTTCAGGATGTTGAGAATGTGATGCGCGACCATTACGAGGGTACTCCTCTTTCTGTAGCCGACGGTTCTGATATCGGCGGTGGTATCTGGGAGATGCCTTATCGTCCTACACCATTGATGTACAAGGTGGATGGCAAGCAGTATTTCAACGAGCGTCCTGTCAGCACCCAGCAGAGTGGTTTCGTATTCGTGAGCCAGATGCGTTCATGGTTGCCAAGAGAGATTGGCGGTGTGTTCTGGTTTGCCAACGATGATGCCAACATGGCTGCGTTCACTCCAGTATATTGCTCTATGACCGAGCGTCCTGAGTGCTACAATACTCCTGGTGCTGATGCCTTGCATTTCAGCAAGAAGAACGCTTACTGGGTTTGCAACATGACCAGCAATATGGTTTATCCTCGTTACAGTCTGATGTTCCCAACCTTGAAGGAGGTTCGTGATAGCTTGGACAACAGCTATTTCGCTGCTCAGGCAGGTGTTGAGAAGAAGGCTCAGGAGCTTTATGCCCAGAACCCACAGGCTGCTGTGAAGTATCTCAACGACTACAGTGTTGAGAAAGCTCAGCAGATGTTGGGTCGCTGGAACCAGCTTTTCGAGTTCATGGTGGTGAAGTACAATGATATGATCATCAAGCCAACCGATAAGAATGGTACCTTCAAGAAGACCCCATACGGTTTGGGTGCTACTCCAGTTCGTCCTGGTTATCCAGAGAAGTTTGCCAAGCAGCTTGTCAAGCAGAGTGGCGATAAGTTCCTGGTTCCAGAGGAGAAGAAATAATGGTTTTTGATTCTTGAGAATCAAAGATCCCGGAAAGTAAAAAGGGGCTATATGCCACCTGTTCATCGTGGCATATAGACCCTTGTCGTTTTCCCGTGAAGTGCGGGTGACTATGTTTGCTATTATTCTTTTCTTTATGCCGCCATTCCGGCAATCAGCCGGATGGCTTCCTGCTTTTTCTGCAGCAGGGAGTGAACATATACCTGGGTGGTGCTGATGTGGGTATGGCCCAGTAGTTGTGATACGGTATAGATATCTACTCCCATGGCAAGTGCCTGGGTGGCAAAGGTATGTCGGGCACAGTGGAAGGTGATGTGCTTGTCTGTGATGCCAGCCTCTTTCAGCCATGTTCTCAGCTTTTCATTCAGGCGTGATGAGGGCAGGGCAGAGAAAAGGGGAGTTTCTTTCTCTCTGTCCAGCTCGGCAAGACGGCATCCGGTGCACTGTTCCAGACAGGCTTCTGCTTCATCCGATAGGGGGATGATCAGTTCCTGTTGGGTCTTCACACACGTTTTCTTGATATAGTAGATGCCGTCTCTTTTTATCAGATCTGCCGCTTTTAATGAGAATATATCGCTTTTTCTTAGTCCTGTAAGGATGCTCAGGCTGAAGGCTTCCTTCAGTAGGGGGTAGGCGCACGGAGCCTTCATCACTTTTCTTATTTCGCTCTGCGACAGGAAGGCTCGCTCTTTCTGGACTCTTGCTGTATGATGAATGGTATGGAGGAGCCCCATCGGGTTTTCTTCCAGAAGACGGAATCTTACGGCCTCATTCAGTACCGCACTGAATATCTTGATTTTAGAAAGAATTGTACTCTCAGCCAGTTTCTTGGGTGTCTTCAGATGGTGGTGCATGTCCTGCGCACTACGCAGATAGGTTACAAACTGCTGGCAGAAGTCTAGATCTACTTCAACGAGCAATGTATCTTCAGCCCCAAGTGCCTTCAGGTGCTTGATCAGACTTCTTACGCTGCCGCTCCTGCCGGTATAGTTCTTTCTTCCTTCTACCTGTCGGGCTGCTGCATATTGCTCTACGAAGTCGATGAGTTTGATATTGTTTTTGCAGGAATCTTCTGCCTGATGTCTTGTGGTATTACTCCATAAGTTTAACTCCAATAAATACTTGATGACACGAAATAAAATGTTGTTTGTAGCTTTACTTATCATTTTTTTGGCAAAGGTATTACAAATAATCGGATATACCAAAACAATAACTTAAGTTTTGGGCTGAAAAGGAGTATTGTTCTAGTATAATTGTACGCTGCAAAGGTACAGCTTTTCTTAATAACTTCAACAAAAAAACTTATTTTTTAACGATTATTTACTGTAAACATCTATATTTTTGCGTAAATCAGTTAAAATCAGCTTCAGTAAGTTCTCTAGAAATGAGAAAATGTGGTGTGCTTTTATGATACACACTATCTAAAATCGGATGAAAAATACTGTTATACTAGAACAGTATTGATTCGATCGATATAAATAATAATGAAAAAGCAAATAAGATATATGAAGCGTTTGTACTCCTATATACTCATGTCCTTTTTGACATTCATATCCATCAATGTCAAGGCACAACGTATAGCTGTTAAGACCAATATGCTATATGATGTGGTAGGCGTGGCTTCGCTCGGAGCTGAGCTCAAAACCTCCAAGCATTCATCCCTCAGCTTGA
>JAJWLX010000103.1 GCA_021636625.1 Prevotella sp. | reverse complement strand
ATATAAATAATTAATAATCATTTTTTGTGTCCACTTTGGGGAACTGCTACAAGCATAACAGAAAGTCCCTCATAAAAGTGTATATGTAGCCCCAAAAGTCCCTCATAAAAGTGTGTTAATCTTTCAAAAAGTCCCTCATAAAAATGCGATATATTTTGCTATTTCATTAATTTACAGTATATTTGCAGTAAAAAAGCAATATATGGAAAGATTTATCATGCAAGACCTCATTGCTTGGAAAAACAGAGAAGATAGAAAACCCCTTATTCTGTTGGGAGCAAGACAGGTTGGCAAAACTTATATCTTGAAGGAATTTGGGCAACGTGAGTTTGAAAATGTGGCCTACATTAACTGTGACAATAATGCCATGGCTAGGGATTTGTTTGCTTCAGACTATAATACAGATCGCATCCTTCTCACCATCGGAGCTATTACTGGTGTTAATATAGAAGCCGGCAAGACCCTCATCATCATGGATGAAATACAAGAGTTGTATCGTGGACTTGCCTCGTTGAAGTATTTCTGTGAAAATGCACGGGAATATCATGTGGCAGTAGCCGGTTCCCTTCTCGGCTTGTCTCTTCATCAGGGAGAATCCTATCCTGTGGGAAAGGTTAACACCCTGGAAATGTATCCGATGACATTCGAGGAGTTTCTGTGGGCACGTGGTTTCAAGCAGCGCATGGATCTGCTGCAGCATGGAATGTGGGATGTGGTAAAATCGCTCAGAACACTCTATATTCAGCATCTTCGTGAATATTACCTTGTTGGCGGTATGCCCGAAGCCGTAAATAAGTTCATAGAAACCAATGATGCAAATGCCGTAAGAGAAGTACAGGAGGAAATTATTCGGGCCTACGAAAAAGACATTTCCAAGCATGCACCAAAAGAGCAGGTAGTAAGAATCAACCAGGTATGGAACTCCATCCCTTCCCAACTAGCCAAAGAGAATAAAAAGTTCATCTATGGTGTTGTAAAACAAGGTGCCAGAGCCAAGGATTATGAGTTGGCAATCCAATGGCTCATAGATGCAGGACTGGTATATAAAATCAGTAGGGTAAAGACTTTGGGGCTTCCTCTGAAGATTCATGAGGATGTCAGTGCCTTCAAATTGTATCTCTTGGATTGTGGACTATTAGGTGCTATGAGTAAAACTCCGCCAGCCTTGCTTCTGCTTCCTAGTAATGACAATACCGGGAAAGGTGATTTTACGGAAAACTTCATTTGCTGTCAGCTGGAATCGCTGCGCCAGATTCCTATATATTATTATAGTAAAGAAAACAGCCAGCTGGAACTAGACTTTGTCATTCAGGCAGGAATGCAGGTCATACCGATAGAAGTGAAGGCAGAGGAGAATCTTCAGTCAAAGTCTTTGAAAGCGACTATAGCCAAAAATCCCGGAATGAAAGGCTTGCGCTTTTCCATGAGCGATTATCGGGAACAGGACGATATTACCAATGTACCATTATATGGTACAAGAGGATATTTGAAAGCATTCATCTAAAAACAAATACCGGTTGCCTATCTGACACCCATCCTGACATACTCTCACTGTTTCAAAACATGAAAGCATGTCAGGTGAATAAAGAAGCAAACAGACCTCGAAGGAGGAGAATACAATTTTCAAACCATCACCATGCTCTGGCTGATTCTGGAAAACTCTACAGCCAAGGCATTGGAAATATTAAAAATCAATTAATATGGCACTAGACATAAAAACAGAGGTAAATGAGGAAGTCAGGAATTTCGTTAAGAGTAGACTTTCAGGAAGAGAAGTATACTGCAACTACCTGAGTGATTCTTCCACTATGCCTCGTTGCAACAGGTATATCCAGGTACAAACGGCATTTCCCAGCTTAGAGAGAATCCATTATGAATATATAAACAGCCATTGGGAGTTCCATATCGAGCCACCAAGCGAAAGTGACGGCTACCGGTATCGCAGAATCTACCGATACCTCAGAGAGCATATCCAAGATAACCCTTCGCTAAAATGGCAAAATGATGGATCAAGATACATGGCTGTCTACCAGGAGGAAGTATGCAACGACGAGCAGCTTAAAGAGATCCTGAGAGAAATCTACAAAATATTCGACAAGGTGCTGGTCAAATGTACCCAGATATTCAAACCAGTGAAACTAGATAAGCCCTATCATCAGAAAGAGGAAGAATTCAAAAAGCTGGATATCAGTAGCGAAGTATGCCTGAAGACCCTTTCCATGAAAGAGGTCTTTGACCTGAAACTTGTGATTCCAAACTACCAGCGCATCTATTGCTGGGAAGATAAGAACATTATAGCACTTTGGAACAACCTGAAGGAAATGCCGGAAGACCAGGACTATCACCTTGGCTCCATCATCCTGCAGAACATAGATAACGGGTATCATATCATTGACGGACAACAGCGCCTGGTGACCCTCACCCTTTGCCTTAGAGCCTTAGGCTATGAGGGAAATATGCCACTATTGGCGCAGCGCTTTGAATCAAAGGAAGCCTGTGAAAATATTGCCAATGCCAAGTATGTAATAAGCCATCAAGTAAAATACGACCCTAAGGACAACAGCCTGCTGCTGAAGAAAATACTTTCTCACCTATCCTTCTCCGTATTGATCCTGACTTCCGAAAATCTGGATCTGGCATATACCTTCTTCTCCAACCAGAACTCCCGGGGAGTCAGACTGTCCGACTATGATATCCTGAAAGCCCATCACTTGCGCTTCCTCATCTCAAATGACCAGCAGGCAGAACATCTGGCCCGCAGATGGAATGCTGTCTCCCAGGAGTATGACCTGGACAACGAGTCACTCCTCAACAAGACATTAGGCCTTCATCTCTATCGGATGCGCAAATGGATGCGTAAACATTCCTGCGACTTTTCTGAAAGTCAACGCCCGGTAAAGGATGAGTATTCCGCAGCACCCCTGATTCCCGGCATTCCTCCCTTCGGAGAACGCTTCTACTTTTACGAGAAAATTCAGGGTGGTGCACACTTCTTTGCCTTTACAGACAACTTCATCGATCTGTACAAGCAGTTTGTAAGAACCCCACAGGTTCGCCTCATGAGAGAACACCTGCTCGCAGAATCCCACTGGAAATACGAAAGCGTCATGGAAACCATCCTGTTTGCGTATTTTTCAAAGTTCGGCAAGAAATACCTGTCAGAGGCCCTATTCTCAATAGCAAGTGTCATTGCCTGCCATAGATATGAAAGCAGGGCACTGCAGTATAAAATCAACCAGTATGTGATGGATCAGGAACTGGTCATGATGATAGACCAGGCCTCTTCACCCTCATTCTTCCTGGCAGAAACACTTCCCCATATCAGAATAAGCGGACGTGATCTCGAAGGAAACGACATCAAAGTCAGATTCTACAATGCTCTCTGCAGACTATTCAGGGACCTCAATGATCCTACTGTCATCACGGATGAAGAGGACTTCCGCCTTGCAAAATTCACTGACAAATATATTGAACAATTAAAAAATGAAGAATATGAATAACGAAAATGGGGTAACCCTAAAAGATATAACTTCAGAGCGCTTCTGTATACCTTTGTACCAGCGGCTGTTTGCATGGACACCCAAGGAGGTGACCAAACTACTCCGTGACTTAAAGGAGCACTTTAAGTCTAAGACGTTCCAAAAAGAGCATAATCCCTACTACCTGGGCATGCTGACAACCATCAAGCGCAACGGATATATAGACCTGATAGACGGCCAGCAGAGATTCACCGTCATGATCCTAATGGCCATTGTGTTCAAGAAATTCCCCGGATGGAGAGACTTTCTGCGGGATGGCAAACGCCTGATACTCTCTGCCAGAGGGGAAGATGAAGAATATCTGGAAGCACTGGCCCATGACCGCCCACATGCCACCTATGAAAATACGTGCATGAAGGATGCCATTCAAGGCATTCAGGATTTTCTGAAAAGTGAATTTGATGGCGACCCGGATCAAATCAGCAACTTTGCCCATAACATCTATAACCATCTCACCTTCTTCATATCCGAACTTCCTACCCACTATCTCAATGATGCCACCTCACTGAACAGGTATTTTGAGGTATTAAACTCTACAGGAAAGGGATTGGAGCAACACGAAATCCTGAAAGTCACGCTGCTGAAGAACCAGGAAGAGGCAGAGGAGTTTGTCAAGATCTGGAAATGGGTAGCTCTAATGGAACGACCTATCTACAACAGAACGGACACAACAAGTGATGAGGAGTATGCCAATAAGTATCGCCAAGCATTGGCAAATTGCCGTAACAACAACTTTGAATCCGTCATCAATGGTATCCAAATTGCAAATGATACCCAGAAGGATGCTCCTACCATCGACATCATCCCAATAAGGAAGAAGGAAAAGACGAATGCCATCAACCTCACGGAAAAAGAGGATAGCATTATCACTTTCCCTGAATTCCTTCTGCTAGTCCTGGACCTTACAGAAAACTGTGACGGCAAAGACAGCTTCTATCAGAAGGATAAACTGTTGAACACATTTGACGAGCATCAAATTAAAAACATGAAGAGATTCTATCACAACCTGCTGTTCTACCGTCTTTTACTAGACTATTACGTGGTAAGAAAGGATATATCAAACGGACAGAGCAGATTCTCCATCAACTTCAGGGATACAGATGCAGCAAAAAGAGAATACCGCGAGCAAATGCGCCAGTATATGTCCATGCTTACCGTGTCAACGGAGTTCCATATCTGGTTGAAACCCTATATGCAATATCTCCACGACCTGACAGATGACTGGAAAATCACATCGCAGGAAATCATTGCAAAACTGAAGGAAACGGATAATGCATACCGGATCCAAAAAGGCTATCATCCTTCGGATCTCAGGGAACTCAGGTATCCGAATATCAGCAGATATTGGTTCTGGCGACTGGACTACTATCTTTGGGAAAGAAGAAAAGACTTCTTCAACAAGGAAGACCAACGCGTTGTGGAAACTTATGTCTTCCGAACAAATCGCTCCATTGAACACCTTCATCCGCAGGATGAATCTTACAACGACACCTGGAATGAAGACGTCACTAATGGCTTTGGTAATCTGGCCATGATTTCCCAAAGTTTTAATTCCCAACAGAGCAATGATAATGTGCGGGTGAAGTTTGCACGTATCCAGGAACAGATAGATAACAAGTCACTGCAAAGTATCAAGATGCTGAAGATGTTCAGAATGGCTGAGGATGATCATACAAAATGGAATGAAGGCCTGGCAGAAGAACACCTTGATGACATGTGTAAAATTCTCAAGGATTCTTTCCATCAAAGAGAGTGATAGTATTCAACTACCCACAAGCGAAAGACTTGTGGGTAGTTCCATTCCATCCCCAAGGTACACTTCATGGAATCAGGAAATACTGCCAATATCACAACTAAAAAATTAATTAGTAATAAAGTTCTTACTAAAAAGATGATTACTATCTTTGCATTCAATAATAATGAAAAAGAGTCCTTTAGAAAACCGGACTCTCTTTTAATACTGAGCTCCTTTAAACCAGTCCGCTTAAATCAATGGAATATTTGGTAGGCAGCTTCTGTTCTTTCTTGATAAACATCAGCATGTAAATAGGGAGATAAGTGATTTTTCCTACCTGTCTTGCTCCTGTCAATCTCAAAGCTTTCTTATTCGCTTCGAAGAAATCGGCTAAATATCTGTCTATCTTACGTTTAATCATATCCTTGTCCCCTTTTCTATTATTAAACGGGCGTATTTTGTCCGCTTTTCCATGGCAAATATACGATAATTTGTCCGTTTTTCCAAGATTTAACAGTTTCTATCTCCCATTCCACTCAAACTTATCACAAAAGAAGCATTATTACGAGACAAGATCTAAACATAAAACGGGGCATGAAGCCCCGCACTGTGGTTAGAGTCTCAGAGCTCAAAAATGAAAATAACGGTAGGAATCGAACCTACGATATGCGCTCCGAAGACCGCTCGGCTACCTGCTGCCATCATCGTAATTTTCATCTCTGCACAAAGGTATAACTATTTTCTGAATCACCAAACAAAAAACAAATTATTCTGCTGATTCATTTCCATCCCTATACGCCAGTATGACAAGCAGAAGTCTCTGCTCATCACCTGCCTGTATCTTTTGAAGAAACTCCACCTGGGCAGAATCCGTAAATGACTGCCCTATAGACATGAGCTGAATAAGTTCTCCCATCAATAACGGGTGCTTTACAGAAGATATTATCTGAAAGGACACCTTATTATATAATGCCCAATCTACAAGTGTATATAGCTGAAAGGCACGAAGGATTGCCTCTGCCCTACTCTCGCCGTCCATTTGGAAGGAATAGATACGGCGCTTGACCATTTGTTTGTTATTATTAGAATTCATCATTTCTTTCTAAGTTTTTAATGCAAAGATAGAAGAAATGGGTGTAAAATCACTTCACACATCAAAAATAATTCAACTTGTGCAACATATTTTCCTACTTTTCCGTTATCTTTGTACCAAAATTATAAGAAACAAAATAAAACAAGATAATATGGCAATCAACCAATTAAACAAATATGTCTGGCTCGTGGAAACCATCCACCGGGCAAAGAAAAGAGGCGGCATCACCCTGAAGGAAATCCAAAGCAGATGGTTGGACTCTGACCTCAGTGAGGGAACAGAACTCTCCCGAAGAACCTTCATCAACAACATCCATAGCATCGAGGAACTGTTTGAGATAAACATCGAATGTGGCAGTGGATACCGCTACAACATCGAGTATGGCGGCTGCTTCGAGGAAGGAAGTACCCGAAGTTGGATGCTCAATGCCTTCTCCCTCCATGCCATGGTTGGCTACAGCCGCAAGCTCAAGGAACGGGTCCTTCTGGAGGACATGCCTTCTGGCAGAAACTATCTGGAAGACATCATCAAGGCCATGCGTGACAACCATGTCATTTTCATCTCTTACTATAGTTACAATTCCGAGAAGTATTATGAGTTTGACATCCATCCTTATTTCGTGAAGGCTTTCAAGAAACGCTGGTATGTGGTTGCCTATAGCCCTGGCACAGACGATATCCGTTGTTATGCCCTTGACCGTATGGAAAATGTCATCATCTCAGACAAAGTTTTCAAGATGCCAAAGGATTTGGAACCGGCCGAATATTTCAAGGATTGCTTTGGAATCATCAACAACAAGGATTCCGAAGTTCAGAAGGTGGTGCTCAAGGTAGATGCCTTCCAGAGCAACTACATACGTAATCTTCCTCTCCATGAGTCTCAAAAGGAAATGAAGCGTACCGATGAATACTCCATCTTTGAGTATCACCTGAAAACAGAGTTTGATTTCGAACAGGAGATTTTCTCCAACATGGACACCATGGAAGTACTGGAACCACAATGGCTAAGGGAAGAGGTGAGTGAAAGGTTGAGAAACCTTGCTAAGAAATACAAGATCTGCCCTTCTTAACTCCTCTCAACAAATGATTAAGGCGGTAAATACGTAATTTTGTATTTACCGCCATTTTCATTTCTGCATCGGAAAGTAAGTCGTGATAAACAACGATTAACATCGACAACAAATGATAGTTAAGGTGCTCAAAATGAGCACCTTTCTTTTTAGCCT
>JAJWLX010000102.1 GCA_021636625.1 Prevotella sp. | reverse complement strand
ATTCATTGAAAAGATCAAAACCTTTCTTGTTCACTTCGAGCAGCATCTGCAGGTCAGCATCCGGAACATGGTCGATATACATCTGATAGCCAGCGTCCATCAACTGCTCCGGTTCCAATCCGCAGAGATAAGCGAGGTTATCTGATGCATAGATGAAGTCCTGATGAAAATAGTCGATGATATAGACACACTGGTAGGTGCTGCGGGCAAAAGCTTTTGCCGCATTCACCAATAATTCAATCTTATCGTAATCTTCTCTGTTGATATGATTCACCTCGTTGGAATGGAGGAAGAAATCTTCTTTTTCTTTATTCATAAGCTATTCAGAATATTACTCTTTCTATCTGTTCTCCGATTCAGCAAGCCATCGGATCTCTTTTTAAATACGCAATTCGGCAACAAAAATACATATTTTTATTTGATTTCAACTCTATCGTATTGTTTATTTACAGATAATTAACCGTAAAAGACGCTTAATCATTACTTACTGCACAACAGCTGGATTACAAGCGCACAACACGTGTTGTGCGAGCGCATAACAGCTGATATGCAAGCGCACAACAGCTGTTGTGCGACTGACGGAAGTGACTTTCCCGGCAACATATACTTACTGTTCCAACAACTTATCCTACTTCTTCCGACAACTTATAAAGGCTTCTTACGATGCTTATTCCTATTGATAAGCAGTTCTAACCCACATCAATAGCACCGCTCATTCGTATCAATCAAACCGCTCATCCATATTAGTGCCATTTTTATTTGGTAGTTTAAGAATAAAAGATTACCTTTGTATCGCTAAACAGAAAGAAGAATACGATGGCTATAAAATATGAAATCCATTATCTTCCCAATGCAGGAGGAAATGAAGAGACTCGCCGATTCGCCCATATCTTTGAGCAAACAGCAATGACAGACAAACAGATGATCAGCCGAATCGCCAGACATAGCAGTCTGAGTGAAGGAGATGTAGCAGCCGTACTCATGCAACTGCGTGATATCATCGAAGAAGACCTGCAGGAGGGAAGACGTATCAACATTCCGGAAATAGGTTATCTCTCGCTCTCGGTAGATCTGGATATGGATGACCTGAAACCCGACAATAAAGTGAGAGCAGAATATGTAAGCGTAAGAGGCATCAAGTTTCGCCCCAATGCAGACCTGCTGAAACAGGTGAAATATAATACCCATTTTGAGAAATCACAATATACTTCCCGCTCCTACCCTTTCTCTGAAGATGCATTGAAGGAGAAAATAAGAGAGTATCTGAAGCATAACCGTTCCATTAACAGAAAAGTACTGGAAGCGGAATTTCATATCCGTAAACAGACAGCACTCAACTGGCTGAAGAAACTGGAAAAATCCGGTTTTCTGATTAAAGAAGGTTCACGCAATGCGCCGGTTTATTTCCTGGCTGAAGAATAGGAGCCCATCGGATGATAGGTCTTCTCTAGATGACTGCAAGCCATAGCCTCCGCGACCATCCAGGCTTCATTACATTAAATCTACACCCTAAAGATAAAGTAATATGCCAAATAAAGAAGAAAAGAGAATAACAGAGCAGAGCTCGCTCTACGAACATCTGGAAAAGATGAGCGTGGATGAACTCACCGCTCATATCAATGCAGAAAACAAGAAGGTGGCTGTGGCAATAGAACAAGCATTGCCTGCCATTAACCAACTGATTTCCGCCATCGAAGGGCAGCTGAAGAAGGGCGGAAGACTCTTCTATGCCGGTTGCGGAACGGGCGGAAGACTGGCTACGCTCGATACCATCGAAGTGCAGAACACCTATGGCATCGACGGTTCGCAGATACAAGCCATCTTCCCTGGAGGCATCGGCTGCCTTACGCAAACCAGTGAATCCAGAGAAGACGACCTGGAGAATGGTTGGCACCAGCTCTGCGACAAGCATATCTCAGAGCAGGATTTCGTACTCGGTTTTTCTGCCAGCGGAACAACCCCCTTTGTACTCGCCATCCTGAAGCATTGCAAGGAGGCAGGTATTCCTACGGGATGCATCGTCAACAATCCTCATGCTCCCATCGCCCAAGCAGCCGATTATCCCGTAGAAGTAATCACGGGACCGGAATTTGTAACGGGAAGTACCCGCATGAAAGCCGGTTCATCGCAGAAGATGATTCTGGACATGATCAGCACTTCTCTTCAGATCAAACAAGGACGGGTGGAAGGCAACAAGATGGTGAACGCCAAGCTTATCAATCATAAACTCATCGACCGCGCCTGCCGCATCTTCATGGAACGCAATCCGCAATATACGGACTACGAAGAAGTGAAACAGCTGATTCTGGAATCAGGAAGCGTGAAGAAGGCGGAAGACTTGCTGAAGAGTAAAAGCGATTTAGATATTTAGATAAATTTAGACAAAACTTCACCTTATATAAATAGAACTATCAAGATTTCACCTTATATAATAGGACTATATGGCAAAGAAAGCAATTGTAATGGGTGCCACATCGGGCATCGGAATGGAAGTGGCAAAACTGCTTGCTGCAAAAGGATGGCAGGTAGGAATTGCCGGAAGAAGAATTGAAAGATTACAGGCTCTGATTGCTGAGGGTAAGACAGCCCTGCTAAAGAAAATCTCAGCAGATGGCGAGAAGACTTCGCAGGGCGGCATTACCTGCTACCAGCAAATAGACGTGACGTCTCCCAATGCTCCTGCCCAACTTCTCGAACTCATCGAAAAATTGGGAGGCATGGACTTGTATTTCCATAGTTCCGGCATTGGCTGGCAGAATAATACGCTGGATATAGAAAAGGAGTTGAAGACTGTGGAAACCAACGGCTTAGGATTCACAAGAATGGTAGATACGGCATTCAACTGGTTTGCTACTCATCATCAGAACAATTCAAAAGCCCGCATTGCCTGCATCACTTCCATTGCCGGAACCAAAGGTCTCGGTGCTGCACCTGCCTACTCTGCCACCAAGCGATTCCAGAACCATTATCTGGAATGCCTGTCGCAGCAGGCACGGATGCGTCATCTCCCCATCGCCATTACAGATATCCGACCAGGTTTCGTAAAGACCGACCTTATCGCAGGCAGCAGCTATCCGCTGCAGCTCAAATCGGAAGACGTGGCGAAACATATCGTGAATGCTATCGAAAACGGAGAGGAAGTTAAGGTGATAGACTGGAGATATGACATCCTCGTATTCCTCTGGCGACTCATTCCTAGATGGTTATGGACGAGATTGAAGATTACAACATAACAACTTTATTCCTTTCTGATGACAATCGTCTTGAACCAGTCTTTCAATACTCCAGCATATTGATCCTGCGAATCAGACAGCAGGATGACAACCTGGGAACCATCTTCCAGCTTGGGACCAAGACACATACCTTCGTAATTGGCAAAGGAACGCTTGGAAAGTGACAAGCCGGTTTTCCATTCCGCGAGCAATCTCTTCTTCAAGAAAGGAGTATCTGATGAAAAATTCTCTTTCATAGAAAACTCCTCAGAATTCAAAGGATTAATCTGATAGAGCTTGCACTTGCAGAAAGCCCCAATCTTGATCTTCGGGATAAATGCCTCACGCTCCAAAACCAGAAGCTGTCCATCGGGCAAGGCACAAAGCTCACTCACACCCATCACATAGATATCTGCTTTCTTATGGGTAGAAGGTTGATCCATCTGATAGGCATAGGTCGTCATATAACGAGAGTCTTTCTTGCTACTCACTTGCTCGCTACTGTCTTCCTTGCCATTATCTTCCTTGTTACGATTTTCCTTTATCTTTCCCCAATCAAGCCTCATCAAACGAAGCTGATTGGCCAATCCGTTTTGAGGAGTAGCAGGCTGTCCGTCCTTGCGAAGCGTGCTCTCAGGAATCGTCCAGAGATACTGACGGACGGAATCAAAAGCCAGAGACTCAAAATTATAATTAGGATAAAAATCAGATGAAGCCCATCTGCTTTCCCAAAGGTTCTGCTGATAGCCAACCTTGGCAGCATCCGCCGAAATAGGCAGAATAGGATACTCCTTTAAACGGCAACATCCTTCGCTTGCTATCACCAAGGTAGAATCAGAAACCTTCACGATGGCTTCGTGGTCAAAGCCTTTCTCCTGCCCCTGCCAAGGCTTTCCGTCGTTCAGAGTTCCATCTGTTCTCTCGGTAAACCCAAGGTTCTCTACCTGTTCCAGTTCGCCGGTCTTGGGATTCACCTGAATCCGGAAGTTGAAGTATAGGGCACTATCCGACTTGTCGCTTACCACCGCATAGATATCATCATGCAGATGAGCAATGCCACTGTAGTTGCCCGCAGCCACGGTTTTCGGAAAAGCCTTCTGGGGATTCTCTCTCAAAACTTTCCAATCCTGTGCTCCAGCCAACAGACTGAATGCCAGGAAGACGGACAGGATATTACAACGCAGCATAAGTCAGAACAAACTCCATGGTTAACTCGAAATCTACATGCGCCATCTTTCTGCTCTTGAGATTCTCCACATCACACGACCAGTCTGCCATCGTATCAAATGGCTTTACCCGCATATCCTCAAACATCAGTTTTTCTTCAGAGAATAACTTGAAGACCGTTTCCTTGGCACACCAATGCACCAGTTTAGCATCCAGATCTTCCGCCTTCTCATCCTTTCGCAGGAATTTAGAAGCGATGCGCTCTACCCTATCGCTGAAGTATTCGATATCTACCGCCACTTCCTGATTTTTGGAAAGGATAAGCGCAGCATAACCCTTGGTATGCGAAACACTGATATGATAACCACGGAACAATGGCTTTCCAGCCTCGTTGTGGGTAATGTCACCTGCATGAGAAAGCAAGCCCTTGGAAGCCCCATTCGTCTTGAGCATCTCATACATTAATGCACGAATGGCAAGAAACTCCAGTTTCCTGCCATCGTTCTTATATTTCTCTTCCATCTGGGAACGGTAAGCCTGCAGAAGAGGATATGCTTCAAACAACTGTTCTACAGTCTCATCCATCTGCCATAAGCCCAGACTCACTCCCGGATAAACTTCTCGTATATTGACAACTGCCATACTATATAATCAAAATATTACAAATATAAGGAGGAGGAACTATTTGGAAGAATTCTCCTCTTCGTTTCTTACAGGATGTACCGTCACCTTAATCTTGCTGATGCGGCGCTCCTCGATATTCATCACCTCAAAAGTATAGTTCTTATAATCTATCTTCTCGTGCATACTTGGGAAATCGCCCTTGATTTCCAAGAGCAGACCAGCCAGAGAATCAGCATCGCCCTCAACCTCCTCGAACTCTTCGTCATCTACATTCAGGATTTTGCAGAAATCAGAAAGAAGCGTTTTACCTTCAAAGATAAAGGTGTTGTAATTTAATTTCGAGTAGAACTTCTCCTCCTCATCGTATTCATCGTTGATTTCTCCTACAATTTCCTCCAGAATATCTTCGAGAGTAACAATACCAGATGTTCCTCCAAACTCATCTACCACAATGGCAATATGAACCTTGTTATCCTGGAATTCGCGAAGCAGATCATCTATCTTCTTGGTTTCCGGTACAAAATAAGGAGGACGGATCAGACTCTGCCAACGGAAGTTGGAAGCCTTCGTCAGATGAGGCAATAAGTCCTTGATATACAACACACCACGAATATTATCCGTATTATCCTGATATACCGGAATACGACTGTAGTTATTTTCCTCAATGCATTTCAACACTTCTGGATAGGTGCTGCGGATATCCAGGTCAACAATATTCTGTCGGCTGGTCATCACCTCTTTGGCTGTTTCATCACCAAAGCGGATGATACCCTTCAGCATACTCTGCTCGTCCTTGATATCATTCTTATCAGTCAGTTCCAGAGCTTGTTCCAAGTCATCAACACTCAGCACATGATTTTCCTTCTGTATAATCTTTTCTGCAAGAATTCCACTTTTCAGCAAGATAGTTTCTAAAGGCCAAAACAACTTTCTGGCAAATAGAATACCCCCTACGCACCGGCGACAGAACTTCAGAGAATCCTGACGGGCATACACTTTCGGCATAATCTCACCAAAAAGCAAAAGCAAGAAAGTAAGAATAACCGTAATAATCAGGAACTGAAGCCAATAAGCTTTAGGACCAAACTCTACGATTCCTGCGAATACATAATTAAGGAGCATGATGATTGTGACATTCACAAAATTATTGGTTATCAAAATGGTAGCCAACGTACGTTCTGAATCATCACGCAACATCTGTATTTTCTTATCGGCATCAGTCTTTTCATCTTCAAGTTCCGCAACATCAGTTGGTGATAAACTGAAAAAAGCAATTTCGGAACCACTGGCAAAAGCAGACATGCCTAACAATATAGCTGCAAGTACAGCAGCTACAAAAACCCCGGCGGAAGGCTGCATCAGCATCACATCACCGAAGGCATCAGTTATGGTGGATATATCCAATTTCTGAGCTAAAAATTAATAATTATTGTTCTCTAGTAGCTGGGCGAGTACTCAACATCTCCATATTATCTACATAGATTTCTGTAATATATTGTCTTCTACCCTGCTTGTCATCATAGGAGCGGTAGCGAATTCTTCCTTCCACATAAAGGCGGTCACCCTTATGCACATACTTCTCTACTACTTTTGCAAGCCCACGATAAAAAACAAGATTGTGCCAATCTGTATGGTCTGGCACTTGGGTACCATTAGGCAAAGTATATCCTTTCTCAGTTGTTGCGAGAGAAACCTGAGCTACAGCCTGATCTGCTTCGAAATAATGAATGTCAGGATCTTTTCCTACATTACCAATTAGCATAACCTTGTTCATGACACGAATCTTTTAAATTTCTGAATATTTATTTCCACATTCCCAGATAACGGAAATGGAAATTCTTACCTTTTGCAGATGGGAACTGGCTGCGTGAATCTACGCAATCGCGCAGATAATCAACAATACGATTGTAACAATCCAAACCCGATTCAGCTTTTACATTCGCAACGAAATGAGTATCACGGTACTCAAACTTTCCTGTAGCAGGTACCATTACCACACGTTTGAAATCAAGTGTTCCTTCATACCAGCCCGGAGCCTCCTGAGCCAAACTGGCAACAACAGGATTCTCCATTCTCTCTGCCGGAGTCGGAGTACGCAATGCTTTCTTATCTTTAAAATCCTGCATTGTTTGCGCCGTAGTCTTTATCACAATAAAATAAATACGTGGGCGAACCTTATATCTTTTTGGATACGTCAAATCACTAGCGGCATATTCACGAACATCTGCCTCTAGTTCCGCATCCATCTCAATCTCAGGAATACTCTTTAAAAAACCAATAGCATCATCAACATTAGTAACCAATGTCTCCTGATCAAAATATCTTAAATATAAATTCATAAATGGGTATGTTTCTCGAGTTCAAAAAAAAGAGCGGAAAACGGGACTCGGACCCGCGACCCCAACCTTGGCAAGGTTGTGCTCTACCAACTGAGCTATTTCCGCTTATAAAACAACAATAAAAGTGAAGAGGAGGAGACTCGAACTCCCACGACACAATTGTCACTACCCCCTCAAAGTAGCGCGTCTACCAATTCCGCCACCTCTCCAACACTAAGCTAATTTAAACATATGTGCCCAAGACAGGACTCGAACCTGCACGTTGTGAAACACACGCACCTGAAACGTGCGCGTCTACCAATTCCGCCACTTGGGCCCTAAACTTAAACCTATCTTGATTTAATACAAAAATGATCGAGCGGAAAACGGGACTCGGACCCGCGACCCCAACCTTGGCAAGGTTGTGCTC
>JAJWLX010000101.1 GCA_021636625.1 Prevotella sp. | reverse complement strand
CAAATGCTCTATTTCACTATTTTTTGCCTTTTTAGGCATTCTTTTATTATAAAAATTTGGTGATTAGAAAGAAAACTCGTATTTTTGCAACACATATATTAATATTGATAGATATGGAGAAGAAACGAATTATAGAAGCAATGCACAATAGATTGCATGAGATTGATCCTCATGCAAAAGCTATCTTGTTTGGTTCCCACGCTAGAGGTACAGAACATGAAGGAAGTGATTGGGATGTATTGATTCTTCTAGACAAACCAAAAGTTACGCTTCAAGATTACGATAAGTACTCTTATCCACTAAGAGAATTAGGCTGGGATATTGATGAAATCATCAACCCTGTACTCTTCTCCCAAAAAGAATGGGAGGAGAACCATTATACCTTATTCAATCATAACGTAAATAAGGAAGGAATTGCAATATGATAAAGGGACAACTTACAGACACTGACAGAACCGAGATTGTAAAGTACAGAATAGAAAAAGCCTACCGTACTTACCAAGAAGCTGTCGGTTCTATAAAAAATGGTTATGTCGAAACAGCAGCCAATCGTTAATAGCTTCTCAAAAACAGCAATTAAAATTTCATTCTCCTTTCACAAACATCAGAGTATGCTAATAATCAACCACTTAAGTGTGAAAGGAGAATTCAACGCCCCAATAGTACTACGGCTATCATGGGAAACGACAAAAGAACCAACTGCGCTTACCACCGCACCATTTACCTTGAGCTGAAACAACAATAATAATCAGCCGAAAGGACTATTAATATAAGGAGAAGGCAACTTAGTCTAAAGGAGAAAGCAACTATCACAAAAGGAATAGAAAAGGCTTCTTTGTATCGGATGACCCGGGTCATCCATATAGATGACGGGAGTGAGCCATATAGATGACCCGAGTCATCCATATAGACGACCTTAGTCATCCAGCCGATAAATCGCCTCTTTTCGCCTGCCAATATCTATCCCTCATCCTTCTAGTTACTATGCTTCATCCCAACATTCATAACAAAGACACCCACTATTCATTATCAAAATACCTGCTATTCACTATCAAGACGCTCATTATTCATTATCAAAACATCTATTATTGACTATACCAGATCCTTGCCCCACCTATACCATACTCATAAAAAGCAAGGCACATCGCCAAATTTAAGCTTAGCCATCAATTATCATCTCAAAATAAAAAAGTTTTTCATTTCACACTTAACTCTCTAATTTTCAACACAATCCGCATTCCGTGAAAGGAGATTTATTATCTACCTTAAAAATTTTTAGCAAATTTATCCCCCTAAAATTGGGTGGATTCAAAAAAGTAGTACCTTTGCACCCACCACTCATCCATATTAGTGCCATTTTTATTTGGTAGTTTAAGAATAAAAGATTATCTTTGTATCGCTAAACAGAAAGAAGAGAACGATGGCTATAAAATATGATCAGCAATTATACATAGGATACTCCAAGACATTCTACAATCTAAAGATTTTGGTAATATGTTAAACAATGTAGATAAAAGAATAACAGAACAGAGCTCGCTCTACGAACATCTGGAAAAGATGAACGTGGATGAACTTACCGCTCATATCAATGCAGAAAACAAGAAAGTGGCTGTGGCAATAGAACAAGCATTGCCTGCCATTAACCAACTGATTTCCGCCATCGAAGGGCAGCTGAAGAAGGGCGGAAGACTCTTCTATGCCGGTTGCGGAACGGGCGGAAGACTGGCTACGCTCGATACCATCGAAGTGCAGAACACCTATGGCATCGACGGTTCGCAGATACAAGCCATCTTCCCTGGAGGCATCGGCTGCCTTACGCAAACCAGTGAATCCAGAGAAGACGACCTGGAGAATGGTTGGCACCAGCTCTGCGACAAGCATATCTCAGAGCAGGATTTCGTACTCGGTTTTTCTGCCAGCGGAACAACCCCCTTTGTACTCGCCATCCTGAAGCATTGCAAGGAGGCAGGTATTCCTACGGGATGCATCGTCAACAATCCTCATGCTCCCATCGCCCAAGCAGCCGATTATCCCGTAGAAGTAATCACGGGACCGGAATTTGTAACGGGAAGTACCCGCATGAAAGCCGGTTCATCGCAGAAGATGATTCTGGACATGATCAGCACTTCTCTTCAGATCAAACAAGGACGGGTGGAAGGCAACAAGATGGTGAACGCCAAGCTTATCAATCATAAACTCATCGACCGCGCCTGCCGCATCTTCATGGAACGCAATCCGGAATATACGGATTACGAAGAAGTAAAGCAACTGATTCTGAAAGCTGGAAGCGTGAAGAAGGCGGAAGACCTGCTGAAGAGTAAAAGCGATTTAGATATTTAGATAGAGATAGAGTTAGACAAGACTTCACCTTATATAATAGGACAATATGGCAAAGAAAGCAATTGTAATGGGTGCCACATCGGGCATCGGAATGGAAGTGGCGAAACTGCTTGCAGCAAAAGGATGGCAGGTAGGAATAGCCGGAAGAAGAATCGAAAGATTGCAGGCTCTGATTTCGCAGAGCGGCATTACCTGCTATCAGCAAATAGACGTGACTTCTCCCGATGCTCCTGCCCAACTTCAGGAACTCATCGATAAGTTGGGAGGCATGGACTTGTATTTCCATAGTTCAGGCATTGGCTGGCAGAATAATACGCTGGATATAGAAAAGGAATTGAAGACCGTGGAAACAAACGGCTTGGGATTCACAAGAATGGTGGATACGACATTCAACTGGTTTGCCGCCCAGTCTTCTACTCCAACCAATAAGAGTGAGCTTTCTGTTCCTGAAAGTAAGAAGAAGGCAAACCATGCCTATCAGAATTTCCGCATTGCCTGCATCACTTCCATCGCTGGAACCAAAGGTCTCGGTGCAGCTCCTGCCTACTCTGCCACCAAGCGATTCCAGAACCATTATCTGGAATGCCTGTCGCAGCAGGCACGGATGCGTCATCTCCCCATCGCCATTACAGATATCCGACCAGGTTTCGTAAAGACCGACCTTATCGCAGGCAGCAGCTATCCGCTGCAGCTCAAATCGGAAGACGTGGCGAAACATATCGTGAATGCTATCGAAAACGGAGAGGAAGTTAAGGTGATAGACTGGAGATATGACATCCTCGTATTCCTCTGGCGACTCATTCCTAGATGGTTATGGACGAGATTGAAGATTACAACATAACAACTTTATTCCTTTCTGATGACAATCGTCTTGAACCAGTCTTTCAATACTCCAGCATATTGATCCTGCGAATCAGACAGCAGGATGACAACCTGGGAACCATCTTCCAGCTTGGGACCAAGACACATACCTTCGTAATTGGCAAAGGAACGCTTGGAAAGTGACAAGCCGGTTTTCCATTCCGCGAGCAATCTCTTCTTCAAGAAAGGAGTATCTGATGAAAAATTCTCTTTCATAGAAAACTCCTCAGAATTCAAAGGATTAATCTGATAGAGCTTGCACTTGCAGAAAGCCCCAATCTTGATCTTCGGGATAAATGCCTCACGCTCCAAAACCAGAAGCTGTCCATCGGGCAAGGCACAAAGCTCACTCACACCCATCACATAGATATCTGCTTTCTTATGGGTAGAAGGTTGATCCATCTGATAGGCATAGGTCGTCATATAACGAGAGTCTTTCTTGCTACTCACTTGCTCGCTACTGTCTTCCTTGCCATTATCTTCCTTGTTACGATTTTCCTTTATCTTTCCCCAATCAAGCCTCATCAAACGAAGCTGATTGGCCAATCCGTTTTGAGGAGTAGCAGGCTGTCCGTCCTTGCGAAGCGTGCTCTCAGGAATCGTCCAGAGATACTGACGGACGGAATCAAAAGCCAGAGACTCAAAATTATAATTAGGATAAAAATCAGATGAAGCCCATCTGCTTTCCCAAAGGTTCTGCTGATAGCCAACCTTGGCAGCATCCGCCGAAATAGGCAGAATAGGATACTCCTTTAAACGGCAACATCCTTCGCTTGCTATCACCAAGGTAGAATCAGAAACCTTCACGATGGCTTCGTGGTCAAAGCCTTTCTCCTGCCCCTGCCAAGGCTTTCCGTCGTTCAGAGTTCCATCTGTTCTCTCGGTAAACCCAAGGTTCTCTACCTGTTCCAGTTCGCCGGTCTTGGGATTCACCTGAATCCGGAAGTTGAAGTATAGGGCACTATCCGACTTGTCGCTTACCACCGCATAGATATCATCATGCAGATGAGCAATGCCACTGTAGTTGCCCGCAGCCACGGTTTTCGGAAAAGCCTTCTGGGGATTCTCTCTCAAAACTTTCCAATCCTGTGCTCCAGCCAACAGACTGAATGCCAGGAAGACGGACAGGATATTACAACGCAGCATAAGTCAGAACAAACTCCATGGTTAACTCGAAATCTACATGCGCCATCTTTCTGCTCTTGAGATTCTCCACATCACACGACCAGTCTGCCATCGTATCAAATGGCTTTACCCGCATATCCTCAAACATCAGTTTTTCTTCAGAGAATAACTTGAAGACCGTTTCCTTGGCACACCAATGCACCAGTTTAGCATCCAGATCTTCCGCCTTCTCATCCTTTCGCAGGAATTTAGAAGCGATGCGCTCTACCCTATCGCTGAAGTATTCGATATCTACCGCCACTTCCTGATTTTTGGAAAGGATAAGCGCAGCATAACCCTTGGTATGCGAAACACTGATATGATAACCACGGAACAATGGCTTTCCAGCCTCGTTGTGGGTAATGTCACCTGCATGAGAAAGCAAGCCCTTGGAAGCCCCATTCGTCTTGAGCATCTCATACATTAATGCACGAATGGCAAGAAACTCCAGTTTCCTGCCATCGTTCTTATATTTCTCTTCCATCTGGGAACGGTAAGCCTGCAGAAGAGGATATGCTTCAAACAACTGTTCTACAGTCTCATCCATCTGCCATAAGCCCAGACTCACTCCCGGATAAACTTCTCGTATATTGACAACTGCCATACTATATAATCAAAATATTACAAATATAAGGAGGAGGAACTATTTGGAAGAATTCTCCTCTTCGTTTCTTACAGGATGTACCGTCACCTTAATCTTGCTGATGCGGCGCTCCTCAATATTCATCACCTCAAAAGTATAGTTCTTATAATCTATCTTCTCGTGCATGCTTGGAAAATCACCCTTGATTTCCAAGAGCAGACCTGCCAGGGAATCTGCATCGCCCTCAACCTCCTCGAACTCTTCATCATCTACATTCAGAATCTTGCAGAAGTCTGAAAGCAAGGTCTTTCCTTCGAAGATAAATGTATTATAATTTAATTTCGAATAGAACTTCTCTTCCTCATCATATTCGTCATTGATCTCGCCAACGATTTCCTCCAGAATATCCTCCAGGGTAACGATACCGGAAGTACCGCCAAACTCATCTACCACAATGGCGATATGAACCTTATTCTCCTGGAACTCGCGAAGCAAATCATCTATCTTCTTGGTTTCAGGAACGAAGTAAGGAGGACGGATCAGACTCTGCCAACGGAAGTTGGATGCCTTGGAAAGATGTGGAAGTAAGTCCTTGATATACAATACACCACGAATATTATCCGTATTATCCTGATATACCGGAATACGACTGTAGTTGTTCTCTACAATACACTTCAACACCTCAGGATAGGTACTGCGAATATCCAGGTCAACGATGTTCTGACGGGTGGTCATCACCTCCTTGGCTGTTTCATCACCAAATCGGATGATACCCTTCAACATACTCTGTTCGTCCTTGATATCTTCCTTGTCAGTGAGTTCCAGAGCCTGTTCCAAATCATCCACACTCAGAACATGGTTCTCTTTCTGTATAATCTTTTCAGCAACGATTCCACTCTTCAGCAGTACATTCTCCAATGCCCAGAACACCTTGCGTGCAAACATAATGCCGCCCACACATCTACGGCAAAACTTGAGAGGATCCTGTCGGGCATAAACCTTAGGCATAATCTCTCCGAAGAGCAAAAGCAAGAATGTAAGGATTACCGTGATGATAAGGAACTGAAGCCAATAAGCCTTAGGACCAAACTCCACGATTCCGGCAAAAACATAGTTAAGGAGCATGATGATGGTGACATTCACAAAGTTATTGGTTATCAGAATGGTAGCCAATGTACGTTCTGAATCCTCACGCAACATCTGAATTTTCTTGTCACAGTCAGTTTTCTCGTCCTCCAGTTCCGCAACATCCGCTGGTGATAAACTAAAAAAAGCGATTTCGGAACCACTGGCAAAAGCTGACATACCAAGCAGAATAGCTGCCAATATAGCAGCTACAAAAACACCAGTAGATGGCTGCAAGAGCAGCACATCACTAAAAGCATCCGTTATGGTCGATATATCCAATTTCTGAGCTTAAAATTTAAAATGGTAAATCTTTGTTCTCAGTAGTCTCTGCAGGAGATGGAGTAGAAGATGGAGCAGGAGCAGGAGCAGGAGCAGAAGCTCCCGACCGCGAGGTCAGCATCTCCATATTATCAACGTATATCTCGGTGATATTATGTCGCTTACCCTGCTTGTCATCATAGAGTCGATAGCGGATCCGGCCTTCCACATAGAGTCGGTCGCCCTTGTGTACATACTTCTCCACCACCTTTGCAAGACCACGGAAAAACACGAGGTTATGCCAATCGGTATGATCTGGTACTTGCATACCATTAGCCAGGGTGTAACCTTTCTCCGTTGTCGCAAAAGACACTTGAGCTACCGCCTGATCTGCATCATAATAATGCACAACAGGTTCCTTGCCCACATTACCAATCAACATTACCTTATTCATAGTTTTCTAATAATTATCTTTTTACTTCCACATTCCCAGATAGCGGAAATGGAAATTCTTACCCTTAGCTGAAGGGAACTGACTACGAGAGTCAACTCTCTCCTTCAAGTGCTCTACAATACGAGTGTAGCAATCCAACCCCGACATAGCCTTTACATGAGCCACGAAGTGAGTATCGCGATATTCAAACTTTCCCGTAGCAGGCACCATCACAACACGCTTGAAATCCAAAGATCCCTCGTACCAGCCAGCCAACTCCTGTGTAAGATTCAGCATCACAGGATTCTCCTGACGTTCTGCAGGTGCAGACGAACGCAAGGCCTTCTTATCCTTGAAATCCTGCATCGTAGCAGCAGCAGTCTTGATAATAATGAAATAAATACGAGGACGAACTTTATAACGTTTAGGATAGCAAACATCGCTAGCGGCGTAATCTCTAATATCAGCCTCTAGCTCAGCATCCATACCAATTTCCGGGATACCTTTCAAAAAATCTATTGCTTCATCGACATTATTTACTAATGTCTCCTGATCGAAATATCTTAAATATAAATTCATAATAGGTATGTTTCTCTATTTTCAAATAAAATAGAGCGGAAAACGGGACTCGGACCCGCGACCCCAACCTTGGCAAGGTTGTGCTCTACCAACTGAGCTATTTCCGCTTATAAAACAACAATAAAAGTGAAGAGGAGGAGACTCGAACTCCCACGACACAATTGTCACTACCCCCTCAAAGTAGCGCGTCTACCAATTCCGCCACCTCTCCAACACTAAGCTAATTTAAACATATGTGCCCAAGACAGGACTCGAACCTGCACGTTGTGAAACACACGCACCTGAAACGTGCGCGTCTACCAATTCCGCCACTTGGGCTCAAAAATACACACCCTTCTAACTAGATATGTAAAAGAATGGAGCGGAAAACGGGACTCGGACCCGCGACCCCAACCTTGGCAAGGTTGTGCTC
>JAJWLX010000156.1 GCA_021636625.1 Prevotella sp. | reverse complement strand
AACATCGCCCGCTTGAACCGTGAGTTCTTGAAGGCTAAGTTGGCTGACTAATCCACCGTTTCTCTTAAGACACCGGATTTTTCTCTTCGCATTCGAACGAATGCGAGAGAATTTTCTCAAAAACCCTTCACTCTTCACCTTTTGAGTGTAAGCGATTGAAGGATAGGCAGTTGGGTGGGTGAAGAGTTGAATTGACTCTTCACCCACCCTTCACCTTTTTATAGGACTGGAGCTTTTGGGGCTCTTCGGCTCTGTAGCTATTCCATTGTGAGTCAGTGATTTACATTTATAGGTGAAGAGTAGTGAAGAGTGGTGAAGAGTCAGCGCCACTCTTCACCTCTCAAATCCCCAGTGTTTATCAGGGTTTCAGGTTAAATGGTGAAGAGTGAAGAGTGAAAACGAGAGTAGGCTTTTTACTGCGGAAGCATTCTGAAGATTTAGGAGTGCATTGTTTGGCAGTAGGGCTACATCCCGTTTTGCATGAAGCCTCATTCCAATTATTGCCTAGTGATGGCATCTTTTTGCCCTTTAGGAGGGCAATTTATTGCCATAGTTAGGCAATATTCCTTATGTCGTGAGAGAGCTGCAGAATCCAGTAACTATCATAGTTAAATCCAGTAACTAGTAATAAATAAAGTATTATTCTATAAAGATATAAAAAGAGCATAAATGATGAACCAAGCTACTCAAGACTTTATTCGCCAGCACCAGGACGATGATGTCCGCCAGCTGGCTTTTCTCGGCAGCAAGTATCCGGAAGTAGATATGCCTTTCGCTCTCGATCAGATTCGCGGGCGAAAGATGGCTCGTGTCAAGTTGCCTCGTTGGGCAAGTCTTGAAGGCATCATCTATCCTCCTCATATTTCTATGGAGCAATGCTCCTCTGAATCTACTGCACTTTACAAGGCAGAATTGGCTGCGAGATTGCTCAGCTTGCCGGTATCTTCATCATTTTCTGAAGAAATCGGGTTTGTAGATCTGACTGGTGGTTTTGGAGTAGATTTCTCTTATATCGCAGCCCGATTGGGAGTGAAGTCGATGTACGTGGAGCGTCAGGCTCATCTCTGCGAGGCGGCTAAGGAGAACTTTGAGCGACTGGGCTTGAAGAACGCCATCGTGAAGAATGGGGATGGAATAGAAGTGCTTCATTCTTTTCTGCCAAAGAAAGATGATGCAGCATCAGCTGATGATTCTTTAGGCATCACTTATGACCAACCTCGGTCATTACTTAAGACCAAGCTTGGTCTTAAGATAATCTTCATAGATCCCGCCCGTAGAGACGATGTGGGCAACAAGGTGGTATCCTTGAAGGATTGCACGCCCGATGTTACCGTTTTGCAGGAAGAGATGCTTTCGAAGGCAGATTACGTTATCATCAAACTCTCTCCGATGCTCGACTGGCACCGTGCCATAAGCGAATTAAGCCACGTGAGAGAGGTTCATATCATCTCCGTGAACAATGAGTGCAAAGAGCTCCTTTTAGTGCTCTCAGCGCGAAATATGGGCGAAAATCTCCGCATTTATTGCATCAACGATGCGCAATCCTTCGTCTGCGAAGAGTCGGATATGGAGACTTCTTCCGTCAAGATAGCCCCATCCACCCTTGAAGAGATGCAGTATCTTTATGAGCCGAATGCCTCGTTGATGAAAGCCGGCTGTTTCGGTGTCCTTTCCGGGCGTTATGATGCAAGGATGCTTTCCAAGAACAGCCATCTTTTCGTGAGCCAGGCACCTATTGAGGCATTCCCAGGCAGAAGCTTCCGCATCATCGCCGTTTCTTCTTTTAATAAGAAGGAGTTGAAGCGTCATCTGTCAGGAATCACCAAGGCGAACATCGCCACCCGCAACTTCCCTCTTTCCGTGGCAGAATTGCGCAAGCGCCTGAAGCTGAAAGATGGTGGTGAAACTTATATTTTTGCCACCACACTGAGCGACGAAAGCCATGTGCTGGTAATAACGGAGAAAGCTTGTCAGAAAATTAAAGAATAAGAAAATGAGGTTAATTTAGGTGTTGCATTGATACCAATGCAGGAACTGATGTGAAATGTTTGCGAAATATGAGGGTGCGCCATAGGCTTATGACACACCCTCTTGACGTATTATTTTCTTTTTTCCTTGAAGAACTTCTCGAAGAAGTCCATTTGC
>JAJWLX010000015.1 GCA_021636625.1 Prevotella sp. | reverse complement strand
ACTCAAAACAAATGCTCGATTTCGCTATTTTTTGCCTTTTTAGGCGTTCTTTTCACTGAAAAAGGGTGTCGCATTCCCTAAAAAAAGTGTCTCATTCCTACAAAAAGAAGCAGTATTTGTAGAAATATTACTCCTTTCGGATGCCATTTAGGAATAATATATAGCACTTCCTGATACTACGTCAGCAATGGTTACTTCTTGTCTGAGTCATCTAGAATAGGATTTGCAGACTGTGTAAAACGTATATTCTGACAGCGTAAGATAACTATTTATATAGTGTAAAGTCTATGTATTATGCGCCGTGCATCGTTCGAAGTAAGCACGTGCATCGTTCGATGTGAGAGCGTGCTTCGTTCGACGCACGTGCTTACTTCGTTCGGTGTGAGTCGCAAAACAAATAGGCAATACACCTCTTTCCCTGCAGGAATGAGCGTATATTGCCTATTATGAATAGATGTGATGATATATAGAGTATCATCTTTTCCTTGTTTTTCTATTATCCGTAGATAACCTTACCATTCTCATCCTCGTAAGGAGTCATATCCTTAGCATACTGGTTCATGGCACGGAGGCTCATACCCATAGATGAGAAACCACCATCGTGGAAGAGGTTCTGCATGGTTACCTTGCGGGTGAAGTCAGAGAACATCATTACGCAATAGTTAGCGCAATCCTCTGCTACCGCATTTCCGAGTGGAGACATCTTGTCAGCAAAGTCCATCATGTTCTCGATATCCTTGATACCCTTACCGGCAGTAGTAGCTGTAGGGCTCTGAGAGATGGTATTGATGCGGACGTGCTTCTCGCGACCATAGATGTAACCGAAGCTGCGTGCAATGCTCTCGAGCATGCTCTTGGCATCAGCCATATCGTTGTAACCGAAGAAAGTACGCTGAGAAGCTACGTAAGTGAGAGCTACTACAGAACCCCACTCATTGATAGCATCCAACTTCTTGGCTACCTGCAACATCTTGTGGAAAGAGATAGCAGAAATATCCAAAGTCTTATTCAAGAAATTGTAGTCGAGATCATCGTATGTACGATGCTTACGAACATTAGGGCTCATAGCAACAGAGTGGAGCACGAAGTCAATCTTGCCACCGAGCTTCTCCTGAGCCTCAGTGAATACCTTTTCCAAATCCTCAACGCTGGTCGCATCCGCTGCGATGATAGGAGCGTTGATCTGTTCAGCGAGCTTATCCAGCGTACCCATACGCAAAGCCATAGCTGTGTTACTGAGTGCGATGGTAGCACCCTCTTCAGCAGCCTTAACGGCTACCTTCCAAGCGATTGATTCCTCATTGAGTGCACCGAAGATGATGCCACGCTTGCCTTTTAACAAATTGTGAGTCATTGTTATCTTAATACTATATGTTTGTAAATCGTGCGCAAAATTACGAAATTTGTGCAATATATGCAAGCTTTTCCGCAAAAAAGTGCTGTTTATACCACCTTTTTTGCGAAAAGTCAAGTAAATCGTGCCTTATTTATCATCTATCCGGATGCGTGCCACTAATGGGAGATGATCGCTGTAACCCCCTAAATACCTCGGACCCAGGTAGGTGCGATATGTTTTTTTACCGCCATATTTCTCATCATCTTCGAGCAGGAAAGGCAAATCTCCTATCCTGCAGGCATTTTCCGGATGCTGCATCGATTCGCTCAGCAGTATCTGGTCAAGACTTCGCCATTCTCCATGCCAACGGTAAGTAGCCTTTGCCCCATGGCTACCCTGTGCTCCGGCAGATATATTAATAAGGTGGTGCTGATAGAGATATTCCAGAGCGGGTGAGTCGTGATAATCATTGAAATCTCCTGCCACTATGATCTTTGCCCCACTTTGAAGCGCATAAATGGAATCCACAGCTTCTGCCAACTGGTTCGCCACCTGCAGGCGGTAAGGACGGGATTCACGCTCTCCTCCCCTTCTACTAGGTGCATGTACCACAAACACATGCAACGTATCGCCCGTGATGACTCGCCCCGAAACATAGAGAATGTCTCTCGTAGGACGGGTATTGGGCAGACGCTTCACCCGAATAGACCGGGAATGTATCAATGAAAAGGAAAACGGCTGATACATCAAGGCAACATCGATGCCTCGCTCATCGGGAGAATCGGTCATCACATACTCATAACCAGCCGTACGGATGGCTGAACGCTTAGTCAGGTCAAACAATACACTGTCGTTTTCCACCTCACAGAGAGCCACCAGATCGGGAAGCTGGACATCTCCGGAAGCCTCCTCATACCCCAGTCCCACAATCTCCTGCCCCAGATGGTTCACCTTATGCCAATAGCGGTAGGGAGTCCAGTGATAACTACCTTCAGGCAGGAACTCGACATCATTCTTAAGCGAATCATGCCGTGTATCAAAGAGATTTTCGCAGTTTAACTCCACAAAAGTGAGTAAACTTGATAGGATGAGTGTTAAAAACATAGTCATTTATTTTGTATTGTCAATGTTTTAATGTATCTTTGCAGTCAGTTTTCGAAGGTCCCATAGTTTAACGGATAGAACGGAGGTTTCCTAAACCTTTGATCCGAGTTCGATTCTCGGTGGGACCACGTAAACGATAAAAGGTCGCTCCTATTTAACTAGGAAGCGACCTTTTATCGTTTTATAGTCTTGATGATTCCCTATTTCCATCCGGCATTCACCGGACAGAAACAGAAGAATCTCTTAATATTTGCGTTTTACTTAACCTCTGCAACAGCAGTCTCTTCAGCAGGCTCCTCCTTGATCTTACGACCAAGAACGATGTATGCCATTGGAGATGCGATGAAGATAGAAGACAAAGTACCGAATACAACACCCAGGATCATTGCGAATGAGAAGCTGCGGATGCTGTCACCACCGAGGATGAAGATACAGAGCAACACGAGCAATGTAGATGTAGATGTATTGATGGTACGAGCCAATGTCTCATTGATAGATGCATTGAAGAGCTGCTGACGGTCGCCCTTAGGATGCAACTTCAAGTTCTCACGGATACGGTCGAATACAACCACCTTATCGTTGATAGAGTAACCTACCACGGTCAGGATAGCACCGATGAAGGTCTGGTCAATCTCCAATGAGAATGGAACGAGACCCCACAGGAGTGAGTAGAAACCGATAACGGTCAAGGCATCGAATGCCAACGCAATAGTAGAACCTACAGAGAAGGCTACATTGCGGAAACGTATCAGGATGTAGAGGAAGATGGCAATCAGAGCGAAGAGCACACTATAGATAGCACCCATAGTGATATCCTTAGCTACAGAAGGACCTACCTTTGTACTACTGATGATAGAACCGCCCTGACGAACGTCTGGGTTCTTGAATGCCTCAACACTCTTCTGAGATACCAGGTTGGCCTTCTTCAAGGCGTTGTAAAGGATAGTCTCAGCCTCATCGTCAACAGTTGGACTGTTGCTCTCAATCATATAGTTGGTAGATACACGGATAGTCTTGCCGTCTGTACCGATAGCAATAGCGCCAGTATTTGCCTTAGAACCATCTGCATTGACGAATGCATCACCAAGAACGGTACGAATCTGCTCAGGCTCTACAGGATTCTCGAACTGTACTACATAGTTACGACCACCGGTGAAGTCGATACTCTTGCTCAAGCCACGAACAAAGAAACTACCGATGAATACCACAGCAGCAACGATAGCTACGGTGAAGGTAGTCTTGTACATAGACATGAACTTGTACTTCTTACCCTGCATCAGGTTGTGAGAAACAGGAGTATCAAACTTGCAGTGCATCCACTTATCGTGGTTCAACTTGTAGTCGTAAACCAGACGAGTCAAGAATACGGCTGTGAAGAATGAAACGATGATACCGATGATCCATGTAGTAGCGAAACCACGGATAGGACCAGTACCGGTAGTCAACAGGATAACACCAGTAATCAAAGATGTCAAGTTAGAGTCGAAGATAGCAGAGAAAGCGTTGCCATAACCGGCAGCTACAGCCTGCTTCATACCCTTACCGGAGCGGAGCTCCTCCTTGATACGTTCATAGATAAGCACGTTGGCATCCACGGCAGTACCCAGAGACAAGACCATACCGGCAAGACCTGGTAACGTCAGAGCCGCCTGGAAGGACGTCAGAATACCCAGCGTGAAGAATACGTTGACGAGCAAAGCCAGGTTAGCCATCATACCAGGAATGATGTTATACATCATCACCATGTAAACCATCAGGAGTACGAAAGCTACAACGAATGATACAATACCCATCTGGATAGACTGTGCACCGAGTGTAGGACCTACAACCTCCTCCTGAACGATACGTGCAGGAGCTGGCATACGACCAGACTTCAATGTGTTAGCCAAGTCCTTGGTATCCTCGATAGTGAAGTTACCGGAAATCTGAGAGCTACCACCATCAATCTCGCCGTTTACACGAGGAGCAGAGTAAACTACGCCATCCAGGACGATAGCAATAGCCTTACCTACGTTAGCCTTGGTCATCTGAGCCCACTTACGTGCGCCCTCAGTATTCATCTTCATGCTAACAACAGGTGAACCCATCTGGTCGAACTCGTCCTTAGCATCGGTAATTACATCACCCTCCAAAGGAGCACGACCTGTAGTGGTAGTAACCTTCAAAGCATGAAGCTCATAGATATTCTTAGCCTTCAGGTTATCAGCTGGCTTAGCACTCCAAAGCAGACGCAAGTCTGATGGCAAAACGCGCTTAGCCACAGCAGAGTAGATAATCTTGTTGATAGCAGCAGTATCGCGAACGCTAGCATAACCAACAGTGCTCAAACCACCACCGAGCTGCAAACGAGCCAACAATGGGTGAGCCTTGATAGCAGCAGCATTCTGAGCGTCCTCGCCTACCTTGCTTGCAGCATCGTCCTTCTTCTTGATAGAGAACTTAGCCTCAGCCTTCTTAGGCTCAGCCTTAGCAACTTCTTTCTTAGCTGCTGCAGAATCTGCAGCAACTGTATCGTTCTTCTCCTCACCATTATCACCATTTGCGATACGAGTATCAAGCTGCTGGAGATAAGGAGCGATTTCCTCTGAGTTGTATGTCTCCCAGAACTCAAGGTTTGCACTACCCTGGAGCATCTTACGCATACGCTCTGGCTGGCTGATACCTGGCATTTCTACCATGATACGGCCCTGCTGACCTTCCAACTTCTGGATGTTAGGCTGTACAACACCAAACTTATCGATACGGGTGCGGACAACATTGAAAGAGTTGTCGATAGCATCCTGTACAGAAGCGCGGATAGCCTTCTCTACCTCTGCGTCGCTGCTCTGAGGAGAAACCTTGCCCTGCAACTGCTGGGTAGCGAACACTTCTGCGAGTTTATGACCTGGTGCGCTCTTATGATAAGCGTTAATGAAAAGTGACACGAAGTCACCACCGTTAGCTTCTTCCTGAGCTCTAGCTTCCTTCATGGCATTGGTAAAACCAGCGTCGGTCTTATGATCGGCAAGGTTTTCAAGTACATCAGGTACAGAAATCTCAAGAATTACATTCATACCGCCCTTAAGGTCAAGTCCAAGACCAATCTGAGTCTCCAAGCAGTTCTGGTAAGAATAAACACCTAAGTACTTAACAGAATCCTTATAATCCTGCTGAGCAATAGGATCTTTAATCTTTGCAGCCTCGCTGTCATAGTAACGTGTGGCAAACGAGAATGACAAATAGAAGATACTTGCGAGAGTCAGTAAGACGGCTACACAAATTACAATTCCTTTGTTTTGCATTTCTATTTTATTGTTATTAATTTATTTATTTTCAGCTTTATAATTCATCATTACATATATAATGACGTGCAAAAATACGCATTTTTTTTCTTATATAAGAATAAATTGCCTTATTTTTGCTTTTTTGGGTGCATTTTTAGCTTACAGATGATAGGATAATGGTCTGAAACCGCTATTTTATCATCTACTTTGCACTCATAAGGCTCCCAATCCTCAGAACACATGATATTGTCTATCCGTACGAAAAATCCACCACGATGATAACTGATTCCCGGTCCGTTTCCACTTTCTACATAGCAATCTACCAGATTCTTAGCTATCGTGCGATGCACGTAAGAGATCGGTCCGTCATTGAAGTCACCGCAAAGGATTGTACTCATCCCCCGATGCTCCCTGATGTATCTCGCCACCGCTTCGGCTTGGGGCGCACGTTTCTTAGTTGCCTCTGCCAACTTCACCACCAGAAGCTTGGAGGTCTGCTCGGCAGTATCTACCTGCAGTTTGCCTACGACCAGTTTCTTGAACTGCTGACGGTCTTCGATACTCAAGCCCGTTGTCTCCAGATGATTATTGATAAGCAGAACAGACTTTCCATTGATGTTCAAACGGTAAGCCACACTCATATTCCCCTGCGATTCGTAGGGAATCAGTTCCTTGGAAAGGATCGGATATTTACTCAGCAGCATCAAGGCGTTTCCGCCATGGGGATGAACCGTAACGTCCTGATAAGCATAAATCGGCTTCAGCATACTGTCTATCTGCTCTGCATTCCTGCCGGTAGGCTGCGCTTCCTGCAGGCAGACTATATCGGCATTCTGTTCCAACAGATAAGACAGGCAGATATTCACACCATCCTCATCTTCCGTTTGATTTCCGAATCCCCAGGTATTGTACGACAGAACCTTGATGCTTCCCTTCGGAGCATCTCCCTTCATATTGACCGGCATATACTGGCGGACAGGTACGAAGCTGACCAGAAAGCCCAACAAAGGAATGAGAACATACCTGGCACGGAAGACGACCCAGAATATCAGAAAGCCAAGATTGAGGGAAAGAAAGACCGGAAAGAGCAATCCTGCATTGCAGAATGCGGGAAAACGTTCCGGATTCAGCAGATCGGAATATCCCACCAAAAACATAAAGGCGACAGTAGCCACATTGGCTCCTGCCACCATCTTGACCGTAAAATCCCTTAATCCATTCAACATGACGCTATCTGTTACTCTGGTCAAAAAGGGTCTGTTTCTCTTCTCGGGTCAGACTGTCATAACCACTCTTGCGTATCTTATCCAAGATACGGTCAATCTCCTTCTGTGCAGCCTTCTTGCGCTCTTCGGCTTCATCTGTACGCTGGAAATCTGTGGTATAGGTATCATTACGGCTATAATTATCGTTGCGGGTATAGTTCTCATTGCGGGTATAATCGAAACGTTGCTTGGTCTTCTTGTTTCTACCCCCAAACATATTACGCAACTTATCGAAAGAATCAGCAGCAGAAGAGTTATGATAACCTCCATCCATCTGCTTACGCCAGTAACGGATCATGAAGAAACCGAATACCATACCTCCCAGATGGGCAATATGTGCCACACCATCGCCACGGGTAGCCAAGGCAGAGAAGAGCTCGATGGCAGCATAGCCAATCACGAAATACTTCGCCTTGATAGGTACAGGCAATGGGAAGATGAATATTCGCTCATTAGGATAAATCATTCCGAATGCAAGCAGGATGGCATAGATGGCACCCGAGGCACCTACGGTAGTCCACATATTGAGATAATCGCCCATAGCCATACGGGCGCCCTCACCACTTACCACAAACTCATAGGCAGACATATCCTTCACGATATAGGTAACATACTGAGCTGCTTCCTGAAAGAGGCCAGCACCTACGCCGCAGGCTATGTAATAAAAAAGGAACTTCTTCGGTCCCCAGACTCTCTCTACGACACATCCGAACATCCAAAGGGCGAACATATTGAAGAGAATATGCTCGAAACCACCATGCATGAACATATACGTAAACAGCTGATAAATATGAAAATCGGAAGCCAAGAAGAAATGAAGTCCCAAGATATCATTGAGAACATACCCATCGGTTCCGTTCTTTCCCATGACCAGGCAGGCCAGAAAGGCCACCACATTCACTATCAGCAGATTCTTTGTAACTATTGGAATATTGCGCATAACAATTTTTGCCTTAACTATTAATGATCTTATTAAAATTTGAAATTTGGTGGCAAAATTACTAAAAATATCCGTGAAATCACCAAAAAACGAGTAGATTACAATAAAATTTCACTATTTTCATCACTTTTCTGCTTTTTTTATTTGAACTTTCAAAGGAAAAGACTATATTTGTAAGCAAAATCGATAATTGATAGAAATTACTAATCATTTAATAACGTATAATTATGAACAAGACAGAATTGATCGACAAGATTGCAGCAGGTGCAGAGATCACAAAGGCACAGGCTAAGGCTGCTCTCGACGCAACTACTAATGCGTTGAAGGAGGCTCTCATCGCAGGTGACAAAATCCAGTTGGTAGGCTTCGGTACCTTCAGCGTAAACGAGCGTCCTGCTCGCGAGGGTATCAACCCAGCAACCAAGGAGAAGATCCAGATTGCAGCTAAGAAGGTGGCTAAGTTTAAGGCTGGCGCTGAGCTCGCTGATGCACTCAACAAATAATTGTTAAGATTATTTTCGACGTAAAAGGGCATTCCTCTCGGAATGCCCTTTTATTGTATAACAAGTAAAAGCCCACCCCCGCTAAATGCAGGGATGGGCTTTTTATCTTATTTCGCTGCGGCTTTACTTATTTAGGCTGCTTGCCAATGTACGCCAGGATACCACCATCGACATAGAGGATGTGGCCATTTACTGCGTTAGATGCTTCTGAAGCCAGGAACACAGCTGGTCCTTCCAACTCCTCTGGCTCCAACCAGCGACCTGCTGGAGTCTTTGCACAGATAAAGCTATCGAATGGATGACGGCTACCATCTGCCTGACGCTCACGGAGAGGTGCAGTCTGAGGAGTTGCGATGTAACCAGGGCCCAAGCCATTGCACTGGATGTTGTACTCACCATACTCAGAGCAGATGTTACGTGTCAACATCTTCAAGCCGCCCTTGGCAGCTGCATATGCAGAAACTGTCTCACGGCCCAGCTCGCTCATCATAGAGCAGATGTTGATAATCTTACCATGACCCTTCTTGATCATACCTGGGATAACTGCCTTAGATACGATGAATGGTGCAGTAAGGTCGATGTCGATCACCTGCTTGAAGTCATCTACAGACATCTCTGTCATAGGAATACGCTTGATGATACCAGCATTGTTAACCAGGATGTCGATAACGCCGAGTTCCTTCTCGATATCTGCAACCATATTCTTCACCTGCTCCTCATCAGTTACATCACAGATATAACCCTTGGCATCAATACCCTTAGCCTTGTAATCAGCAAGCGCCTGATCCATGTGATGCTGGCTGCGGCAGTTGAAAGCAATTTTTGCACCTGCCTTGGCATAAGCCTCAGCAATAGCGAAACCGATACCGTAAGCGGCACCAGTTACGAGGGCAACCTTACCCTCCAATGAGAATAGTTTGTTAAAGTCCATACTTCTATATTTTCTGTTGTTTGATTTGTTACGTTGGCAAAGATACAAAATATTTTTGAATCTAGCTCTTAATCAATACGAAAGATGCGACCTTTTTACTTATTTTCTCATTTTATTGACTACTTTTCATAAGTTAGTCCCTTTTTACGATGTTTTATTCACACACTTATCGTATCTGAACACCCAATGTTTCTTCTATTACTTGGATGACCTGCGGGATGGAATCTGTTTCAAAATCACCCGTCAGACGCTTGCTTTCATCAGAAGCTGTATATTTGACACCTGACAGTTCTGTCAATTTCTCCAATACTTCTGATAGCGGTGTATTGTCGAAATGCAGGCGATGCGTAGCCCATGCCACATCGTTGATATCGTAATCAGCCAACAACTCAGGCTGGGCAGCCCCTTTCAACAGACGTGCCCGCTTGCCTTTAATCAGGAAGACACCTTCAGCAGAACTGCGAGCCGTGAAAAGCACCTTTCCACTGGTTACCATTACTTCGGGAACATCCGTTCTTTCATCTACCATAAACTGGGTACCGAGCACTCTTACATGTCCATGCTCTCCAACTACATCGAAAGGATGCTGTTCATCATGCTTCACCTGATAATAGATGCAGCCCTTCATCTTCACCTTTCTGCAATCATCTTCCTGATAGGAAAGAGAAGAATGAGGCATCAACGATACCTTCGTTCCATCAGGCAGATGATACGCCATTACTTCCGATTCAGCAGAAAGCGTCACCGTCTTTGGCTGCAAAAGCGTATAGACTCCTATGGTGAAGAGCACCAGAATAGATGCTGCCACAGCTATCCAGCGGATGCGACGCATGCGTAAAGATACAGTTACTGCATGCGAAACTTCTTCATCAGCAATGCCAACCCGAGCCTTCACCTTCCGCAAAGCCTTCCTGGTATCCAGCTTGCCCGGCTGAAAATACTTCAGCACAAAATTCTGTTCGTTCTTGTTGATCTTCATCATAGAATCCCTTTCTTCGTTTAAAATTGTCCTGTAATCTGTGCCTTGCCGGCAATGGCAAAGCACTTGGTATATATTCCTCCATTATCTTCGTTATTTATAGAAGTATTTCGAAACAGAACTTATATTGTAGCCAGCCACCACTCCGAAGCCTCCTTTTACATTCGAATAGGTAGGCGTAACCTGCATCAAGCCCACATCTGCCCAATTGTTGCTCTGTGCATCGTTGATACTCTTGAGAAACCGGTAATATTCGGGAGTTACCTTATATAAATCCACTACATAAGAAAAACTATAAAATGAGTGATAATATGAATTAGAGTATGTATCCAGATGAAGTGTATAGGTCTTGCCATTTATCGTACGGTCATTGAAGATGTAGGCATTACCAAAATACTCATAATCATCCATACCGAAATCATCATCCAGCTTCGACTTCTTGTTCAACAAGGGTTCATTGTCTGTCAGTAGCCCTAGATCACGGTCCATTTCTTGATTCAGTAATCTGAGCTTCACCGAATAATAATCTTCCGAAGAAGGATTATCATGGAAAATGGCTTCTACCCTATCAATGGTTATCGGGTTATAACCATCCGATGATTTCATTTCCAATTTAACATCGCCCAACTCCACTCCTACCTTCTCTGGGATATAAGTAGAAGCTGAAACAGATGAGAAATCCGGTGCAGAAACCTGAATACTGATTTTGTCGCCAGCTTTCTGCTTGCCTACCACATAATACTGACCTACCAGTTGCGAAAGCACATCGGATTTTGTGCTTCGGGTAAAGAGTTGAGCCTCTTCCTCGTTTGCGATGCGTTTCACCGTTTGCTCCACCCCATTCACCTTATATATAATATGTGCATCTACCTTTTCGCGGGATAAGATGTCAACATTCCCCTTTACTGATGCTACAGGCAGACTCTTAGCTACACTGACGAGCGTAGTATCACCTTCGGTAGGAAAGCAATAAACCACCAGTCGGGAATGATCCTGTAGCTTTTGAATATCAAAATCATCCTTGCAGGAAACCAACGCCAAACATAAAAGCATGAAGCTAAATGCCCTATATATCATTGTTTTCATTTTTGTCTCTTTTTATCTTTACATAAATCTACATCTACTATTCACCATGCAATTCCTTAGAACTTAATGGTATAGCTGAACGAAGGAATGATTGGGACAAATCCCTTGTTCTTTGCCCTAAACCGCTTTGTTTTCTCATCGTAATCCACCTTGACATACATCGAGTTCAGGTGACAATATGCATTGTAGATGCTCAAGTTCCAGATGCGCTCATGTCCATGCTTGGTAACATGATGGAAATCAAAGCCCAAGTCCAGACGATGATAAGCCGGCAAGGTCAGGTTGTTGGGAATGGCATAGACAAAAGATGCCGAATTCCACCAACTGCCAGGGTATCGATTGCCACCATCCGGCAAACCAGGCAGTGCTGCAATCTGAGTCGGAACGGTGGCATGATTGCCGGAATGATAACTCCACACCGCATAGCAGCTCACCTTCCTGTTGAAATCATATCTCAAGGAAAGATTCAACTTATGGCGATTGTCATACTTGTCGTAATACCAGTCCTGATAGAACTCATCATACTTCCGCTTGTTCCAGGAAAGCGTATAGGAACCGCTCAAGGTCAGGTGATTGGTACGATAAGTGGCATCAGCCTCCAAACCATAAAACAATCCCTTGCCATCCATCACCTGACTATCCCAATTCTCTGCCGGAGGTTCGATTCCCAGCCAACTGCTGTATTGCAGAAGATGCTTCGAGAGCTTGTAATAGCCTTCGAGCGATAAGATCCAGTGGCGGTTAGGCTGCGCATAGATGCCAGCCGCTATCTGATAAGAACGCATCGGCTTCAAGTCCTTGGTGGTTGGCACCCAATAATCAGTAGGCAAATCCAGATAACTGTTGGATATCTTATGCACATACTGAGTCATCTGCGTGAAAGAAGCCTTCAGCGATACCGCATGACTCCACTGGTATTTCAGGGCGAAGCGAGGGTCGATATTGAAGAAATTCTTATCGCTGATATGAAACAATCCCAGATGGAAGCCAGCATCCAGGCTCCATTTATCACTGAGATAGATTTCATCCTCCGCATACGCCGCCCATTCATGAGACACATGCCTATTGGTACTATTCACACGGATGGTATCCATCTCAGCACCACTTCCACCTCCCATATAGTCAAGCTGCATCACTGTCTGCGGACGGAAGAGATGCATCGTGTAGTCATGACCGAAACGGATATGATGACGAGGATTCGGACGGTAATCGAATGCCGTGCGATATCCGGCATCATAGATAGTAGAAGTATAGCCATGCTCCAAATGACTCCACACCCTTTCATTCTTGGTTTGTGGATAGATTTCCCTGTCATTATCCAGGGAGTAAAGTTTGGAACGGTTATGGGAATATACAGCCGTGAAGTTGGCAAAGAGCTTCGGTGAAAACAGATAATTCCAATTCAAAGCTACATTGAAATTTCCCCAATTGAGCTGCGTCTTCGTTAATTCCTTATTATATGAATCACCTTCATGGTACCAATCCCCCTTGCTATCATCCATATCATCCGTCACGTCCCAACTGTCTTTTCCGTGATAGAGACTCAAGTCTATTTTCGAACGGTCGTTGAAACGATGGGTTACCTTGGCATTCAGGTCCATGAAGTAATAACCTATCGAGAGTTTATCGTCTGGATCAGAGAAAGCCTTGGTCAAGGGACGGGACAGCAGATCCATCCAGGAACGGCGCATACCTATATTATAAGAGGTCTTACCTTTCCGGATAGGTCCCTCAAACTGCACACTGGCATCGAGCAGTCCGATGCGATAGGCACCATGAAACTGATTCATGTTTCCATCGGCTGTACGCACATCCACCACCGACGACAATCTTCCACCATATCGTGCAGGAAAGCCGCTCTTGTAGAAATCCACATTCTTCACCACATCGGCATTGAAACTGGAGAAAAGCCCCAGCGCATGATTCGTATCATAAAGCGGAGTACCATCTATCAGATAAAGGTTCTCATCGCCATTGCCGCCATGCACATAGAGTCCGCTTGCCAACTCCTGTCCTTCTGCCACACCACTCACACGCTGCAGGGTTTTCACCACATCCGGCGAAGACATCAGGGCGAACTCGGTTTTGATATCCTTGTTCGAAAAGGAGCGCTTGCCGGTTTGTGTGGTCAGAAGAGGAGAGTTCAAGTCGCCATCTACCACCACCTCAGGCAATTTACCATCAACACGGAGTGCCATATTATGATGCATATCTTTCGAGAGATTCAATTTTTCCACCTTGTCGGCATAGCCCACATACGAAAAGCGAAGCTGATGCTCGCCTTCGGGCAGGGTAAGCGAGAAGAAGCCATACTCATTGGTGGTTGTACCGATGCCATCCGTCAGATCATAGATGGTGGCATTAATCAGCGATTCGCCACTCTCATCACGGACATATCCGCTGAGAGTGTGGCGACGCTGAACCTGCTGAACTTTGTGATTGATATTCGTGTAAGATGTTGATATTTGTTGTACGGGTTTTCGCTTCAATATCACATAGTTCGCATTGATATTATATAGAATATGAGTTTTCTCGAAAAGCGCCTTCAGTGCCTTCTTCACCGGAAGATGCTGGATATCTGGTCCATGATACTTGATGTTCAATTCCCCATCAAGCGATGAATCATAGACGAAGTTGATTTTTCTGATGCGGTGCAGCCAATCCATCTGCTGACGGATGGTGGTAGAAGTCTGAGCCTCCACCATCATCTTCGGCGTGCCTGCCAACGTTGGAGCTGGCAAGGCTAGAATTGAGAGCGCAAAAATAATCTCTTTACCTTTCATAACTGTACTTTTATTCATTCTTTTATTGCTATAACGCAAGAATTACAGAATACCCCCATGGATGAAAGGTAAAATATAGAAAAAATCTGCAAGAAAATCATCTTTCTTGCCTCGTAAGGTCTTTAAAGCCTTGGAAATCTGATGCTCCACGGTCTTTTCCGACAGGTTCAGTTCTTCAGCTATCTCCCGATAAGTCATTCCGTCACGCTTGCTCATCAGGAAGATTTCCCTGCATCGTTCGGGCAATAGCCCGATAGCCGTCCACAGTTCTGCCTCCCGGAAAGAACTTTCCTGTGCCTGGTCATCAGAAATCACGCTACATAAATCGGTAGGAGTAATCTCCGTATCTATCGGAGACTGGCGGCGCAATCGGTCGATGCAGGCATTGCGTACAGAGGTATATAAGAAAGCCTTGATGTTTTCCGGCATGATGTTCCTACTTATCAATTTCACAAAACAATCCTGCACTACGTCTTCAGCCTCATCGATATCATGCAGATAATGAGTGGCATAAAGACATAGCGGACGATAATACTGCTGAAATATCAAGTCTATCTCTTGCATAAACTTTCTCTACCTAAACTAAACTCTTATATAACAAAATAACCCTTCAAATCCGCAAAGACTTGAAGGGTTATTTATGACCTGTTGTCCCAGGCGGATTCGAACCACCACTGACAGAACCAAAAACTGTAGTGCTACCATTACACCATAGGACAAGCAAATCGGCTACAAAGGTAGTGGATTTTTTCTCCACTACCAAATATTTTCAATACTTTTAACGATTACTTAACGGTAATCAAGAAGTAGTTCTTCTTACCTTTCTGAACCAAAAGATACTTGCCGTCAATCAGGTCATCAGCAGTTACAACCTGGTCGAAAGCAGCGAGTTTCTCCTTGTTGAGAGAAACGCCACCACCCTTAACGAGCTTGCGCATCTCGCTCTTGCTTGGGAAGATCTGCATACCCTCCTGATTGAAGAGATCTACGGCTGTACCACCGAGCAGGTTCTTGTCGAGGTCGTAGTGAGGAACATTGGCGAATACATCGTTCAATGTAGCCTCATCGAGCTGTGCCAGATTCTCCTTGGTAGCCTTACCGAAGAGGATGTTGCTGGCTGCGATAGCCATATCCAAATCCTCCTGAGAATGAACCATTATGGTAACCTCCTCAGCCAGACGCTTCTGGAGTACACGGCGACCTGGATCCTGCTTGTGCTCCTCTACGAGGGCATCGATAGTCTCCTTGTCGAGGTCGGTAAAGATCTTGATATACTTCTCTGCGTCGTCATCGCTTACGTTTAACCAGAACTGGTAGAAAGCATAAGGAGTAGTACGGTTACGATCCAGCCAGATGTTACCGCTCTCTGTCTTACCGAACTTCTTACCGTCTGCCTTGGTAATCAATGGGCAAGTGAGGCAGAAGCACTCTGCGTCGTTACCCAATGTACGGTGAATCAACTCAGTACCGGTAGTCATGTTACCCCACTGGTCGTTACCACCCAACTGGAGGCGCACGCCATACTTCTCATACTGATAGAGGAAGTCGTAGCCCTGGAGCAACTGATAGGTGAACTCTGTGAAAGACAAGCCATCACGTGCCTCACCGTTCAAGCGCTTCTGCACGCTATCCTTCGCCATCATATAGTTAACTGTGATGTGCTTACCTACCACACGAGCAAAGTCGAGGAAGGTGAAGTCCTTCATCCAGTCATAGTTATTAACCAACTCCGCCTTGTTTGGCTCATTGCCATCAAAGTCGAGGAACTTAGATACCTGCTTCTTGATAGCTTCCTGGTTATGATAGAGAGTCTCTGAATCGAGAAGATTACGCTCCTGGCTCTTGCCAGAAGGGTCGCCAATCATACCTGTAGCACCTCCCACGAGGAGATAAGGCTTATGGCCACAACGCTGCAAGTGACGCAACATCATGATACCGCAAAGGTGACCGATGTGCAGAGAGTCTGCAGTAGGGTCTGTTCCGAGATAGGCAGACACCATATGGGTGTTAAGGTATTCCTCAGTACCTGGCATAATCTGTGCCAGCATACCACGCCATTTCAATTCTTCAACAAAATTTTTTGCCATCGAATGTGATTTCTTTATATATTATATAATATGTATAAGGGGCCCAGCGAAACAGCCGGAAACTTACGGCACGGGATCATAGCCCGAACCACCCCAAGGGTTGCATCTCAAGATACGCCATATTGCCAAAGCCAGCCCCTTGAAAGGTCCATGCTTCCGTATGGCTTGCCTGGCATATTCTGAGCAGGTTGGCTGAAAGCGGCATGATGGCGGTGTATAGGGAGTGATGCACTTCTGATAGAACAGGATAGGAAGTACCAACAGCCAGGTCAGTACTTTTACGATTCCATGCCAGACGATATGCAGATACTTCATAGTTTCTCTACCAATCGTTGCAGGTTCTTGTTCATCTTGGCATTCAGCTCAGCCGAATCGTGCAGTTTGCCATCCTGCCAGATGACGGCAAGCAGCAGCTGCTTGTCGGGCATCTGTGCCATACGCTCCATCAGCTCATGCTTCTGGGTGCGGTAAGCCTCACGGACCTGTCTTTTCACCCGATTGCGCTTCACGGCTCTCTTGAAGAATCGCTTCGACACGCTTACCATCAGTTCTACAGAAGCACTCTGCTCATCAGTCTTGTCAACAACAAGATACACCATCTTCAAGGGCCAAGCCGTCATAACATGGGCTTTACCGCTAAAGAGCTGGTCTATGAGCGTCTGCTTGCATAGGTGCTCTCTCTTTCCGAAAGTGTTATCTGTTTCTGTCAACATCATATAGTTTCTTATTTATTGTTTCGCTTCAGATAATCCTTCAGCGCTCCAGTCATGGATGGGAACTCCTTGGTAGGAGCCTCCAAGTCAATGCGAAGACCTTCGTCAGTTACAGTCTTCATGGTTGCCGGACCGAAAGCACCGAGAGCAATCTTGCCCTGCTCAAACTTAGGGAAGTTCTTCTTCAGGGCTTTTACTCCTGTAGGACTGAAGAAAATCATCATATCATAGTCGAACGACTTGATTTCTTCCTCTGTGAAGTCATTGCTTACCGTGCGATACATCACGCACTCAGTATGATTCAGCTTCTTTTCGTCGAGAAGGTTCTTCACATCATCATTGTGCACACTACTCAGTGGAACGAGATATTTCTCTCCTTTATGACGACTCATCTGTGCCATCAATCCGTCGATCTTACCAGTATCACCGAAGAAGACCTTGCGCTTACGATACTGTACATACTTCTGGATATAGAGTGCGATGGTCTCAATAACACAGAAATACTTCATATCCTCAGGAATGGTAATACGCATCTCCTTGGCTAATTTGAAGTAATTGTCCACTGCATGGCGAGATGTAAAAACGACTGCAGTGTAGTCTAACAGATTAATCTTCTGCTGACGGAATTCTTTCGCTGTAAGTCCCTCAACCTTAAAGAATGGGCGGAACACACATTCTACGCCGTACTCCTTCTCGATATCATAGTAAGGAGATTTCTCACTTGCCGGTTTTGGCTGAGAAACTAAAATTTTTTTAATCATCTTGTCTTAAAAGTTTATTTTCAAATAATGACTGATTAATACGAGTCCACCCCAAAGGGCAGACAGAGGTACTACTTCAAGGGCACAAAAGTACAAAATTATCTGCAAAAACAAGCCATTTCTTTTAAAAAAGATAAGATAACTCTTATAAAATGACAACATTTTCACCAATACGAGTACTATAATGGTATATATCACTGCTACCTGGAGCGATAAGTCGAAGTAAGACAGGAGCATAACTACCGGGAACAGCAGTACTCCCTCGCAGGATAACAGGAAGAGATACGCCTTGAGCCATTGTTCATTTTTTTTCTTGTCGAAGAATACCAGACCCGCTATGGTATAGAGCAAAGCCTTGATCAGGCAATAGCTCATCACATATCCGGCATAGATACAGATTACCCAATTCTGCTCGATGGTAAACGTATCGCTGATGGATGCCTTCGAGTAGAAGAAGTATCCGAGTGCCACCAGCAGGCAGGTCTGCAATACAAAGAAGAACTGGAAGCGAACCTCCGAACTCGTCTCCGTAATCACCGTAGTTCCCTCTCGCTGAACGCGGAAGAAGGCCTTTGCCTGGCGGAAAACGAAATGCTTCGACTTGGAGAATGCAATACATGCCAACACAAAGCACAAAAGCAGCAACGAGGTGATGAAGTTGTCGCCCGCCACCGTATAAGGCACCGGATCACCCGCCACACCCAGTCTTCCACCTCTTAGCTCAGGATGGAAGAGCGAGTCTTTCGAGAAGAACGACTCACGATAGTATTGTGGCAAGCTCACATCTCTGAAACTCTTGCCGGCCTTATGTCCGGGCAGATGCAGGGTATCGGGCATCCTGCTCCAGTGAGTAATCTCACAGGGTTTGATGTGCGCCCTGATCATGGAATCCTGTTGGGCAGGGGTCGCATTCTTAGGCAGCCAACTCAGCACCTGCTTAGGTGTGAGTTGGCTGCTATGTTTTTGCTGGACAGATTGCTGCTGTAATTCAGCTTCAATCTCCAGACCTGTATGTATCGAATCTGCTTGCTGCACCATTCTTTTCTATCGATTTCCTAAGAAACCGCTCTCTTATTGTTATTCGTTCCTTAAAGACCGAAAGCCTTCTTGATTTCATCTACCTTATCGAGCTTCTCCCATGTGAAGAGCTCTACCTTCATGGTCTTTGCTTCGTGATAACGGCTGGTGAAGGTCTTCTCCACAACCTCGTTCTTACGTCCCATGTGTCCGTATGCGGCAGTTTCAAAGAACATTGGCTGGCGCAACTTCAACTGGCGCTCGATAGCCTTTGGACGGAGATCAAACATCTCGGCAATCTTCTTGGCAATCTCGCTGTCGGCCATATTCACATGGCTTCTGCCATAGGTATTTACGTAGATGCTTACAGGCTCTGCCACGCCGATAGCGTAACTTACCTGAACCAACATCTCGTCTGCCACGCCGGCAGCTACCATGTTCTTGGCGATGTAACGGGTTGCATAAGCTGCAGAACGGTCCACCTTACTAGAATCCTTGCCAGAGAAGGCACCACCACCGTGAGCACCCTTGCCACCGTAGGTATCTACGATGATCTTACGGCCGGTAAGACCTGTATCTCCATGAGGACCACCAATCACGAATTTACCGGTAGGGTTTACGAAGTACTTGATGTCATCGTTGAAGAGAGCCAATACCTTGTCGCTCAAGTGAGTCTTTACTCTTGGAATCAGGATATTGATCACATCCTCACGAATCTTTGCCAACATGGCATCATCATCGTCCTCGCCATTTGACTTCTTGATGAAGTCATCGTGCTGGGTAGAAACCACGATGGTATCGATGCGCTGTGGGATATTATCGTCTGAGTACTCGATGGTAACCTGGCTCTTAGAGTCTGGACGGAGATAAGTCATCACCTTACCCTCCTTGCGGATATCAGCAAGCACACGCATGATGAGCTGTGCCAGGTCGAGTGATACAGGCATGTAGTTAGCGGTTTCGTTTGTAGCGTAACCGAACATCATACCCTGGTCGCCAGCACCCTGATTCTCATCCTCCTCACGGCTTACACCGCGGTTGATGTCATCACTCTGCTCGTGGATAGCAGTGAGCACGCCACAAGAATCACCGTCAAACTGATACTCGCTCTTGGTATAACCAATCTTCTTGATGGTCTTGCGGGCGATAGTCTGCAAGTCAACATATACATTAGAGCGAACCTCGCCCATGATTACTACCTGACCAGTAGTACAGAAGCTCTCGATAGCGCAGTGAGCATGGTCATCGTATGCCAGGAACTGATCGAGCAAAGCATCTGAAATCTGGTCGGCCACCTTATCTGGATGTCCTTCAGAAACTGATTCTGATGAAAACAAATATGCCATATTTTTCCTTTATTTTCTGTTATTAATTGATATTCTTTATTTTACGGCTGCAAAGTTACGCATTTTTTTTCAGATTCTGCCATATTCAGCCGAAAAATAGAGCAAATACAGCCGAATAATCCTCCTTTTGTAGCTGAATCATAACCATTTATTCTTCCCTGTGCCTGATATTGCGTGGATGATGGTATAAGATGGCATCTCTGAGGTCGGAAGTTTCGATATGCGTATAGATTTCCGTGGTTCCGATGTCCTCGTGTCCCAGCAGTGCCTGAATCACTCTCAGGTCGGCTCCACCCTTGAGCAGAGCGGTGGCAAAACTATGTCTCAGCGTATGGGGCGAAATGGTTTTCTTGATACCCGCATCCTGTGCCGCATTCTTGATCATGATGAGAATCATCACACGGGTAAGATGGGCACCTCGGCGGTTCAGAAAGACATAATCTTCCTCTCCGGGCTTGATCTTCATGAGATTGCGGTCGATGTACCACAGGTGGATTTCCTTCAATGCCCTGTCAGAGATAGGCACCAGCCTCTCCTTCCGTCCCTTTCCCAGAACTCTGATAAACTTATCCTCCTCAAAGATCTGGCTTATCTTGAGATTCACCAGTTCCGTAACACGCAGTCCGCAGGAGAAAAGGGTTTCGATGATAGCCTTGTTGCGCTGCCCTTCCCATTTCGAGAGATCGATGGCAGCCTCCAGCATATCCACCTCCTCTACAGAGAGATATTCCGGCAAATGTTCGCCTATCTGCGGCGAAGGCAACAGTTCGGTAGGATCATCCTTGATATAGCCGTCGGTCACCAGATAACGGTAGAAGGAGCGCACACCACAGAGGATGCGTGCCTGTGAGCGGGCAACGATGCCTTTGTCGTGAAGACTTGCCGAGAAGTTCTCCAGATTTTCCAGCTTCATATCCACCAGTGCCACATCGTTCTGGCGGGCATATTCTATGAGATATTCCAGGTCGTGGCGATATGCCTCAAGCGTATTATACGTATAGTTTCGCTCCAGCTTGAGGTACCTCATATAATTCCTGATGATGTCATTTGCCATTTTCTTATCTAAATTCTTGTCAGTTTCCAATTTTATTATTACCTTTGCATCAGGGTTAGCTACGAGACAGATAACCTATGCATCTGCAAAGATACAAAAAATTAATGATACAGACTTAAAAAATCATGTGATTATGAAGATACAGATTATCAATGGTCCTAATTTGAACCTCCTGGGCGTTCGCGAGCCAGGCATTTATGGCAGCAATTCTTTCGAGAGCTATCTGCCTAAGTTGAAGGCTAAATACCCTGATGTAGAGATAGAATACTATCAGAGCAACATCGAGGGCGAGCTTATCAACAAGTTGCAGGAAGTAGGCTTCACCTACGATGGCGTAGTGCTCAATGCGGGTGCCTACACCCACACCAGCATTGCCTTGCAGGATTGCATCCGCAGCATGAAATGCCCTTGCGTAGAGGTACATATCTCCAATGTGCACAAGCGCGAGGAGTTCCGCCATCACTCTTACATCTCCTGCGCCTGCCTGGGAGTCATCTGTGGATTCGGTCTGGCTTCCTACGACCTTGCCATCGCAGGAATCTTATCACAAAAGGAAAACGGGGAGTAAGATGACCGAAACAGAATTGATAGACAAATACATCTGCCAACATATTGAGCCAGAGGGAGATTACCTCTACCGTCTCTACCGTGCCACCAATATCCATACCATTCACGGACGTATGGCGAGTGGTCACATCCAGGGCAGATTACTCAAGATGCTGGTTCAGATGATTCGCCCCAAGAATATTCTTGAGGTGGGAACCTTCAGTGGCTACAGCGCCATCTGTCTGGCTCAGGGATTGCAGGAAGGAGGCAAGCTCTATACTTTCGAAATCAATGACGAGATGGAAGATTTCACCCGTCCCTGGATTGAGGGTTCGGATGTTGCCGACAAGATTGATTTCCGTATTGGCGATGCCAACGAAGAAGCGCCCAAACTGGGGGTGATGTTTGACCTGGCTTTCGTGGATGGCGACAAGCGCACCTATATTGAGACATACGAGATGGTGATGAAGATTCTGAATCCTGGCGGATATATTCTGGCAGACAATACGCTGTGGGACGGGCACGTCATCGACCCAGCCTACGACCGTGACCATCAGACCAAGGGCATCCGAGCATTCAATGACCTGATTGCCAACGACCCTAGGGTGGAAGTAGTCATCCTGCCGCTGCGCGATGGCTTGACACTCATCAGAAAGAAATAAAAAGAAATAAGCATAAAAAATCCTGCTTGCGTTGATCATACACAAGCAGGATTTTTTATGCTTATTTCTTTCTATTAACTCAAAAGTCTTTTACTCAATGCTCTCACCGGATACCATACGGCAAGCCAGCCTACGGCGATAACCGTTACAAAGATGATGGCTACATCAGAATAGTGAACGCTTACCGGATAAGCATTTACGATGAAGGAGCCCTCGGAGTCGCCCAGTCTTACGAAGCCATACTGCTGCTGCAGCCAGCAGAGCAACAGACCCAATCCGATACCAATCACCGCACCAATCACTGCAATCATTCTTCCCTCGAAGAGGAAGACACGCGTAATCTGCTTGTCATTGGCACCCAGATTCCGCAATGTCACCACATCGTTCTTCTTATCGATGATGAGCATCGAGAGCGAACCGATGATGTTGAAACATGCCACTACGAGGATAAAGGTCAGGAAGATGTAAGCCATCAGCTTCTCTATCGACATGATCTTGAAAGTATCTTCCTGCTGCTCAAATCTATCCAGCACCTTATACTTGGTGCCGGCAATCTTCTGCATCTCAGCCTTTACTGCCTGCAAGTCACTACCCTCCTTCAGGCGGATTTCCAAATCAGAGAGCATACCCTGCTGCCCGAAGAGGTTGCGCGCAAAGGCAATGGAGGTGATGATATAATTCTTGTCGTATTTCGACTGCTTGACGGCGAAGAGCACACCCGGAGAATTCAGAGAATCAACCACGAAGCCGGCATCCGGATTCATCATATCCAACTGTCCCTCCTTCTGCGGAGCATAAATCTTCATAAAACCATCCCATTTTGCCCCGATACCCAAGGTCTGCGCCAGACGGATACCCACGGTTCCATACTGCAGATTGGCAGCATGGAGCGAGAAACTGCCATCACCATAAAGGATGTCGTTGATATGTGACAACTCTGAGAAGTTGTCGTCCACGCCCTTGATCCTCACCATAGCCTGACGGTCGTCATAGATTGCCAGCGCCTGGTCTTCCACGGTTTCTGTAGCCACATCTACCTGTGGCAGCATACGTATCTGCGTCAATATCGGGTCATCGGCAGGCGCCGTCTTTCCCTCCATCGGCACCACCTTCAACTGCGGGTCGAAGCTCGTAAAGAGCGTAGCCACCAGGTCGTGGAAACCATTAAATACGCTCAGCACGATGACGAGTGCCATCGTTGCCACAGCCACACCAATCACAGAGATGGAGCTGATCACATTGATAACGTGTGTACTCTTCTTGGAAAAGAGATACCTGCGAGCAATAAAGAATGGAAAATTCATTTGTCTTTTTACTTTTTTACTTCTTCAAGAGTTCATCAATGCGCTCCAGATAATCCAGGCTGTCGTCCAGGAAGAAACGGAGCTCAGGAATGATGCGCAACTGATTTCTCACCTTTCTGCCCAGGTCGAAGCGGATAGTCTTCTCGTTGGCATTGATATTCTTCAGAATTTCCTCACCCTTTTCAGATGGGAACACGCTGAGGTAAGCAGTGCAGATGCTAAGATCCGGACTTACTCTTACCTTAGTAACACTTACCATCACACCATGCATCATGCGGGTCTGTGACTGGAAGATAAGACTCAACTCCTTCTGGAGCAGTCTTGATATACGGTTTTGTCTTGTTTCTTGCATAACTATTAACTATAAACTATTAATTATAAACTATTCAAGGTCCACGTGTGTAACGTCCACCTGCTCATGCAGGAATATCAACGCCGACTCCTTGAATTTCTCCTCACTTTCTGTAGTCAGATACTTGCAGCTACCACCCTTTGTCACCATCTGTTCCATATTCGGATGTCGCTGCAGATAATCCTGCAGACTGTTGGCCACATATTGTCCCTGTGGCACCACTCTCACGCCGTCGGGAAGATTCTTCACGATGCTGCTCATGAGCAGTGGATAATGGGTGCAACCCAGGATGATGGTATCGATGTCCTCATCCATACGCATCAACTGGTCGATGCGCTTCTTGACGAAATAATCAGCACCAGGACTATCAGCCTCATTAGCCTCTACGATAGCAGCCCAGAGCGGACAAGCCACTCCGCTTACCTGGATATCCGGCCAGAGCTTGCCAATCTCCATCTTGTAGCTCTCGCTCTTGATGGTTCCCTCGGTGGCAAGAATGCCCACGTGGCGACTCTTGGTCAGCGTACCTATCACCTCGGCAGTAGGACGGATGATGCCAAGTACCCTTCTTTCAGGATCCAGCTCCGGGATGTCTCTCTGCTGGATAGAGCGCAAAGCCTTAGCCGACGCCGTATTGCAACCCAGGATTACCAGATGGCAACCCATGGAAAAAAGCTTCAGCACAGCCTGGCGGGTAAACTTATACACCACCTCGAAGGAGCGCGAACCGTATGGCGCACGGGCATTGTCGCCCAGATACATATAGTCGTACTGCGGCAACATCTGGCGCAAGCCATGCAGGATGGTCAAGCCGCCATATCCGGAATCAAAGATTCCGATAGGTCCGGGATTGGATGGCAGAATCATTTCAGTTTCTCCTCCAGCACAGCTGTAATATCCTCACCCATCTCTTCACTCAGATAAGGTGTGGCGTTGTTGTCGGTATTGATGATGAAGGCAAATCCCTTCTCCTTGCCAATCTGCTTGGCAGCCTCGTTGATCTGGGTCTTGAGAGGAGCATACGCATCGGTCTCTGCCTGATTCAGGAGTTTGGCAGCCTCAGCCTTGAAGGCGATGTTCTTCTCCATCAATTCACGCAGTTCAGCCTGGCGCTTCTCCAGGATAGTCTTGGCATACGAGCGCTGACCGTCAAGGAATTCCTCATACTTGGTATTAAACTCAGTTTCCACGCGCTTGGTTTCCTCATCATACTTTGCGCGGAGTTCATCCATATTATGCTTGGCTATGGCATAACCAGGCATGGTATGAAAAACCTGCTCAAAGCTGAAGTAGCCAAATCGCAATGCTGGCTGTGCAACGATGGCTGCTGGCTGTTCCGCCGGAGTCTGGTTCTGCTGTGCAGAAGCCGAGAGGGCAACAAGAGCGAGCGCCAAAAATAGGAGATTCTTTTTCATAATGCGTGATACCTTATTATATATGATATGAATATACTAGATGATAAATAAGGGCAGGCACTTGTGCCTGCCCTTAGCTTTTTATAGAAATACTTACGTTTGATTACTTGATCTTAGCCTGTACTTCCTTGGTAACATCTACCACGTTGGCGCCAGTATAGATAGCTGTGCCTTCCTCCATGATGTATGTATAGTTACCAGCCTTACCTACAGCCTCGATAGCTGTACGTACCTTAGCGATGATAGGCTGCATGAGCTCACTGCTCTTCTTCTGCAACTCCTGCTGACCATCCTGGTAAGCCTGCTGAATCTTCTGCTGAAGACCCTGCAATTCTGTTTCCTTCTGCTGCTTGGCAGTAGCATTCATTGTGCTTGCGCCCTTCTGGTACTCGTCTGCCTTGCGCTGGAACTCATCCTGCATAGACTTGAGGTCGTTCTCCTTCTGCTTCTGGAGAGCTTCCAACTCGCCGTTGGCCTTAGCTACGTCTGGCAAAGACTGCATGATCTGCTGAGTATTTACCTTACCGAACTTCTGTGCCATCATTGTCATTGGTGCGCAAAGCATCAACATTAAAATAAGCTTTTTCATTTCTGTTTATTCTTTTTTAATTATTATTCTTAATTGGTTATGCCGAGGGCGGTGTTTTCCAGCCGCATCCTCTCTTATCGGCTGCAAATATACAATTATTTCTTGAAATAACCTAGATTATTTCCTGGAATAACACTTATTATTTGTTAGAATAGCCTAATTTCTGGAGTACCTCGTTGCTGATGTCTATTTTTGGCGAACCAAAAATGATTCCATTGTTGCTGGCTCTGTCGAGAACAAGCGAGTAGCCGCGCAGGTTGGAAATCTCCTTCACGGCATTGTAAATCTCCTCCTGGATAGGTCCCATCAGTGCCTCGCGCTTCTTGTAAAGCTCTCCCTCGGCACCGAAGTATTTCTTCTTCAGGTCGCTGGCTTCCTTCTCCTTCTGCATAATGGAGTCCTGCTTGGCCTTCTTCTGCTCCTGTGAGAGGAATACTACCTCGTTCTGATAGTTCTTGTACATGGTGCTTGCTTCCAGATTGAGCGCCTCTACCTCGGCCTGCCACTTGCGGCTCACCTGGTTCAACTGTTCGTTGGCACGCTCATAAGCTGGGATATTGCGCAGGATGTACTCCATATCCACCAATGCATATTTCTGTGCATGTGCTGAGATGGCTGCTACAGCCATCATCAGCATCAATACTATTTTCTTCATAAAATCCGTCTTTAGAATTCCTGACCCAAGATGAAGTGGAACTGACTTCCACCCTTCTTATACTGGCTACCGTTCCATACTTTGTCGAAACCGTAAGCCCAGTCAATACCCATCAGACCCACCATTGGCAGGAAGATACGTACACCGACACCGGCACTGCGCTTCATGCTGAATGGGTTGAAGTCCTTGGTATCATACCAGGCGTTACCTGCCTCTACGAAGGTCAAACCATAGATAGTGGTATTGCCCAGGAGGAATGGATAACGGAGCTCCAATGAGAAGCGGTCGTATGCATAAGCATAGTAACCGGTGGTACGGCCGTAAGATACGGAACCGTTCTCGTAACCACGGAGTCCGATGGTTTCCTCACCATAATAGGATGAATAACCGCTCATACCGTCACCACCCACATAGTAGGTCTCGAATGGACTCTTCTTGTACTTGTTGTAAGCACCGAGCAAACCGAGCTCTACACGGGTCATCAATACGAAGCACTTCTGACCCTCTGTAAGTGCGGTATAGGTCTTTGCCTTGAACTTCCACTTGTGATACTCAATCCAGCGGTATTTCTCCTGCTGCTCTGCAGAGTAGGTTGGAGACTGGGAGTTATTGGCGAGGTTCTTGTAATCCTTGTTGTCGAACGCACTCCATGGTGGAGTAAGGTTCACACTTGCCTCAAACTCTGAACCACGACGTGGGAAGAGCTGGTTGTCGGTTGATGTACGGTTCAATGCGATGGTCAAGTTCAAGTTGTTCGCATTACCGTTGGTCATCAGCATATAGCTCCAGTTCTTCATCATGTAGCGCTGGTAAGCCAACTGTACAGACAAGGTGAAGTAATCATCCGGCCAACGGAGGCGCTTACCCCAACCGAGGCTCACACCCACCATCTGGATGTACTTGTCTGGATCGTAATAATTCTCGTAGTTATTATAGTAACCCGTACCATAACCATACATGTAGCTCATGTAGTTGTTCATGTAGGCACTATTGTAATAGTTGCTTGACACGTCTGTACTCTTGCTGTAGTATGCACCTACGCTGAACTGGATAGGGCGTTTGCCGCCAAACCAGTTGGTAGAGTAGCTTACGTTATAGCTCTGGTAGTAGGTACCATTGGTCTGTGCACCGATACTCAGCACCTCACCATCACCGATAGGCATGATACCACGATGCTCCTTGTTTTTGTTGAAGAGGTTTGCCATAGAGAAGTTGTTGAGCTTCAAGCCCACACGTCCGATGACACCCGTCTGACCCCAACCGAGCGAGAACTCAATCTGGTCGTTACTCTTCTGCTCCAGGTTCCAGTTTACATCCACAGTACCGTCCTCGTAGTTAGGCTTTACATCAGGTGAAACCTTCTCAGCATCGAAGTGACCCATGGAAGCTAACTCACGTGCCGAACGCATCAGGGCATCCTTAGAGAAGAGGTCGCCTGGCTTGGTACGGAGCTCACGGCGTACTACGTTCTCATAGAGACGGGTATTACCGTTGATACGTACGTGGCTCAGGTAAGCCTGAGGTCCCTCTGTCACGCGCATCTCCAGATCGATGGAATCGCCGTCGATGTTCACTTCGGCAGGATTGATGTTAGAGAACACGTAACCATTGTTGTAATAGAGGTTGCCCACAGCATCTTCATCTTCCTGCAATCGCTTGCCCAGGAGTTTCTGGTTATACACATCGCCCTTCTTCATACCGAGCACGGCATTCAGATAGTCGGTTGCATATACGGTGTTGCCCACCCAGTTGATATTGCGGATAAAATAGCGCTTACCCTCATCTACCTTGACATATACGTTGACGTGCTTCTCGTCGAAGTTGCTTACGCTGTCTTCCAGAATCTGCGCATCACGATAACCATACTCGTAGTATTTGTCGATGAGTTTCTGCTTGTCTTCCTTCCATCTCTCAGGAGTAAACTTCTTCGATTTGAAGAAAGTAGCAAATTTGCCAGCCTCGTGGGTCTTGGCAAAGGCTCCCTTCGAGAAGAGTCCACCCTTGATCTTTCTATCCGAGAGTTTCTCGTTACCATCGATGGTAATCTGGTGAACCTTGATTTTCTGTTTCTTATCTACGATCACGTCCAGGATGACCTGGCCCTTGTTAGCCACATCGTCGCGCTGGTTGATCTGGATTTCAGCATTCTTGAAACCCTTGTCATCGAAGTATTTCTTGGCAAGAATCTTGGCACGATCGAGCATGTTAGGTGTTACCTGAGTACCCTTAACCATACCGAGCTTCTGCTCCATATCCTCACGCTCGCTCTTCTTCAATCCCACATAGTGGATGTCAGAGATACGAGGTCTTACTGCGAGATAGATGTGAAGATAAAGTTTTTCACCCACGATAGAGTCGGCAGCGATGGCAACTTTAGAGAAAAGTCCATGTTTCCAATAGCGCTTGACGGCATTGGTAATAGCGTCGCCTGGCACTTCAATCTCTTCTCCTACTGTTAGGCCCGAGATACCAGTGAGTACATAGTCTTCGTATCCTTCCACACCCGACACATTGATACCTCCAAGGGTCAAGGTGCGAGGGGTTCCGGCATACGAGATATCTGGATGTACTATCTTATCCTGTGCCATAACCTGCACACTCGCCATGATGCCGAATAGCAGGATGAAAATCTTTCTTAGCTTGTTCATTTATACCTTATTATATATATAGTATCTATTTTTCGTCCTTTATCCCCCTTTTACTTCTCTTCCTCTGCTTCTACCTGTGCCTCGGTCTTGCCGAAACGGCGCTGACGCGACTGGTAGCTCTCAATAGCCTTGTGCAGGCACTCCTCGTTGAAGTCTGGCCAATAGGTATCGCAGAAATACAACTCAGAATAGGCAATCTGCCACAACAGGTAGTTGCTGATACGCAACTCGCCACCTGTACGAATCAGGAGTTCTGGGTCTGGCATGAAGTTGGTCTCCAGGTGCTTCTCGAAGTTCTCCTCGGTAAGCATCTTCTCTACCTCCTCGTAGCTGGCGCCCTTCTCCATAGCCTCCTTCACGGTTTCCTTCATCGCCTTCATGATTTCCCAGCGCGAAGAGTAGCTCAGGGCTACTACCATAGTCATGGCATCGTTCTTGGCGGTATGGTCCATGGTCTCCTGCAACTTGTCCTGCACAGCCTGTGGCAGACGCTTCAAGTCGCCGATCACGCGGAATCGTACATTGTTCTTCATGAAGATCTCATCCTCCAGAGAAGTCAGCACCAGTCCCATCAGGGCAGAAATCTCGTCGGCAGGACGATTCCAGTTTTCAGTAGAGAAAGTATAGAGAGTAAGGTACTTCACACCGAGGCGAGTACATTCTGATGTAATGCAACGCACTGCGTCAACTCCAGCCTGGTGGCCGTAGCTGCGATCCTTACCTCTTTCTGTTGCCCAGCGTCCATTGCCATCCATGATGATAGCGATGTGCTCAGGTATTCTGTTCATATCCAAGTTGTTCATATCTTATTCTTTAATTAAGAGTTCTTATTCTTCTTTATTACACGTTTTACACTTTGCGCTGAAGCTGTAGGTGAACGAGACCTGCAGCATGGAATAGCAGTCCTGGTTTTTCCAGAGTCCGCTGCTCTTGATGCCATAAGGGTCTTTCACTCCATCCAGTTCATCGTTCAGCGAGAAATGGATGCTCCAATCTACGCCTACGTTCATCCGTTCGTTTATCTTGTATTTCGCTCCGATGCCCAAAGGCACGTTGGCGGTAAATACATTCTTCTGCTCTCCCTTCACATAGGTGGCTCCCAGACCTCCGAAGATGAATGGCACCAGCCTCCTGGCTCCTCTATAGTCTCTGCCTGTGCCGTAAGGCCAGAAGTTGTATTCGAAGACGAGGCTCATATCCACCAGGGTATGGCTGAAGGAGTAGGCTTTCCCATCCAGGTCGGGATAATCGGTCTTCACCTTGTCGTTAGAGCCTTTCAGCTTGCCCAGCCCCAGGTTGAACCGCAGTTCCTTGTAGGGATCGAAGTTGTATCTTCCCACGATGGCAGCCATCGGCTGCTGGTGGGCTAGGATATTGCCGTTCAGGTCGCCCTCGTAGGCAACCAGTCCCACGCCGGCACCTATCTCCATACGATACTGATAATCGTCCTGTGCCCTTATCGCCTGCAAAGGCAAAAGGAACAAGACCGACAGCAACAAGCATTTACACAAGCTTCTCCTCATGTCTATACCTTACGTGATATGAATATGATTCCCGACGGTCTTATTCGAAGATGGTCTGGTCCTTGATCCAGGCATCCTTGTTGAAGCGGCCCTTCCATACGCTGCCGTTTCTTACTACCCAGTAGAAGTTGTCCTTGTCGCGGCAGAAGCCGAAGCGCTGGGTGGCAGCAGAGAATTCTGCCGGCATGGTTACGAGCGTATCAACACCCCATGTCAGTCCGTTGTTCTTGCTCTTATACCATTTGCCGTTGCTGCCGAGAGCTACGAAGCCAGAATCAGCACCGCAAACGAGCACCTGATCCATCATTGGCATCTTGCCACTCTGGTAAGCATCATATTCTATATAGTTCCATGCGCTTGCTGAAGCATTGGCAGAGTAATCAGCCACATGATTCCAGAGTGTAGCGATGGTATCGCCATAGCTTGCATCACGGGTACCGAGCAGGAGAACATTCTCTACATTCTTCACGGAAGCGATGGTAGAAACATTCATACTCAGGTTCTGGGTTGGAAGGAGCGAGAAGTCAGCATCCATCTTCTGGGCAGCCCAGGTTGCACCATTGTCCTTAGACACGGCGATGCCTGTAGCGGTGAAGGCATAGAGATACTTGCTGCTGGCACCTACCAACTGCTTGAGCTGGCTGTCCTCGCCTACCTGATTCCAGGTTGCTGCATCGGCAGAAGCATACACCTTACCATCCGAGAGGATGTAGAGCTGATCGCCCATCTTCACGGCATTCTGATAATCGGCAGCAGCGAAAGCCTGGTTGGCAGTTACCTCTGCCCAGTTATTCCCGTCGCTTGCAGCACTCTTGTATATCTTCATTCCCCCGAGGGTCTTGCCAAATACATAGATGTTGCTTCCCAGAGCGAGCACCTTCAGGTCGCTGAGTGCAGCGAGCTGCTCATTGAGCTGAGCCTTGGTTTGCCAGTTGAACTCATCGCCTTCCTGCTGATGCACGTTCACCTTTACAGTGTAAGTAACGTAGGCATTGAGCGAGTTGTTATAGACACGAACCTGTCGTGGCTGAGAGAAGTCGATGGAATCGGTGCTTGAATAATACTTTGCCGAGTCAATCTTCTCAGGATAATCCTTATGCATGATGAAGATAGGGCTGCTGTTCTTGCTGCTGATGGTAGCCAATACGGCAGCGGTCCTTGTCTTGGTAGGCAAGGAATCTACGTTATAGATCTGGCGGGTAACCTGATCAATATAAAATTTATAGTTAGCTCCATTCACTTTATCAGCGATCAGAGTATCCTTGCCTGCAGTAGTCTTCGTGTATCTACCGAGCTTTCCCAAGGAGAAACTCGTGATGGCTGTATCATTTGTATATTCTACTACTGTCTCGTCGCTGCTCAAGCATGAAGAGAGCGACAAAGTAGCTGCAACAAGTGCTATAAAAGCTAAAAACTTACTTTTCATTCTATCCAATTTTTCTTTTTAGCTGCAAATTTACGGAGAATTCTTTAAAAAATCGCCCTTTTCTCCTTATTATTATGCAATTTATTGATTTTAGGGGCATTTTTTATATTTTTTAGTGATTAAAACAGAGAATTATGCCAGATAAAGCGGATTATAGCCAAAATTTCTTCTATCCGTGCGGGAGCTGTAAACAGAAGAATCCCGCCTCTCTTGCGAGAGACGGGATTCCGTATTTAGTCTTTATTCGAAAAGTCGAATTAGAGCTGTGGACCAGCAGCAACGAGAGCCTTACCAGCCTCATTGTTTGTGTACTTAGCGAAGTTCTTGATGAAACGAGCAGCCAAATCCTTAGCCTTCTCCTCCCACTGAGAAGCCTCAGCGTATGTATCGCGTGGATCCAAGATCTCAGTAGCTACACCTGGCAACTCTGTTGGAACCTTGAAATCGAACATAGGAATCTGCTTTGTAGGAGCCTTGTCGATGTCACCGCTCAAGATAGCGTCGATGATACCACGTGTATCGCGGATAGAGATACGCTTGCCTGTACCGTTCCAACCTGTGTTAACGAGGTAAGCCTTAGCGTTGTTCTTGTTCATCTTCTTAACCAACTCCTGAGCGTACTTTGTTGGGTGCAACTCCAAGAATGCCTGGCCGAAGCAAGCAGAGAATGTTGGAGTAGGCTCTGTGATACCGCGCTCTGTACCTGCCAACTTAGCTGTGAAGCCAGAGAGGAAGTAGTACTGAGTCTGCTCTGGAGTCAGGATAGATACTGGAGGCAATACACCGAATGCATCAGCTGAGAGGAAGATAACCTGCTTAGCAGCTGGAGCAGAAGAACCTGGCTGGATGTTGTTGATGTGGAAGATTGGGTAAGAAACACGAGTATTCTCTGTTACGCTCTTATCAGCGAAGTCAATCTTACCATCAGCAGCTACAGTTACGTTCTCCAAGAGAGCGTTGCGCTTGATAGCGTTGTAGATATCTGGCTCAGACTCCTTGTCAAGGTTGATAACCTTAGCGTAGCAACCACCTTCGAAGTTGAATACACCATTGTCATCCCAGCCGTGCTCATCGTCACCGATCAACTTACGCTTAGGGTCTGTAGACAATGTAGTCTTACCTGTACCAGAAAGACCGAAGAAGATAGCTGTATTCTCACCGTTCATATCGCAGTTAGCAGAGCAGTGCATAGAAGCCATACCCTTCAATGGCAAGAAATAGTTCATCATAGAGAACATACCCTTCTTCATCTCACCACCATACCATGTATTGATGATAACCTGCTCCTTAGATGTTACGTTGAAAGCAACGCAAGTCTCAGAGTTCAAGCCGAGCTCCTTGTAGTTCTCAACCTTAGCCTTAGAAGCGTTGTAAACAACGAAGTCTGGCTCGAATGCCTCGAGCTCCTCAGCTGTAGGACGGATGAACATGTTTGTTACGAAGTGAGCCTGCCAAGCAACCTCAACGATGAAACGAACAGCCATACGTGTATCCTTGTTAGCACCGCAGAAACCATCTACTACATAGAGGTTCTTGTTGCAGAGCTCCTTAACAGCGAGATCCTTAACAGTACCCCAAACCTGCTCAGACATTGGGTGGTTATCGTTCTTGTACTCCTCAGTTGTCCACCATACAGTGTCCTTAGAGTTCTCGTCCATTACGATGTACTTATCCTTAGGTGAGCGACCAGTGTAGATACCTGTCATAACGTTAACTGCACCTAACTCTGTCTGCTGACCCTTCTCGTAACCCTCGAGACCAGCCTTTGTCTCCTCCTCGAACAACTGCTCGTAAGAAGGATTGTGAGCGATTACTGTAGCACCAGTAATGCCGTACTTTGTCAAATCTAACTTTGCCATTTTTTCTAAATGTATTTAAGTTGTGAAATATTTCTTTCTGAAACTTTATCCTAATATTCAAAATGGGATTTCAAAAACCCTTTTTTCCTAAAACCGCCGCAAAGTTACAAAAAATATGTTTTATAGCAAAGATTCTTCGATAATATTCTTGCTTTTTAAAACCTTTTTAGGTTAAAGAATTAAAAAATCGACCAATTCATCTATAATTTGCCATATTGACTTTGCAAATATTCGCTGCAAATCTGCTTCATCCAAATTCATTTTCCACCTAATTATATATAGGGGTTCAGAAGGCATATAAAAGCCCATGGATGGCACCAGAAGAAGCCGGATGGAAAAAATAACGGAAAACATTTTGCGGTTTCCGGATTTTGCCTTATCTTTGCAACACCTTTGCTGCATCTTGACAGATGATTTCAGCAGGAATAAACATCGATTGAAATAACAAGAAAATAAATACTACGACTTATGAAAATTAATAATCTGAGCGAGCATAACTGCATCATCAACCGCTATCTGGCTGAGATGCGCGACTGCGAGTATCAAAAGAACCGACTCCTCTTCCGCAACAACATCAAGAGAATCGGCGAGTATGAGGCTTTTGAGATTTCAAAGACCCTCAATTACGAGAACAGAGACGTGACTACCCCGCTCGGTGTAGCCCAGGTTAATTTCCCTACCGACAAGATTGTCATCGGTACGATTTTCCGTGCCGGTCTGCCTTTCCATGAGGGTTTCCTCAATATCTTCGATCACTCCGGCAATGCTTTCGTGAGTGCTTACCGTGAATATACTAACAAGGAGCATACCGAGGTGGGGGTTCATATCGAGTATCTGGCTACTCCAGACCTTACCGGCAAGACGCTCATCATCGCAGACCCTATGCTTGCCACAGGCATCAGCATGGAGATGGGCATGAAGGCGTTCCTTACCAAGGGTAATCCTAAGCATATCCACGTGGCTTGCGTCCTTGCCGCTCCACAGGGCATCGAGCACGTCAAGAAGACATTCCCTGAAGACAAGACAACCATCTGGTGTGCATCCATCGATGAGGGACTGAACGAGCACAAATACATCGTTCCTGGTTTCGGCGATGCCGGAGACCTCTGCTACGGAAGCAAGCTCTAAAGCGAAAAACGGCTGTATAGAAAGCCACTTTCGCTTTTACTCTTCACTCTTCACACTTTGGCATCAATCCATTAATTATCAATACATTAAACAAGTGAAGAGTCAAGCTTCACTCTTCACCCACAATACTCACTGAATATCAGTAGTTTACACCCAAAATGTGAAGGGTGAAGAGTAAAAGCGAGAGTGGCGCTTGATACGCAAGAAAATGAAGCAGTAGCGCTTATCTTCAAAACTCCTTCACGACATAACGAATCTTGCCTCACCACGGCAAGATATTGCCCTGGCAGAGGGCAATATTGTGCCATAGTGAGGCAAAAAGCACTAACTCCTAATAATGGAATGAGCTGCCGCCCAGAAACTCTCGCAAGAGGGAGGTTGGCGGCAGATTATTGTAAGGGATTCCCTTGAAATACTTCAGGAACTTCAGCAGGCGGTAAGCCTCAGCAAATTCCTCACAATTCTCCGGCACCTGCTGGAGCAACGGTTCTGCCTGCATCTTGAGAACCGACAACTCGTAGAGCATCGCCGTATTCAGCATGGCATCGGCATTCTCCTGGAATGGGAAAATCCACTTGTTCTCTCCGGCTCTTACCGATGGCCAGCGGCGGATGGTTTCCTGGGCAGATACACCTCTATATTTATAGTCGCGAATGATGCGGCGCAGCAGACGGTTGTCCGTTGTAGGGATATAATTGTGATTATCCAGCAGAATGGTGGTCAGCGCAGAAGCATACACACGGAAGATCTGCTCTTCAGGAACATGCGCCGTAAGCTCCGGATTCAGGGCGTGGATTCCCTCTACCACCAAAACATTGTTAGGCTCCAGCTTCAACTTCTTTCCACTCTTCACACTCTTGCCCGAAGGGAAATCGTATTTCGGCAGTTCCACCTCCTCGCCACGGAAGAGCGCATTAAACTGCTCGTTGAGCAAATCGAGGTTCAGGGCATAGATACTCTCAAAATCAAATTCACCATTCTCATCCTTCGGTGTCTTATCCCTATCCACGAAGTAATCATCGAGCGAAATCTGCAGAGGCTTCAGTCCGTTTACGGCAAGCTGGATGCTCAGACGCTTGCAGGAAGTAGTCTTGCCCGAAGAAGACGGACCCGCCAGCAGCACCAGCTTCACCCCTTTGCGGCTGGCAATCTCCTCGGCTATCTTCGCCAGTTTCTTCTCCTGCAGCGCTTCGCTGATATTGATGATATCCGTAGCATGTCCCGCATCGATAGCCTGGTTGAAGTCACCCACGGTTCTGATACCCAGGATTTCCTGCCAGCGATGATGCTCCTTGAAGATATCAAACATCTTGTCCTGCCGGGTCATTTCGCCCAGCTCATCCGGGTTGCTGACCGAAGGAATGCGCAGCAACATGCCATCATAGTACTTCTCCAACCCGAAGAGATAGAGCTGGGAGGTATTGGTGAGCAGGGTGCCATAATAATAATCCACATATTCACCTATTTTATAATAGGTGGTATAGATGGAACCCGAAGTCCTGAGAAGCTTCACCTTCTCCACATCGCCCTTTTCCTGGAAGAGGGCGATAGCCTCCTCGGTAGGCACCGTGAAGCGGCGTATCGGCATCTTGGAGTCGATGATCTCCTGCATGCGGCGGCGGAGGATGTTCACATCCTCATCTACTACCGGGCGCCCCAGACGGATATCCACATAGAATCCGTTGGATACCGGAATATCGATGACCACATCCGTATTCGGATAAATATCCTGCACCGCCTTGCACAGTACAAAGAAAAGCGTCCGGGTATAGGCACGCGAACCCGACGCAGAGTTCATATCCAGGAATTCTACATCCTTGGAGTTATAAACACGGTAATGCATGCCTTCCACCTTGTTATTTACCCTCGCAGACACCGGTCCATGGGTCATTTTAAGGTCAAATGAAGAAAAAACATCAAAAAGTGTGCTTCCGATTTCGACTTTCTGAGATTTTTTATTATTTTTGCAACGGATTTGTATCTTCTGTTTCATTTGTGTTAAAACTATGTTACAAAGTTAATAATCTACAGCCTAACGAAGACCTCCCTGGAGGACGTTCACCGGGCCTGAGCAAGCCCTCAAGCGGAGCATTGCTTACAGAGCGTAAAGTTACGAAAAAAAACGTAAACTTGATGATTTTGACAACATTAATTAAGTTATAATATGTCGATTTGGATATTTTTTAGGCTTATCGGAGCACTCGCCTTACTGATGTTTGGTATGAAGACCATGAGCGACAGTTTGCAGAAGATGGCCGGACCACAGCTCCGCCATGTGTTAGGAACTATGACCACCAATCGTTTGACGGGCATACTCTCGGGTACGCTCATCACGGCTGCCGTACAGTCTTCTACTGCTACGACGGTGATGACGGTATCATTCGTAAATGCCGGTCTCCTCACCCTTGCCCAGGCTATTTCGGTTATCATGGGTGCCAATATCGGTACCACGCTCACCGCCTGGATCATGAGTGCAGGATTCTCGTTCAACATCACCGACTTTGTATGGCCGGCGTTCTTCATCGCCATCATCCTCATCTATAGCAAGAAGCGCAAGATCATAGGCGACTTCATCTTCGGTATCTCCTTTATGTTCCTCGGCTTGGGTACACTTCGCCAAACCGGTATCGACATGGATCTGGCTCATAACCAGCCGGTTCTGGAGTTCTTCTCCAGCTTCGACCCTCACAGTTTCCAGACTACCATCACCTTCCTGATCATTGGTAGTATCCTGACCATGTGTGTGCAGAGTTCGGCAGCCGTCATGGCGATTACGATGATTCTCTGTTCCACTGGCGTGCTGCCTATCTATCAGGGTATTGCGCTCGTAATGGGTGAGAACATCGGTACCACCGTAACTTCCAACGTGGCAGCACTCACCGCCAACACGCAGGCGCGAAGAGCGGCGATGGCGCATATGGTATTCAACATCTTCGGTGTGCTGTGGATACTCTGTGTATTCCGTCCGTTCATCCATCTGGTTTGCGGTTGGGTAGGTTATGATGACATGATGGAGAAGACCGATCCTCACTTCGTTGCCAATGCAGCAAAGCTGTCGTTCGTGCTCGCCGCCTTCCATACCACCTTCAACCTCTCCAATACCTTTATCCTGGTATGGTTTATCCCACAGATAGAGAAGCTGGTATGCAAGATCATCCGTCCTAAGAAGAATGCCGACGAGGATGATTTCCGTCTGCGTTTCATCCAGAGTGGTATCATGAAGACTCCGGAAATCTCCGTACTCGAGGCTCAGAAGGAGATCCACTGTTTCGCCGAGCGCATCCAGCGTATGTTCGGTATGGTGAAGGAACTCCTGGGCGAGACCAACGACGACAAGTTCATCAAGCTCTATACCCGCATCGAGAAATACGAGGGAATCTCCGACAACATGGAGATTGAGATTGCGAAGTATCTCGACCAGGTGAGCGATTCTCATCTTTCTGATGAGACCAAGGCGAAGATCCGCGCCATGCTGCGTGAGATTTCAGAGATTGAGAGTATCGGTGACAGCTGTTTCAACATTGCCCGCACCCTCAACCGCCGCATCCGTGGCAAGGAAGACTTCATTCCTTCTCAGTATGAGCACATGCACCAGATGATGGAGCTTACAGATAATGCCCTCACCCAGATGAACATCACCCTGGTGGGTCATAAGGTAGATAATGATGCCAACCTCTCTTTCAACATCGAGAACGAGATCAACAACTATCGCAACCAGTTGAAGAGTCAGAACATCAACGATGTAAACAACCATCTCTACACCTATGCCATCGGTACCATGTACATGGATATCATCCAGGAATGCGAGAAGCTCGGCGACTACGTGGTAAACGTAGTAGAGGCTCGTATGGGCGTAAGACAGCATGAGGCTTAACCCTCAATGAAATTAGCTGCATGAGGCTAACCCCCAATGAAATTAATGAAAAAAGCTTGGAATCGCATTCGTGATTCCAAGCTTTTTGTTTTTTGTCTTTATGTTTCAGGAAGGTCCAGAATCCCCCCCCAGATTCCACTTGATTCCTCCATTCTGACCTGCTACATAGTTGCAGAGCGGGATGCCTGGATGGCTGAGGTTGGAAAGATAAAGCGGCTGATCCTCAACAAACTGCGGGCAGGTGAAGGTATCCCCCTTTGCCAGCTTGCTGTTGATGCTCTCCACCACCTCGAAGGTATCATTGCCCCGGTACATGATGGTAAGCACTCTGCCCGGGCACCAGGTCAATCTCACCTGTTCCCCCTTCTGCAAGGCATCCGCAATGAGCTTACTCTTCACGAAGAAGCGGCTGGAAGACAAGCCCTCCTGCCCACCTACAAAGGAAGCCCAGTCAGGATAGCCCACCATGCGGGAAAGCAAATTGAGATTATACTTGCTCGGATTGCATGGCGAAGCCACATATCCCCACATACGCTTCAGGGTACTCACCGAGATGGTCTCGTTGGCATATCCCTCTATCTGGCGGGAGAGAAATACAAAATCCTTAGGTGTCTTGATGGATCTTCCCACCAAGGTTTCCACTTCCTGCTTCAAGCGCTCGAAATCTTCTGGATTATACTTATCTACCATTTTCTATTCCTTTTTTGCAGCAAAGATACATATTTTTCCCCATTCTCAACCATACTTTTTTCATTTTCTTCATCAGTATTTGAAAATGAACCAATTTGAACCAATCCTGTCTCAAAACTTTTTAGTAATTTTGCAGCACAAATAGGAAATAGTATATGACAATCCATCTATCAAACATAACCAATAGGAGACCGCCCCTATTCCGGGCTGAATTTTCGCTAAGAACGGTACATAAACAGGCTCTTCTTTCTTAGAAATTAAGGAAGGAGAGCCTTTTTCTTAAAAAAAGTTGGGCGATTAAGAAAAAAATCGTATCTTTGCCCCATATCTATCAACAAGGAAAGTAGAAATCTTAAAATTACAGATTATGAATAGAATTTATCCTACTCTCAGTTTCATATTGCTGCTCGGTTTGCATGCAACACCAAGCTTTTCGCAGAACGATGACTTTGTGAAACAGTTCCAGCAGTCAAGACAGGCGATGCTGGATGATTACAACAAGTTCCGCAACACCATACTTACCGACTACGATAAGTATATGCAAGGCGTATGGAAAGAATACAAGAAGTTTAAGGGAGATGTGCGCTCGCAGGTGCCTAAGCCTAAGACGCCACCAACATATACAGCTCCGAAACAGCCAGAGAAACCGGTTACCGTGAAGCCTAAGATGCCGGTAAGCCCGATTCTGATTCCGGAAACTCCTGCAGAACCGGAGACTCCGAAGAAGCCAGATCCAAAGGCTCCTACCGTCCGTCCAAAAATAGAACCGGTGAAAAAGCCGAAACTGCCAGAGGTAAAGCCTGAGATTCCAGACATCGAATACACCGGTTCGGGTATCGAACTGCCGCTGATGCCTGCCGTAGCTGCCGTGCCAGTCATGCCTGCCCTGCCAAACGTGCCTCACGTCAACATTCCGGCAAGCAAGCAGACCATCGACGTCAACTTCTATGGTGCAAACCTGCAGATGCAAAAGGCAACCCGACTCGCTTCCATGAGCATCAGTTCTACAGACGATGTGGTGAACTACTGGAAGAATCTCAAGCAATCAGACCTCAAGGAAGTAACCCAGGCTTTCGCCACCGAATCACGCAAGATGGGACTCAGCGACTGGGGTTCTGCCATGCTCGTAGAGAAATACATCGATACCGCCATGCCAAACGCCAGCCAGAATGAGAAGATCATCGCTTCGCAGTATGTGCTTGCCAACTGCGGCTACAACGTACGCCTTGCCCTGTGTGGCAACCACGTGGTGATGCTCATCCCTTACGTGGAGCACGTATTCGAAAAGTCGTACCTCAATATCGACGGCAAGCGCTACTACATCTATCCGAACGTAGAGGATGAAGGATCCTTCCGTTCCTGCGAACTGCCTAAGGGCGCAGAGCTGGGTAAGGATATGGGACTGAGATTCACCGGCAAGACCGTGATTGGCGATGAAGCCAAGCCGTTCAGATACGAAGCTGCGGGCATCACCCTGCAGGGCGAAGTACCTACCGGAGTAATGCCGCTGCTCGATGAATATCCTATCATAGATATTCCTACCGTAGCCGCATCTGTAGTAGATAAGAGTCTGCGCGACGATGTGGTGAAGCAGATCAGAGCACAGGTACAGGATCTCAGCGAACAGGAAGCAGCCAACCGCATCCTGCGATTCATACAGAAGGGATTCCCATATGCTACCGATGATGAGCAGTTCCATCGCGAGAAGTATTTCTACTTCGAGGAAAGTCTCTACTATCCTAAGAACGACTGCGAAGACCGCGCCATCTTCTATGCCTATCTGGTACACGAGATACTCGGACTCGATGTACATCTCATCCAGTTCACAGGACACGAATGTACAGCCGTAGCCTTCCATGAGCCGGTAGAGAACGGAACCTCATACGAGTACAAGGGCAAGAAGTTCTACATCTGCGACCCAACCTACATCGGAGCCAAGATCGGTAAGTGCATGCCTAGCTATGCCAAGGAATCACCACAGATAGAAGTATGGTATTGATACATATATAATAAGGTATAGACACCTGATATAAGCAATAAACACAAATAGCCGCATCTCACGCGAGATGCGGCTATCTGCATAATTGAAGCGTAATTCTATCATATTCTATTCATATTCCATGATGTTCTCAAACTGATTCCATGCAGAATTGCGATAAGCATCGAAGCTGCCTTTGGGAACATACAGGATGACACGCTTGAAATCGGAAGCGTTGAAGACATCCTGAATTCTGGTCTTCCAGATGGCATTGCCGATGACTGGCGGCAAGGCGCTTCGGAAACAGATGCTGTGCAGATTCGGACTGTTCTCCACCATCTGCTTCATCACATGGAACTTGGTATCCGGAAACACCAGTTTCCTCAGATCGGGCTGATCGGCAAACGCCTTCTTTTCGATTTCATCTATCTTATAGGTCATTCCCTGGAAGTTGACCGTTTTAGGTACCTCGATACAGGAATCCTTGGAATTGGCAGCCCTGACCGACACGACTCCACCGCCCCACGACTTATAAGCCAGGTTTCCCACCTTAAACTCTGCCACCACATCGTATCCACGAGGAGGTTCGTTCACCTTTTTATATATAAGCACACCCGAAGTACCTGCCACCAACATGCCAGAAGCAATCCAGAAGGCAAGCAGGTCGCGATGCAGAGAATGAATATGCTGGCGCATGGCGGTCATGTTGGGATATCGCTCCTCCAACGGACGGAGGCAACGCTTCAATCCCAGGCGATAAGAGAAATTCAGTTTCATCTTATCCAGGATAACGCCCACGCTGTAGATATCATTGCGCACATCAGTAGGTCCGCCCTTCTGCTGTTCGGGAGAAACATATCCATCTGTTCCCGCCGGTTCTTTCAGTATCGCATAGCTATCCGCATCAGCCAATCCGAAATCTATCAGCTTCAGCACGCTTCCATTACGGGTAACCATCATGTTGGAAGGTTTCAGGTCGCGATGCACCACCTGCATATCGTGTACAAACTCAAGTACCACGAGCAGCTGGTTGGCGATATGCACCCTTTCCGCCTTGGAATGATGTTGCTGGAGCCACTCTTCCAGAGTCACTCCATCTATCCATTCCATCACGAGGCATTTGCCATATCCATCCACTTCTTCGATACCCATTACCTCAGCAACTCCGGGATGCTGGACATGCTTCATGATATCGAATTCCTTCTGAAGCAAGCTCTGATACACCTCGCTATTGCGCACAGCGGGAGCGAGCGCCTTCAAGATCCACCATCTGCCATCACGCTTGGCACGGATAAGGATATTAAAGCCACTAGCCGAGATTTCTGTCATGTTGCTGAACTGCGCAGAAGTCGTTTCTGAGGGAGGGAAATAAAAACCCGATACTTGCTCCATGCATGCAAAGATACAACATTTTATAGAAACCCACACTATTTTTTCAAATTTTATCTCCTTTTTGAACAGAATCATGGTGATAAATCATCAAAAAGTCGTATCTTTGCAGCCGAAATTGCAATTTTATATATAATTCATGAAGATTCTAGTAACGGGTGCGTCGGGCTTTATCGGCAGTTACATCGTAGAAGAAGCCTTGCGACAAGGCATGGAAACCTGGGCGGCAGTACGCCCTACCAGTTCCAGAAAATACCTGCAAGACGAGCGCATCCATTTCATCAATCTCAATCTTTCTTCAGAGGAAGAGTTGGAGAAAGAACTCGCTCCACACGAGTTCGACTATATTGTGCATGCAGCTGGCGCTACCAAGTGTCTGCATGCAGAGGATTTCTATAAGGTAAACACCGAGGGCACCAAGCACCTGGTGAATGCCATCCTGCATCTGGGAATGCCTATCAAGCGATTTGTCTTTGTCAGCTCGCTCAGCATCTTCGGAGCCATCCGCGAGGAGCAGCCTTATCAGGAAATCTGTGAGAACGATGTGCCTAAGCCTAACACGGCATACGGCAAGAGCAAGCTTGCCGCAGAGCGCTATCTCGACAGCATCGGCAACAATTTCCCTTATATCATCCTGCGCCCTACCGGCGTATATGGTCCAAGAGAAAAAGACTATTTCCTTATGGCGCAGAGCATCAGGCAGCACGTGGATTTTGCTGTAGGATTCAAGCGTCAGGACATCACCTTCGTGTATGTTCAGGATGTGGTGCAGGCAGTTTTCCTTGCCCTAGACCATGGTATGAACGGCAGGAAATACTTCCTCAGCGATGGCGAAGTTTACCAGTCGGAAGCTTTCAGCGACCTGATCCATAAGGAATTGGGCAATCCATGGATGTTGCGCATCAAGGCTCCTATCTGGGTGCTCCGCATCGTAACCTTCTTTGGCGAGTATCTCGGCAGAATGACCGGTAGGATGTCGGCACTGAACAATGACAAGTATAACATCCTGAAACAGCGCAACTGGCGTTGTGACATCGAACCTGCCATGGACGAGCTGGGCTATCATCCTCACTATCCATTGGAAAGAGGCGTAAAGCTCGCCATCAAGTGGTACAAGGATAACGGATGGCTGTAAAAGCATATCATAAAGTTCAAATCTCAAAGTTCAAAGTAACACCGTGATAAAAGATTATTTTAAGATAGACAAGAACCCAAAGAAGGGACTCCTGCCACTGGAATGGGTGATGCTGGGCTATATGGCGATAACAGTCTTCACCATGCTCTTTACCTTTACCAAGGTGGTGAATCCGGAGTCGATGCTTTGGGGCCGATTGAGAATTCTGGTCATGACCCTTGCTCTCTGGGGCGTATATCGCATGATTCCATGCAGGATAACGAAGATGGTGCGCATCCTAGCGCAGATTGCCCTGCTTGCCTGGTGGTATCCAGACACTTACGAGATCAACCGCATGTTTCCCAACCTCGATCATCTCTTTGCGGGATGGGAACAGGACCTCTTCGGATGCCAGCCTGCCCTGCTCTTTGCCAAGGCACTGCCCTGGGCGGTGGTGAGCGAACTGATGTCGATGGGATACTTCATGTATTATCCGATGATAGCAGCGGTAGTACTCTACTATTTCTTCTGCAGATACTATGAGGCAGAAAGGGTTAGCTTTGTACTGCTTGCCAGCTTCTTCATCTACTATCTCATCTACATCTACGTGCCGGTGGTAGGACCAACGTTCTACTTCGACGCCGTGGGAGTGCAGGATATTGCCAAGGGCATCTTCCCGGCAATGGGCGATTACTTCAGTACCCATACCAACTGTCTGCCAACCCCAGGCTATACCGACGGAATCTTCTACCAGCTCGTAGAGGATGCCAAGGAAGCAGGAGAGCGACCTACCGCCGCCTTTCCGAGTTCGCACGTAGGCGTAAGCACCATCTGCATACTCCTTGCCTGGCACAGCAGAAACCGCAAGCTGCTCTTCACCATGCTGCCATTCTACATCTTCCTGTGTATGGCTACCGTGTATATCCAGGCACATTATCTCATCGATGCCATCGCCGGATGGATCTCTGCCGTAGTCATCTACTTCATGCTGATGGCAGTTTCAAAGAACATGAAATGATGCGGCATGGAAGATACAGAAAAGAAATCATATTAATACATCAAACATAAATTAGAATTCATCTAGAACAATGAAGAAACTGTTTATTGAAACTTATGGCTGCCAGATGAACGTGGCAGACAGTGAGGTAGTTGCCTCTGTAATGCAGATGGCTGGCTACGAGATTTGTGAGAAAGAAGAAGAGGCTGATGCCATCTTCCTGAACACCTGCAGTATCCGCGAGAATGCAGAGAACAAGATTTATCATCGCCTCGACACCCTGCATGCAGAGCAGAAGAAGGGAAGAAAGGTGATTCTCGGCGTTTTGGGCTGCATGGCAGAGCGAGTGAAGGATGACCTCATCCAGAACCACTATGCCAATCTCGTTTGCGGACCAGACAGCTATCTCAACCTGCCGGATATGATTGCGCAGTGCGAGATGGGTACCAATGCCATCAACATCGAACTCTCTAAGACCGAGACTTACCGCGACATCGTACCTCAGCGCATCGGTGGCAACAGAGTGAGCGGTTTCGTAAGCATCATGCGTGGTTGCAACAACTTCTGCCACTACTGCATCGTGCCTTATACCCGTGGACGTGAGCGCAGCCGTGATGCCGAAAGTATCCTGCGTGAGGTTCGCGATTTGCACGACCGTGGTTTCAAGGAGGTTACCCTGCTGGGACAGAACGTTAACAGCTACGGTCTCTCGCCATCGGGCAAGCGCGAGGAAGGCAGCCTTTCCTTCGCCGAGCTCCTGCACATGGTAGCCCAGGCAGTACCAGACATGCGTGTACGCTTCACCACCTCTAACCCGGAGGATATGACCGAGGACATACTCCAGGCCATCGCCGAGGAACCAAACCTCTGCAAGCACATCCACTTCCCAGCCCAGAGCGGAAGCAACAAGATACTGAAGCTGATGAACCGCAAATACACCCGTGAGGAGTATCTGCAGCACATCGCCGACATCAAGCGCATCATCCCAGGCTGCGGCATCACCACCGACATCTTCGTGGGTTATCACGACGAGACCGAGGAAGACCATCAGGAAACCCTCTCGCTGGTGAAGGAAGTAGGATTCGACAGCGCCTTCATGTTCAAGTATTCAGAGCGCCCGGGCACCTATGCCGCCAAGCATCTGCCAGACAACGTTTCTGAGGAAACCAAGATAGCCCGCCTCAACGAGTTGATCAAGCTGCAGACCGAGGTGAGTGCTGAGCAGAACAAGAAGGATGAGGGCAAGGAATTCACCATCCTCATCGAGAACTTCAGCAAGCGCAGCCGTGAACAGATGATGGGTCGCACCGAGCAGAACAAGGCGGTGGTCATCGACAAGGGTAACCACCACATCGGAGAGTTCGTAAAGGTCCGCATCACCGGTTCTACCTCTGCAACCCTCTTCGGAGAGGAAGTTAAAGAATAACAATTGCTCTTTAAAAGAAGAAAAAACGGAGCAAAAAAGACTCTCCGATAAGAAAAAACTGAATAAAAGAAAAGAAAGACCGCCAAAAGTTTGGCGGTCTTCCTTAAAAACACTATATTTGCACCTATGAAGGAATTTTTGCAAATCTTACGACGATTCGTCCCTCCATACAAGAAGTATCTGGGGCTTTCTGTTCTGTTCAATATCCTGTCTGCGGTATTGAACATCTTTTCGTTTGCAGCCTTGATACCAATCCTGCAGATTCTCTTCCAGGTAGATGGCGGAATCCGTGCCAACGACTATATGGAATGGGACGGAACGCTGGGTAGCATCAAGGAAGTGGCAACCAACAACCTGTACTATTATATCCAGGAGTTCATCGTGGCGCACAGTGCTTCTCTGGCACTTCTGGTCATCGGCTTGTTCCTTGCCTTCATGACATTCCTCAAGACGGGAGCCTACTTCCTCTCGTCGGCTACTATCATTCCTATCCGTACGGGCATCGTGCGTGATATCCGTAACCAGCTCTATCAGAAGATTACCTCCCTTTCATTGGGTTTCTTCAGCGAGGAGCGCAAGGGAGATATCATTGCCCGAATGAGCGGTGATGTGCAGGAAGTGGAGAACAGCATCATGTCGTCGCTCGATATGCTCTTCAAGAATCCTATCCTCATTCTCTTCTATTTCATCACGCTCATCTGCATCAGCTGGCAGCTTACCCTCTTCACCATCCTCTTTGTGCCACCATTCGGTTGGTTCATGGGTGTTGTGGGAAAGAAGCTGAAGGCACAAAGTACCGAGGCGCAATCGCTCTGGAGCGACACGATGAGTATGGTAGAGGAGACCTTGGGCGGATTGCGCATCATCAAGGCTTTTTGTGCTGAAGATAAGATGAACTGGCGCTTCAACCAGGTGAATAGCAGCTACCGTGACAACATCATGCGCGTAAACATCCGTCAGCAGATGGCACACCCGATGAGTGAGTTCCTGGGCACCATCCTCATCGTAGTGGTATTGTGGTTTGGAGGTATTCTGGTTCTGGATTACGGCAGAATCGATGGTCCTACCATCATCTTCTACCTCGTGATGCTCTACAGCATCATCAACCCGCTGAAGGAATTCTCCAAAGCGAGTTACAATATCCCGAAGGGATTGGCGAGCATGGAGCGTATCGACAAGATTCTGAAGGCAGAGGTAGAGATCAAGGACAAGGAGAACCCAGAACATATCTCTAGCTTCGAGCACCAGATAGAGTTCCGCCATGTTTCCTTCGCCTATACCGACCATCAGAACGATGAGCTGGTTTATGTATTGAAGGATATCAACCTGGTGATTCCTAAGGGAAAGACCATCGCACTGGTGGGACAGAGCGGTAGCGGAAAGAGTACGATGCTCGACCTGATTCCTCGCTACTACGATGTGCAGGAGGGCGAGGTGCTCATCGACGGCATCAATGTGAAAGACCTTGCCGTTCACGACCTTCGCCAGCTGATAGGTAATGTAAACCAGGAGGCTATCCTCTTCAATGCCAGCTTCAAGGATAATATCCGCTTCGGTAAGACCGATGCCAGCGACGAGGATATTGCCAATGCTGCAAAGATTGCCAATGCCTACGAGTTCATCACCAAGTCGGAACATGGCTTCGATACCAATATCGGTGATCGTGGCGGCAGACTCTCCGGCGGTCAACGCCAGCGTGTGAGCATAGCCCGTGCCATTCTCAAGAATCCTCCTATCCTTATCCTCGACGAGGCAACATCGGCTCTTGATACCGAGAGCGAGCGCCTGGTACAGGATGCCCTGGAGAGATTGATGAAGACCCGTACCACCGTGGCAGTAGCCCACCGACTGAGTACCATCAAGCATGCCGATGAAATCTGCGTACTGCACGAGGGCAGGATTGTGGAGCGTGGTACCCACGATGAACTGATTAGAAAAGACGGATATTACAAGAAGTTGCATGACATGCAGCAGGTGTAATAACAATGTTAAGTGTTGAATGTTAAGTTGCATTCTTGCTTATATAATAAGGTGTAAATCATAGGACTTATGACAAAGATTGTTTATGCATTCTTTTATGCAATATCGCTGCTGCCTTTCAGGTTGCTCTATTGCATCGCCGATTTCGAGTACTTGATGATGTATTACGTCATCAAGTACCGCAGGGGTATTGTGCGTAAGAATCTCACCACCTCTTTTCCTGAGAAATCAGAAGAGGAGATTATCGACATCGAGAAGAAGTTCTATCACTGGTTCAGCGATTACTTCTTCGAGGCTGTCAAGTTACTCAGCATCAGCGACAAGGAGTTGCGACATCGCTTCCAGGTCATCAACAGCGAGGAGGTGGAGCAATGTTTCCAGGAGGGGCAGAACGTGGCAGCCATCCTGGGTCATTACTGCAACTGGGAGTGGCTTTCGTGCGTGGGCATCGAACTGCCTAAATCACGCAAGATGGGCCTCATCTATCATCCTCTGCGCAACCAAGCCTTCGACGAGCTCTTCAAGCGCATCCGTTCTCACGAGGAGAATGGCGTGGTGGTGCCCAAGAAAGAAATCCTCCGCTATCTGGTGGATTACAAGCGCAAGGGCATCATGAGCATCTTCGGCTACATCAGCGACCAGGGTCCCAAGTGGGAGAACATCCACCTGTGGCTTCCTTTCCTCAACCATCCCGAAACCCCAGTGTTTACTGGCGGCGAGAGAATCATGAGAAAGATGAACGATGCCGTGTTCTATGTAGAGATGTCGCGCCCGAAGCGAGGCTACTATACGGCAACCTACAAGCTCATCACCCGCAATCCGAACTCCCTGCCGGAGCACGAGATTACCCGTCGCTTCTTCCAGTTGCTGGAAGAAACTATCCGTAAGAATCCACCTTATTATTTATGGACGCATAACAGATGGAAGCGAACCAGGGAGGAGTTTGACAAGCGATATGAAGTGGTGAAGGGGAAAGTTGTACCAAGAGAATAGAGTTGTTCCAAAAGACTAGAGTTTATCTTAATAATAGAAAGGGTTACAAGATGATAGAAGCCAAAAGAGTACCTTATGGAGTCTCTGATTTCCTGAGAGTTATCAGAGAAAATCAGTATTACGTAGATAAGACTATGTATATTCCGTTGTTGGAGGCTCAACCCGACAACCTGATATTCATTCGCCCTCGCCGCTTCGGCAAGAGCCTGTTCCTCAGTATGCTCGAAGCTTACTATGACTGCAAGCTAAAAGACCAGTTTCAGGAAAACTTCGGAGACCTCTGGATTGGCAGTCAGCCTACTCCACTACAGGGAAAGTATCAGGTACTGACGCTCGATTTCTCGCAGGTAGGAGGAAACATCGACAACCTGGAGGAGCGCTTCAATTCATATTGCAATATCTGCTTTGACGCTTTCATCAACAGATATGCACAATTCTATGATGAAGCAACCAGAAAGGCTGTTCTTGCAGAGAATGTAGCATCCAACAAGCTTGCTACAATCCAAAAATACGCAAAAGAACAGAATTATCAGCTGTATCTCATCATTGATGAATACGACAACTTCACCAATACCGTGCTCAACGAGCAGGGAGAGGAGGTGTATCATGCGATGACGCATGCCAGCGGTTTCTACCGCGACTACTTCAAGAAGTTCAAGGGCTCATTCGCCAAGATTTTCATGATGGGTGTAAGCCCTGTAACACTAGACGATGTTACCAGCGGCTTCAACATCGGCTGGCATATCTCAACCAAGCCTGAGTTTGACAAGATGCTGGGCTTCAGCACAGAAGATGTACGAGCCATGTTTACCCGTTATCGTGATGCGGGACAGATACCGGCAGATAGCGATATTGAGGCAATGATAGAAGAGATTAAGCCGTGGTATGACAACTATTGCTTTGCCAAACAATGTCTGCGTAAAAAAGTCAGGGTCTTCAATTGCGATATGGTATTATATTATCTCCGTAATTATATGGACTATGGTCAGGCTCCAGAACAGATGATAGACCCAAACACGAAGACCGACTACAACAAGATGAAGCGACTGCTCCAGCTCGACAAGCTAGACGGCAACCGCAAGGGCATCATCCGCAGGATTACGGAGGAAGGCAGCATCGTATCGAATCTTTACGAAACCTTCCCTGCCAGTGAAATCGTGAAGCCGGAATACTTCCCAAGCCTGCTGTTCTATTACGGCATGCTTACCATCAAGGATACTTTCGGCGAGCAGTTGCTCTTGGGAATCCCGAACAACAACGTCCGCCGTCAATATTATGGCTATCTGCAGGAGCAATATCAGGAAATCAACCATATCAACCTGAATGAGTTTGGTTATATGCTCACCTGCATGGCGTTCTATGGAAAATGGGAAGAAGTCTTGGGCTTTATGTCGAAGGCTTACGCCGAAGTGGCATCAGTAAGAGATGGCATCGAAGCCGAGCGCAACCTGCAAGGTTTCTTCATGGCATATCTCTACCTGAGCAGCTATTACATTACGGCTCCCGAACTTGAGTTGAATCACGGCTATTGTGATTTCTTCCTCTTGCCCGACCTGACCCACTATCCTACCAAGCATAGCTACATCATCGAACTGAAGATGTTGCCAGCCAAGGATTTTGAGGCAAAAGCCGAGGCACAATGGCAGGAAGCAGTAGAACAGATCAATCGCTATGCCGCAGCACCAAGAATAGAAGTCTTGCGCCAAGGCACGACATTGCATAAAATCATCATCCAGTTTGCCGGATGGGAAATGAAACGAATGGAAGAAGTATAAACTTGCACATCTAATCAATAGGCTATATGAAGGAAAGAAGATTATGTTTTATCAGCCGCACTTATTACAATCAGACAAGTGCTGGCAACAAGGCAAAGACAGATTACGAAAAGGTGCTGCACTCGATGGGGGCAGCAAGCATCGGCTTGCCTTGCAAAATCGACAAAAACAAGTTTCTGGCATTCTTCTATAACCTGGCAAGCACTTTGATCGCCTGTTCACGTATCCAGAAAGGCGATGTGATAGTATTGCAATATCCCGTAAAGAAATATTTCTCCTTTATCTGTAATGTGGCTCATCTCAAGGGAGCCAAGACTATTTCCCTGATTCATGATTTAGGTAGCTTCAGACGAAAGAAATTAACTATTGAGCAGGAGTTGAAGCGCCTGAGCCACACTGATTATGTCATCGCCACCAATCAAGCGATGAAGGGATGGCTTGAACAGCAAGGCTTTAAGAAGCCTATTGGAACTTTAGGCTTCCATGATTATCTGTCACCATCTATAGCTACAGATAAAAAGCACAAAAACAACGAGGCCTGGGATATCGTATATGCCGGCTCACTCAACCTGCGCAAAAACGCCTTTATCCTGAAGATGCAGGAATTGGATTACCAGTTTAAGTTTCACCTTTACGGCAATATGGAAGATTATGATGCCGTGGCAAAAGACAAGAACATTGTATGGCACGGCTTTATGAATGCCGACGATTTCATCAAGCAAGTGCATGGAAACTTCGGTTTGGTATGGGATGGAGATTCCTTGGAAGAATGCCATGGCGACTTCGGAAGCTATCTGAAATACAACACCCCGCACAAGGCATCCTTCTACCTGCGTGCCGGATTACCTATCATCGTATGGAAAGAATCTGCCATTGCTCCGCTTGTGGAAGAAATGGGGGTAGGATTTACCATCAACTCTTTGAAAGAACTTCCAATACGCCTTAAGAATATTTCTACAGAAAAGTATTCTGCAATGCTGACTAAAGTAAAGCAACTGGCTATTGCTATCAACAATGGTGACAACCTGAAGAAAGCAATAGAAGAAAGCAAGCTCTAAAATGTATAAAACTAGCGTCATCACATAAATTACTGGAACAATGAAGAATGTATTAATTGATTTTACACGAATATCAGAAAAGTGTGGTTTTGGAGAAATCGCTGACAATTACAGCCAGCAACTCATCACCATTCCCGATATGGAAGATATGCACTTCATCTTTCTTGTAAAGGAGAAGTACAAGGGAATTGCCGGAAGTAACGTGGATTATGTATCAGTGGAACATCTGGCACATGATTTAAGAAAACTCAATAAGAAAATCGATTTGTGGCATTCCACAGATCAATTATTCATCAAGCGCAAACACCAAAAAGGGATGAAGAACATTCTGACCATCCATGACCTCAACTTCCTGCACGAGAAGAAAGGCATCCATCGCCTGAAAACTCTCTGGAAGATGAAATGGCATATCAGACGTTCTGACTATATCACTGTTATTTCAGAATATGTGAAAGATGACCTGCTAAATCATATCAATATTGGGAATAAGCCTTTGGATGTGATTTACAATGGCATCAAAGACACGGATCTGGAGCTGCAAACTAAGCCGGAATTCATCAAAAGCGACCAGAAGTTCTTCTTTACCATCGGTCAGACCAGAGCCAAGAAGAATTTCAAGACATTAATTCCTATGATGAAGTTCCTACCGGAATACAAACTCTATATTTGCGGAAAGCCCTACAGCAAACATTATTACGAACTGCTGAGAATCAAGGAAGAATGGGGCACGGAGAATGTGATCTTTACAGGAGAAATCAGCAATGCCGAAAAGAACTGGATGTATGCCCACTGTGAAGCCTTTCTCTTCCCTAGCCTTTTAGAGGGTTTCGGGCTCCCGGTACTGGAAGCCATGAGATTCAATGCCAAGGTCTTCTCTTCCAGATTCACCAGTCTGCCGGAGGTATGTAAGAACCATGCCACTTATTTTGACTCTTACGTTCCTGAAGAGATGGCAGCAACCGTAAAAGAAGGTATTGCCCATTGGAACAAAGATTCAGAGGAAGCAAAAGCAGCAAGACTTTATTCACAAAGTTATACTTATAGCAAATACACCGAAACCTACATCAACTTATACAAGAAGATGTTAGGAATATAAAATACTGAAAAAATCGCAAGATATGCCCTTCTCATTTTTTGAAAAGGGCATATTTTACTACATGCCATAAATGCTTGATTTTAATTTCCAAGAACCTACCTAGCTTTCTCTTTCGCCAGCTACCAGCTACCCGGTGCACTCCGATTGTATCACTATCTACAGGATAATGATTGTTTGGAGCAACAAGATGCGTAGGATAAACCGTTAAGCCAGGCATCACCTGCTTTTCATCCTTCATCTGCCATCCGAAAGACTTCGCTACAGCCGACATCGTATAAGGCGAAATCGTATCATTGAAGGAACCGTCAGAATTCTTGAAATGACGATTCTGATAATACTCAAACATCTTCTTGCAGAACACATTGCCTGCTGTACCCATAAAGAAGGCTGCCTGCAATCCAAACTCTTCCTTATCCTTCTCATTAAAAGTTGCAAAGCCATCCTCCGGAAGAATCTCATCAAAGCGACGATGCAGATAGATATCGCTATCCATATAGATACCACCTTCCGTATAGACAGCATAGAATCGCACAACATCGGCAGCAAAGGCCCACTTTCGGGCATCAAGAGCCTCATCAATAAAAGCGCAGCCAATAGACTTTGCCGCAGCATAATCCCATACTTTTACGACATAGTCGGGCATCAAGTGCTTCCATGTATCCAAACAAACCTTTATCTCTACAGGATAAGGGTCATTACTAAACCAGCAAAGGTGAATGAGTTTTGGTGTCATTGCTATTATTTATTTGTTTCTGCAAAGGTACGAAAAACTATCTAAAGAGCAAAAAAAATCCAGGATTATTTGCCACTCTAAATTCTGTTTAGTAACATTGCAGCCATACACGATAAGAACTTTAACATTTATTGTTTGTCTTGCATGCAAGATTATTGCAACAGGATTGTTATAACATACAGAAAGTATATAAGTAATAATAAAAGGATAAAAACAGTTATGAATAAAAAGCAATTGAAAATTGTAACAGGAGTAGCTATTGCGGTTCTTATCGTATCCATTATTCCTGTTTTTTGGATTGGACAATATTTACATCCTTTTTCGGATGACTATGTCTTTGGGGCAGAAGCCTACAAGATATGGAATACCACACATTCTATAAGCGCCTGCATCCAAGGAGCGTGGAATGTTGCCGTCAAAATGTACCATGTATGGCAAGGCACCTATTCAGCCTGCTTTCTCATGGCTTTGCAGCCAGGGGCTTTTGGTGTCTATTGGATAGTTCCTATCCTCCTTGCCTCAAGTCTCATCCTGTCAACTTATGCGTTGCTATACTTGATTATGAGGAAGTTGTTACATTCCACCCAAACTGAGTTTCTATTTGTATCCTCCGTCTTTGCACTCATCAACTTACAGTTTGTATATTCGGCCTACGATGCTTTCTATTGGTATAATGGTGCCATGTACTACACCCTATACTTCAGCATGTCTCTATGCCTGGCATCACTATTGATAACATTTCATTTATCCGGTAAAATACAAAAGTTTTTTGTTGGCTTCCTTGCTATGCTCCTCACTATTTTCATTGCAGGAGGTAATTTCGTTTCGGGCTTTGGAACTGCTGCTATACTATTTATCGCCATTGTCATCACCTGCCTGGAGCAGAAGAAGTTGCCAAGGTTTCTCACCTGCATTCTGTTGGTTTATCTGGCAGCCTTCTCTTTCAGTATTCTGGCACCAGGAAACGCATTCCGCGAGTTGGCCGTGAAAGAATCGCACCCTAACATTATAGCTGCCATCGGAATCACACTGAGCAAAAGTATTGGATTTATAGGTGACAGACTCCTCAGTATGATGTCACTGACCTTTGTTACTTTGATTCCTATCGTAAACAGATTGGCTTGCAAGTCACAATTCAAATTCTCACATCCGTGGCTCTGCATCCTCATCACATTTGTCATATACTGTTCCTTCTTTTTCCCACATTGCTATGCCATGGGATACGAGGGTCCAAACAGAGTGAAGAATATCTATGCCTATGCTTTGTTCTGGTTCATACTCACCAATATGTTCTACCTCTCAGGTGCGATGGCACGAAAAGCAGAAGCCCAGGCTCCTTTAAGTTCTGCCATATATCAGTTTATCGATGCTGCAAGAAGCAAATACAACAAGACATTCCAATATTCATATATCTATGCCATCATCATATATGCGCTGATTGTTGTCGTTAAGCCATCTACTTCCAACCGCACCCTCAGCCTCTTGGTAAAAGGCAAGATACAGGCAAGTGATAGGGAGATGAAAGAAAGAGAGGAGATTCTGAGCTCATACAGCAATGCCGTTGTGGAATTGAAACCTCTGATTACCAAACTTCCTTCCGATACGCATTATGATGCATTGCCAGATCCAGGTTATTGGGTAAACCAGGCCATTGCCTTATATTATGGCAAACAGGAGGTTTTTACCACATCTAGCTATAATATAAATAATGAGAACATATATCTCATGAAACATTACAAGAAGGATGTTGGTCCTAGAAACTTAAAATATAAAAATTTCAGAGAACAGAAGAATAATTCAATAAATCTCACCCAACAAACGAAAAAGCATCCGGAAGGCTCCATCGCTTTGTTGAAATAACCCCATCCTTGCTGATTATATTTTTACCATATTATAATAAGATGAAAGCCTTACCTTCTTACCCATAAGTAAAGAAGATAAGGCTTTTATCTTTGTTTTCTATTATTGATTTGAAGATTTCATAACTCCAGCTTAAACTTGATAGGATGCTTCTTGCCATAGCGGGTCCAGAACTTGGCGCGTTCCTTCATTACATAATCTACGGCCTCATCCACGTTGTAATCTCTTACCTTGGCATATTCAGAGACCAGGATTCGGATAAATTCCTTAGGTCCCCAGAACTTTCGGAGATTATAAAGTCCTTCCTTGATGCTGATTTCTCCAAACTTCATGCGGTTGATATCCACGATGATGAAATGGAAGCCTTCTTCATCCTGCTTCCACAAGACGTTGCCAGGTGTGAAATCCTTATGCAGGATTTTCTTGTTGTGCATATCAGCAGCGAAATGCGCCAGTGCCTTAGCCAGCTTTTCGTAGGTGCCAGGGGCAGCATCGCCCACTTCATAAAGGGTATGCAGGTTATCACACTGCAGGGTGATGAGATAGGTATATCCCAGGAGTCCGATGGCATTACGCTCTTCGATGAGCGCAATAGGCGCAGGGGTTCCGATGCCTTTCTTCTCCAATATCATCGGATATTCAAAGGCACGCTCTCCCTTAGGCTTTCTGATGCCTAGGGAATAAACCAGACTGTTAGGTCCCTTTGGCACATGATAGCGCTTTACATTAATCACTGTTCCATCAGGAGCCTCCATCACCTTGATGAGATTACGGCCCGTGTAAATCACACGTCCTTCCTGCTCGAACACATCCGGGATGCGCTCGATGAAACTTCCCAACTGACTATACTTCGGATTTATCTTTATTTTCTTCTTCATTTTCTGACTCTAAATTTATTTGCCAATAACCATTTCGGTCATTTCCAATTCGTGCTAACACCTTCTTATCTTTAAACCATTTAATATGGTTATCAACAGAAGTTGTACTTATGTCTAGTATTTTTGCTACATTTTGCCCTGTAATTTTCGGCGAGAAATATAATAAGAAGAATATAGAAACTCTATTATCTCCCAATTTTCTCCCAACTTTCTCCCAACTTTCTCCCAACTTTATACCCAACTTACACTGTACTTTTTTGCATTCTTCTTCAATCACGCCCAACTTTTCTCCCAATATTTCGTTCAAAAAGGCAATGACACTATACTTTACACCCAACCTTTCTCCCAATCTCATTTGTTGGGTTTCAATGTCTGCTTCTTGAGTATTAGCAGATAAGACACCTAAATCTTTATCAATATTATTCTTTAAAAAAAATGTAACTCTTACTACATTTCTATCACTCTCACATGTAACATCATTGCCTGTCAATTGTTTCCAAGATAAAAGTTTTCCCATACCAAAACCAACATTCTCTGAGATATTGGCAAAACGGAAAAGTTTGGCTATTGTTGGATTGCGCAAACTTGAATAGAATGTACGAACCATCTGCTCTGCCGGCATAGGCAGAGAACCGGCATTCATAAATTCTATCTTGTCCGTAAAAGCATGAATGCAAGAGCGAACAGGACTGAAATGATCGGTATGCATACACATATTGGCCAACGCCTCTCTCAACACATCCCACTGGCGCTTATCCTCCACATTTACACCTCTATCCGAATCCAACATAAAAGGAGTGTCTATCAATGTACGCAACCTACGATATATAATAAGGTAAGACTCCCAGAGATTTTCTTGCTCTGGGATACGATACGTATATCTGGTATAGGCAGCCTCCACCGTAGGACCAGGGATTTCAATATAGTCCATACAGAAAGTTGGGACATAAGCTGTAACATAAGGAGACTTCCCAAACATCAACAAGCCAGCATAAGTCAACAAACCTTTAGCATCTAAGATGTTCAGCTTCTTACAGAACTCCTCATCGTTCAGATCCTTACATTGAGGCAAAGCACCATCTACATTCAGATAAGCACGATAACTATGCAGCGTATCCATATTAAGCATTTCCAGATTGGTATCAGGAATAGATAACTCTGAACGGATGCCAAACGACTGATCGTGATACATCTGCATCACTTCCATTTCTGTAGCTCTTTGATCGCCACTCCCCATCCTAATAAATGTATTGGAAGGATTGCCATAATAGATGGGTTTCAGAGACGAAGATGGAACATAAAATGCAAGTATCCTATGCCCATCAATATCATACCGAAATGAAGAAGCAGACAAGCGAACATTAAACTTCTGACTACGAAGGGTACCGAGAAAGTCTTGCTCTAGTTTCTCCACGTTATCTACACCCGTAATCTCAAACTTCTTTCCTGTTTGCTTTACTCCAAGCACAACCCAACCTCCCGAAGTATTGGCAAAAGCTCCGACCGTCTCCCAAATATTCTTTGGTAGCTCGCTCTTTGCTTCCTTCACCTCGAAGTCTTCCCATTCCAGGTCATTAATTCGTTTGATAAGTTCTTCCTTCGTCATACTCTTATTCTTTTAGCTTAGAAACCGATATGGCATCTATCAGTCTGCAAATTTACGAAAAACTATCAGAAAAGCCAAATTTTAGGGAGATTATCTTTCTTCATTGATACTTGTTTTTTTATCTATTCTCTTGCAAGTTTAAAGTATATTTAGTATTTTCGCACCGATAACATCATTATCGTTTTCATAAACAAAAAGTTATGAAACTTGGTTTATGGAAGGAACTCTGAAGCCAGACTATCATTATATAGAAGTAAAGCCTGATTTCTCTGATCTTGAGGAAAAGATGGACTATTATACTGCTCATCCTGATGAAGCGCAAGCTATCATCAACCACGCTCACGAATATGTAGAGCAATTCAAGGATAAGCAGCGTGAGGATATCATCTCGCTGATGGTTCTGGATAAGTATTTTTCTCTGTTAAAATCTAAGGATTAATGTCTAGAAAGGATTCTATCAATTATGAAAGAACAATCCTGCCGATTATTCGATGGGCAGAATGATGACAGATAAGACGCCTAGACTATGGCATGTAGTAGGCAGCAATCTGAACTATGCCTTCATCATCAACAACGACACCATCCTGGAAAAGACAGCCGATGGTGCCCTGGATGTTTATGATGCTCACATGAATCCGGTGAAGAATTATCGTCTGCCAGCTAAGCAGTTTGACAAAGCCATCAAGCAGTTCAACAGGTTCTTTAAATAAGAAAAGGTAAATTCCCAAAAAGCCCCTTCCGCATTCCAGGTTTTCATATACCCGGAATACAGAAGGGGCTTTATCCTTTTATACTTCCTTCCACACTCTTCTCTTGAGCCGAATTACATTGGCAGCAATACCAAGGGACATTTTTTAGATGAGACTACCACAAAACAGCGGATTATAGTTTTTTGAGAGCTTGCAATATTAAGCCATGAACTTGCAATATTAAGCCGTGAACTTGCAATATTACTTGGTATATTTGAATCTGAACTTGGTATATTTGGGCTAAAACTTGCAACCTTAGAGCCTGAACTTGCAATATTACTTGGTATATTTGAGCCTGAGCATGGTATATTAGAGCCTGAACTTGCAACCTTACGGAACAGAAGTTCACAATATCCTTCTGTTTTTTCGTCAATAGCACTCTTTTATAGTGTCATGGTCTTCGACTTAGTTACTTTCTCCTCTCCAAACGCGGATGACAAATTCCAGTGTCTTGTCTTATTTATCCTTTAACTCTTCCGTATTTCACGTAAAAGTTCGCGTAATTGATTTTAAATTACGTGAAATTACGCGAACTATATCCTAATGATTATCAGACAGTTAAAGCATTTTCCCGGGTAATTCCCGGGTAATTCCCGGGTAATTCTCGGGTAATTTACGTCAACTTCCACACTCTTCTCTTGAGCCACAACGCCAAGATGGGGTCACTCATTTCCAGATGCTTAGGAGCAGGTATTGTAATCAGATCTTTCACCATCAAGGACTTCTTGAGGCGAGTTACATTGGCGGCAGTACCCAGGCGATAAGTTTCCAATATTGCCGTCTGGGTGAAACCGGTATGTACTCCATTGGTGATGGCATGCAGGAAATTCATCTGATAGGCAGAAAGGTCTTCGGTCTGCTGGATAAACAAAGGCTCGCTGGCATCCAGCAACCTGTCTATTCCATATTTCAAGTCCTCTTCTGTAGCTACAGAATCATCCAGTACACGCAACCATACAAACCATGCCAACTGTTGTACATAAGAAGAATACCTATCTGTTACCTGACAGATTTCACGAGCCAACTCTTCCGAGATATGCTTGCCGGTAGATTCGAATCGCTGACAGATATACTCCACCCAGTCTTTCTCGCTTATCTTGTTCAGATAGAAGAAATCTCCAAAGCGATAAAATGGGTAACTGGCATTCTGGAACATTTGTTCCATCATGTGTTTCTTGCTTCCATAAAGGCAGTAAGATACATGGCTCTGTAATTGCCATACGCTACGGAGTTTCTTCTGGAAAGTCAAGGAATCTGGAAAATCACCTATCTGCTGAAATTCATCGATACAGACTACTATATGACAACCTTTTGACCGAGCTATCATTTCCGGAAGTCTCAAAACCTCTTCTGTTGTATTGTTACCTGCATTATACTCCAAAGCCAAAGAGAAATCTGTCAAAGGATCTTGCCCAATACTGATTTTCGGAACGAAACGACTCAAGAACACCTTGGCATTCTCCATCCATTCTTCCCATTTTGAAGAAGTAGCCCGAACCACAGCTGTGGCAAAAGCATTGATAAAATCATTCTCTGAGCGACAACCAAAGGCATCTATACGAGCTATCCTGATGTCCTCGCTTTCTACGAGCGAACACACCTTATCTACTAATGAAGTCTTACCCATACGACGAGGTGAAATCAATATCGTATTCACTCCATACGTAAAGTTCGCCTTCAGGCGTTCTGTTTCCTCTCTACGGTCGGTGAAGGAATCTCCCTCCACACGAACACCGAATACAAACGGAGCTTCTTTACTTTTTCTCATAATCACTACCTTATTTTATACTATACAGCAAATCTTCTGCAAAGAAAATGCAAACGAGCGCAATGAAAGCTTGCTTTCAAATTACCGAGTGCAGCTTTTCTTCTGCAAAGATAGCAAAAAAAAACAAATTAAACAAGGTTGTTTTAAACAAAGTTGTTTAAAACTAGCAACTTTTTACGAAAACCACTATTAATCAACGGATTACGGATAATATCATCAAGAGCTGAACGGGGCGATTTTAAAAACACGGACAAATTGAATTTGTCCGGATGGTTGTCCAATAGGCTTATAACCAAAAGGAAATCAATAAGTTACAAGCAACCGGACAATTTGTCCGGACAAATTCAATTTGTCCGTGTTATTTTTTATGAGAAAGAAAGAGGGTTCAGGTATCGAAACAAAAACTAGAGATCCGAGAAGCTATGACTTTACTCCTCTTATACTATGCTTCTCCACCCACAAAACTACGAGTTGCATTTATTAACACAATTTGCTCCGAACGGCTGCTGAATTTGGGACCTTATCGCCAGCCGAAATTTGGCGGTTACAAAAGAATGTCGTATTTTTGCCCCCGATTACCGGATAGTCCGGCAACCGAACTGTTTAAACACTAAAAGCATGGAAAATTTAACCATTCAAAACTCTGAGAATCTTTTGGCTGCTAAAGCTAGTACACAACCACTCAACGACTTTCCTGTAGATCAGCTCCCTCTCGGACTCCGTGACTCGCTCTCTAGCGTAGCCCCAGAGGCTCGCGTGCCTGCCCTCTTCTCTGCCCTCCCTATTGCCGCTACCTACGCCGACGGTCTGAAGGCGAAGTATTGCGACGGCAGCGAGACTCCGATGGCACTCATGTCTATCATCATCGGCGAACAGGCTTCGGGCAAGGGCGTGTGTCGTAGAATAGAGAGCATCTGGGCAAAGAAGATGGATAAGGACGACGAGAAACCACGTGAGGAGGAGGCATGGTACCAGCAGCACAAGGGCAAGAAGGGCGTAATAGACCCTAAGCCTTGCATCCGTCACATCGGCGATACCATCTCTAAGTCGGCCCTGATGCGTCGTCAGCTTTGTGCCGACGGCCATACCATGTATATGTTCAGCGAGGAGCTCGGTTCGATGAAGAGCGTGTGGAAAACCTTCGGCGACTACTTCCGTAAGGCGTTCGACCAGAGCGAGGTGGGTCAGGATTACATCACCGCCACCAGCGGCGTAACCCACGCCCAGCTCAACTTCACAGGCTGCTGCACCCAGAATATCTTCCAGAAATTCTTCACCGAGGATAACATCGAGGATGGCTCCTCTTCCCGCATGATGCTCGCCAAGATGCCCGATACCTCCTTCGCACCCCTCAGCCAGCACCACGGCTACACCGAGGAGGAGCAGGCCAACATCCTCAAGGCGGTAACTCTCCTTGAACGTAGTCACGGCGTGATGGAGCTGCCCCGTATGTGCGAGGAGTTCTGCCAGTGGCTCGAAGCAAAGAGACTGCTCGCCCTGGCGAATGCCGACCGTGTGATGGATGTGTATCGTCGCCGCTCCGCCGTCATCGGCTTCCGTTGTGGCGTCATCTTCCACATCCTGGAGCAGACCGGAGAGGAGACCGATGCCTGCATCCGTTTCGCCAAGGCTGTAGCCGACTACGTGCTTGCCATGCAGATGGAGATGTTTGGCTTGCGCCTCGACAAGCAGCAGCAGGACAACGAGGCTATCCCTGTCTATAAATCCCGTAACACCCTGCTCTTCGCCCAGCTCCCAAAACAGTTCACCCTCTTCGATGCCAGCCGTGAACGTGGCGACGGAGCCAGTCGTGAAACCATCCGTAAGATGATAAGCCGTTGGACCAAGCGTGGTCTCTGCAAGAAGCTGAACGGTGGCGACACCGAAATCTGGCAGAAGCTTACCCTCTCGGCATAAAACATCTAGAATCTCCTAAAACAGTTAATCCCCCATCACGCAGCCATAGCGTGGTGGGGGATTACTGTTTCTGATAATATCGCTTTTTATTGCTGATGTCGCTCGATATACTCCGCTGTCTGGGTATTCGAGAACACATAGTTCTTCAAATCCTGGAACTTAGATTCTAGCTCGAACAGATTCTTTAAGTAACAATAAGATGCAAGCCCAAGTGCTGGCATCTTATCTTTGATAAAGTTTCATAAATAAATGCCACTAACATATCGACTTTCAAGAATATTTCGTAACTTTGTACTCAGTCATTGCAAAAAGTAAAGAACTATGGTAAGAGAAAGAAAAAAGCGAATCTATCGCAAGCGAATACCTTATGGTATGCAGAATTTTGAGGATGTGATTGAAAGGGATTGCTACTATGTAGATAAGACTCCTTTCATCGAGGAAATAGAAGACTCTAATATGTACTTCTTCTATATACGCCCTCGCCGATTCGGCAAGAGCCTTACCCTCTCCATGCTTGAAAATTACTATGACATCAACAAGAAAGACAAGTTTGATGAAATTTTTGGCAAGCTCTATATTGGTGAGAATCCAACTCCCGAACATAATAGTTATCTCATCATCCATCTCAACTTTGCCATTATTGTAGGCGGATTAGACGACTACAAGCATGGCATGGACAATTATTGCAGGACGCAGTTTAATTACTTCGTGGATGTATATTCGCATCTCTTACCAGAAGGTACCAAGGAAGGCCTCAACCAACAGGAAGATGCCGTCAACCAATTAAACTATCTTTGCACCCAAAGCAAAAAATCTGGTCAGAAGATTTATCTCTTCATTGACGAGTACGACCACTTCACCAACCAGATTCTCGCACACAAGGAGCATGAGCAGAGATACCGCACACAGACCCATGGCGAAGGATATCTCAGAAAATTCTTTGATACCATCAAAGGAGCTGCAGGCGACACCCTTGCACGTGTTTTCGTAACAGGCGTTAGCCCTGTCACTATGGACGACCTGACAAGCGGATTCAATATCGGCACCAATTACTCTTTGGCACCAGAATTCAATGAGATGACTGGATTCACAGAGGATGAAGTAAGAGATATGCTGGGCTACTATTCCAGCGTATTGCCGTTCAATCACAGCGTGGATGAACTCATCAAGGTGATGAAGCCATGGTATGATAACTATTGCTTTGCCATCAAAAGATATGGAAAGACGACGATGTATAACTCCGTGATGGTTCTCAACTTCCTTGACAAGTACATCCGTAATGACTATGACATACCAGACTCCATGGTGGAGAGCAATGTACGCATCGACTATGACAAGGTACGCATGCTTATCCGCCATGACAAGGAGTTTGCTCATGATGCCAGCATCATCCAGCAGTTGGTAACCCAAGGATTCGTCACAGGTAAGCTTGTGGAGAATTTCCCTGCCGAACGCATCAATGACCCAGACAACTTCCTAAGTCTGCTTTTCTATTTCGGCATGGTAACGATAGATGGCACATACGATGGTAGCACCAAGTTCATTATCCCTAATGAGGTGGTGCGCGACCAGATGTATACCTATCTCTTGGATACCTACAAGGAAAATGATTTGACCTATGATAGTTACAACAAGGGAAAGCTAGAGGCTCAACTAGCTTATCATGGTGACTACAAGGCATACTTTGAGTTCATCGCCGACAGTCTGAAGCGTTACTCTTCTCAGCGTGACAAGCAAAAGGGAGAAGCATTCGTGCATGGTTTCACCTTGGCGATGACCAGCCAGAACCAGTTCTATCGCCCTATCTCAGAGCTAGACAACGATGGTGGCTATGCCGACATCTTCCTTTCTCCGCTCTGCGACATCTACAAGGACATGGTGGACAGTTACATTATCGAACTGAAATACTGCAAGACCAATACCGCCGATGAGCAGCTGCAAGTTCTCTTCAAGGAAGCCTCTGCCCAAATCTGCCGCTATGCCAATAGCGACATCGTCAAGGAGTCGGTCAAGACCACTAAACTCCACAAGCTCGTAGTTATCTACCGAGGAGCAGTAATGGTAATGTGCGAGGAAGTAACGGAAGAATAATACTGCAATATCTTACCTCAATAAAACAAGAAAAACTATATAAACAGTTAATCCCCCATCACGCAGCCAAAGCGTAGTGGGGGATTACTGTTTCTGCTAATATCGTATTTAATTGCTGATGGCAACCGATACAATAGAAACAAAAAATATTACAATATCAAAAATTATACCCTAGGGTATAATACCTTTGGGTATAATTTTATAACTTCATAGAGAATCAGCACATTAAGCATCAAATCAATATACCTTCCATATATAATTCGATCGTCAAGAACCAAGAACAGAAGACGAAAGGAATCTGACAACCTCTATTTTATTGCTGATGTCGCTCGATATACTCCGCCGCCTGGATATTCGAGAAGACATAATTCTTCAAATCCTGGAACTTAGACTCCTGCTTCGTTTCCTTCAGATTGCCATTCGGCAACACATCATAGCAGAAACTGCGGTTCATCGACGGATTATAGACGAAGCAACGCTGATGGTCTCTTGCCACAATCTGATTATCTGCCGAATAGAATACCATCGGGCGCTGCTGCTTCAGCAGATCCACGCCGAAGCCCTCGTACTCATAATTCAGATTCATCAGACCGAACAGCGTAGGCATCACATCCACCTGCATGCCCAAGCCCGCATACTGTTGCTGCGGAACACCAGGACCAAAGATGATGAGCGGAATATGGTTGTAAGACTGCGGCAACTCGCCCTCGCTCTTACCCACCAGCTTGCCATGGTCTGCCTGAATCACGAATATCGTGTTCTTATACCAAGGCTCCCGGCTTGCCTTCTTCAGAAAGTCGCCTATCGCCCAATCGGCATACTCCACAATCTGTGTTTCCTTCTCCTTGGTCTTCGGCTTGAAGAAATCAGGAATGATATATGGCGGATGATTGCTCACGGTGAGGACAGGGCAGACGCATTAAATTGCGCTGCCCTCCAAAAGTTTTGACAGGTACTCT
>JAJWLX010000100.1 GCA_021636625.1 Prevotella sp. | reverse complement strand
ACTATAGGTAGGCACAGTGCCATCCAAGGTGAAATTCACCTTGATTTGTCCGTTAGGAGAAGTGATGTCTCCAGCATCTGCCGAGATGCCAAAAGCCAACAGAAGGCTTGCGAGCAAAAATAGTTTTTTCATATTTTTTTGTTTAAAATTGTTTGTTGCTGCAAAAGTACGGCAAAAATCAATAAGTTGGTGCGAATAGTAGGCTTTTGGTAGATTGTCGGTATCTAGAACCAATCTCACAGCTCTGAATATCAACATTTTGCAAATTCTCAAAAAAAGCGGCTAGTAGATGCGAGATTCTCAATGTTTTTTATTATTTTTGCAGCGGAATCTAAAAACATAGGAAATATGAGACATCTTATCGTTATAATCATCACCCTGATGATACAGCCGATATACATAAAAGGAGACAACAACCAGCTATACAAGCAGCTGGATGCTGCCCTGGCACAACGTGCCCATTATGTAGAGTTAAAAGAGAAAAGCTTAAACGAAATCAAGCAAGGAGCCAAGTATGTTACCAGCAACGAAGACAAATTAAAACTATACGAACAACTCGCCAACGAATACAAAGCCTACGAATACGACTCGGCGATGACCTACGTAAACAAAGGTCTTATCCTTGCCCAAAAGAGCAACAATATCTTTTTTAACAAAAGATTCCAGCTTAGCCAAACCAGGTTATTGATTACACGTGGATTCTATGCAGAAGCAAAGGAAATTTTGCAGAAGATAGAGCCTAAGGAAGAACCACGTGACTATCAGTTTCTATACTATTATACAATGTATGGACTATACAACAACTGGTCAACCTACTGTGAAAACAATGAATTCAGCAAGAATTACGACCTGAAAAAAGTGGAATACCTGAAGAAAGCAATAGAACTGTCGCCAAAGAAAGATGCATTCTATTACTACCTGATGGGAGAATTATACTATTTCAGCAATCATCCCAACAATAACAAGACCATCCAATACTACAAAAAAGCACTGAGTATGGAAAAGCCGGACAGCCGTCTCCATGCCATGACCGCCTTTGCGCTATCCGAAGTATACAAGAAATCCAACAACCAGGAACTGATGGAGCATTACCTGCTGGTTGCAGCCATCTCAGACATCACTTCTGCCACAAAAGAAAACGTAGCCCTGCAAGACATCGCACTCTTCATCTACAAACATAAGACCAGAAGTCTGAACAAAGCCCAGGAATACATCAACCTATCCCTGGAAGATGCTTATGCATACAACAACCGGTTGCGCCGCATTGAGATTTCATCCAAATTGCAGATGATTACCAATGCCTATACAGATGACATCAAAACAACTAACAGATTGCTCAACATCGCCCTATTGGTCATTATCCTGCTCCTACTTGGAGTAGGTATTAGCAGTCTGTTCATCCGCAAGAAGAACAGGCTGCTGAAACAAAAGAAAGATGAAATCTCGGCAACGTCTGACAAAATGGAAAAGCTCAACGGTCAGCTACATCTCATCAACGACGAACTGAAGGATACCAACCAGAAGCGCGAGAGATTGGTAAAGGTATATATTGACCTGTGCTATAAGAACATAGAGAGAAACCAAAAGCTAAGAACATTGGCTGTAAGAAAGATAAAAGCCAACCAAAGCAAGGAACTGCTGAGTCTTCTCTCTTCCTCATCAAGTACAGAAAAGGAAAACAAGGAGTTTTTGACGGAATTCGACAAAGCATTCCTATCTCTGTACCCAACTTTTGTAAACGAGCTGAACCAGCAACTCACCGAATCGGCACACATCCAACTGAAAGAGAATGGGGAAATGCCACCCATCCTTCGTGTGTGCGCCTTGTTGCGATTAGGCATTACTGAAAGTTCCAAGATTGCCGGCATCTTGTCTTATTCGCCACAAACCGTATATAACTACCGTTCCATACTCAAGAACAATGCCATAGACAAGGAGCACTTCGAGGAGAACGTACTCAAGCTCTGTATGATAATCGCATAAGATCCACTCAAGAATATCAAATCTAGAAAGGGGCTTATTACAGAACATTGAGAATGCTAAGTTTCAGAATTGTGTGCCTCAAGCTGGATATATCAAGTCTATGGGACTGAATGCAGAGTAATATATGAATGCAGAGTAATGACATAAAAAAAAGAGAGTGAGTCTTCTATCCGAGAAAACTCACTCTCTTTTTTATATTATCACTTATTCCTAGGAATAAAAGTTTTTAAACTACGAAGAAATCTATGTTCAGCAGTGTTGAACATAAGTTCAGCAGTGTTAAACATAAGTTCAGCAGTGTTGAACATAGGTTCAACAGTGCCGAACATAACTTATTACTAGGAGAACAGACTATTAATACTCATTCTGCTTTAAAGTACCCTTAGCAACCTCTATTTCATCCTGAGGGATTGGCAAGTATTTCTTGCTTTCCGTCCACTGGATACGCTCAGGTACACCAAGCACATCGTATGCAGTCTTTGTCTTGTTAAGTACCTTTCCTCCACCTGGGCGGTCCAAATACTTCAAGAGGAAGATACCCGTGTTCTGATAATGGCCATTGTAAGTTACCTCATCACCCGGCTGCGCATTCTTCATTTTCATTTATTTCCACTTTTAGCCACATTTCTATTTTTCATACCTCACTTTTTATCAAGCACTTATAAAAATCACAGATGATATTTTTCCACTTTTTCTTTGCAAGCACTCGGTTTATACCTTATTATTTAGTAACTTTGCAACCGAAAATGACAGATACGCATTTTCATAACTAACAATTTTATATTCATAAGAAATAATATTCACAAGAAACATGAAACATTTCATTCTATCCTGCGCACTATCGATGGCGGCTATAGCCACCTCCAGCGCACAACAAACTGGTCAGTTGCCTGTCTATCTCGACAACACCAAACCTGTAGAACAACGCATCGACGATGCCATTGCCCGAATGACACTTCAAGAGAAAATTCGCATCATTCATGCACAGAGTAAGTTTTCCTCTGCAGGAGTTCCCCGTTTGGGATTTCCTGACTTCTGGACAGATGACGGTCCTCATGGTGTTCGCCCTGATGTATTGTGGGACGAATGGGAGCAGGCTGGCCAAACCAATGACTCCTGCGTAGCCTTCCCTGCCCTCACCTGCCTGGCAGCATCCTGGAACCCACAGATGAGCAGAATCTATGGAGAATCATTAGGCGAAGAGGCTTTGTATCGAGGAAAAGACATGATTCTAGGTCCTGGCGTGAACATCTATCGCACCCCATTGAACGGACGCAACTTCGAATATATGGGTGAAGATCCTTACCTGGCAAGCAACATGGTTGTACCTTATATCCAAGGATTACAGTCTAAGGGAGTATCAGCCTGCGTAAAGCATTACTGCCTCAATAACGAGGAGGAATACCGTCATCAGGTAAACGTCATCGTGAGCGACCGTGCCCTCCATGAAATCTATCTCCCAGCCTTCAAGGCTGCTGTAGAGAAAGGTAAGACTTGGGGAATCATGGGCGCTTATAATCTCTACAAGAACGAACACAACTGCCACAACCAGTGGACACTGAACAAGATTCTGAAGGGCGACTGGAAATATGACGGCGTAGTGGTAAGCGACTGGGGAGGCGCACACGATACCGACCAAGCCGTGAAGAACGGGCTCGACATAGAGTTCGGCACATGGACGAATGGATTGACCATGGGTGCCAGCAATGCCTACGATAATTACTACCTTGCCGTACCATATATAAAAGGTATCCAGGAAGGTAAATACACCACCAAGGAATTGGATGAAAAGGTGCGCCGCGTATTGCGCCTCTTCTATCGCACCACCATGAATCCGAACCGTCCTCATGGTTTCCTCTGTTCTGACAGCCACTATGCTGCAGCCAGACAGATTGCCGAAGAAGGCATCGTACTACTCCAGAACAAGAACCATGTGCTTCCTATCAATACCCAGAAAGCACAACGTGTTTTGGTAGTAGGAGAAAATGCCGTGAAGATGATGACCGTGGGTGGAGGCAGCTCTTCTCTCAAGGTACAGCGGGAGATTTCGCCACTCGACGGATTAAAATCTCGACTGGAAAAAGATAATGTGGAAGTGGAGTTTGCCCGAGGTTATGTAGGCGATGTAAGCGGAAATTACAATGGCGTAACCACCGGACAGAATCTGGAGGACAAACGCAGCGAGGCTGAGCTGATAGCCGAAGCCGTAGAAAAAGCCAAGCATGCTGATTACGTGGTGATGTTTGGCGGCTTGAACAAGAGTGATTATCAGGATTGCGAAGGTCACGACCGCAAACAGCTTGAATTGCCATACGCTCAAGACAAGCTCATCGAGGCTTTGGCTAAAGCCAACAAGAACTTCATCTATGTGAATATCTCAGGTAATGCTGTGGCTATGCCTTGGAAAGAAAAAGTGGCTGGCATCATTCAGGGATGGTATATCGGTAGCGAAAGCGGTGAAGCTCTGGCTTCTATCCTCACCGGCGACAAGAATCCTAGCGGCAAATTACCATTCACATGGGTAAACTCATTGCAGGAAGTGGGTGCCCACGCATTAAACACCTATCCGGGCACCTGGCGCAAGGAAGGTGGAGCCAAGACTGAGGGCAACATCATTGATGAGGAGTATAAGGAAGGCATCTACGTAGGCTACCGCTGGAATGATAAGAAAAACATCAAGCCAGCATTCGCCTTTGGACATGGATTGAGCTACACTCAGTTTGCCATCTCTAATCTTCGCAGTGATAAGAATCTGATGAATCAGAATGACTCTATCACCTTTACCGTGAATGTAAAGAACTCTGGCAAACGTGCCGGTGCAGAAACCATCCAGCTCTATATCCATGATGTAAAGGCTTCTGTTGATCGCCCTTACAAGGAGCTGAAGGGATTCCAGAAGGTTTACCTGCAGCCGGGAGAGAGCAAGGATGTAAACATCACCATCAATAAGCAGGCACTCAGCTTCTATGATGAAACAGCTGCATCTTGGAAGGCAGAAGCAGGCAAGTTTGAGGCGCTCGTCGGAAATGCTTCCGATCAGCTGAAACTCAAAAAGGCGTTTGAACTGAAATAAAACAAAAAAAGGTTCCTTTGGAGATTTTCAAACTCCATCAAGGAACCTTTTATTTTTGTACCCGGTATAAGTTTGCACTAAACTTATATCGAATATCATCTCATTCCAATCTGCTTTACCTTTGTTTCAAATTCATCTCTTTCACAGATGGCTCCATTCTTTAGGAAGAGTTTCAGGAACGCAGCATCAAAGTAATCGTATAACTCGCCGATATACTCATGATCGGTTTGCATCATATCATTAGCTTGTTCATATATAGTCTTATTTCCTTCTTTAACAGAAAAAAATCCACATTTTCACCCTTTATGCTATGTGGGCTCAAGTTTTTTTATTACTTTTGCAAAACAATACTAGCAATGATATAAGTTGCATAATAACCATACAAACATTATAAATATGAGAACAGCATTCATATCACTATCATTTCTGCTGGCTGGCTCGCTGATGGTTCCTGCCATCGCCCATACACCCGCCAGCAAGAAGAAAGTTGCTACAACAACTCAAAAAGGTAAAATCCTGCCGATGAAGGAGTATATCGACCAGCTGATGGCAAAGATGACTCTGCAGGAGAAAATCGGTCAGCTCAACCTGATGGTGGCTGGCGATATCACTACCGGTGGAGCCCTGGACACCCAGGTGGGTGGCGACATTGCAAAAGGCAACATGGGCGGCGTATTCAACATCAAGGGACTCGACAAAATCAAGGCTCTCCAGGACATCGCCATCAAGCACAGCCGTCTGGGCATTCCGCTGCTGGTGGGCATGGACGTAATCCACGGCTACGAGACCATGTTCCCTATCCCCCTCGCCCTCTCCTGCTCCTGGGATACAGAAGCGATGAAGAAGGTAGGCGAAGTATCGGCAAAGGAAGCCAGTGCTGCAGGAATCAACTGGACTTACTCGCCCATGGTAGATATTGCACTCGATGCCCGATGGGGACGAATCAGCGAGGGTAACGGAGAGGATCCTTACCTGAGCGGCGTGATGGGTGCCGCACTCACACAGGGTTACCAGGGCGCCGACATGCGCACAGAGGAGATATTGAGAGCCGATAGAATCATGGCGTGCCTCAAGCACTTTGCCCTCTACGGAGCCGTGGAGAGCGGCAAAGAATACAACACCGTGGATATGAGTCGCATACGCATGATGAACCAATACCTGCCTCCTTACGAAGCCGTGGTAAAGGCTGGCGTAGGCAGCGTAATGTCTTCGTTCAACCTGATAGATTATACCCCTGCCACCGCCAACCACTGGATGATGACCGATGTTTTGAGAAAACAATGGGGATTCAAGGGATTCGTGGTAACCGATTATGCATCTATCGCCGAGATTCTGAACCACGGCACAGCCAAGGATCTGAAAGAGGCATCAGAACAGGCACTCCTGGCTGGTACGGATATGGATATGTGCTCCAATGCCTTCGTCAAGCATCTGGCACAAAGCGTGGCAGAGGGCAAGGTGACGGAGGAAGACATCAACATCGCCTGCCGCCGCATCCTCGAGGCAAAATACAAACTGGGATTGTTCAGCAATCCTTACCGCTACTGCAATACCAAGCGAAACAAGACCGACATCTACTCTGCCGAAAACCGACAGATAGCTCGCGACATAGCAGCCGAGACCTTCGTGCTTCTGAAAAATGAAGGAAATCTTCTTCCTCTGAAGAAACAGGGAAAGATAGCGCTGATTGGTCCTCTTGCAGATACCCGCAATAATATTGCCGGCACATGGAGTGTAGCTCAGGCTCCAGAGAAATACACCACCATCAAGGAGGCGATGGAGAAAGCGCTCGATGGCAAAGCTACCTTATCATACGCACAGGGCAGCAATATCTGGCGCGATAGGGAACTTCAGAAGAACGGCGAACAGGGCAAGTCTATCGCCTGGGGAGATGAGGTTAAGATGAAGAACGAGGCACTGCAGATAGCAAAGGAAGCAGATGTGATAGTATGCGCCATGGGCGAAACTGCCGACATGAGCGGTGAATGTGCAAGCCGCACTAATCTGGAAATGCCTGATGTGCAGCAAGAACTTCTGGCAGAACTCGCAAAGACGGGAAAACCAGTCGTATTGCTCAACTTTGCCGGTCGTCCTACGGTTTTGTCATGGGAGAAAGAACACATTCCTGCCATCATGAACGTATGGTTTGGTGGTTCAGAAGTGGGAGATGCACTTTGCGACGTCATCTTCGGCGACAAGGTTCCATCAGGTAAGCTCACCACTTCCATGCCAAAGACAACCGGACAGGAGCCTCTCTACTACAATCATCAGAATACGGGAAGACCAGTACCTGATGACAATCAGAAATTTGCCAAGTTTGCCAGCAATTGTCTGGATGTAAGCAATGGTCCTCTCTATTCATTCGGCTATGGATTGAGCTACACCACTTTCGAGTATGGCGATTTGAAGCTGAGCAGCCATGAAGTCAATATGGATGACTGGAAGATTACCGCCACCATCAACGTAAAGAATACAGGCAGCCGTGATGCCGACGAGATAGTTCAGCTCTATATCCGTGATATGGTAGCCAGCATCTCTCGTCCAGTCAAGGAGCTGAAAGGTTTCCAGCGAATCCATCTGGCTGCAGGAGAAAGCAGGGAAATCAGCTTCGACATCACTCCTGAAATGCTCAAATTCTATAACGCAGAATTAAAGCATGTGATAGAACCTGGCGACTTCCAGATTATGGTGGGAGGAAACAGTAAAGAGGTAAAAACACAGAATCTTACAGTTAAGAAGCACCCATAGAAGTTCCCCTATGGGTGCTGAGTAGTTACATGACACCATCTATAAGTTATAAAAACTAAAAATAGACATATTTTATCACTTATAAATGAAACTTTTCGTATATTTGCAAAAAGTTTCATTTATAAGTGATAAAATATGGCAACTATTATTCGTCAATCATATATCGACAAGATAGAAAGATATCT
>JAJWLX010000155.1 GCA_021636625.1 Prevotella sp. | reverse complement strand
ATATAACTCTAGCATTTACTTTTTCTAGGAATAAAAAATAAAGGTTGGCCAACCCGTTGAGGGCAAGCCAACCTTTCTCGTTATGTATGTTATTCTTTGTTTTTTACTTTATTCCCGGTTCTCGTTTTCATTATTCCTTGTTGCTGCCTCCGAAGATGCGGAGCAAGTAGAGGAAGAGATTGATAAAATCGAGATACAGGGTCAAGGCTCCGATGAGTGCCAGTTTCTGTGCGCCCTCGCTCATGTCGTATTGTGTCTGGAGCATCTGCTTGATTTTCTGACTGTCCCAAGCGGTCAAGCCAACGAAGATGGCTACGCCGGCGTAACTCAAAATGTAATCAAATCCCGAACTCTTCAAGAACATGTTTACTATGGTAGCGATAATCAGACCAATCAGCGCCATGAAGAGTATTTTTCCTAAAGAGGTCAAATCCTTCTTGGTAGTGTAACCATAGAAAGCCATCGCTCCGAATGTGCCGGCTGTAATAAAAAATACCTTGGCAATACTGGTCATCGTATAAACTACGAATACGGATGAAAGCATGGCACCATTCAAAACCGAGTAGACGATGAAGAGTAGGGTGGCCGTAGTCAGGGAGAGTCTCTGTAGGGCACCGGTAATGATGAATACCAGGGCGAGCTCTGCGATAATCAAGCCAAAGAGCAAGCCACGGCTTGTCATCAAGGTCATCAGCAGGGTAGGACTGCTAGCCACACCATAGGCTGTAACGCCCGTAATCAGGAGAGCTAAGGTCATCCATGTATACACTTTGCGCATCAAAGCAGAGAAAACACCGCTTATACCTCGCTCTTTCTCATTAACAGCAAAGCCATTGCTCTGCTGGTAGTTCTGACTATTTATCAGATTGTACATTTCCTTTTCTGTCATAATTCTATTTTCTTTTGTTATTTATGGTCTATTGAATAATATAATAAGCGCAAAGATAATGCCAATTATTGAAACGAACGATAATCTCTGCGCTTTATTAACATTTATTCCGTAATTTTACGTCATTCTCAGACCCTTTATCAGGATATGATAGTTGCCGCTAGGAACAATGGTGATGTCTGACTTCATGTCAGTCTCCTTGCGATTGAAACTGATCTGCCATTGCCATCTTAATCTCTTATCTTCTCTTTCTTCTACCAGTCTCATACGCTATTCGTTTTATTTCGAATGCAAAGATACGTCTTTTCCGTTTTCTACCTATGCGATTTGTGCGATTTGCGTGGATTCGGGAAATAAAGTGCGAAAAAATCATGGAATCATTCGGCAGAATATCTCCGAAGGATAAGAACATAACTCCGAAAGATAGCAAAATATCTCCGAAGGATAAGAAAATATCTCCGAAAGATAGCAGAATATCTCCGAAGGATAAACCAAGATGACAAATGTAGGTACTCCGATGACGAAGATATTGAAACTGGGTTGTGGCAACGAGGTGAAGGGTGAAGGGTATATTTTAAATCTTATATTATATTCTTTTTTAGGGTTTTTCCGATTTTTGACCCTAGGGTACCCCTTTAATTTTCCCTTGCCGCGCATATATATAAAAAAGAGTTTTCAAACCTTCACCCTTCACCTTTTTATTTAACGTTTTATGTGTCAAATAGTTATAGGTGAAGGGTGGTGAAGGGTGTTTCTTGCTTTTTTATAAACATATTTTAAGAATCCACTCCGTTTTTACATATTTTAAGCGTTTATTTTCGATTCCGAAATGGGTATCTTTTTTAGAGAGTCCTCTTTTTTTTATGATTTCTTTCTGCAGAAACTCCTAAAATCCCAGCCTAATCGGTATCCCTGATGTATAATCCGTTAAAATATTATCAGCGAAATAAAGTTAATGGCTATGGGTAAGCGTAAACTTCTAAACGTGAATTAATGTGAAATCATTAGCAATTTTTCTTCAAGTTTCGTCCCACACGCCCTTTCAGAGCGTGTGGTGCAAACTTGCGAATGTTCAATCATTAACAATTATTATAGTATACGCTTGCGTATACGCCTAAGTGTGTGCATAGGCAAGCGCATATATACAATAATGTAAGCAGCTAAAATCTCTTGTATAAAGTCTTTATAGATGTTAAAAACTAACTGAAAAAGCAACTTTTTTGCGAAAAGATTTGGTGGAATGAAAAATAGTTAGTACTTTTGCACTC
>JAJWLX010000154.1 GCA_021636625.1 Prevotella sp. | reverse complement strand
AAAATTCTCGCCAAAGTATAACTATTTTGTGTATTATCCCTATCAGGATAACCTGGCAGGTTTGCCTGTGGTTAATACTACCATTAGTGATGTTTCTATTTCTAGCTCCACCCAGTTCTTTGCTGCTGCCATTGCTAATTGGAAAATTGCTACTGATCAGAGTACGTTGAAGAAGATGAATGACTGTGACTTACAGATTGGCATGGCTTCGCTGGATGAAGATGGCTGTAAGGTGAACTTTGCGATGGAGCATGCTATGGGACTGGCAGTCTTGAATAGAGAATCCAAATCTCTAGATCATTTTTATAAGTTGAATGGGTACGAAGATTATACTTGGTCAAACGGATCTGTTCCAACGACAGCAAATGGTACTATTTCTTCTGGTCAGAAATTATTTTCTACAACAGCGACACAAGGTATCATGGTTGTTGCACCTAATAGTACGGTAACGTTTACCAATACCAGTACCGATAAGGATGAATGGAAAACTATAAGTGTTTCCATAACGATTAATGAAGGAAATAAGGTTTATTCTGGTGAAGCAAAACTAAAACTGCAGCATTATGATGAGCCTACTTATAAGATGGACGTTGGTGATATCTATTATAGCGATGGTGCCATTACTAAGCCTGAAGACATATCTGCAGCTCGAGCTAATGGTAAAACACCGATTGGTATTGTTGGTTATCTCGGCAATAATTATTGGACAGAAAAAGGGGTGAGCGGTAAGGGTGGACATGCCTTGGTGATGTGCCTAAAAACTATAGATTCTACAGGCAAAACCAGTATCGGCCGAGAATATGCCTGGTATTCTTCGAATAGTGATTCGAATTGTGATTTAGGCAGTACAAAGGTAACCAGTAGGGATTTACTTGTAAAATCTTGTAATGAGACTTATGGTTCTGGCTATACAGAGACAGCTGCATTAATCAATAAATGGGACCAAAAAGCAGCCGCAGCTTATCAGGCAAAGAATTACAGTACGCTTCCTGCTCCGACAAACAAATGTACTGGTTGGTTTTTACCCACTGCAGGTCAGTATTATGCAGTAATGACAAGTTTAGGTGCACCATTTTCGAATGATTGGACAGGAATCTGGGATGAGAATACATCTACTCACCCGAATTTAGGGTTCTTTGATAATATGAAAACCGTTACTAAAAATATTAATGACAAGTTGAATATAGTGGGCGACTCTAATTATACCGAGTTTTTTGGAGATATCAATACTTGGGCATGGACCTCTTCGGAGTTCTCTTCCACGGGCGCCGTGGACGTCGATTCGGGCGTCGACGACCGCAAGGGATCAGGGTCTGTCCGTTTAAACGGCACCGCCTACAAGATGTCCTCGCACCCGGTCCGGCCGTTCCTCGCTTTTTAGCCATTCATCAATTTAGAAATTTATCAATTTAAAATATAATGAGTTATGAACATAATTATAGTCAATAGCAGTTAGCCAGAATGTCCGCCCCGTCGGATATGGCTCTTCCGCTCCACTAGGCGTTTCGGCGGATTTGCAATCCGCCGTCAAGAAATGTCCCAACCTATTCGTGCTTAGGGGATTTGAAATCCCCGTCTTGCGAGGTCGAACCCGGATAACATATCCGGCAGGACGGCTGAGTAAGGAGATTTTGGTGAAGAATATAAAGCACAGTGTTGTGCACTCAATATATGTAAATTTATTCTATTAATAGAGAATGGCAGATGTGCACCAAATATTCGGCAGGAAAGACCGGGAGGTTAAGTATCGTCAGAATAGCATGGATGCCAAGTCTCATATATCATTACCCCAAAGACCGGGAGGCTGAGTAAGGTAATAACTTTCAAAACAAAAAAACTCCCTATAAGTTCAGGCGATTTATCGCCTGGCTTATAGGGAGAACTTGTATTTAATAATTTTATGATTTCAATTGATGCAATTGCTCTTGGGTTAAGCCCGTGAGTTCCATGATAGACTCATCATCCATACCCTTCAATAGCATTTTTTTCGCTATATCCAGACTTTTATGATAGCTACCTTTGGCAATGCCTCTTGCTTCACCTTTGGCAATGCCTTTTGCTTCACCTTTGGCAAAACCTTTGGCTTCACCCTTGGCAAAACCTTTGGCTTCACCCTTGGCAACACCTTCATCAATTCCATTCATGTAATAGCTCATTAAGACGCCATAGT
>JAJWLX010000099.1 GCA_021636625.1 Prevotella sp. | reverse complement strand
AACAGATACGTGTAACTACTTGTAAAATAGTGGGGACGCTGTAATGGTGATATACGTTTGATGGGGGATAGTGAACAGATGATACGTTTGGTATCAGAAGTCAACCAGATACATAAAGAGGATAAAAGGGGATATGTTTCTCTCCTGCTTCATTTCTTATATAAGCGAAGCATGGAAAACATATCTGCCTTGGATTTTGATATGGAATTGGAGTCTATATTTAAGCGCAATTCCAAGACATACCTGAAGGATCGAGACAATTATTTCCTGTTCCGGTTGAATTTCTATTGCAATAGTTCTATCAAGGAATTGGCGCCTATGCTTCTTTTTGAATCTACCAATTCACTTATAGACCGCTACATTCTGTTGATTCGCATCATCAAGGTTTGCAGTATTCAGTCTGGACTGGAAAATTATGCTTTGACAGAAGTCGGCAGCCATCTGTATAAGCGTTTAAAAGACCCAGATTTATTGCCGCTGGTAGCTTTGTGCAAGGAAAAATTGCCTGAGAGTTATTTTGATACAGCATTCGTCAGCGTCTTAGACCATTATTATGTGGGCGAATATGAAGAAGTTATCAGGGAATGCAAGTCGTATATAGCAAAGAATCCTTCAGACTTTGATTTTATTAAGCTCTATTGCCATTCTTTGATATTGGCGAAGAAGGGTTTTCAAAATATAACCACAGATGCTGATACTCCCATCAATAAACTGGCCCATTTAGTCTATTTGATAAAGAATGGCGATAACATCAAGGAGAATATCTATAAGTTCTATCAGTTCAGCAAGCGCTTATATGGATTTTCTATTTGTGCAGAATTAGATTATTTTCATAAGCGGCAGCAGGATATGAACGATACAACAAATCTGCATTTTATGTTCAAGCGCACCTTTGATCCTTACTTTGCCAAAATGTTTGATGAGACAGATGAACAAATCGAATATTTGGATGAGGCATCTCATCATATTTTGGGTTCGGTAGTTATCAAGTATCAGAAACATCGCATTCAGAATATCATCAATGAGGATGATGGTGTAGTAGATTGTATCAGCAGCATAGACAATGCCCGTATATTGCATAACAATAAAGAATACGAAAAGAGTAATGCCTTGCTGGATGATATTTGCAAGGAGTACAAAGAATGTGTTCCTGTAGTTCAGTCTGCAGTAAACTTATGCTTTAGCAATTTTGTTGAGACTGGTGACAGTATGGGAGCCATTCGTTACTATGTTGGTAAATATATGGAAAACCATGCCTTTGTTGCTAAGTTGATGACTAAGGATTTTGTTTATCATCTCAATCGTAGCAAGTATAAAGGTTTACGGTATAATTTGGATTTCCTGATATTTGCCGTGATGAATATCCGTGAGGAGTCAGACTTAAGTTTCCTCTTGGAGTCCTATTGTCGATATTTGGAGGTAAAGCCGATACAGGGACTTCTCAAGGTCTTTGAAACCTTCGACCAGAAGAAGGTGGAAGTGTTCTTGGCGCAAATTGTACAGGACGATTTCCTTCGACATACCACATTCGTAGAGAGTACCCGTGAAGTTTTGGATCAGATGCGTGCCATTATAGCCTATCTTGTCAAAATGGATACCTCTCATAAGGAGCAATACCTGAAGTGGCAACAGGCATTGTCTGAGGAGATGATAGCTTATGAGGGTATGCGAAAGGTGGATGAGAGCAAGATATATGCTAACCAGCCTGCGATTATAAAGTATGAGTTAGCTGATATCCGTCGTCTTTATGAACAATATGGCACACAGAATAAACTCTTGGAATATGGTAGCTTAATGGTACTTGTAGATCAGATGAAGAGCCATCCTGACGAGCAGGTACGTGATGTGTGGTCATCCGGTGTCCATTTTACCGATAACTCATTGAAGGAGATATCGTACCAGCTTTATGACAAGATACGCTATAAATTCTTGAAGAGCAAGTTTGGTCTGGGCACCTATCTGAGTACTCGTATCCGTCATGGCGTCTTTGAAGGAGAGGTACGTTCTGTTTTTGATGAAAGCGTTCTGGTTCTCAACATGGTAAATGAAAAGTATGTGCCAATTACATATTGGAGAAATCGGTGTGCGCTTTCAGAGAATGAGAATGATTATTTGATGGCAGAGTTGGAGAAATTTTCTCAGAAGGTAGATACTTGCATATCTTCTTTCAAGAGTGATGTGCTGCAAATAAGGATAGATGAAAAGGACAAGGGTGCTTTCGATTATATATTGAGCGATGATAAAATTTGTATGGATGTCCTTCATTCTTATTTGAGCTCCGATTCTTTTGAAACCTTCTGCGATATGTTAATGTATACCATGTGGGAGGTAACAGCAGTTAATTTGACGAAAATTAGGGCTATTCTTCAAGGAGAGTTCATCACTCATCTTCGCACTGCATTGGATGATTTGAGTCCAATTTGCGATAAGATCAGCAATACTAGGTTCAAGACTGCGTTCCGTCACACCTTGAGTGATTGTCGCTCACGATTAGAGCGACGGATAGGTGCTGTTACAGAATGGTTTCATATCCAGGATGCCAAGTTTGATGATTTCAATTTTGCCAATCAGTTGAATATAGTTTGGAATATTACCTGCAAGATGCATCCAAGTATTAATTGTACAATGCATTGTAATTGTATCGAAGATTTGAAGATAAAGGGAGAGTATTGCATTCATATCAGTGATTTGCTTCGTATCTTCATTACCAACATGATGCTTCATAGCAAGGATGAATATAAAAAAGAGTTCAATGTCAATGCAACGGTTGAAGACGGAGTTTTGACGATTATTTTTGAAAATAATTGCTCAGGCGACGCAGAATTGTTAAACGAGAAATTCACTCAGCTGTTGTCATCAGAAGATAGACTTCAGAAAGAAGGCGGCAGCGGACTCGTGAAAGCTCGTAAGATAGTGCGTTACGATTTAGGCTGTACCGACAATGAAGTTTCTATCAAGGTAAATGATGGCAAGTGTCGCTCTGTGATAACTATTAACCTGTCAAATATTCGAGCCAATGGATAATAAGAAAATATTATTGGTGGAAGATATGGAGGAGAAGGCAAATGCCATCATCGCCTATCTGAAAGAGGCTTTTCCTGGCATAGAGGTCGTGCGCCGAGAATCTTATAATTCTTCACAGAAGGAAATCTATGAGCATCATAAAGACTATTTCGTGATACTCCTGGATATGTCGATGCATACATTTGACCGTTCAAAGGAAGAAAGTGGTGGCGAACCGGAACCTGTGGCAGGAAGGAAAATCCTCAATGGTATGTATCTGCGTGACATCGGCACGAAAGTAATCATCGTAACGATGTATGGAAGTCATGAAGGAAAAAAACTTCTCACCTTTGTAAATGACCTGAAAGAGGAATACCCAGACAACTACAGTGATTATGTTTTTTTCTCCTTTCAGAAGAATGATTGGAAAGAAAAGTTAAAACAGCAAATCTTACATTTATTATGATTAGCATATTGATAATGGAAGACCAAGAGGAGAAAATTTCAGCAATGAAGTCTCTTTTGGTGGATGAGTGTAATATACCGGAAGAGGCGATAGATATAGCAAAGAATATCTTTGATGGCCGTTTGTTGCTGCAAGAAAAAATCTATGATTTGCTCCTCCTTGATATGGTACTTCCTGCTAGGGCAGATTTGGAACCCAACGAAGACGACTCGCCAAAATTTATCGAGGATATTTATACCAATCCTAATATTTACATACCGAGCCAGATTGTAGGTGAAACGTCTCATGATGATAAGTTTGAGGAACTGAAACTGAGATTTGAAGATAAGTTGTGGACTCTCGTACAGTACAAGAATAATTCCAACGACTGGAAATCAAAGATACGAGCCAAGGTCTTCCATCTTCAGAGGCATATTCAGCAAGTAGAAACTTCCGTAAGTCAGAAGTCTCATTACGACCTGGCTATCGTATGTGCTTTGCGAGACGAGTACAATGCTCTTTTAGATGTTTTTGGTAAGGACAGATGGAAAAAGTGTCAAGACAGTACATTCCCACTACCTTATCATACTTGTAGAATTGCAACATCAGGTATAGGACAGGAATATTCCGTTTGTGCTGTATGTGTTGGAAATCCCGGAATGGTACAGACATCTATTTACACAACAGCTGTCTGCAAGATCTTTACGCCGAAGACGATTTTTATGACCGGTTTTTCTGCTGGTTTAAAAGAATGTAAACTCAATTTTGGCGATATTGTTATAGCCAAGTCTGTGCAGGATTATTCTAGGGGTAAGATGCTGGATGAGCCTACAGGAACGGTTCGTTTTCTTCGTGAAATCCATCAGATAAGTGTATCCCATCGTCTACAGTATGCTGCAGAAGAAATCTCTTCCGACAGAGGTTACATATCAGATATCAACTTACAGTTGAAAGATATGAATCTTTTGGAGGATGGAGAAAATGTAAAAGCCGTTGTTGCCCCCTACCGTTTGTGGTCCCTTTGTCGTTGCTTCTTCTGAAATAGTAGATGACATCAATGAGATGGACAGAAATCTGATGGCACTTGATATGGAAGGTTTTGGACTTTACGCTGCTTGTCAGGCAATGGATGTAGAATGTTTGTGGGTAAAGGGAGTCGCAGATTATGGCAAGCCAGGCAAGGGCAATGCCTACCATAAGCTAGCAAGTTATGCTAGCGCCATGTTTTTATATAAATTGATAAAGGAAAGCATGTAATTTCCTTTCTTCTACGCAAGATTTTTTCAAAATCTCTTGGTTGTTCCGGAATAAAGTTGTATCTTTGCTTTCTATAAAAATAAAGTAGAATAATAGCATATGTCTAAAGATAATAACAACTTAACAATATTGTCAGGGCAATCAGTACTTTTGCCTTCTCAAAATGAAATTCAAAGGAGAATATATTCTATTCGTGGCGTGCAGGTGATGCTTGATCGTGACCTCGCCCAGCTCTACCAAGTTGAGACAAAAGTTCTTAATCAGGCAGTAAAGCGTAACATGAAGCGCTTTCCTGATTATTATATGTTTCGTTTGACAGAAGAGGAATGGAATAATTGGAAGTCACAATTTGTGACCTCCAATTATATGAGTGAAGATGAAATTCAGGCTATAAAGATGGGAGTCAGACGTCCTCCTTTTGCTTTTACTGAACAAGGTGTAAGCCAATTGTCATCCGTATTGAAAAGTGACCGTGCTATTGAGACAAGCATTCGCATGATCGTTGGCTTATTATAGACGATATCGTTTATCATTTTGGTGCATCTCTAAAAGATTTAGGCAAGCGTTGGTTTTCTGTCGATATTGTAACAGAACATACAGCAGATGATTTTATTTCGCGCCTGTAAAAGGCAGAATATTTAAAAAATATCCCCCATTCGAGTGGCGACGAGCGCAGAGCGATACTGCGGTGGGGAACAAAAATGATAGTCCCACCCAGCAAGCCGTCCCCATGCGCCATAATCAGCAACCTATAAACTATTAATTGTAAATTAAAAATTGTAAACTCTCTTTCCCCAGGCGGTCCCATCCCGCACAATCTGGCGAAGACCTTTGATGGTCCGCCAACCTTAGAGCGCAGCGGTTCCGAGCACCGAGTAGGGCGGTTTCCTCCCTCTCCCCTGAGGGTGAGAGGGTCGGGGTGAGAGGTGGAGCCCTCTTTAAGGGTAAAGAGGGACGGGGTGATTTTCGAAAAAACTCCTTCTTTAATGCTAAAGAAGGCTGGGATGATTTTAGAAATTCTTTTTTTAAAGAACAAAAGATAAACCAATGAATATAGTAAAAACAAATATTGATGGCGTTCTCATAATAGAGCCACGCCTCTTCCGCGACTCTCGTGGCTACTTCTTCGAGAGCTTCAGCGAGCGAGAGTTTGAAGAAAAGATTGCCCCAATTCTGGGACACAGTGTTCACTTCTGCCAGGACAACGAGTCTATGAGCAGTTATGGCGTAATGCGAGGCTTGCACTTCCAGCGTCCACCTTATACCCAGAGTAAGTTGGTACGCTGCGTAAAAGGCAGAGTACTCGATGTAGCCGTGGATATTCGCAAAGGTTCACCAACCTATGGCAAGCATGTGGCAGTAGAGCTGACAGAAGACAATCATCGCCAGTTCTTCATCCCGAAGGGCTTTGCCCATGGTTTTGCAGTTCTCTCAGAAACAGCAGTCTTCCAATACAAGTGTGATAACTTCTATCATCCAGAGGCAGATGGTGGCATCAGCATCCTCGATGATAGCCTTGGTATTGATTGGAAAATCCCAACAGAGCATGCCAATCTCTCCGAAAAAGATACAAAGCATGCAATGCTGAAGAACTTTGATTCTCCATTCGATATCAATGTAGATTTATACAAATAGGGTCTTATGGCAGATAAAGAATTTTTAGAGCGAATGCTCTCGATGCTCCCGTAAGGCTTTAAGACATTTATACTCTGCGTGCCAAAAGAAACAATATACTATAATGAATAAAGAAGATAGAAATTCTTTTCGAAAGGAAATGTTAGTAAATTAGATGAACATTGGGCTAAGTTGAATAGCCCTGAAGACGACCTCTTCTATTACCACCCTTCCGAAGATAAAATAGTCCTCTCCCATGCCCTGTTCTGGGTGATGACCCAAAACATAAAAGGTAAGGTAGGAAAGGAAAAGTACTTATTGCTTCTCCGCCAATATCAGGAAGAGATGCTTGAAGCCTACTTGACAGAATCAGAAGACTTCAAAGACCTGTTGCACTATTGCAACATCTTATACAATTTCCTTCCTATGCTGCTTCGAAACACGTACGATTTCCATATCCATTTAGATGCTCGCAAGCTAGCCGCCATTACGATTGTTGCTGGTGGTTATGGCGGTGATATGTCCGAAGACCAGGCTTACGACCTCCTCGACGATATAGACTTCTATTATAATAAGGTGAAGTGTCGCAAGATAGAAAGACTCTTACCGGTATTGAACAAACTGGTGATAGAAGAGCAAAAGTTCCTTTAGCTTGTATGGAGGAATGTTTCTGACACTATAATATAGTGGGTACGCTGTAATGGTGATATACGGAGAATGTCAAGGCTGCCTAAATGGTAGCTTTGGCAATACCAATTAATAATATGCTTATTTTGAAAAATGTTGGATGTGCTAACTGCTGAAAATCAGTAGTTACGTTCTAACGGTGATTTACAATTTGAGTACAAACATTCATAAATATTGAGTTATGAAATCAATACAAGTAAAGAACTTTAGAAGTTTTCAAGATTCTGGAAAAATTGAATTCAATAATGTCAATTTGTTTTTGGGTAAGAATTCTTCTGGTAAAAGTTCTATTCTGCGTTTATTTCCTTTGTTTAAGCAATCAATTTTGCATGAACTCAGAGGTCCTTTTATGTGGTATGACGAGACATATGATTTTGGAAGTTTTTCTAATGTTTTAAGTCGTCATCCTAGTGGTGACGGTAAACTGAAATTCTTAATAGAGTTAGAATTGCCAAAGAATAATTGTCCTGATACAGGATGTGAAGAATGCTTTATATATGAAGAAAAAAATATCCCTTTCTTAAAAGATTCAATGTCTTGTTTGTTGGAAATGGTGGTTGATGGAGATAGTAAAGGCACATTCCTTCAAGAATTAACATTTCATTTAGACAATCATGTTATATCTTTATCCTCAAAACAAAGGACAGGATATGTAGAAATATTCATAGATGGCATAAAACTAAATACAAGCCCAGTAAAATGGAAATATAAGACTAAGGGATTATTGCCAGATATGATTTCAAAAATTCCAACAGGGCGTAGATTTCTTCTTTCAAAGCTATTCAGATTAAGTAACTTGGATACAATTAAATCTTCAGATTTAGAAGAACTTATCAATTATGCTTCTTTTCAGGAAGAGGATATATATAAATATTTGAAAGGCTTGCAACAAAATTCATTAGCAAAAGTACTAATTGACACTTACAAGCCAAATACAAAAGATTTTTCTCTTTTATGTGGAAATCTGAATCTTTTCGCTATAAATAAACTCATGTTTTTTATAGACCAATTGATTCGTGCGGATTTCCAAAAATCCAGTTATATCGAGCCGATAAGGTTTGGTTTTGAACGCTATATAAGAAATAAAGATTTTGCTGTGGATGAAATTACGTCTTCAGGAAATAATGTTGTTGATTATATTCAGTCTTTGAGGTAAGCGTCCAAAAACGGATTTGGTGATTTGAGAAAGATGATGTAACTTTGTCGC
>JAJWLX010000153.1 GCA_021636625.1 Prevotella sp. | reverse complement strand
GTATATCACCATTACAGCGTCCCCACTATTTTACAAGTAGTTACACGTATCTGTTTTCGAAAAAAGTTATTTTATTATCGTTTTTAGGGTGAAGGATTGCCTAAGCGCATTCCTTCACCTCATCGGATTTCTCTACATAGTAACATGGAAGCATAGACTTATAGTCCTTATCCCCATCTTTCATGCGGGTAAGGATGTCTTCAATATACCTTCCAAAGTTTAAATTGTTCATTTTGCAGCTTTCATATAAAGAATACATAAAAGCTAAGTTCTCCGCAGCCTCATGGCTACCTGCCTTGCCCCAATTGCGACGTCCCATGGCGATATGCCGGAAGCATCGCTCAATGGCTATGTTGTGGATTTCTACATCACCATTAGTGAGAAAGACTTGAAACGCCTCTTTATCATCAAGCACGTAGTTGACTGCTCGCATCACCATCTTGCCATACTTCTTCACGTTCTTCTCGTCCTTCATTCTCTGCAATGCCTTCATGATGGACTGAACGACGAAGCGACTGTACTTCAAGCGGAACTTTAGTCGAGCCTCACCTGTCTTGCCTTTTTCATCTGCAACTCGCTCTATATAGAAGAGGTAGTTCATAAGCTTGATGATTGGTCTCACTCGATGGTCTGCTATGAAGGCGTCCACGAAGTAATGACGGGCATGGAACCAGCAAGCCGTGCGAGTAATCTTCACACCATACTTTTCCTCGATGCTCTTGACTACTGTATCATAAAGCTTGGCTCTGTCTGCCGTAAAATACTTGATGTTCGAGTGCTCGAAGATTTGTTCCTCAGGGATTGTATGGCTACGACTGCCTTCGCCGTAGAGCATGACAACCAGCTTCTTCTCCAAGGAGAGGGCGGCATGGATATACTCCACTTTGTACTTGTCAGGCTTGTCTTCCAACAAGTTGCGAACCAAAATACGAGTCTCGTCATTGTTGGTATATATCGATGACTTTATCACTTCCAGCATCAGGCCTTGCAATCGCTCACGCAAGCACTTCATTATCTCGTGCATCCACTTGTTGAGCGAGGACTGTGGCATAAATGCCTCCATGTCCCTCAGCATCTCCAAGATGCGATTCTCACTTACATTATAATGTATCTTCATGTCAAGGTAGAATCGAGCAAAGCTTGGAAGCAATGGATTCTTACCTACAATATGGTCTGGATGCTTGCTGCACATCGGATCATGTCCAGGAACATTGAACCTGCCGATTTCATACTCGATGCAACCAGCCAAGGGAGCATAGCAATCGTACATTCTCACCGTCCAAACGTCCTCGCCAGTAATCTTGTCTTTGCGATGGATTAGCTTGAAGCCGGCAGGCAAGTTGCTCGTATCAATGCCCATAGAGTCAAGAACCTTGATGGAGAAGACGTTTCTTCTACGCTTAGGCTTGTCCTCTTTGTCTTTCTTTTCTTTCTTTTTGTCGGACTTTGGTAACTTTGGCTCTTTACCTGTGTCAACTGGGGTTTGGTCAACTTCCTCATTAATTCCACTGGCCAACTTGTTGGCTTCGTCAACGACATCAGAGAATTCCATGTCGTTCATTCGACGTTCATCGAACTCAACCTCGCCTTTCATATAGGAACTGGCATCGCTGTTTGTCTTGAAGAGACGGCGTTGGAGCACCAGAACCACACTGTGCAAGTCCACATTGGCTTCCTCGCTAAGTTCCTTGGCTTCCTTGGACTCTTGGAGTTTCATTATTTCCTCCTTGGCTTTTGCCAGTTCCTTTTTAGTCTGGGAATGAGACTCACGCTCTTCATCGCGTTCCTTTTTATAACAGTCTCGTTGACTTTGAAGTTGTGCTTTTTCCTTATCCCATTCTTTTTGATTCTCCTCCAACTCGAGAATACGACTATCCATAGACTCAATCGTCTTGCGATTGGCCTCTAACTCATCCTCATGCTTAGACACAGCATGTTTCAAGTGAGCATTTTCATTGCTCGCCTGAAGGTACAGATTTTTGTACTGATTGAGCTGGTTTAATATCATATTCTCTTGCTGTTTCATATATACAAAGGTACAAAAAAATCTCTAGAAATCAGCATTTTACGAGTTAAAGAACGTTTATTTTTTGAACTGTTTTTCATCTGCTAACTCTCTCATTTCCTGCGAGTTTTTAACTGGTCTAGCTCACGCTTTTTCTGCAACAATTCTTCACTCATCCGTTCTCTTT
>JAJWLX010000098.1 GCA_021636625.1 Prevotella sp. | reverse complement strand
GGAGGAAGAGATAGAGCGACTCCTTGACCTTCTGCTGGCGACCCACGGTCTGCAGGTACTTAGCCTGGTTAGGGTTGCTGGCAATCTGGGTGGTAGTGGCAGCCTCGTTTGCCTGCAGGGTGCCCAGCTGGGTCTTGAGAGTTACCACGAAGTTGTCGAGACTGGCAGTGATGCTCTTGCGCATGGAGCCAAGGCTCTGGTCGTAGTCAGCCACCAGCGGGTTCTGCTCACTGGAGTTAGCCACCAGGTTGTTACGCTCCAGCTGGCTCTTGTTGTACTCGGCAATCTGCTGTTCGATACCCGGGCTCTCGATGCCTGTATTGGATGGCAGGAGCTGGTTCTTGCCCACCTTGCCGGTGAGATAGTTTCGGATATACTGGGCAATGGCGAGGCGCGAGTTGAGATCCATGATCTGCTTATCTACCTCGGTGCTCTTCTGCATATACTGCTGTGCGGCAGCCTCTACATCGGGCAGCAGGTTGCTGCTCTTGAAGGCTGAAATATTCTTATCCACATCGCCCAGCTCGCGCTCTATCACGCCCAGTCGCTCGGTGATGAAGTGAGAGGTGGAGATGGTCATCTGGTTCTTGTCCTCGAGCCAGTTCTTGCGGTAAACGGAGATGATGGTGTTGATGACATCCTCTGCACGCTTAGGGAGCACATCCTTGTAGGAAAGGTCGATGACGGTGGATTTCTCCTCGCTCAGGCTGGCAACGAGCGATTCCTTGATGCGGTCGGTCATCGCATAGATATTGCTGCGGGATACATAGAGCTCCGGAGCATCACCATTCTTTACAAACTGGGTGTAAGAAGGAGCCTTATCTACCTTGATCTTTCCCAGTGGGGTGTGGATGATCTGTCCGAGTCTGCCGGCAATCTCATCGCTGTCATCTACCGGAAGATTATCACGGTTAATGCCCTTGAGTTTGCTGATGACGTAAGAGCCATCGCCCTTGAGCTGGAGCTGGAAGCTGCCGCTCTGCTCATCGGTAAAGCCGATGAAATCTACGGTTACAGGGAGATCGCCGCCATAGAGCGCCTCCTTGTGGAAGGCACCGTCGATGGCATAATCTACATCGAGCTTGAGCCGTTTTCCGGTTTCCAGGAGCACGGCTGGCGACTGGATGGCAATGAGTTCATTGTTTACATTGCTCTTGGCGCCTCCCATTCCCATATCTGCGAACATGGAAGAAACATCGCTGCTGATGCCCTGCGACTTGCTGTCGTCCTTGATCATCAGGGATGCGGTGCGCTGATATACGTTTGGGGTAGTGAGAATGTAATAGGTGGCGATGCCGATCGTTACGGCTAGCGAAAGGATGAACCAGCGCCACTTGGCGAGGCAGAGATAGAAGAGATCCTGCAGGCGGATGAAGTCGTCTGCCTGATTGCGTCTGAGCAGCGGATTCATCTGTGCGGGCTGGTTAGCCGGAGTAGTATTCTGTATCATTTTTCTTTATTAATTTACTTTCAGGAAGGTGAGGATGGTAACGATGAGAGATGAGATGCTCATCCAGAATCCCGTAGATTGCACGGTATTTCCGTTGAGCGTAGAGCTTCTCTTCTTGGTATCGTTAGGTGTAACATATACCACATCGTTCTGCTGGAGATAGTAGGCAGGAGAACTGAAGATGTCCCTGCCGGAGCAGAGGTCAATCTTGTAGATCTTCTGGTGTCCGTTTTCCTGTCGGAGCACCATCACATCATTTCTTTTACCCTGGATGGTGAGATCTCCCGCCTTGCTGATGGCATCGAGGATGGTCACCTTTTCCTCGTCGATGGCATACTGCCCCGGCTTGGCTACCTCGCCCATCATGGAATAATGGAGGTTGCTGAGACTCACGGTGACGGTAGGGTCCTTGACGAGACTAGCATCCACGAGCGATTTCTTCACCTTCTCGGCAATCTCCTCGCGGGTGAGACCAGCCACCTGTATCTTTCCCACAACCGGGAAATCGATATCTCCCTTGCTATCTACGGTATAGTAATAGGCATCCTGCGACATATTGTAGGCACCGCTGCTGGTGCCGCCCGTGAGATTGAAGAGCTGCGAGATCTGCGGATCCTTGCTCTTGACTCCGATATAGAGCTTATCGGTAGGCTTTACGGTTATCACTCTGTTCTGCAGGGTAATAACGGTATCAGGATTATTGTTCAAATCCTGAAAATACGCAATGTTTGACGGCGTCTTACATGAAGTAGCCGATAGGAGCACTATCGCTAGTGCTCCTGACAACATAACTTTACTTAAATTCATGTTTATAATAATTATTTTTAATCAGAGTTTTTCCAAGAAGCATCTTGGTATATATGTAGTAGCCACGCAGCATATGCCTTCAATGGCAACAATTAATCTTTTAGACCCGTCAATGCGCTTGATTTCACCTTCCAAGCCCTTGAAGCGTCCATCAATAACCCTCACTTTCTCGCCCTTTCGCCAATCGAAGGCATCAGGACCATAATATTCCAATCCCTCCTGGTCGCCCGACGAAACCTGGATAAACATCTCCATCTGGCGCAAAGGGATGGCAATAGGCTGCACCTTGCCCTCCTTCAGGTGGGTATAGATACGGGTCATATCGCCCATCAGCTGGTCGAAGATTTCAACCTGCCTATTCGTGCATTGAATAAAAAAGAGTGATGGAATGAGTGGTTTTTCGGTTACAACTCGCTTGCCTTGCTGGTTTACACGGTCAAGCCTTACAAAGGGTGCATAAAAAGAAAGCTGTTCACCACCCCCCCCCGAATAACTCGTTGGGAATCTGACTATTACGTTCTTCTTCGGACTTTTCAAATTCCTTGTTAATGAAATTCAGCTTATCACGACATGCCGACACCTTGTTTTTATACACGTGCAGCGCATACCAATTCTTTGGAATTTCTGGTTGTTGACTTTCTATTTCATTGGAATCAGAAAAGGGTTGATTGACTAAATTCATTCAAGTAAAAGAGTTCATGAAAGTATATAATTTCTCTACCCCCTTAGCTAATGTGGCTAAGGAGCCTGTAGATTGACCAGGCTACCTCGAACATTGTTGCCCTCATTTAACTGTCAGTATTTCTAGGGCTTCGAAGCTTCTGGTTTAGGAGCTACCCCGAACCCAGGTGTAGCTATTTCCCGCAATCTGCTTGAGCAATTCGGTCATTGATATTCTCAAACTCGTTACAAAATTAATAATAAAAAACAAATCCACAAAAAAAACGCCCATAATTTAATTTATATTAACGATTCGGGGTTGGATTTACATAAAAGGGTTGATTATGGTATGCGCTGATTAAGAGATTTGCTATTTATGAAGAAAACCGATTCGCCTAAAGCGAAACGGTTTTCTTCTTACCCTTACTCTCGTTACCTACGCGATCGAGCGCAGTAACGACATAGGTATATTTCTGATCCTTTACGTATGGTATCGGATAGGTGGTATCGTAAACAACTGCCTGGAGAGCGGTGACATCATTGAGATTCACAGGCGCTCCCTTTTCAAAACGGTAGATGGCAAAGCGGTTGGCGACATCGCCCCATTTCTTTTTCTTTGCCTTTGGAGCCTTCCAGGTAAGCAGTGGTCCCTTCTCTGTCCACTCCATCTTCAGACTCTTCACGCCCTTTGGCGCCTTATCGTCGAGGAACGGCATCAATGGAGGAAGCGAAGGATATTTCCAGTAATAATCGCGCAGAGTATGTCCGATGTTGCCAACGTTGTCTGCTGCAGTCTTGGCATACCAAAGCACGGTGCCCTGTACATTATTCATCTGCTGGTGAAGGCGATGCTTGGCTGGCAACTGATGACTCTTCGGATTCGTAGGATCAGCAAACTTCGCCGTACGCTCGATATCCTCACCTATATAAAGAGGACGGTTGCCAGCATACTTGTTCCACCACTCGATGAGGGTCTTGTAATCTGCCGCCTTGTTACCGATCTCCCAATAGATCTGAGGCACACAGTAATCGATGAAGCCATTGTTAACCCAGAGGAGAACATCTGCATAGAGATCATCGTAGTTCTGAAGACCGAAAGTCTGTGAGCCAATCGGAGAGTTTTTCCGGTTGCGATAGATACCGAAAGGAGAAACGCCGAACTTCACCCAAGGCTTGACACGATGGATGGTTTCACCCAACTGCTTGACGAACCGGCTCACATTATCTCTTCTCCAATCGCCGATATTACGGAATCCGCGAGGATTGGCTGCATACATCTGCTGATCAGGAATCTGCTTGCCTGCTACCGGATAAGGATAGAAGTAATCGTCGATATGAAACCCATCGATATCATAACGGCTCACGATATCAGCAGCCACCTGACAGGTATAATCAGCAGCCTCCTGAAGTGCCGGATTGAGAAGCACGAGATTATCATAGTTGAAACAGAGGTTCGGATGCTTCTTCACTACGCTCTGGGATGATACCTGGGAGAACGAGGTAGAACCATGCTTGGCACGGTAAGGATTGATCCAGGCATGAATCTCCATTCCACGCTGATGACACTGCTCAACCATCCACTCCAGCGGATCCCAATAAGGCGATGGAGCCTTGCCCTGGACACCGGTGAGGAACTTGCTCCAAGGTTCAAGATCACTCTGATAAAGGGCATCACATTCTGCACGCACCTGGAAGATGATGGCATTCACGCCATCCTTCTGCAATTCATCGAGCTGTTGGGTGAGCATCGACTGGATCTGCTGGGTTGATTTACCCAAATACTGTCCGTTGACACACTGGATCCAGGCGCCACGGAATTCACGTTTGTTCTGTGCCATCAGCGAAGTCTGAAACATCAGCATCATCGCCAAAATCAGCATCCCTAAGATTTTCTCTCTTCTCATTAATTAGTGTTTATCGTTTAATGTTATTGTTTAATTCTAAATTATTCTTTCTTATCCTCCTCATCACGCAGCGTAGGCAGCGAGATATGGTATTTCACGGCGAGCAGGCGGATGATGCAGACGGTGAGGAAGGAGGCAATCACTGTCACATAGAGGCTCAAGCCCAGATAGCTGAATGCCCAGTAAACCAGGCCGCCCAACACACAAGCCATCGCATAGATCTCCTTACGGAAGATAACCGGTTCCTCGTTGAGAAGCACATCACGGATGACACCTCCAAAGGAGCCCGTGATACATCCCATAATGATAGCTACCCAGAATGGGAAACCACAATCGAGGGTCTTCTGGATTCCGGCGATATTGAAAAGCGCCAAACCGAGGGTATCGAAAAGAAACCAGGTATTGTCCAGACGCTTCAGATAATGATGGCACACAATCACCACCAGTTGGGCCAAGAACGTAAACAGAAGATAGATAGGACTCGACATCCAGAAAGGATTCAAGCCCAGCATCACGTCGCGGATAGTTCCGCCTCCGATAGCTACAGCCACACCACACACAAATCCGCCCAGCCAATCATAATGCTTGCTGGCGGCAAGTCTGATGCCCGAAAGGGCAAATGCAAAGGTTCCAATGAACTCGATGACGCTCTGGAGTGTCATCACTAGTTCCGGGTCTTGATGAATAGTCATTTTCTCGTAATAAATTATTTGATGTGGGGGATTTCAAATCCCCCGGTTTTAAAAGGTCAAACATTTTTTAACGACGGATTGCAAATCCGTCGGAACGCCTAGCGGTTCTTGAATCTTTCTCCCCAGCAGGTAACCATCCAGTTATAGAGTCGTTCTTCTGAAGGAGAATGCTGCGGATGCCAGAATCTGGCGTTTTTCAGCTCATCAGGTAGATATTGCTGTTCTGTGAAATGCCCCGGATAATCGTGAGGATATTTATAGCCATCATGATAGCCCAGGTCTTTTATCAGTTTGGTAGGCGCATTGCGGATATGCAGCGGCACAGGCAGATTACCCGTCTGCTTCACTGTAGCAATGGCGTCATTGATGCCCAGATATGCACTGTTGCTCTTCGGACTGGTAGCCAGATACACCACCGCTTCGGCAAGTGCAATCCTTGCCTCAGGCCAGCCTATCTTCATCACCGTATCGAAGGCAGCATTCGCCAGCAGGAGCGCATTCGGATTCGCCAGCCCCACATCCTCGCTTGCACTGATCACCACTCTCCGGGCGATAAACTGCGGATCTTCGCCGCCCTCTATCATACGCGCCATCCAATAGAGCGCCGCATCAGGGTCACTGCCTCGAATACTCTTGATGAAGGCAGAGATGATGTCATAATGCATCTCGCCCTGCTTATCGTAAGCCAGCGGATTCTGCTGCAACTGTTCCTCTACCATCTTATCGGTGATAACCACTTCATCACAGCCTGCAGATTCCACCACCAGTTCCAGGATATTGAGCAATTTCCGGGCATCACCGCCACTGAAGCGGAGCATGGCTGCGGTTTCCTTCAACTCAATCTTCTTCTGCTTGAGTTCCACATCCTCAGTGACGGCTCGCTGCAGGAGCCCCTCCAGGTCTTCCTTCTCCAACGGTTTGAGCACATAGAGCTGGCAACGGGAAAGGAGCGGACGGATTACCTCGAAAGAGGGATTTTCCGTGGTAGCACCAATCAGGGTGACAATGCCCTTCTCCACTGCCCCCAGCAGAGAGTCCTGCTGGCTCTTGGAGAAACGATGAATCTCATCAATAAACAAGATAGGAGAAGCAGAATTGAAGAATCTGCCACTCTTCGCTCTCTCTATCACCTCGCGCACATCCTTTACGCCACTGGTAACGGCAGAAAGGGTGTAGAAAGGGACCTTCAGGGTCTGGGCTACGATTTGAGCCAAAGTAGTCTTGCCCACTCCCGGAGGTCCCCAGAGAATAAAAGAGGATATGCGCCCTGCGTCTATCATCTTGCGCAGCACGGCACCCTCGCCTACCAGATGCTTCTGTCCGACATAATCGGCGAGCGAGCGAGGTCTCATTCTTTCAGCTAACGGTTCACTCATATCAATTATTTTTTCGCCACAAAGGTAATGAAAAAAAACGAAACACGCACAAGTTTTTGGGATAAAAGAAAAAAAAATGCATAAAAGCAAAAAAATAAGCTAGAAAATTTGGATATATAAAAAGAAGTACTTACTTTTGCAATCAAAATACGTACAACAATGAGAAATGAAAAAAATATCACCCTCAAGACATTGACCAAGAGCAGTGTCTGGGATCTCCAGGAGAATGATGTTTTCCGTCTCTGGGAAGCTGCCGAGAAAGACAACGACCTGAAAGATAATCAGCGTAGATACCTCGACATCATTCGTAGTGCTTTCGAGATTGAGCCAGTCAAGATTGACCGTACTGAAGTGCTCGACAAGTTGATAGACCGTGGCTTCAAGATCGGTACCTTCCGTATCGACGACAAGAACGAGAAGTATGCCATCAAGAAGCGTCCTATCATGCGTGTGACTGACCTCACCTATGAGAACATCGGCCATATAACAGCTACCAAGCTCATCGAAGTGCTGGAGCGTAACTTTGGCGGTGGCTGGGATAGTCTGTCTCAGAGCATCAAGGACATCATCGAGAGCGGTTTCGACATCAGTACCACTACCCTCCCAAAGGATCGCCTCAAGAAACCAGGTGGTCTCTATGAGAAGAAGCTCGCTGATGACTACGAAGTACTCGTAGTACCAAAGGGCACCTGGGTAGAGGCTATCTTCGCCAAGGAGAAGCCAAAGCAGGAGAAGATCCGCATGAAGTTTATGGATGACGACATGGATCGCGATGAGGACTTGCTGGACCGTGACAACGATGAAGATGAAGATGAGGATGCACCAGAGATTGAGGATCACTACAATGATCCCGATGAGGACGATGATGCATTCGATGACGACAAGCTCACCGAGGAAAGCTACCGTACTACCTTCGAGGATCCAGAGAACCTGGGACTCGATGATGCAGAGGACGTAGCTGATGACGATTATTAAAATATACATTATTATATAATAAGGAGAAAGAAATGAACGCAGTAGTAGGATTATTCGCATTAATCGTGGTAGCACTCGTAGGTTGGGCTATCGCAGAATTTAAGTACAAGACCTTCACCTTTACCCGTTCCGAGAAGGATATCGAGGAAGAGGAAGAGTTGGAGGAGCAGAAGCGTGCCGAGGGTTTCAAGGAGATGAACATCCGCGACATTATGCGTAAGAACTCTACCAATGGCTACAATGCCGTAGGTTAAAGAGGGATTTTTAAACTCTAAAAGAAAATGATGATACAATACACCATCATTGCAACGATACTGGCGGCATGCATTCTGTATGCCGCCTTTCGTATTTATAAATCGTTGCAACAGGCAAACAAATGTAAGGATGGCAACTACCGGTGCAGTGGTTGCGCTTTTTATGAACAGTGCAAGAAGAAGGGAAAGCTGGATTCTACAGATAATCACTAGAAATGGCTCAGAAAATGAATAATTTTGAAAAAATCGAATATTTTTCGAAAAAAAGATGCGGAAAGATTTGGTGGATTCAAAAAAAAGTAGTACCTTTGCACTCGCTTATCAGAAATGGTAACAGAAAACTCTACAAGGTGTCTTAACCGAGCGGTTAGGTAACGGTCTGCAAAACCGTGTAGAGCGG
>JAJWLX010000152.1 GCA_021636625.1 Prevotella sp. | reverse complement strand
GATTCTTACCTCTTTATTTTTCCAAGTGCAAATATAATAGTAAGGGCAAAAGCTTCGTATAATATTTTTACTCCTAGCAAGCATTCATCTTGCAAATCCAAATAAAATTGGTTATAAAGCAGCATATATTCAAGGCTTTTGCCCTTACAGGGCGCAAGGTTACAACACACTAATACCCAGGGTGTTGCCCTGAACTATGAGCTTCTGCCCTTTACCTTTCCGCTACGCGCCGGTGACCGTTGGTTCAGGGCGTGTGGTGGCTAGGAGCTTTGGGGCTTCAGCCCGTGCTTGAACCACATGCGAAACTTGACTCACCTTCGGCAAATGCCCTTCAATTATATAAAATGAAGCTACTTTTTGTGATTTTTCTTTTCAAAAAGTTTGTTTTATCAAAGAATCTTTGTATCTTTGCAGCAACAGAACTCGTTTGCATCCCATTAGAACTGCAAGCGAGTCATTTTTTTTATTTAAAGAAAAATCTTTTTTCTCTAAACTAATGTAACTATTGCCACACTTTCTGATAACACTCTGGTATTTAGCGTTTTAAGCGTGGCAATAAGGGCATTTTTTATTATCACCTATTGCCACCTATTGCCACACTCTAGTATTTTATTCTTTCCTCTTCACCCAAACCTTATGGCTGCCGCGGCCTAGTGAATCTATCAGCGAAGTCTTGTCATTTGTCAGCTCCTTCAGTTCCATAGAGGCGGCAGTACGGCTCAGGTTGTTGATGGAGGCATAATCGCCTAGGGTGAGGACTCCGTTCTTCTCTATCACCTCCAGGGCTCGGGCGATGCGCTCTTCCCTGGAATAGAGCTGCTTACGGATAACCTTTACGCCACCCATATCACGCTCCAGGTCACGGTCGGTTTCACGCTTCACATCCTTGACAAACTCAGGAGACGCCTTGAAGTTGATGTCCTTCACGCCCACCTTGCGATACGTCATCTTATCATCAGGATTCAGAATTTCCCTAGGCTTCTCATCCTCGAAAGCGAGGGAGAGGGAGAAGGTGCCGAAACCTTCCAGATTCACGTTGTACCCCATGGAGAGCATATCTGTCAGCATATCAACCACATCAGTCAACACAGCCTCCGTGGTACTTTCCGAAATACCGCGATGGTAGTTCTGCATCATCTTGACGAACTCTTTTCGGGATAGTGTCCGGTTGGTCACCATCTTGGGATAAACTCTGCGCTTGCCATCATAGCGCATATCCCCCATTTCCTGCAATTTGTACTTAGCCATATCAGTTTCCTTTCTTATTTTAGTTTATCTGTATTTCTTATTGCAGCAGCCTTTGCATCCTACAGCATTTATGATCACACTTAAGAAGAAAAGACCACAAACCTAGGAAGAAAAGTATTTAATCCTAGGAGAAATCTCCGTTCATAGACATTGAACCGACATTCAAAGTCTATGAACCGCCGTTCAAAGACACTGAACGGACATTCAATGTTTATGAACAAAGATTTCTACCTTGCAAAGATACAACTTTATCAGATATAAAACAAGACTTTTCCTGAATATCTTTACTTTTCCGGCCATAATTCTTCGTTTTTTGAGCTTATTTCTTTGCGTATCCCAAATAATTGTGTTAACTTTGTAGTCAGATTGCAAACCAAAGGTCAAAGGATTGCAAGCCAAAGACAAAGAAAAAGACTAAGATTAGACATTCTTATGAGTATGAAGATATTAGCAACCAGCGACTGGCACCTGGGCAACCTGTTTCACGGCAACGACCGTCTGCCTGAACACAAGCATTTCCTGAAATGGCTCCTGGAACAAATCGCTGAACAAAAGCCCGATGCTCTCCTCATAGCAGGAGACATCTTTGATAACGGAAATCCATCGGCAGCGGCACAGACCGTTTATTACGAGTTTCTTGCCGATGCTACCCAACTGTGCCCGAACATGCAGGTCATCATTACCGCCGGCAACCACGATTCCGCCAGCCGACTGGAGGCTCCACGTCCGCTGCTCACCCGATACCACGTGGAAATTAGAGGAAACGTAAGGAAAATCTGGCAGCAGGGAGAAAGCGAGGACGATGATAAAACCGGCGGACATTGGATCTATTCCTTCGATGACCTCATCATCCCCGTAACCAACGAGGCAGGAGAAGAAGTCATCATCCTCGCCGTACCTTTCCTAAGAAGCGATGTGGTGCAGAACGCCAGTTACTCGCAGGGAGTCAACGACTTTCTGAGAG
>JAJWLX010000097.1 GCA_021636625.1 Prevotella sp. | reverse complement strand
TAATTGGAAGAACTGGAATCTGGAAGATTTAGCAGGGTAACTGGAACGCAGCCCCCCAGGAAAATCCCCTCTTCTCTAGAAGGCATTTCTCACTCCACGACCCAATCCGTGATGTTATGCGTAGCACTATCAAAATTAACCCCGACCTTGGTTATAGGAAGGCCCGACAAGGCAAAACGCTGGCGATAGTTCTTGAGATTGATCTGCTGCATCGCCACCTGGGCATTCTGGTTAAGTTTCAACTCTATCAAGTAAAGACGAGATCTCGTCATAACCACGATATCAACCCTGCCATTCGGAGTATGTACTTCTACATCTACCATCCAAGCCGTAAGAAGCGAGAAGATGACATAGAACATCTGCTGATAATGCCCCTCATAGTCCGTATGGGCACAATATGGAACCGTGCCCAGGAAAGTCTGCAAATACTGCAGGGCCAGTCCCAGGTCTTCCTTATCGAAGGCACGAGCCATGTTGCGGGTCGTATTATTGGCATTCTGCGTGTTAGGCGTTACATAGTAAGGAATCAGCGCCTTGGTCAGCCCCAGCCGCACTTCTCTGTTCGGAATACCCAAAGTATAGGAATCGTAAGCCTCTTCATAATCCTTGATTGTAATATAGCCACTCTGATAGAGCAGAGGCGTAAGAGTTGTCATCGTTTCTGTAGGCGCATCAAAGTCTGAAACGCCCGCTTCCATGGATTCGGCGAAATCGCTGAAGTTGACACCAAACTTCTTCATCATATTGATGAGATAGGTAGGAGTTCCCGTAGAAAACCAGAATGGCTCTACCCGCTTTAGCGAAAGACTGCTGAGCAAACTGAACGGATTGAAGATATCAGGCGATTCTGATGCAAAATGATAGCCGTCATAATAATCCCTGAGTCGGCTCAGCGTCTCATCCATCGTCCAGTTCTTTGCCTCGGCCAATTCCTGTATCCCCTCTTTTAACCGGGTAAGCATCTCCTCCTTGGTAATACCACAAATGCCCGCATACTCGGGAAGCATGCTGATATTGGTGATGTTGTTCAACTCGCTGAAGATGCTGAGCTGCGAAAACTTGGTAATGCCCGTGAGGAATACAAAATGCAGCATGGAGTCAGAATCCTTCAAGGGACTGAAAAAATTGCGAAGAATCTGACGGAGAGCCACCAGCTGGTTTTCCTCGTGCACCACATCCAGGAGGGGCGCATCGTATTCGTCGATGAGAATGACCACCTGCTTGCCGGTTTGCTTATAAACTTTGCTGATGAGATTGAGCAATCTTACATTTGGGTCGGGCGCATCCGTCATGATTCCCCATTTCTCTTCATGCTGTTTCAGAATAAAGAGAAGATAGCGTATCAGCGCATCCTCCTGCATGTGCTTGCCACCCGACAGATCAAAATGCAAGACAGGGTATTCCACCCAATCCTGTTCCAGCCTTTCCATCTCCAATCCCTTGAAAAGTTCCTTCTTTCCTTCGAAGTAGCTTTGCAAGGTAGAGACAAGAAGCGACTTTCCGAATCGACGAGGGCGACTCAGAAAAAGATATTTCTTGCCGGAATGGGTCATCTGATGGATGTAACCGGTCTTGTCAACATAGAGATAATTCTTGGTGATAATCTCCGAGAATGTCTGAATGCCTACAGGATAGAATTTTGCTGCCATAATCTGCACCATTTTGATTTTGGCACAAAGTTAAGCAAAATTTCTGAGAACAACAAGCAAATCGGAGTTAAAAATACAAGATTGGGATAAAGAAAGAATAAGCTTTCCTTTTGAAAAGGAAATAATTGCCGATTTCTTTCCTTTTTAGAAGGAAAGTTTCTACGTTTGCAGCTGATTGTAGGAATCGACTTTGATGGAATAGGCATCTCGTTCTGCGCCGTGATGATTTCCTGCAAGTTTGCCCTGCGGGAGAAGCGGAAGTGGATGCGCTTATCCATATTCCCAAAGGAAAGCATAAAAATTACTTAAATAAAGCAACTTTTAGAATTTTTTCGAAGTATAGTTAGAAATATTTTCGTAATTTTGCAAAGTATACTTTAAAATATTTCCTCTAAACACATAAAAAAAGACTTGCTGTCCCACGAATTGGCACAAGTGCAAGCTAACTTTGCACACAGAAATCAAAATAGCAAAGTTATGAAGAAAAAAAAGTTATTTTTCAAGGAATGTCATCTCGCAGGTCGCCAATATCATGATGCCAATGAAGTTTGGGAAGAGTTGAAGGTCGGCACTCTGCTTGAATTACAAAGAGACCAAGAGAACCCATACGACAAGAATGCAGTCGCTGTGGTTTACTCAAAGGTGGCAGATAACAACGAGAAAGAGGAATATCTGCTAGGCTATCTTCCTCGCACTTCCAATACAGAGATTGCCCAATTATTGGAAATGGGGTGGGCATCTATCTTTGAATGCCGCATCAGCAAAATCAACGAAGATGCCCATTACGAGAACCAAATTCGCTTGACCATTCGCATCAAGCAAAACCAACAAGCACAGAATTGTGTCGAAAGCTAACCCTAATATCAGGCCAGGCCGTAGGGACCTGTATGGTGCGACGTGGTCTTGACCTTTCTGTGCTTTCCTACAAAGGGACAGGATACGCCGCTCACACGTCGGTCTTCGGATGCAGGCTTCGGGAGGATTTCCTGTCCCTTTTCTTATTTACGAAATAATCAGCAGCTTATTTTAGCTTTTCATGACGATTTTAAGCATTCTTTCTTGATGTTCATTCATATCATCCACATTCCATTCCAATCCAAAAGGACGTTTAGATGTCTCATCCTTAATCCCATCATCATAATTGTCTTGACATATTTGCAACATGATTCTGAACTTTAGAGATGCTGTACTTACTTGATTTGACTTTGAATCCAAATAACGGTTTTTCTTATCAATTGGATTCCAGTCAGAACCGGAGCTATTAGCATCGGAACCAATCATGGCAAAGTTTCCAAAACAATTGATGTTTTCTGAGCTGATAGGTTTATCACTACCAGCCTTAGCCTGAGGATAATAATGTTCAAGGCTCTTACGAGTTCGAGAGAAATAGAAGTTATTAAATACCTCTAATTCAAAATCACTACATCCCAAATCTTGGAAGAATCCGATACGTTTTGCATCTCCTTTCTTAGCTTTTTCTCCACGTAGCTCTTCCGCATACTTTCTCCATATTTTATAGTCTGTATAATCAAACACATAGAGAGGTATATTGGGCGCTCCCTTAGGATAGATGCGATTAAAGTCTCGTTCTACATTTTCCTGTTCTACATTCAGATGTCCATTTCGTATCATCGTGTCATCAAAGCTATTAGGCTTTGGCTGGTTTCTTTCATTGAGTTTTTCCGCATTCAGATACACATCAAAGAAGTACTTATCAGCCAAATCTCTCATAAAGACGAGATAATCACTAATATTATCGCTCTCAAACAAATGGTACAGACAATAGAACAGGTAGTTCTTGCGTTGCTTCGCCGTAAAAGTTACCTCGAACATAGATAGCAACTGTACCAGCTCTGCCTGCACAGGTTTGTCTTCCGACAAATCCTTCAGATAGACAGCATTTCCATTTTTATAGTAACGCTGCAACTTCCATGGATTTTCAGAAATACGGTCCTCACCGAGCGTATGATGAACCACATAATTATCCAAGAAATACTTAGCCTTCAACAGATTATAAGCAAACCGCTTTACGAAATCAGCCGTAATGGTAATCTTCTCAAACTCATTAAGCAGTTCCTTGTCATCAAGAGATAATTTCAAAGGTTCAAATCCTTCTTCCTTCATCCTCGTAATCTTCAACACAATCAAGAGGAAATTAGGGAAGTCTATGATTGGTTGAAATCTATCATTTTCATCTAACGTCGTACTCTGGGGCACAGGCCTAACAGGAGTATTCAACAACTCAGCAATCGTTTTTCTACCCAAAGAATTACCTGCATTAGCTGGCATGTCGGCAAATGCATCAAACGACTCTAAGACGAAACTATCCATGTTCTCACCAAAAACAGTTTTCATATCAGACATTTTTTGCTGAACGTAAAAGCACATATCACTACATGCTTCCCAGATACGGCTGAACTTTTCCATTGAGGTATTATCCCCGATAAATTGCTCACTCAATTTTGCCTTAACAATCTCATGCTTCTCCAGCTGTTCGCCACGAGAGTTCATCACCTCAAAATAATGGTTCAAATCCACATCCTTCGGCACTCGATAATGTATGATATGGACATGATTCAAGAAATACTCTTTGAATTTATCCACATCAGTTTGAGCCAAACCAACAATCTCATTCAATCCTGCTTTTGCGAAATCGAAGCCATTCTTGATACCAAGGTCAGGCATCTCGCCAAGGTCATCTTTCTCTCCACGTCCTGATAATGCCTCTATCGTCGAAGCAGAAGCTTTTCGTGCCGAATAAGTCAAGCGATTGTAAATGTCATGCACTCCCAAAGCTCTAAGTATGATGTAAATCGTAGTCAAACGCTGTTGACCATCTATCACCTCATATTTGTTCTCATCACGCTTATAAGTGACAAGAGTACCTATGTAATAAACCGTTTTGCCCATATCCATAGAATCATGGACATCTTTTATCAAAGCACAGATTTCATCTCGTTCCCACGCATAGTTACGCTGGTAGATAGGAATTACGTATGTAATAGGTGCTCCGTAGTTATCACAATAGATTTCCTTGATAGAACACTCTTTCAAAATACTTTTCAAATCTTTCATTGTCTTCTACTATTTATAAAAACGATTTACTTTAAAGAAATAGAGATAATTCAGATAGACTCCATCGCCATCATGCCCATCCAAATTCTCGGCATTTGTTCTGCCATTCTTTTTCCCATCCTTTAAGTCGCTATAAGACAAAGGAGTTAGCTTGTCTGCCAACACGCTGAGTAATGTAGTGGGGGTATCCTGCCTGGCTATCAACTTGTACATATTAAATGAATTCTTCAAATTCTCATTAGTTTCCATAATGAAATTCTGAGCAGAAAGCCATCCCAGATTTGTATATTGCGCTCTAAGCGAATAAGCCCAAACAAAGGCATAAACGACAAATTGCTCAAACAGCTCCATATCTTCTTTGGTTGGATATGACTCCGGACAAAACCTATCTACATACAGGAGTACCGAGGTATCAAACAGCAACCGGGCAATACCATTGCCTACTCCCTTCTTGAAATAGCGATCCAATGTCTTCACTATAATATTGTCGTTGATATAGAACCCCTCGTACTTGCTATTATCTTGAATGTCCTTTAGTATGGCATAATAATGCTTCGTATATTCAAAGAAAGGTTTGCCTGCTATAATTGGAGCGTCCAATTGAAATGCATTGATATTACGAGTTCCTGAAACGAATGGCATAGCTGAAGAATTTACCATATCTGCATAACAATAAGCACTCTTATAGAATTGAGCATAAGGAGTTCGTGCAGAACGAGTAATCCCCTTGAACATGTGGATATTACGTTCATCCAACACTTCTGCCCTATTGCCATTTACCCATTCTTTGATACGATACAGATAGTTTCCGAAAAAATCTGCCAAACCACTTTGAGATATTTGTTCCCATCCCTTGACGATTCTTTCAACTTCATTCTCTTCTATATCAATCATTTCACGCAAATGATAAGCTTTCAGCAAATCATGTGGATATAGAGCTTTGCCACGAGCATTCTGAGAATCAAAGAACTGAAAGGCTTCAGAAACGTCAGATGTGACAACAACAATAAGTTCACATCTGTCCTCAACAAATTCTATAAGTCTTTTACACTCCTGTTCCTTTACATAATACTCTTCTTTCTGTTGTTGACTTTCTTTCAAATCAGGTTTGCTGACGCGTCGTTCCAATGCTCGATAATTATTGGAAATATTACGGGCATTATACTCATTGTCATATAATTCTTGCTGGAGAAAAGCTATATCGTTCTTCCCCAAGGCCTTTAACAACAAAGAAAACGTAATAATTCGCTGCAAGCCATCAACTATATCATACGAGCCTTGGCTTGATGCTCGATGAAGAATCAGAGTACCTACCCTGTAACTTTCTTTATTTTTATTCATCGCTTCGATAATATCATCAAGCAACTGTATTGCATTACGAGCAGTCCACTTATATGGACGCTGATAGATCGGAATCGACAGATTCACACCATTAATGTGTTCCCCACCATTCGAAATCGTTTGACGAAGAAGCAAATCACCAATAGTAGTTATAGACAACGTAAGTTTATCCTTTTGGGATTGTTGTTCTACAGACTGTTGCCCAACTATATGTATTTGCGAATTATCGTCTTTCGCCCTATTGATAATGATTGTATTCTCTATGGTATCTCCCATCGTCCAATACTTATACCCATTAATATGAAGATAAGGGAAATTATATTTCCACCATTGTTGTGGAACACCAAATTCTCTTTGTGACTGCACAAAAAAGACGAATTCTTCATCAGACAAGGCGCATTTATTCCTCACAATGTACTCATGAGGACACGTAGGCATTGTCTTGGCAAAAGTCCATTGACATTTGTCTATCAAACGGCGTAATTTTACTTCATCATAGTTCATATTTTATGAAATTTTTGTTATGTCGGCACAAAGATAAGAAAAACCTGTATCAAATCATAGGACAAGTTCTTTTTTTTTAAGAAAAAATGTATCATAAATCAATAAAATCGCAAAAATCTCGTTATTTCATGTAGATAAAATCGTATATAACATGAGAACTCAAGCGAAATTCAAAGAATACATTTGGTTGGTAAACACCATCAACAAAGCCCGAGCTATTTCTTTTGCAGATATGGATTTCGAAATTACCATGCGCCCTACCGTAGATTTCTTTGGATATTTAATGAGCCGGGGAAGCCCATTGAGAATCCTCTCACCAGAATGGTTGGCTGAACAGATACACGACTTGCATCAAGATGCAATGAGAATGTATGAAAAATAGAATCTCACTCAAATCCCAATCTTCAAGAAGATAGCACAAAGGTAGTACAATGTTTTAAAGTAGAAAAGAGATTTCAGATAAAAAACAGATAGTTTTCCTTTTGAAAAGGAAATAATTACCGATTTCTTTCCTTTTTAGAAGGAAAGTTTGTATCTTTGCAACCGAGTGTAGGTATCTACATATTAACAATAAAATAATCAGTAATAAAGAAGGTACACAAATGGAACTACGCAGCACATTTCAGTCAATCATTTCCTTACACCAAGAGGAATTACCTTTTGCCTTGCAAGAGAGAAGCACCCAACTTCCGTTGGATGGAAACCGCATCGTGACTGTTACTGGCATTCGCCGTTGCGGAAAGTCATCATTATTGGGACTTACGATTAATCGCCTGCTACAACAAGGAATTCCAAAAGAGCGCATCCTCTATGTAGGCTTCGACGATGAACGTTTTCTTTCCATGTCGCCCGAAAACTTCGATGAATTGCTGCAAGCTTATCGTGAAATGTATCCTGATACATCGCTTAAGGATGTTTATATGTTTTTTGATGAGATACAACTCATAGAGGGCTGGGAACTCTTTGTTCTCCGGGTGTATAAGAATTATTGCAAGCATATCTATGTAACAGGTAGCACAGCCAAGATGCTTTCAGAAGAAATGGCTTCCGCTTTGCGAGGATGGCCTGACGAATATCGCGAGTATCCTTTGAGTTTCAAGGAATATTTGGCGTTCAAAGGCACCAAGGCAAATCCATTTAGCGAAGCTGGAAAGGCAAAGTTGGCAGTTTCCTTCCGAGGATATTGCGAGGAGGGCGGTTTTCCAGAGGTTGTTCTCGAAAAAAGCAAGATGGAAAAAGTCAAAATCCTGCAGTCTTACTTCAACACCATGCTCTTCAGGGATATGGTGGAGCATTATCATATCGGAGCTTCTCCTTCGGTGGTGCGTTATTTCTTAAAGCGTGTGATGAACAATCTCACGAAGCCAACTAGCGTGAACAATATTTATAACGACTTGAAATCGCAAGGCTTAAAGGTCTCCAAGGATTCCCTCTATCTGTGGCTCGACTATGCTTGCAACATTTTCATGTTTTGCAAAGTGGAAAAATACGATAAGTCGATGGTAAAACAGCGTTCTGCTCCTGCCAAGTATTATGTGGCAGACATTGCCCTGCGCAATGCCGTATTATTGCCTGAGAGCGAAGATGCAGGCAAGGCTTTGGAGAATATTGTTTATCTCAACTTGGAGAGAACGCTTGGAGAAGAGGACGGGATATTCTACTTCTATGAATCGAAAGAATGCGACTTCGTTGTGAAAAAGGGCGAGCGTGTAGCTGAGCTGATACAAGTCTGCTGGACATTGAATGATGATAACGTAGAACGAGAGATAGGAGGCTTGATAGCTGCCTCCTCCGTTACAGGCTGCAAACAGGGGAAAATCATCACTTTCTCCCAACGGGAGACCTTCGAACGAGACGGGATAAGGATTGAGGTTATGCCAATATGGGAGATGGAATAGAAAAAGGAAAAGGGGCAAGACCATGGCTCAAAGCACCATGATCTTGCCCTTTTCTATTCTGACTTTTG
>JAJWLX010000151.1 GCA_021636625.1 Prevotella sp. | reverse complement strand
GTCACGTCCTGATTCCAGGTATTACCGACAAGGATGAATACCTCAATCAGTTGCGTGATTTTCTTTCTACACTCTCAAACATTGAGCGAATAGATGTCTTACCCTATCATACGATGGGTATCTACAAGTATGAGAAACTAGGTATTGCCTACCCGCTGGAAGGCATAGATCCTCCTACTAGTGATCGTATAGCTCATGCAGAAGCAATCTTGCAAGAGGCACTTTAGCCTCTTGCAAGACTGTTTAGATGAGCATCTAGCGAACTGGTGAGACGGGCTTTGATGATAGGCTTCGTGATGTAGTCGTTTACTCCAAGCTCATAGCATTCATCCACATTATCCTTGTTGCTTAACAGGGAAACCACGATGATGGCCATTTCGCTTTTCGAGTATTTAGAGCGTACATGGTCTATTACGTCCCACCCATTTACATGTGGCATCATCAAGTCGAGCAGTATCACGTCCGGCTTAAATGAGTCAATCAGTTCAATGGCTTCTTTTCCGCCATTGGCAGTTTTCACGTCGATGTCAAAGTCCTTTATCATTTCAGAAATCGTTTCAATGTTTTCTGGAATATCATCGACGATTAGCACTTTGTTCTTTTCCATCTTTCACTGGTTTATTATATAGGTTCTTTCTGATCTTCAAGATCTAGTTTCTTGGCTTGTGAATGCCGTAGATGTCGCACATAAATCCTTTATCTGTGATAATCTTGTTCATATCGATGTTGTCAAACACCTTGTGATGGGTACCGATGACTACAATCTGATACTCTTTTTCTAGAACTTTAGGATCATTTGTCACCTTGATGTTATATTCTTTCTTCACTTCTTCTGTATCTACCAGCGGATCGTAGAGTGTAGTCTTGTATCCCGCACCTACCAGGTTGATGTAGAGATCGGCTACTTTTGTATTTCTCAGGTCATCGCTGTCTGGCTTGAACGAGAAGCCGAGAATCAGTACGTTGGTTTCCGGAGCCTTGAACTTTCTGCTTTCAGATGCATTCTTTATCTTTCCAGCCATCCATACCGCCATCTGCTCGTTAACCTCGCGGGCAGTAGAGAGCAGCGATGGTACTACGTCTACCTCCTGTGCCTTGTTGATCAGATAGTATGGGTCTACTGCGATGCAGTGGCCTCCAACGAGTCCTGGAGTAGCTGGCACGAAGTTCCATTTTGTGCTGGCTGCCGCCGTTACGTCTTCGATGTTGATGTTCATCTTGTCGAAAATCTTTTCCATCTCGTTGAAGAAGGCTATCTGTACGTCTCTCTGGCAGTTCTCCATCAGTTTGCATGCCTCTGCTATTTTGATGCTCTTTGCCTTGTAGGTGCCATGGGTAAGTACTGAAGCATAGAGGCTGTCGATGATAGCTGCTGCTTCGGGTGTAGAACCGCTGGTAACCTTCACGATGTTCTCGATGGTATGAACCGTATCGCCTGGGTTGATGCGCTCTGGCGAGAAGCCTACAAAGAAACTCTGGTTCAATTTCAATCCTGATGTAGATGCCAGTAATGGGGCACAAACCTCTTCTGTCAGACCTGGGTAAACGGTACTTTCGTATACCACGATATCACCTTCTTTCAGAATCTTGCCAACCTCAGCAGTTGCATTGCGCACGCAGCTGATGTCTGGTTTGTTCGATTTGTTCACCGGTGTTGGTACAGCGATGATATACACGTTACACTTCTTCAGGTCATCAATGCTGCTGGTCAGTTTCAGTCCCTGTTCCAATGCCTTGCATACAATTTTGTTGTCTGTCATTGTACTTTTGGCTAACTTGGCTACCTTTTCAGCTTTGATATCATACCCCCATGTATCATATTTCTTTGAGAATAAGCATGCTAGTGGAGTACCTACATACCCCAATCCTATTACTCCAATCTTAAACTCAAAAGACTTGTTTATCATATACTATATTGTTTATGTTTTATAATGTTATTTCTTTTATTGGGAGCTCCCTGCTGTGTTTGCGTTACAGCAAGTAACTCGGCTCTTTTAGATTCCTTCGAGCTGAGCATAGCGCGAAGTCTTCTCAGGGTTCCATGCGTCCTTGTAAGAACGGCGGAAGAAGAATTCTTGCAGATGAGCCGACAGACGGGCGATACGCAGGAAATAACCTGTATAAGGCGACATCAGTGGCAGATATCTGTAAAGGAACCACACGTCTTTCTTTCTTTCTGAAACCATCAGTACAAGGAGGAAGGCAAGCTGCGAGAAGCATACTCTGAT
>JAJWLX010000096.1 GCA_021636625.1 Prevotella sp. | reverse complement strand
GGGACGGTGGTTCTTTACTATCAAATACAGTTTGCTTGTGTGCAAATACGTCATACCCCATTATCAGGTGGTTATTGCGGTGAGGTCCCACCTCTTCCCATTCCGAACAGAGAAGTTAAGCTCACTTGCGCCGATGGTACTGCAATGCAATGCGGGAGAGTAGGTAGCCGCCTTCTTTTATTTATTTTAACCTCGATTACGTCCTGTAATCGAGGTTTTTTTGTTTATTCACCTTCTATTTAACATAATAAAGAGGCTCATATTTCTCGTATTTTTGGCGAACTGTATGATTGCCTGAAAATATGAAAAATATGAGCCTTAAAAAACGCAACAATTTTGCTCTTTAGGTATAAGTATATTCCATTTTCTCTTGGGTATTAATTCTCCTTGATGAATACCAAATTCTTAGGAATTTTAACCCATTTACGATTTCGCGCAATCTTGATGCTGCTTCCTTCTTTTTGCTGGAGCTCGTAAGTGCCATTTGAGAGTAAAACTAGGTCAGCAACAAGATCTTCGCTTCCATAATCATTAATAATGGAGAGGTGAGCTATCTTGCCATCTACATCCGCATCAGTGATCAGCCATTTTCTGCTATCCAGTTTATCTCCAAAGTAACCAGGCATCTCTCCAAACACTTCCTGCCCCGGAACTTTGAGATTCTTGTGATAGAAATCGATGCTCATATAGACGTTCAACTCCTTGTTAGTCAGTTTACCTTTGAATAAAGTACTATCGTTTTGTGCCATGCATACTATGCTGATAAGGCACAATAATGTTATTAAAAATCTTTTTTTCATATATAAAATTCTATTAACTGCACAAAGTTATTCATTTAAATCAAGAAAACATTATTTTTTTTATGATTTTAATGAGATATATTTGTTTTTTTGCAAATATTTACCTATCTTTGCGGTGTTTTATTGATATTTATATGGAAAAGAACAGATTATTTCCAGATTATATATTTGAGTCTAGCTGGGAAGTGTGTAACAAAGTTGGTGGTATCTACACAGTTTTGTCGACACGAGCTCTGACTCTTACGGAAAAGTTACAGGACCGACTCATATTTATTGGTCCTGATTGTTGGGGAGAGAAGGTAAATCCTTATTTCTCTGAGGATGATACGCTTTATGCGGAGTGGAAAACAGAAGCTCTTAAAGAGGGCTTGAATGTAAAGGTAGGTAGATGGCAAATCCCTGGCGAGCCTGTGGCAGTCTTGGTAGATTTCCAACCTTATTTTGAACAGAAAGACCAAATCTATGGCCAGCTTTGGAATGATTATCAAGTGGATAGTCTTCATGCTTATGGTGATTATGATGAGGCATCCATGTTCTCTTATGCTGCTGCATTGGTTGTAGAAAGTTTCTATAAGCATGTAGTGGGCAAGGGTAAGAAGGTTATTTATCATGGAAATGAATGGATGACCGGTCTTGGCGTGCTCTATGTGAATAAGTATTTGCCAGAAGTTGCTACTGTATTTACTACACATGCTACTAGCATTGGTCGCAGTATTGCAGGTAATAATAAGCCTCTCTATGACTATCTTTTTGCCTATAATGGCGATCAGATGGCACAGGAGCTCAATATGCAGAGCAAACATTCAATTGAAAAGCAAACCGCAAAGTATGTTGATTGCTTTACTACGGTAAGTGATATTACAGCCAATGAGTGTAAGGAACTCTTGGATAAGCCTGTTGACTTTGTATTACCTAACGGATTTGATAATAGTTTTGTACCTAAAGCTTCTACATTCACCAAGAAACGTAAGGAGGCAAGAAAGCGTTTGCTCGATGTAGCTAATGCATTGATGGGTACCGACTTGGACGATGATACACTTATTGTTTCCACCAGTGGTCGCTACGAGTTCCGCAACAAGGGCATTGATGTCTATATCGAGGCGATGAACCGTTTGCTTCGCGATAGCAATTTGAAGAAGAATGTTTTGGCATTCATCGATGTACCTGGTTGGGTTGGTGATCCACGTCAGGACCTTCTGGAGCGTTTGGAAAGCGGCAAGAAGTTTGATACTCCACTTGAAGTTCCAGAGATAACCCATTGGTTGCACAATATGAGTCATGACAATGTCTTGGGTATGTTGAAGTACTTCAATATGCATAATAACAAGGAAGACAAGGTTAAGTTGATATTCTTGCCTTGCTATTTGACTGGCGATGATGGTATCATCAACAAAAGTTATTATGATGTAGTTTTGGGCAATGACCTCTGCATCTATCCTTCTTATTATGAGCCATGGGGTTATACTCCATTGGAGGCTGTTGCATTCAAGGTGCCATGTATCACCACCGACTTGGCTGGCTTTGGTCTTTGGGCGAACTCAGAGAAGGGAAGTTATAGTGAGATAGAGGATGGTGTGAAGGTAATTAAGCGTACCGACTATAATTATTCAGAGGTAGCTGATGCTATCAAGGATACTGTAGCCAAGTACTCTAGTATGACCAAGACTCAGGTGAACAAGTGCCGCAAGAATGCCGAGAAACTCTCTGAAAAGGCACTGTGGAAACATTTCATCGAGTACTATTACGATGCCTATGACTTCGCATTGCGTAAGGCTGAGGATCGTATGAAGCAATAAGAATTCTCTCTCTTATAATAGTGAGAAATCACGATGTAATTAATGAGATATAAATAGTTTAATATAAATCGAAACACAATGAAAATTAAAGCAGACTATGCTAATGCTCCTCAATGGAAGGAGACTACTATTAAGTCTAGCCTTCCTAAGGAATTGAAGTGCTTGGACGAGATTGCTCACAATATGTGGTGGGCATGGAACTATGAGGGTCGTGACTTGTTTAAGAGTCTCGATGCTGATTTGTACGAGAAATGCAACGCTAACCCAGTATTGCTTTTGGAGCGTTTGAGCTACGACCGCAAGGAAGCTATTGTTAAGGATAAGGAGACAATGGCTAAGGTTAAGAACGTCTATAAGATGTTCCGCAAGTACATGGATGTGAAGCCTGATGCTAAGCGTCCTTCTGTAGCATACTTCTGCATGGAGTATGGTATCAACCAGGTGGTTAAAATCTACTCTGGTGGTCTTGGTATGCTTGCTGGTGACTACTTGAAGGAGGCATCTGATAGCAACGTGGATATGTGTGCCGTTGGTTTCCTCTACAGATATGGTTATTTCAAGCAGTCTTTGAGCATGGATGGTCAGCAGATTGCCAATTATGATGCTCAGAACTTTAATTCTCTTCCATTGGAGCGTGTTCTGGATGAGAATGGCAACCCTGTTGTCATCGATGTACCTTATATGAACTATCAGGTTCACGCTTATGTATGGCAGATGAACGTAGGTCGTATCAAGTTGTATCTCCTGGATACAGATAATGATATGAACTCAGAGTTCGACCGTCCTATCACTCACTCTCTCTACGGTGGTGACTGGGAGAACCGTTTGAAGCAGGAGATTCTGCTCGGTATCGGTGGTATGCTTGCATTGAAGAAGATGGGTATCAAGAAGGATATCTATCACTGCAATGAGGGTCATGCAGCTCTCTGCAACTTGCAGCGTCTCTGCGACTACATCGAGGAGGATGGCTTGAACTTCAACCAGGCACTCGAGTTGGTTCGCGCTTCTTCTCTCTATACTGTTCATACTCCAGTGCCAGCTGGTCATGACTACTTCGACGAGGCTCTCTTCGGCAAGTACATGGGTGGCTATCCACAGCGCCTTGGCATCTCTTGGGATGAGTTCATCGGTATGGGTCGTGAGAATGCAGACGATCACAACGAGCGTTTCTGCCTCTCTACATTCGCTTGCAATACTTGTCAGGAGGTTAACGGTGTAAGTAAGCTTCATGGTTGGGTAAGCCAGCAGATGTTCTCTAACATCTGGAAGGGTTACTTCCCAGAGGAGAACCACGTAGGTTATGTAACCAATGGTGTTCACTTCCCAACTTGGACTGCAACAGAGTGGCGTAAGCTTTATGATAAATATTTCGACAAGAACTTCATGAACGACCAGAGCAACGAGGAAATCTGGCATGCCATCTACAATGTTTCAGATGCTGAAATCTGGAATACCCGTATGACATTGAAGAAGAAGCTCGTAGCTTATATCCGTGAGAAGTTCACACAGACTTGGTTGAAGAATCAGGGTGACCCTGCTCGTGTAGTATCTTTGCTCGAGCGCATCAACCCTAACGCTTTGATGATTGGTTTCTGCCGTCGTTTCGCTACTTACAAGCGTGCTCACCTGCTCTTCACCGACTTGGAGCGCTTGTCTAAGATCGTTAACGATCCAGAGCACCCAGTATTGTTCTTCTTCTCTGGTAAGGCTCACCCAGCTGATGGTGCTGGTCAGGGCTTGATTAAGAAGATTTTCGAGATCAGTCAGCGTCCTGAGTTCCTCGGTAAGATCATCTTCCTTGAGGACTATGATATGACTTTGGCTCGTCGCCTGGTTTCAGGTGTAGATATCTGGATGAATACTCCTACACGTCCATTGGAGGCTTCTGGTACATCTGGCGAGAAGGCTGAGATGAACGGTGTTGTCAACCTCTCAGTACTTGATGGCTGGTGGGTAGAAGGTTACCGCGAGGGTGCTGGTTGGGCTCTTCCTGAGAAGCGTACATACCAGAACCAGGGTTATCAGGATCAGCTCGACGCTGCTACTATCTATAACCTCTTGGAGAACGATATCATCCCTATGTACTACAACAAGAACAAGGAAGGCTTTAGCAAGGAGTGGATCCAAGTAGTAAAGAACTCTATTGCTACTATCGCTCCTCACTATACAATGAAGCGCCAGTTGGATGACTACTATGATAAGTTCTACAACAAGGAGGCTGCCCGCTTCAAGAAGTTGAGCGCTAACGACAATGCCCTGGCTAAGGAGATTGCACTCTGGAAGGAGAGCGTTGCTGAGCGTTGGGATGGTATCCATGTTGTATCTAAGGACGACTGCATGCTGATGGCTGCCGAAACTGGTCAGAAGATCAAGGTTCAGTATGTTATCGATGAGCAGGGCTTGAACGATGCAGTAGGCTTGGAGCTTGTTGTATTGAAGGATCAGCCAGAGGATGGCAAGCAGATTTATGCTGTTTATCCATTCAAGATGGTTGGTCACGAGGGTAACAACTTTACATTCGAGGCTGAGATTGAGCCAATCAATGCTGGTTCATTCAAGACAGGCGTTCGTATGTATCCTAAGAATGAGAAGTTGCCACATCGTCAGGACTTCTGCTACGTTAAGTGGTTGGACTAATAGGATAGCGGATTTCTATTCGCATCATATAAATATAATGAATCCTGCATCTCGCATAGAGGTGCAGGATTTTTTTTGTTTTTTTCTCGGATTAGAAAGAAAACCGGGTATTCTTTGTAATCAGAAAATGGAAGAAGAATCAGAAAATAAACAAAAGAAAAGGAGCCTTCCCGCTCAAGAAGAGTAGGGAAGGCTCCTTTTTTGTTTATATATAATAATGTGGGAATTATTATACGAGATACTGAGAAGAAATACTCTCGTTATCCTCTACGCGGCGGATAGTCTCAGCAAACATATCCGCGATCGTGAGCTGCTTAACCTTGTCGCAACGCTTGGTGTAAGGGATTGAATCTGTGAAAACAATCTCCTCAAGAGCAGAATTCTGTACGCGTTCCGAAGCAGGACCACTCATTACGCAGTGAGAAGCACAAGCGCGAACAGTCTTGGCACCAGCCTGCTTCATAATATCAGCAGCCTTTGTGATAGTACCTGCGGTATCAACCATGTCATCGATGATGACTACGTTCTTGTCCTTTACATCACCAATGATCTGCATGCTGGCAACTACATTTGCGCGAGCACGAGTCTTGTTGCAAAGTACGAGAGGGCAACCGAAGTACTTGGCATAAGTGTTGGCACGCTTAGAACCGCCTACGTCTGGAGAAGCAATTACCATATCCTTGAGGTGCAAGCTCTGCAGGTATGGCAGGATAACGCCAGAAGCATAGAGGTGATCTACTGGAACATCGAAGAAGCCCTGAATCTGGTCTGCATGGAGGTCCATGGTGATGAGGCGGTCGATTCCGGCAACGCTAAGCAAGTCGGCAACCAATTTAGCACCGATGCTAACACGTGGCTTGTCCTTACGGTCCTGACGAGCCCAACCGAAGTAAGGCACAACAGCGATGATGTGGCGAGCTGATGCACGCTTGGCAGCATCGATCATCAAAAGTAACTCCATCAAGTTGTCTGAATTAGGGAAGGTACTCTGCACGAGGAATACGTCGCGACCGCGGATAGATTCCTCGAAAGAAACGCCAAACTCACCATCAGAAAACTTGGTTACTACCAAATTACCCAGTGGGCAACCTAAACTAGCGCAGATTTTCTCTGCAAGGTATCTCGAGTTAGTACCTGAGAATACCAAATAAGAGTTCTTGTCACTCATTTCCTTTAGTGTTTACGTGTATTAATAGTTATGTATTATTCTAGATGATATATATATGAATCATTGCGAACTGGTTTTTAGCTGATAGCTTTTCTCAGTCTTTCGAAATGCTGAATCAGCTCCTTGAAGTCTGTCTCATTATGGATATCAAAGCGGTTCCAGATGTCTCCGCAGATTACCACGCCTCCAAATCCCAGGTCTTTGGCCATTTTGAGATTTTCCAGGCTCATGCCTCCCAGGGCATATACCTTTTTGTCTATGAGACCAGCCTTTGCTGCCATCTCTAACTGCTGTGTAGAGAATGAGGATTTCTCGTCCTTGAATTCGATGCAGTCGAATATGTTTTTCAGAAAAACATAGTTAGACTTCTTCTTCATCTCCTTCAGCATTGACAGGTCTGTACAGGTGCGGCTGTATTTGCCCTTGTAGCCATCAGGGACAGGAGCAAGAGGGTCATCGATGTGTATTCCCGCCAAGTCGTATTCCTGCTTGAGGTAATAATGGTCGTGAACCGTAACCTTGCGTCGGTAGTCTTCTGGCAATAAAGTGAGCAGGCGCTCTGAGTATATGGGCGATGAACCTGGCTTGAAGAGATGCAGGTTGTCCATCCCCTCGTCGAACAACGAGGTGAGTATCTTATCTTCCTCCACAAAGAATGTGGACTTGGTCATTATTGCTAATTTCATTGTCAAAATGCATTTTATACTGCAAAAGTATTAAAAATTTCGCAATCCTGCAATTATATCGGGATAAAAAGCTATCTTTGCACCATAAAATTAATATTTATCAAGAAATGAGAGTAAATTTATCGACTTTTTGTGAGATTCACACCCCAATTTATGTTTTGGAGGAAGAGAGACTGAGATGCAACCTGAGTCTTATCAAAAGTGTGGCTGAACGTGCCGATGTGGAGATTATTCTTGCCTTCAAGGCTTATGCCCTGTGGAAGACTTTTCCGATTTTCAGAGAGTACATTCATTCTACTACGGCGAGTTCTTTGAGTGAGGCGAAACTGGCTTTCGAGAAGTTTGGAAGTCCGGCGCATACATTTTCGCCGGCTTATACGGATTATGAGATTGATGAGATAGCCCGCTGTTCGAGTCATCTTTCGTTCAATTCGCTTTCTCAGTATGAGCGTTATCATGAGCGTGCCCGATTGGTAAATCCGGAAATCAAGTACGGATTGAGAGTGAATCCTGAATATTCAGAGGTGGAGACCTTATTATATAATCCATGTGCTCCGGGAACCAGATTTGGCGTATCGGCAGATAAGTTGCCGGAAGCCTTGCCTTCCGACATAGAGGGATTCCATTGTCATTGCCATTGCGAGAGTGGGGCAGATGTCTTCGAACGCACATTGGCACATATTGAGGAAAAGTTTGCCAAATGGTTCCCGCAGTTGAAGTGGATTAACTTTGGAGGTGGCCACTTGATGACTCGTAAGGATTATGATGTTTTACACCTTATTAATATATTAAAGGGATTTCATGCCCGTTATCCTCATCTGAAGGTAATCCTGGAGCCAGGTAGTGCCTTTGGATGGCAAACCGGTCCGTTGGTAACCCAGGTAGTAGATGTGGTAGAAGATAAAGGTATCAAGACTGCGATTATCAACGCCAGTTTTACCTGCCACATGCCAGATTGTCTCGAAATGCCATATATGCCGGCAGTGAGAAATGCTGAAACTTTGGAGGTTGAAGACCCGATGAAGGCTCCGGAGGGCGAACATATATATAGAATAGGTGGCAATAGTTGCCTGAGTGGTGACTTCATGGGGTACTGGAAATTCGATCATGAACTGGAAATTGGCGAAAATGTCATCTTTGAAGACATGCTCCACTACACCACAGTGAAAACAAATACCTTTAATGGCATCACTCATCCGGCTATCGGAATCGTACATTTGGACGGAAATTTGGAAATTTTGCGCGAATTTGGATATGAGGACTATCGCGACAGGATGGATTGATGACTGGTTATTTGATGAAGTTTGTCCCTAAAATGGACGAATCATGCTTGAAATACGCCTAAAAATGCACGTTTTTCCTCTAAAATGAAGAAAAATGTGCATTTTTTATAAAAAAAACGTTGAAAAATTTGGTGGGTTCAAAAAAATGTAGTACTTTTGCACTCGCATTCAGAGGAACGCTCCTATGAAAGTTAGGAAATAAGCGGAAATAGCTCAGTTGGTAGAGCACAACCTTGCCAAGGTTGGGGTCGCGGGTCCGAGTCCCGTTTTCCGCTCGAACATTTTGGATAACATATCATTCTGTATTAGGTATGGAATTTCAAGACAATGGAGAGGTGGCGGAATTGGTAGACGCGCTACTTTGAGGGGGTAGTGACAATTGT
>JAJWLX010000095.1 GCA_021636625.1 Prevotella sp. | reverse complement strand
CGAAAACGACTATCCTTTCATCTTGCACAATGGTAAATATACTACCCATGAGCGAAGAACCAACAGCCGGATGAACTCGGGGCATGGCGAACTGAATATGCACTGGATGATAGGCAGACGAGCCGATGGTATGAGCCGGAACCAATTGTGGGTAAAGCTCTACTATTATGACAACGACCGACAGTTGCCTGGCATCGTGAGATATTATACCAATGTAACTGCCGAACAGTTGCACGACCGCAACGCCTTTGCTCAGGCGAGATGGCAAGCCAGAAGTCTCGATGATCATTGGATGCTGAAGGTGCAAGCCAAGATGAACTGGGCGAGCTCTGCCTATCAGGACACGCTCGTGGCAAATCGGCGCAATGATGCTACCTACTGGCAGAGGGAATATTATACTTCGGCAGCACTGATGTGGATGCCGGATGATGGCTGGGCGCTGGATTATTCTGCCGACTGGATGATGAACTCGCTCAACAGCACCCTTGCCACCGATCTGCGCCCTCACCGACATGGCATTCTGCAGTCGCTCTCCGTCCGATATGCGAAGGGAAGATGGGTAGCTCTTGCCAGAATGCTGGCTTCGGTTTACCTCAACAGCGTGGGGCGCAAGATAGAGCCTCAGCCAGGCAGCGCCAATCCTACCAAAGCAGGACAGGCTGCCAAGGATGCACGCCGGCTTTCGCCATCGCTTTCGCTTTCTTATCGGCTCCTGGGGAATGGTACTGCCAGCGATGAGCTTTATCTCAGGGCTTCGTACAAGGATATCTTCCGGGTTCCTACTTTCAACGAGAATTATTTCTTCCATTATGGAAGTTCTGATCTGAAGCCTGAGAAAACCCGACAGTTGAATATCGGGCTTACGTGGAAAAAAACTTCTTCAGGAGATGGGGGAAACGGCGAATCCCTACGTTATAAGGGATGGAATGTTCAAGCAACGCTGGACGGCTACTGCAATCGGGTGACCGACAAGATTGTGGGCGTTCCTTACAATATGTTCGTTTGGCGCACTGTGAACTTGGCACGGGTTGATGTCGTTGGCGCGGATGCCTCTTTGCGTAGTACCTGGCAGATGGCTCCGGGGCAGCAACTCTCACTGCAAGGGTCGTATAGCTACCAGCACGTGGTGAATCATACCGACCGATCGTCCAAATATTATGGCAATCAAGTAGCCTATATCCCTCTGCACTCGGGCAGTATTGCCTTGGGGTGGGAGAATCCCTGGGTGAATGTCTCGCTCCATGGACAGGGAATGAGCAAGCGATGGGCCAACAATGAGCATTATGAAGGCACCGAAGTGGATGGCTACTGGGACATGGGGTTGACGCTCTATCGTCAGCTCGATGACCTACACCTCTTTGGCAAATCCCTGAGAGGCGTGAAGGTCAGGATGGATGTGAAGAACCTGCTGGCGAAGCAGTATGAACTCGTAGGGCATTATCCGATGCCTCGTCGCAGCTGGATGTTCAGCATCGGGTATAATTTCTAGATAGTAACAAATTAGATTCAAATATAAACAGAAAAAAGACAATGAAAAAGTATTTATTAGGTTTGGCGGTGCTCTTGATGGGCACTGCAGTGATGACATCATGCGATCCTGCCGAAGACTATCCTGAGACTTATCTCCAGGTGTATAGTACGGGCGCTTACGTCGTGAATTCAGGTAACATGTATAGCAATATCGAGAGCTCTCTCACTGCTATTGACTATGCTTCAAGCACAGCTACACAGAATGTATTCAAGGCTGCTAATGGTCGTTCGCTCGGTAATACAGCCAATGACGGCATCGTATATGGCAACAAGATTTATCTTGCCGTAGATCAGAGCAACACCATCGAGGTAATCGACAAGAAAACCAAGCAGAGTATCAAGCAAATCAAAACCACAGAGTTGCTGGGCAATGCTGAGGGTGCAGAGCCTCGCCATATCATCGCTGATGGTGGCAAGGTTTATTTCACCACATACGGTGGCTATGTGGCTGCCGTGGACACCACAAGCTTTGTTCTTCAAAAGAAGTGGCAGGTGGGCAGCTATCCTGAGGGCTTGGTCATCGGTAATGGCAATCTCTACGTTGCCAATAGCAACTATGGTGCTGGTGGTGGCAACATCTCTTGCATCAATCTTTCCAACGACAATGTTGAGACTAAGAATATCGAGGGCGTGAACAATCCTACCAGCATCTATTATGCATCTAATGTTTTGTATGTTCTCGACAACCCAGTATATGGACCTGCTCCTGACTATGCGACCACTGGCGAGAATGCCCTACGTGCAGTGAGTTTCGTCGAGGGCAAGTCGCAGAAGGTGGCAGATGGCAACTATGCTGTATGCGTAACCCCTGGTACTACAACACGTACGCCGCAGTTGGTTCGTTCTTATTTCTTTGTGCTCAATGCACCTTATGGCGGCACTCCTAGCGTGAGCGTGCTTGCAGCAGGAAGTACACAACCACAGGCGCTGACGCTCTCTGAGATGCCTGTGAGCCCATGCGGAATCTTTGCCGACCCATTGAACGGTCATATCTTCGTGCTCTCTTATAAAATGGGCGATAAAGGTACTCCCGACTATAATGGTAACGGCTATGTAGTGGAGTATGACAGCGCAGGTCAGAAGCAGCATGAGTATGAGACTGGCGTAGGTTCTTGCGCTATGTTCTTTGACTCTGCCTACAAGACTGCATACACAGAATAAAATGTCGCGAGACAGATGATTATATGATTCATCCAATCCATGGGGAAGTGTCGTTTCGGCGCTTCCCTTTTTTGTGTGTGTCATCAGTGCTTGCTGATGACAGTGGTTTGATAACCCAGCAGATAACGATTAATGTTCCTAAGGAGGAACGCTGAGTAGTTTGGGATAATTGTACTCTTTGAAACAAAAAAGAGGGTGCGTCTTGTACTTATGACACACCCTCTCTTTTGTTTTTTATTGTTTCCGAAACGATTATTCTTATCGTTTCCAAGTCCTTCTTTTTTTTCGAAGCTTTATTCCTCCATCAACTTGCGATAGCGACCCTTCTTGATCTCTGTATCGCCCAGACGGCGCGCCTTGTTGATTTCATACTCAGAATAGCTGCCCTCGAAGAAGAAGACCTCACCATTGCCCTCGAAGGCAAGGATGTGGGTACAGATTCGGTCGAGGAACCAGCGGTCGTGGCTGATTACCACCGCACAACCGGCAAATGCTTCCAAACCTTCCTCCAAGGCACGCAGCGTGTTCACGTCGATATCGTTGGTTGGCTCATCGAGGAGCAATACGTTGCCCTCCTGCTTCAATGCCAAGGCCAACTGTAGACGGTTACGCTCACCACCCGAGAGAACACTGCAGAGCTTGCTCTGGTCGGTTCCCGAGAAGTTGAAGCGGCTGATGTAAGCACGTGCATTCACATCTCTGCCACCCAGACGCAAGGTTTCGTTGCCCTGAGAAATTACCTCGTAAACAGTCTTCTGAGGGTCGATGTCCTTGTGCTGCTGGTCAACATAAGCCAGCTTCACGGTCTCACCCACCTCGAATGTACCGCCATCAGCCTGCTCCAAGCCCATGATGAGGCGGAAGAGGGTAGTCTTGCCGGCTCCGTTAGGACCAATCACACCTACGATGCCGTTAGGAGGAAGCATGAAGTTGAGGTCGTTGAAGAGAACCTTCTCGCCGAACGCCTTCTTTACATGCTGAGCCTCGATCACCTTGTTACCCAGACGAGGACCGTTAGGGATGAAGATTTCCAGCTTCTCCTCGCGCTCCTTCTGCTCCTGGTTGAGCATCTGCTCGTAAGAGTTCAGACGAGCCTTACCCTTAGCCTGGCGTGCCTTAGGTGCCATGCGAACCCATTCCAACTCGCGCTCCAATGTCTTGCGGCGCTTAGAGGCAGTCTTCTCCTCCTGAATCATTCGCTTGGTCTTCTGGTCGAGCCATGAAGAGTAGTTGCCCTTCCATGGAATACCTTCGCCACGGTCCAACTCCAGAATCCACTCGCTCACATCATCAAGGAAGTAGCGGTCGTGGGTTACGGCGATTACGGTACCCTCATACTGCTGCAGGTGCTGCTCCAGCCAGTCGATGCTCTCAGCATCCAGGTGGTTGGTAGGCTCATCTAGCAGGAGTACATCCGGCTTCTGCAAGAGCAGGCGGCAGAGAGCCACACGGCGGCGCTCACCACCCGAGAGATTGGTAACTGGCCAATCGCCAGGAGGACAGTGCAGGGCAGCCATCGCACGCTCCAGCTTGGAGTCGATATTCCAGGCATCGGTAGCATCAATGATATCCTGCACCTCAGCCTGGCGCTGCATCAGCTTGTCCATCTTATCAGGGTCTCCGTAATATTCTTCGAGACCGAACTTATTGTTGATGTCCTCGTATTCAGCGAGTGCATCATAGATTTTCTGCACACCCTCCATCACGTTTTCCTTCACGGTCTTGTTCTCGTCGAGCGGAGGATCCTGAGGCAAGTAGCCCACAGAGTAGCCTGGGCTCCAAACCACCTCACCCTGGGTAGGTTGCTCAAGTCCTGCGATGATTTTCATCAACGTAGATTTACCGGCACCGTTCAAACCGATGATACCGATTTTTGCTCCGTAGAAGAACGATAGGTAGATGTTCTTCAGAATCTGTTTCTGGTTTTGTGGGATAATCTTAGATACGCCCACCATTGAGAAGATGATCTTCTTGTCGTCAACTGTTGCCATATATATTATTAAATAATGTGTATTTGTGAATAAATTGAGTAAATTGCCGAAATTGGCACTAACAGTTGCAAAGATACATTATTTTTTTGAAATTCTCGCCTTTCTTTCCAAGAAAAGTTGTATATTTGCAATTAAATGATTTTTTGTTGATTAATTAAAGAAAGGACAATGATATGGATGCAACCTATATAGACCTTACCATCCGCCTCTCGCTTGCGCTGGTTCTGGGTGGAGCGATAGGAATAGAGCGTGAATACCGTGCCAAGGAGGCTGGTTTCCGCACCCACTTCCTGGTGGCATTGGGTAGTGCGCTGTTCTGTGTGGTTTCGCAGTTTGGATTCGGAGTGGATCTGAAGGATTCCTCGCGTGTGGCGGCACAGGTGGTTTCGGGCATCGGATTCCTGGGCGCCGGTACCATCATTTTCCAGAAGAATGTGGTGAGAGGATTGACTACGGCGGCTGGCTTGTGGGTAACGGCGGCCATCGGATTGGCGTGCGGAACCGGTATGTATGTTGCGGCGGCTCTTACCACGGTGATGGTGCTGCTGGGACTGGAGGTGCTGAACTATTGGATTCCGCCATTGGGAACCACTACCGTCGAACTGAATTTCTCAGCTCCGTCTCGTGAGAGCGTGAAGGAATTCATCAGTCAAATCAAGCAGAAGGGAATGGAGGTGCATTCCTACGAACTGAAAGAGCGCCGCTTCTCGAAGGAGGAATTCCTGGAGGCGAATATCGAAGTGAAGGCGAAGAAGGATTTCCATACCCTGGAGATTCTTGACCTGATGAACGATTTCTCGGATGTCACGATTTCGGCGATAAAATAGGGTGTGTTATCGCACACTATTATTTTTTCTGGTAAAAAAGTTTCGAAAAGTTTGGATATTACAGAGAAAAATGTTACTTTTGCTCTCAGAAAGCGTTCGGACATAGCTATTTAGCTTGCTTCTAGAAGCAGTACGCCCTGAACCAATGGTCACCGGCCGAAGGGAAAGGTAAAGGGCAGAAGCTCCTAGCCCAGGGCGTGTGGAGCTCACTAGCGAAACTTGAAATAACGAATTTATTAATTTAATAGTGAATGATATGAAAAAGATCCTGATGATTATCTGTTGCCTGATGATGTCGCTCGGCATTTCAGCTCAGAAGAATTTTGTTTATGGTATTTATGATGTTCAGACCAAGAAGGGTGTGGGTGGTAGCTATATCATCGACCTCAAGAACAAGAAGTTCCTTCCTGACTGCGATGGCGGTGAATATTCTGACTGCGGAGATATGAAGAATGTCAAGACCGTTGGCGATGTTACTACCTTCGACTGGTATAATAGCGATGGTTCCTTTGGCGGACGTGGCAAGGTAGGCAAGTTGAAGGACGGCCGTATGACTTTCAGCGTATCTTACGGAAAAGGCGCAAAGTTGTGTTCTCCGATGGCTATGGGTACAGAGCGAGAGCAGCATGCTTTCGAGGAAGAAGGTATGGTAGGCTTGCAGAAGGCAGGCGTGCTCAATAAAGGCATTGATTCGGTGAAGAATCTGTTCAAGAAGAAGGACAAGAAGGATAAGAACGATGCTAAATCCGATAAGAACAAATCTACCAAGAAGAAGTAATCTTGGAAAATAATGTTAAGGAGTTAAAGGAGTTAAGACGTATGTTTTGTAGTTTAAAAACTACGCCAAATAACTATTGTCTTAACTCCTTTAACTCCTTTCTTAGAAAATCCTAGCCAGATAGTCGTAGTGATCGCCTTCTGCCACGAGTTCACCATGCAGACCGCAGGTCTCGGCGATGGATTTCAGTAATGGGAAATCCACGTAGAGCCAATCGAAGCGGTCGCCCTTTACATCCTTGTAAATCATCTGATAATCTACTTCTCCGTAATAGGCTCCATTCAGATTGATGTCGAAGCTGCCATCCTCATTCTCATAGATGTATTTCAGGTCGGAGGAATCGATGAGAATCTGACCGCCCGGATTCAGCAACGCCTTCAGGCGCTGGAAGAGGGCAGGGAGATGTTCTATCTTCCCGGCAATTCCCGTTCCGTTCATCAGAAGGAGAATCGTATCGAAACCGCCTTCAAACTGCTCCTGGTTTTCTCTGGAATGATTCTCCTGATTCACTTCAGAATGATTTCCGCTGCTCAGATGCGGATCGAAGAGATTGATGCATTCCGCATCCTTCACTCCTCTCAACTTCATTGCTTCGCAACTTAAAGGCGAAATATCTATCGCCTTCACTGTAAAGCCCTTCTCTTGCAGGGCGAGCGTATGGCAACCGCTTCCGGCTCCGATATCCAGCACCCGTCCCTTGGCTAGCTGCAGGGCTTTCTGCTCCAGCACCGGCATTTCCGGGACGCTTCTGAAGAGATGGGTTACTGGCATTTCGTCTTCCTCGAACATCGAAGAGAGCACTCTCAGTCGGGCCGCCTTCCCCTGCTTCTGGAAGTCGAGAATGGCTGCGCCCATCGGGTCTTTATCTGCTGATAATATTTCTGTATTCATTTTTCTTTTTTTCTATCTTTTTTGAAAAAATATCTTTTTCTTTCTTTTCTAAAAAACTAACTTATTCTTCCTTGATAATCCAGTCGCCGATGGTTCGCTGGGTGCTGTCATAGTTGACTCCCACTTTTACCAGTCGCTTGCCTTCGGCTGAATAAGGAATCAGATAGCCTTTGTCGTCTATCTGTTTGATGGCTTCCTCTGCCGAACCATCGTATTTCAGTTCGAATACATATACAGCGGCAGGCATTTGCAATACTGCGTCTGCACGACCGATGGCACTGTCTTCTTCTACCTTGATAAGAGCGCCCATCAGATTGAAAATCAGATAGAAGACCGTCTGGAAATCTCTTTCGTTCTTGTTCGACAGTCGGTTGGAGATGCTGGAAAGGTAGGCCTTCAGCCGAACCATGGCGCCCTCAAGATCATCTTCGTAAAGCATTTCTACAAATTCATTCACCAGTCCGTTGTTGTCGATGGATACGGGTGACAGATAGTTGGGTGCCAGACTCTTGAGCATTCCGATCTTGACTTCCTGGTTTGGGTAGCCCAATCTGTAACTCTTGGTGAAGGGACTGTATTTCTTGATGGTAAGATAGCCGCTCTGATAGAGTAATGGCAGGGCTGAGGTTACCTGCTCCGGCGAAACATCGAAGTCGTCAACGCTTGCTCCCTTTCTCTCTATCTCCATCACATTGACGTGATGTTTCTGCAGGGTTTTGATCAGATAGGTTGGTGTTCCCGATCCAAACCAGTATGAATCTATCTTCTGACTGTTCATGGCCCTGATCAGGCTGAACGGATTGAAAACATCTTCTGCATGTTCGCTGAAATGGTAGCCGTCGTAATACTGTCGCAATTCTTCCAGGCATTGTTCGTATGTCAGGCCGAGCGCTCTTCCCAAACCTTCCACATCCGGTTTCATTGCGGTAGTGAGTTCTGTCTTGCAGATACCGCAGATGGCAGAATATTGGTCGAGCATGCTGATGTTGTCGAGGTTGTTGAGTTCGCTGAAGATGCTGAGCTGTGAGAACTTGGTAATGCCTGTGATGAACGTAAATTCCAGATAGGGGTCGAGCTTCTTCAGTGGACTGTAGAAATTCTGCATAATGAGTCGGAGGTGGCTCAGATTGTCTTTCTCGTGAACTACATCAAGCAAAGGGGCATCGTATTCATCGATGATGACAACCACTTTTTTGCCAGTTTGCTGATAAGCTCGCTTTACAATACCTTCCAATCTGTTGTTAGGATATTTTTCTCTTTCGTCCTTGCCGTATAAATCTTCGTAAGGGCTCAATTGCATGTCGAGATAATCTTCCAGACGCTCTGCATCAAAATGCTTGGCACCGCTCATGTCGAAATGGAGCACAGGATACTTCACCCATTCTTTCTCGTAGTCGGCGATGGCTAATCCTTCGAAAAGTTCCTTTCTGCCCTCGAAATAAGCCTGAAGCGTAGAGGCAAAGAGCGACTTGCCGAATCGTCTAGGACGACTCAGAAAGATATACGACATCTGCTTTTCTCGGAAATCTACTATATATTTAGTCTTATCTACATAGAGATAATTGCCTTCACGAATCTTCTCAAAAGTCTGTATTCCTACAGGATATTTATTTACGATTTCTGCCATAATCTCACTTGTTTTTACGTTTCACGCCGCTAAGTTACAAATTATTTTCCGAATAGTGAAGTTTTTCAGCGAGATATTTTGTCTGAATACAAAAAACCGTGGACAAATCACTTCGATTGCCCACGGATTGCTTCATATATTCTGAAGTTAGAGAAGTTTACTCGTATCTGATTGCCTCGATAGGGTCGAGTCTTGCTGCCTTCTTGGCTGGATACCATCCGAAGAACACGCCAGTAAAGGTACATACGGCGAAACTCATGATGATGCTCCAAGGCTCTATCTGAGTGG
>JAJWLX010000094.1 GCA_021636625.1 Prevotella sp. | reverse complement strand
TCCAAACAAACAACATAGAAGCCTGCTCATACCTAGAGCAGGCTTTCTTCGTTTAACCCCATAAAAACCACGAAAAAACTTTAATTCTACCCTTCTCTGCAAAAAAGTTGGCATTTTTTTGCGCTATCACAAATATTTTTTGTAATTTTGCCTTCAAATAGGAAAATTAATATAAAAAAGAAATATTATGCTTACACTTAAACTCATCAGTGAAGAAACTGAACGTGTAGTTAAAGGTCTCGAAAAGAAGCATTTTCCAAATGCTCGTGAGGCAGTAGAGAAAGTTTTGGAGTACGACAAGATTCGTCGCGAAGCTCAGCAGAAGTTGGATAACAACAAGCAGCAGGCTAATCAGTTTGCCAAGCAGATTGGTGCCTTGATGAAGGAAGGCAAGAAAGAGGAAGCTGAGAGCGCTAAGGCTCAGGTAGCTATGCTCAAGGCTGATGCCAAGGCTCTGGAAGAGATCATGGAGAAGGCTCAGAATGATATGACCAACCAGTTGCTCGAAATCCCTAACATTCCTTGCGAGCAGGTTCCTGAAGGTAAGGATGCTGCTGACAATGTAGTTGTAAAGGAAGGCGGCGAAAAGCCTAACCTCGGCCCAGACGCTCTCTGCCACTGGGATCTCCTCAAGAAGTACAACCTCGTTGACTTCGACCTCGGTGTGAAGATCACTGGCGCTGGTTTCCCTGTATATATCGGCAAGATGGCTCGCTTCCAGCGTGCTCTTGAGGCATTCTTCCTCGATGAGGCCCGCAAGAGCGGATACCTGGAGATTCAGCCTCCTTACGTAGTTAACGAGGATTCTGGTCGTGGCACAGGTCAGTTGCCAGACAAGGAGGGTCAGATGTATCACGCTAATCTCGACAACCTCTTCCTCATCCCTACAGCCGAGGTTCCTGTAACCAACATCTTCCGCGATGTTATCCTCGATGAGAAGGATCTCCCTATCAAGCGTTGTGCTTACTCTGCCTGCTTCCGTCGTGAGGCTGGTAGCTATGGTAAGGACGTTCGTGGCTTGAACCGCCTGCACCAGTTCGACAAGGTAGAGATTGTACGCATCGATAAGCCAGGTCACTCATACGAGAGTCTGAACGAGATGCTCGACCACGTAGAGGGTCTCTTGAAGAAGCTGGAGTTGCCATACCACATCCTCCGTCTCTGCGGTGGTGATATGAGCTTCACCTCTTCTATCTGCTACGACTTCGAGACATGGAGTGCAGCACAGGGCCGCTGGCTGGAGGTTTCATCAGTATCTAACTTCGAGAGCTACCAGGCTAACCGTCTCCACTGCCGCTATCGCCATGCAGAGGACAAGAAGATTGAGCTTTGCCACACCCTTAACGGTTCTGCTCTCGCCTTGCCACGTATCGTAGCAACCATCCTGGAGAACAACCAGACTCCAGAGGGTATCCGCGTACCTAAGGTATTGGTTCCTTACTGCGGATTCGAGATGCTCGACGACAAGAACTTCGATTAATTCGATTCATTCGATAAAACATCGATTCATTCGATAAAATTAAAATAAAACATATTGTACGAGGATAACTTCGGCTACCCAAAAGGCGGCCGCAGTTATCCTTTTGCATTTTCTATACCATGAGCAAACATATAACAACTAATAACAAGAAAGAGAAAGAACAGATAATATTCAACATAAAAAGTTAATAGCCCATGAACAAGATTATCAAGAAAATACAATACTCAGAAAAGGTATTCCGTTTCGATGTGGAAGCTCCACTCATCGCCAAGAGCCGCAAGGCTGGCAACTTTGTGATTATCCGTGTAGATAACAACAGCGAGCGCATGCCGCTGACCATTGCCGATGCTGATATCGAGAAAGGTACTATCACACTGGTGGTACAGAAGGTAGGACTCTCCTCTACCAAGCTCTGCGCCCTGAATGAGGGCGATGAGATTCACGACGTGGTGGGACCACTCGGAAACCCTACCCACATCGAAAACTTCGGTACCGTGATCTGTGCCGGTGGTGGCGTAGGTGTAGCTCCCATGCTCCCTATCATCAAGGCACTCAAGGCAGCAGGCAACCGTGTGCTCAGCGTGATTGCTGGTAGAAGCAAGGACCTCGTCATCATGGAAGATGAGGTGCGTGCATCCAGCGATGAACTCATCATTATGACCGACGATGGAAGCTACGGCGAGAAAGGCGTAGTAACCGTGGGTATCGAAAAGCTCATCAACCAGGAACATATAGATAAGGTGTTCGCCATCGGTCCTCCTATCATGATGAAGTTCTGCTGCCTCTTAACCCAGAAATATAATCTTTCTACAGATGTATCGCTTAATACCATCATGGTAGATGGTACCGGTATGTGCGGAGCCTGCCGTCTTACCATCGGTGGAAAGACCAAGTTTGTCTGCATCGATGGTCCGGAGTTTGATGGCGCCCAGGTAGATTGGGATGAGATGTTCAAGCGCATGGGTACCTTCAAGGACGTAGAGCGCGAGGAGATGGAGCACTTCGAGGAGCATCTGGCTACAGTGGATGCAGAGAAGAAGAAGGAGACTACAGACATTACGATGGATGTGGAGCCTACCGATGCACCAATAGAAGAACTGACAGACCGTAACGCAGAGTGGCGCAAGGAGTTACGTGCATCGATGAAAGCAAAGGAACGCACCGCTATCGAGCGCGTCAAGATGCCAGAGCTGGACCCAGTATATCGTGCAACTACCCGCACCGAGGAAGTGAACATCGGTTTGACCAAGGAGATGGCTTTGACAGAGGCAAAGCGCTGTCTCGACTGTCCGAAGCCTACCTGTATGGAGGGTTGCCCAGTGAGCATCAACATCCCATCCTTCATCAAGAACATCGAGCGTGGGCAGTTCCTTGCCGCAGCCAAGGTTCTGAAGAACACCTCTGCCCTACCAGCCGTTTGCGGTCGTGTTTGTCCTCAGGAGAAACAGTGCGAGAGCAAGTGCGTACATCTGAAGATGAACGAGCCAGCCGTAGCCATCGGCTACCTGGAGCGCTTTGCTGCCGACTACGAGCGTCAGAGTGGCAACATCTCTGTGCCTGAGTGCGATGAGGCAAACGGCATCAAGGTGGCGGTAGTGGGTTCAGGTCCTTCCGGCTTGAGCTTTGCTGGCGATATGGCGAAGAAGGGATTCGACGTCACCGTATTCGAGGCTCTGCACGAGATTGGCGGTGTATTGAAATATGGTATTCCAGAGTTCCGATTACCTAATGCCATCGTGGATGTAGAGATTGAGAATCTCCAGAAGATGGGCGTGAAGTTCATTACCGACTGCATCGTGGGCAAGACTATCTCCGTGAAGAATTTGGAAGAGCAGGGATTCAGGGGATTCTTCGTTGGTTCGGGAGCAGGACTTCCTAACTTCATGAATATCCCTGGCGAGAACGCCTTGAACATCATGTCATCCAACGAGTATCTTACCCGTGTGAACCTGATGGATGCAGCCAACCCTCATACCGACACCCCTATCAACCTGGGTAAGAAGGTGGTTGTAGTAGGTGGTGGAAACACAGCGATGGATAGCTGCCGCACCGCTAAGCGTCTGGGAGCCGAGGTAACATTGGTTTATCGCCGTTCGGAGGCAGAGATGCCAGCCCGACTTGAGGAGGTGAAACATGCCAAGGAAGAAGGCATCAACTTCATGACCTTATATAATCCAAAGGAATATGAGGCGGATGAGAAGGGCGCAGTAAAGGCTGTGGTCTTGGATGTGATGCAGCTTGGTGAGCCAGATGCCAGCGGCCGTCGCCGTCCGGAAGCTACAGGCGAGACCATTACTTTGGAGTGCGACCAAGTAATCGTAGCAGTTGGTGTAAGCCCTAATCCTCTCGTTCCTCAGAGCATCGAGGGATTGGAACTCGGCAGAAAGAATACGATTGCCGTAAATGACCAGATGCAGAGCTCTATTGAGGAAATCTATGCTGGCGGCGACATCGTAAGAGGTGGCGCTACCGTAATCCTCGCTATGGGAGATGGTAGAAAGGCTGCGCTCAACATGAGTGAGAAGCTTTTGAAGAAATAGTATAAAAAAAACAGAACTTTCGCATGTGCGAAAGTTCTGTTTTTTTATACTATAGATTGAATCTCAAACCGAACTGGAGATTGAAATTCAACTTCTTATCCTTGAAGGTATTCTCCACATGGCTTCCGTTATCGAAATAATATTTAGCACCCGGTTCGATATAGAGACCCACCTTTGGCGTGATGTCATACTGCGCACCGAGCGAAGCCTTTCCAGAGAACTGCACCCTGTCTCGCTTGGCATTCTCTTTCTTTACACCCTCTTCTTCGGTATCATTCTTCACATTGTAATCAGCCTCAGCACCTGCCATCACATAAGCATGGAAGCCTCCACTCTGCCAGAATTCATAATTCAATCCCACCGGAATACCCACATAATGAAGCACCTGATGAACATTGTAGCTACTACTTGGTGCGTATGGATAAAAATCAGAAGAAGTGCGTGTATATACCAAACCCGTACTCAAAGACAGACGAGGTGCAATGCCAAAGGCTACCTGCAAACCTACGGAAACCGGAGCATGATGCTTGACATTCCCCTGCTGGTTTCTTTGAATCGCCTTATAGGATGCCAAGAGATATTCTTCTCCATATATGCCTCCAGCCGTTGGATCAGGGATCACTCCCGGCATCGGTTCTGCCATCGTTCCATAGCTAAAATCATTATAGCCTCCAGACGCGTCGGAATTCACACCGCCCAAACTTGGCGTCAGGTTTTCGGCATAGAGTTGCATCGACCAGCCAGAAACCTCCTCATTTTTTTCAAAATGATAAGACTGAGAAGCATACGCTGCCGAATAATGATCGGTAGAGCGGGTTAAGGCCTTATGATCGGAAGACCTATCAGTAGCCTTATCCCCAGATACTGGTTCTGCCGGATCGGAATTCTCTGCAAGCAAAGAGATTTCATTCTCAGATTCTTCCTTAAGAACATCACTCGTCTTCTTTTGGGATGCAGCGGATTGCAAATCCGCTGAAACAATGCGGGATGCAGCGGATTGGGATGCAGCGGATTGCAAATCCGCTGAAACAACATGGGATGGAGCGGGTTGAGATGCAGTGGATTGCAAATCCGCTGAAACAGCGTGGGATGGAGCGGGTTGAGATGCAACCAATTGCAAATTACCCCTTTCTACATCCTCCTGGTGCAGATAAACATAGCTTCCACCTATTCCCAATAATGCCACGGCTGCTGCTGCCGCAGACCATCGCTTGAAATAGACAATCCTGGCATTCTTTTTAGCCTCTGAACCAACGTGTAAATCTGTAGATTCTGAGCTTTCAGAAACTATCGTCTGTGGATTCGTCGAAACAGATTCTATATTATTCTGAGCAAGCGATTGTTCAATGCCTGCCCACAAGTCGTGGCTGACAGACTCCTGATAGCCTGCCAACTGGTCTTGAAGTTTGCTTGTCCAATCTTGATTACTCATATTCTTTCTCGTTTATATTATTTAGATATTCATTTATTTTCTTTGCCAGAAACTTCTTGGCTCTTAGATATTGCGAAGCAGAGGTACTCTCCTTGATGCCCAGCAGATCAGCAATCTCCTTATGGCTTCTTTGCTCAAACACAAACATGTTCAGAACCAGTCGATAGCCCTCGGGCAATTCACCGATCATCTTCGTCAATACGGCAGGCGGCACCCGTTCTACCTCCGGTTCGTCGTCACTCACATCTTCCGGAACTTCATCCACGAAAGTGATGCGACTCTGCCTTCGGGTAAAGCTGATAGCCTCATTTGCCACAATCCGGAGAAACCACGCCTTCAGCGAACCTTCTCCCCTGTACTCGAAGTTGGCAATACCAGAGAAAAGTTTCACAAAACTATCCTGCACCACATCCTCCGCATCATCACGTAAAGGGACATACCTCAGCGCTACCGCCATGGCATATCCTACGTAGCGGTCGTAGAGCCGGTGCATCGCCGCCCGACTGCCGCCTTTGATGTCGTGCAAAAGTAGTTTTTCAGATTCCAATTTTCTCTATCATTTATGTATTAAACGAATATCAACACAAAACCTTGCACCAAAAAACAAACTTTTTTTGATGCAAGGTTGTTTTTATACCGAGATAACCATTCCCTCATTGGTGAGATAGCTTTCCCCGAAAACCTCTTTGGCTTCTTTCAGCAGAACTGTCTCATCATTATATCTCGCACTATAATGTCCCAGGAGCAACTTGCCTACCCCGGCAGCCTTTGCCACCATCGCAGCCTGCTTCGCCGTACTATGGTTGTAGATCTTAGCCCGGTCTTCCTGCTCCGAAGTATAAGTACTTTCATGATAAAGCACCGTCACCCCCTTCACCTTTTCCCAGAGATTCGGAATATATCGGGTATCACTCATATAGGCATAACTGCGGGGCTGGTCGGCAGGTGTCACCAGACGGGCATTCGGAATCACCTCGCCATCTTCGTTGGTCCAGTCAGCCCCATTCTTGATGTTGTTGATCTGACTGATTGGGATGCCGTAGTAATCTATCATATCCCTCTTGATATGAGGCAGCGTAGGTTTCTCTCTGAAGATATAGCCGCAGCATGGCAGACGATGCTTCAGAGGCACCGTCTCCACTGACAGAGAATGATCTTCGTAGATAATCTGCTGTTTCTCCGTATCCACCGGAATCATCTCCATCTCGTATTCCATCGTCTGCATAAAGAAGTCAACCTGTTGTTTAAACAGAGGAGCATAATCCTTTGGAGCATAGACTCTTAACTTAGATGTACGTCCGAGCATTCCCAGTGTAGAAAGCAAGCCCATCAAGCCGAAGCAATGATCACCATGCATGTGGGTGATGAAGATGGCATTGAGCTTGGAGAAATGGATATGGGAACGACGGAACTGCATCTGTGCACCCTCGCCACAATCTATCATATAGCACTTTCCCCGCATCTCTATGAGCTGCGAGGAAGCATTGTGTTTCAGGGTTGGCAGCGCACTGCCACACCCCAGTATATGTATCTTAAATGGTTCCAACTTAATCTAAAATTTAGAATGACAATTTACTCCTGGCGCTTGAAGACATAGATGCCCTGGGTATTCTCCAGCATCAAGCTGTCAGAGCCCAGTTTGTCGATGGCAAAGGTATCCTTGTTGAGCAGGAGCTTTCCGTTCAGGATTTTCCATGAAGTCCAAGGATTGGTCTCAGCCTTCACATTGTTTTTTACCTCTCCGCCTTCCAGCAAGTCGAAGTTCTTGTCGAGTGAAGTCCACTTGCCCAAGAGTGAAGTAAGATTGATGATTTTCTGTGCCATCATCTCTCCATCCTGTGCCTTATAACCGATAAGAGCGATGCGGTCGCCTGCCAGCAAACCACCCAGCACGATGTCTGGCTGCTCATCATCGATAAAGACTGAGAGCGTATCTCCCTCATCAGAAATCAGCTCCAGATTGTGCATAGATGTACCCTCACCACAAACACCGTAGATGGTTGAATCATCGGCAACCTCCTCCAGATCGAGGGAATCTGTAGGAGTGATTACCTGTGCGGTTTTCTTATCCTTGCAGCTATTGGCAGCAAAGAGTACCACCAAAGCCATCATCATATAAACTAATCTTTTCATAATCCTTATAGTTTTTGTTGTTATAAAAACGTCCTATTTATCTTGTTTATCATGAAGCTCCTCCTATTGAAGCTTACAATTCTTTCTGAAGTCTTTCCTGTTTCTTGGCTTCATCCCACAGTTTATCCATTTCTTCCAAACTCATGTCTTTCAGATTCTTACCCTGCTTGAGCGAATGATCTTCTACATAGTTGAAACGGCGGATAAACTTCTGGTTTGTTTTCTCCAGCGCATTATCCGGATTGAGCTTGTAGAGACGGGCTGCATTGATGACGGAGAAGAGGAAATCGCCGAGTTCCTGGGTTGAATTTTCCTTATCTCCCTTGGCAAGTTCAGCCTTGAGTTCTTCCAGTTCTTCGTGTACCTTATCCCATACATCCTCTTTCTCCTTCCAGTCGAAGCCCACGTTTCGTGCCTTGTCCTGAATGCGATAGGCCTTGATAAGGGATGGCAGGGAATTTGGCACACCGCTCAGAACGCGCTCGTTGCCATCTTTCTCCTGCTGCTTGATCTGCTCCCAGGTTTTCTCTACCGAGGCTGCATTCTTGGGTTTGGTGGCACCAAGAGCCAGGGTTTCTTCCGAGCTTCCCGCCTCTGCCTTCCCGGTTTCTGCTTTTTCAGACTCCTTATATACCACCTGTCCCGCATCATTGATATACATATCAGGATTCGCAACTGTCCAGTTGCCCTCTTCCTTCCAGTTGATGAAAGGATGGCGGAACATCAGTTTGTCAGCTTCCTGATTGCAGACATCGCAGATATCGAACTCGCCGTCTTCTCTGCCGATGATGCTATAGAACATCACGTGCTCCAGCACATCGCCCAGCTCTTTCTTGATATCCTTGTAATCGCGCTTCATCAAGGCGTCACAAAGCTCGAAAGTCTCCTCGATGGTATTCGGACGAAGACTCTCGAATGTCTGCTTCTTATCCCATGGACACTGCAGGCGCAAACGATCCTGTACATCCAGCAAGCGGCTGAACGCCGCTAACTTTTCTTCTTTCGTATGCATTGTTTAAATTCCTTTATAAATTTCTCTTCCACTTCTCTCCCGCTTTCGTATTAAGAAAGATGGCGAAAGAAAGAGCCAACACAAATATAAAAACATTAAAGAACAAATATACTTCCATAATCTTTAAAGATTCTTCTTCCACTTCTTTCCCGCTTTCGTATTAAGGAAAATGGCGAAAGAAACAGCAGCTACACACATCATTACATTGAAGAGAAACCAAGCTCCCATAATATCCCAATTCATATTCTTACTCTTTAAATTTTAACAATTCATTGGCAATATAAGCAAGCGTACACCCACAAATAAAGCCTACAAATACACACGCAATATTGATGTCGCCCAAGCCCTTACCTGTGAACAGAGGCGATAATCCACCAACGGCAACGCTGCCAAACATCAGCTTCGCCATATCATAGAGAAAACTGGCCAGCATTTTTCTCCTATCTTGTTCCGTTACTTCTTTTACTGCATTACTAACCATCGTTTTGTGCAAAAATTAATAATTTTGATGCAAAGATAGCATTTTTCGCTCAAAAATTCGTATCTTTGCACCGTTTTTTAAGGAAAAAGAAAGAAAAAGAATAAAAATTAGATAGAAACAATGGAATTAGCAAGTAAATACGATCCACAAGCAGTGGAAAGTAAATGGTA
>JAJWLX010000014.1 GCA_021636625.1 Prevotella sp. | reverse complement strand
TTACACCACTCTTGGTTGCATGTACAGATGCACCACCGAGGTGCTCTGCATCGATATCCTCACCAGTAACGGTCTTTACCACCTTAGGACCTGTCAGGAACATATAAGAAGTCTGCTCCTTCATGATGATAAAGTCGGTCAAGGCTGGAGAGTAAACGGCACCACCAGCGCAAGGGCCCATAATAGCAGAGATCTGTGGGATGACACCAGAAGCGAGGATGTTGCGCTCGAAAATCTCACCATAACCAGCGAGGGCGCAGATACCTTCCTGGATACGGGCACCACCTGAGTCGTTCATACAGATAACAGGTGCACCCATAGTCATTGCCATATCCATTACCTTGCAGATCTTCTGTGCCATAGTCTCAGAGAGTGAACCACCATTTACGGTGAAGTCCTGAGCATATACGTAAACCAGACGGCCAGCTATAGTAGCGCTACCAGCTACAACACCATCACCGAGGTACTGCTTCTTCTCCATGCCAAAGTTAGTGCAACGATGCAACTTGAACATATCATACTCCTCGAAACTGCCGGCATCTACCAACATTTCGATACGCTCACGAGCGGTATATTTGCCACGTGCATGCTGCTTCTCGATGGCCTTCTCGCCACCGCCAAGACGAGCCTGTTCGCGCTTAGCGATCAGCTCCTTAATCTTTTCTACTTGTTTGCTCATAATTGATTATTATGTATTATTTCTTTATTCTTTATAGAATGTTTTCCTGAATCCATGGGATGAGCGGACGAACCGTCATCGCATAATTCGGGCGCAAAGATACGAAAAAAACCGCAGATAGCGAACTATCTACGGTTAAATATTTAGAATAATGTGAAAAATCACCATTTTTGAGTGCTAAAACTCCTCGCTTTTAACTTCTTACTCTCTGCTTTTAACTTCTGACTTATCAGAATTCCATCAACACTCTTGCATTGAGCTGTCTGCCGGTGAGATAATTAGGCACGGCATACTGCTGATTCGTGACATCAGTTACCCAATAGTAGCTGTTTACGTTGTCGATGCCGAAGAGATTGAGGCAATCTATACCCACTGTAACATTCTTGAGGAATGTTCTGTGCTCATGATGGCGGTTGTCCAGTAACTGATAGCTCATTCCGATATCTGCTCGGCGATAGGCGGTGGCACGGAAACTGTTGTTTTCCAATTCTCTATGAGGTGCAGCGAATGGAAGTCCATCGGCAAAGGCAAGCTTGAGAGACAGAAGCCACTTCCTGCTGCCTGGGAAGTAATCTGTGAAGAAGAGGTTCACTGCATACCGCTGGTCGGTAGGAAGCGGGATGCTCTTGCCGTTGAGTTTCATCCTGGTATCCATCAGCGACAGGCTGAGCCAGGAATCCGTGCCGGGCACAAACTCGCCATAGAGCTTGAAGTCGAGACCTGCTGCATGACCGCTGCATTCGTTCTGGCCGTAATAAACTACCTTTACATTGCTGACAGAGTAGGGCACCAGATTGCTCAATGCCTTATAGTAGGCTTCTGCCGAGAACTTGTATCTCTGTTCATTCACCTTGAACCGGTAGTCGTAACCGGCAATGAAGTGGATGCTTCGCTGACTCTTGATCTTCCGGTTGAGCGAGGCGATGGTTACTCCATTGATGCTAGAGGTATCTCTCAGCTCCTTGAAGAAAGGTGCCTGATAATAAAGTCCTGCAGCGAAACGGAGCGTCGTGTTCTCATGGTTTGCCGGAATGATAGCGAGGGAGACGCGTGGGCTCAGGATGGTTTCCCGGTTGAAGTTCCAATGGCTCAGACGAAGACCATAGTTCAATGTATAGCGTGTTTGCCTGATATCGCCAGACTGGGTAGAATCTCCTCCGCTAGTGAAGCGGTAAGTGTCTTGAAGATAGGCTTCTATGCGGTTGGCATTCAACTCGTTTCTAGCCTTCATGGAATAGTACATATAGAGGTCTTTTCCGGTGTGAGGAATGCTGTATCCGGCAGAATCTCTCATCTCGTATTCTACGGAATTTTCTTCGATGTGCTCCCGTTTCAGCGTGACAGCAGCTTCCATGTCATGCTTCTGTACCTTGTGCTTCAGCATCAGCTTGGCACTCATCACACGAGCCGTGAGATAGTTGCGGGCATGTTCGAAGTATGTTCCTACACCTAGGTTTTCGGAGGTCTCGGTCTGGTCGAGCCAATACTGTCCCTGGATATCGTATTTTTCCTGTTCCCTGGTGTAGAAAGCACTGCCCAGGAGCGAGATGCTGGTGTTGGAGGTGATGTTGCGGGTGATGCCCAGTGTTCCGAAATAGGTGAGGAAGCGATCCTTTTCCTGACCATCGAAATATACTCTAAAGTTCTTGACGTTTTCCATTGTTCCGAAGGCGGTTTCACGGTCGGATGGTTCGAAATTGTAGTGGTTATCAGAAATGTTTCCGATGAAATCAATCTTCCAACGCTTGTTGGGCTGATAGCTCAGATAGGTTTGGTAGTCGAGATAGTTCGGCTTGTATTCTCCCTTGGTTTCCATCGAACCGAGCAGATAGGCTGTAGTCTTGTATCTCACACTGTTGAGCCAGGACAGCTTCCGGGTTCCCAATCCTATGTAGGCATCTGCTCCGAGCAGGCTGGCAGCAACGCTTCCTTCTACAATCGGGCTCTTTCCTTTCGACCTTAAGGTCTTGTATGTGATGTCGAGTGCAGAACTCATCTTGTCTCCGTATTTGGCTGCATATCCACCTGTAGAGAATCCGATTTTATCTACCATATAGGGATTGATGATGGAGAGACCTTCCTGCTGACCGCTCCGGACGAGATAAGGACGATAGACCTCCACATTATTTATATATACGGAGTTCTCGTCGAAAGCACCGCCACGCACATTGTATTGCGATGAAAGTTCGTTGTGGGTGCTTACGCCGGCTTGCTGCTGGATGATGCCTTCTACGGCATTGCTGTTAGCAGAAGGGGCCAGTCTGGCATCCTTGAACTTGATTTCCTGCGTCTGGTCGGTCTGGATCTTTTCTCCCGTTACATTCACTTCTCCCAGCATGGCAGCATCGGTATGGAGGACGACTTGCAGGTTTTGCTTGCCTCGAGGTTTTCTCAGCACTCTAACCTTGCTCTTGTATCCTATCATGGAGAACTTGACCATCACGCTATCGACAGAATGAAGGCGCATGCTGAACTCTCCCTTCAGTGAGGTAAAGGCTACCTTTCCCTGGCTTGCCACGGATACGGTGGCAAGCTCTATAGGGTGGCTGTCTTCATCAGTCACCCTGCCGTGCAGTGTAAATTCCTGTGCCATCATCTTCAGGGTGGCAATCAGGCATATCGTGAGTATGAATAATCTCTGTTTCATACATTATCTAACGCAGAAACACCTTATTTATTATAATAATGAAGTAGAATAATGGAATGGATAAAAATAAAAAAGGTGAGTCATCAAAAAAATGACTCACCTTTTTCATATAGGGTAGGATAGTATTTTACTTGTTGCAAGCTTACTTGTTGCAAGCAAAATACAAACCGTCGTTAACAGCCATGCGGAGCTGGTAAAGACCAATCTCGTTCTGCTCTACGTTCATCTTCTGTCCGCTAGGCAGGCAAGCCTGGATGCTGCCATCCTCGTTGAAGCTGAAGAGCTCGCGGATGTCGCCATCCTTGCTGTAAGACCAGCTCTTGTTCTTCTTGTCGAACACGAAGTAAGACTTCTCACCGGCAGGGTCGGTAATCTCGTAGCCATTCTTCAAGGTTTTGATGGCATACAATCTGCCATCCTTGCCGGTAACATTCTGAGTCTTGCCAACGTTGGCAATCACTTTGTTGCCTGTCCAGAACTCGATAGAGTTGAGTACAAGCAAGTCAGCTGCTGAGCAGACTGCATAAGCAGGGCTGATGACAATGAAAATCAACTCGTTGATGAACTTGTTGTCTGTTGCACGCTTGTTCCAGTTGAGCACATTGTTGGTCAAGCCGAAAGAGCCGATGCAAGAACTTAAGCACATTGAACCCAATGCGAGCGCAATGATGGTGTTAACTGTAATTTTTTTCATATTGATTCTTGTTAATGAATTACTTTGCTGATTCGAATTCACGCAGGAAGCGGGTATCGTTCTCAGAGAAGAGACGAAGGTCGCTCACACGATACTTCAGGTTGGTGATACGTTCCACGCCCATACCGAATGCATAACCGGTATATACGTTGCTGTCGATACCACAAGCCTCGAGGTCGTGAGGGTCAACCATACCGCAACCCAGGATTTCAACCCATCCTGTATGTTTGCAGAAGTTACATCCCTTGCCACCGCAGATGTTGCAGGAGATATCCATCTCTGCACTAGGTTCTGTGAATGGGAAGTAGCTAGGGCGCAGGCGGATCTTGGTATCTGCACCGAACATCTCGCGAGCGAAGGTGAGAAGCACCTGCTTAAGGTCGGTGAAGCTTACGTTCTTATCTACATAGAGACCTTCTACCTGGTGGAAGAAGCAGTGGGCACGGGCGCTGATAGCCTCGTTGCGATATACTCGTCCTGGGCAGAGCATACGGATAGGTGGCTCGTGGGTCTCCATATAGTGAGCCTCGTCGCCAGAAGTATGGCTGCGGAGAATCACATTCTTGGTAACATCGTCGGAGTTGGTCTTCTCGATAAAGAATGTGTCCTGCATATCGCGGGCTGGATGGTCGGCAGCGAAGTTCAGCATGGTGAATACGTGCTTGTCGTCATCTATCTCTGGACCCTGATAGAGAGTGAATCCCATGCGGCCGAAGATGTCGATGATCTGATTCTTCACCACGGTCAATGGATGACGGGTACCGAGCGCTACTGGATAAGCAGTACGGGTCAGGTCGATGTCATCGCTTGAAGACTCTGCTTCTTCCATCTGCTCTTTCAGGCCATTGATTTTCTCAAGGGCTGCGTTCTTTAATTCGTTGATCTTGATACCAACCTCTTTTTTCTGGTCGCCTGGCACATTGCGGAAGTCGGCCATAAGGGCATTGATTTCACCCTTCTTGCTGAGATACTTGATGCGAAGCTGCTCTACTTCCTCTGCGTTCTGGGCTGTGAGAGCGTTGACTTCTTTCAAGAGTTCTTCGATTTTCTCTAATAACATATCTTATTATTTGTCTGTTTACTAAATTGAAGTTTAAGCGATTTGTTTGCTATAAATGGCTCGCAAAAGTCACTAATTCATCTATTTTGAGTGCAAAGATAACATTTTTTGCTTAAAATATGAAATATCTCAAAAGAAAGTTGTACTTTTGCATAGAAAATTTGAGAAATTTTATAAGTTTATGAAGAAACTCTCTTTGATAACAGTCATGTTGGCGGTGCTTACCATCGTTTGCTTCACTTCTGTAGGATGCACAGACAAGAAGCCGGCACCTGCCGTTGATTCGGTTGCGGCTGATACTGCCGTAGCCGACACACAAGCTATGGACTCAACTGAAAAATTGATAGAGGAGACTCCGATGCCGAAGGCAGCAGACGAGTTGTTTGATGATTTCCTGTTCAATTTCGCAGCCAGTCGCAAACTTCAGATGGAACGCATCCATTTTCCTCTGGCAGTATATCGTAATGGAAATTTAAAGAAGCACATCGAGAAGAGACGTTGGAAAATGGAACATTTCTTCATGCGCCAGGATTACTACACGCTTATTTTCGATAACCATAGGCAGATGAACCTGGTGAAGGATACCACCATCGATCATGTGGTGGTAGAGAAGGTGTTCTATAGTAGAAAGGTGGTTCAGCAGTTCCTCTTCAACCGCATCAACGGCCAGTGGATGATGACCAGCATCAACTACAAGCCGATGTATCAGAATAACAATGCCAGCTTCCTGAAGTTCTATGGAGCCTTTGCCACGGATACGGCTTTCCAGGCTCGCCATCTGCATAATCCGGTGAAGTTTACCGGTCCTGATCCAGATGATGATTTCAGTACGATGACGGGCGAGATTGAGCCTGAGACATGGCCTGCTTTTGCTCCGCAGTTGCCTCATGGTATGATATATAATATCATCTATGGACAGAAATATACGGAGAGCAGCCAGAAAATCTTTGTGATTCGCGGTATTGCCAATGGGATGGAAACCCGTCTTACCTTCAAGAGAATCGAGGGTAGGTGGCAGCTGATGAAGCTGGAGATGTAAATGCTAATGTTTAGTGTTTAATGTTTAATTATTTTGGAAATAACCAGATATGAAGGATATCCGAGACTATAGCCTTTTGGCTCACAATACGTTTGGGATCGATGCCAAGTGCAAGCGATTCCTGGAATACTCATCGGTAGAAGAGGCGCAGCAGATTGTGGCTGGGCTTACGGCTGCCGATCTGCCGCTGCTCATCCTGGGCGGAGGCAGTAATCTCCTGCTTACAGGTGATTATCAGGGCACGGTGCTCCATTCTGCCATCAAGGGCATTGAGGTGCTTGAGAATGGCGATTTGGCTGCTGCTGAGCATGATGATGCCCTGCTGAATCCGGATTGGGTGTTCCTGAACTGTGGTAGCGGCGAGGTTTTTGATGATGTGGTGGCCTATGCGGTTGAGCATGGCTTCTATGGTGCTGAGAATCTGAGCATTATTCCGGGCGAAGTAGGAGCGAGTGCTATCCAGAATATCGGTGCCTACGGAGTAGAGGCAAAGGATATTATATATAAGGTGGAGGCTGTGGAGATTGCTACCGGCAAGTTGGTAGTTTTCGATAACAAGGATTGCCAGTACAGCTATCGCCAGAGCAAGTTCAAGCATGAGTGGAGAGACAAGTATCTCGTTACCCATGTCATCTATCGCCTGAAGAAGACCTATGCCCCAGACTTGGATTATGGTAACATCCGTGCATCTCTGGCGACTAAGAATATCGAACATCCTACAGCGCAGCAGCTTCGTGATGTCATCATCGAGATCCGCAATGCCAAGTTGCCTGATCCTAAGGTACAGGGCAATGCGGGCAGCTTCTTCATGAATCCTATCGTAGAGAAGGCGAAGTATGATGCTTTGGCTGTCCAGTATCCGGGCATGCCTCATTATACCATCGACGAGGAGCATGAGAAGATTCCTGCAGGATGGATGATCGATCAGTGCGGATGGAAGGGCAAGAGCCTGGGACGTGCCGGTGTGCATGACAAGCAGGCATTGGTGCTTGTGAATCGTGGCGGTGCTACGGGTGAGGAGATCGTCAATCTCTGTGAAACCATCAGAAAGGATGTGAAGCAGAAGTTTGGCATTGATATCCATCCGGAAGTGAATGTAAAGTGAAAAGTGAAGAACGAAGAGTGAAGAATTCGTTTGTTTTTCAGAGAAAGATTTGAATATTCATGAAGATAACATTATTGGGAACAGGAACATCTAGCGGTGTTCCTGTTTTAGGTTGTGATTGTGAGGTGTGCCGCAGCAAGGATCCACGGGATAACCGTTTGCGCTGTGCGGCGATGGTAGAGACTGAGCGTACCCGTATTCTGATAGATGCAGGACCGGATATCCGTCAGCAGCTCCTGCGGGTTCCTTTCCGCAAGCTGGATGGTGTGCTGATTACGCACATCCATTACGACCATGTGGGTGGTATCGACGATCTGCGTGGTTTCTGTGTGTATGGTGATATCAATATCTATGGCGATGAAATCACCACAGAGACATTGCCGCATACGATGCCTTACTGCTTCCCTAAGGATGCGGAGAAGCTCTATCCGGGTGCTCCCAAGTTGAAGCTGCATACCATCGTGCCCCATCATTCCTATCTGATAGGAGATATCGGGTTTATGCCTATCCGGGTGATGCATGATCAACTGCCTATCCTGGGCTATCGTTTCGGCAAGTTTGCCTACATCACGGACATGAAGTCGATGAGTGATGAAGAGTATGCTTATCTGGATGGCGTAGAGACTTTGGTGATCAATGCGCTGCGATTCGATAAACCTCATCATAGCCATCAATTGGTGGATGATGCCATCCGTGTGGCGCGCAGGATAGGAGCTAAGCAGACCTACCTTACTCACGTTACTCATCAGATAGGATTGCATGATGCCGCCAATGCCCAGCTTCCTGCTGGCTTTTGCTTTGCCTACGATGGTTTGGAGCTGGAAATTGACGAAGAATAAGTCTTAATGAAATTGAAAGAAATAAAAAAGCACAACATATAAGGTTAAAGAATTTTAAGAAAAAGCATTTTTTTTAGAAAAAGCTTGTGGGATTCGCAGATTCTTTCTACATTTGCATGTGTGTTTTTCATAGTATTAGATTTAAGGTTAACAAGGTATTGGGTCACGGCGGTGACCCTTTTTTGTTTTTATACCCTGTTAAAGACACAAAAAATGCGGTCTTTTGCAAGGCCGCATTTCTTATGATGGTTTTCATTCATATCTTTCTCTTGAGATAGAAGGATTCTCTTATTTCTTTTTCTTGAATTTCCGGTAGAGCTTCCACGCCAGCAGAGCTCCATCGAAAGCTCCCATACCAATAGACATCATACTTTGCAGTCTCTTGCCTCTGCTTGCGTCTTTCTTGAAGGCGTCTGGCTTGGTGAAGAGAGAGTTCCACAGGGTCTTGATCTTCTTGTCGTCAGCCTCTATGCTTTTGCGAAGTGCTTCCTTGCGCAGTCTGATGTCGTTGAGGCTGTTGTACTGTGGGCAACTGTCGTCGTCCAGGTACATATTGTCTTTGTTTGGCTCGTTTGTCATCATCATGCTCATTTTTTATTTTTGCATAAGCAGGCTTGCTAAGAATTTCACGAGTGGTTTTTCAATCCATTGATGTCGGAAAAGGATGAAGAGAACCAGTATCAATAAGTATGCTCCCGCCACGATGCAGAATGCAGGTGCCAAGCCTACGTAATCAGCCATGGCGAATGCGGCAGCAAACGAAAGATATATCAGAGCCAAGGCGAGGAGAGCCAGCAGCAGCGATCCGATGATCAGTGCCGTGAGCAGTCTTACCACCTTGTCAGCTGCATCGAGTTTCATATACTCAGATCTGATCCCGATGTAATGCTTGAGCACCTCTACGAGTTGCCCGATGGTTTCTACATTCTTATCGCTCGAAAACATTCTTATCGCTTATTCAAGTAATAATATGTTGTACTTGTCGAAATCTCAGGGTAGTTGGGTGGGGCTTAAACCTCAGGAGCAACATCCTTGATATCGTCAACCAAGTCGTCAACGTCCTTGCGTGTCAACTTGATGTCGTGCTTCTTGCAGAAATCTTCTACAGCTCCAGCAATCTTGCTGCGAGTATCCTCACCCTTCTCAGGAGCAAAAATCATACCGAGTGCTGTACCAGCGATAGCGCCACCGAGGAATGCGCCAATGTAACCTAATGCCTTCATAATCTAAAAGTTTTAAATGTTATACAATATATTTATGTTAATTGTGTGATGGCGATGGCATTTTGGAGTTTTTGCGTCCAGATGCACTTATTTCGCTTATCAATTGCAAATATACGAATTATTCTTCAAAAAACAAGCTTTTAAGTCTTAATTTTTCGTTAAAAGTGTTGTATTACCTTGTGTTTAACAATCTTTATGCTGAAAACGTTTCTTTCTTTGGGATATATTTTGTATTTTCGCAGAATAAAAGCGTAAAGCTATTCATTGCCCCTATATATAATAAGGTATAGGCTGAATTCACATTCTGGCAGGTGCCTATATATAATAAGGTGAAGCAATATGAAATATTAAAGTAAACACAAATACAATTTTAGAAAAGATTATGAAGAAATTATCAGTTTTGAGCTTAGGATTGTGTGCTGTTCTGGCACTCGCAAGTTGTGGTACATCTAAGGAAAGTGCCTACAAGAAGGCATACGAGAAGGCACAGCAGCAGGAGGCTCAGCAGGAACCAGCTGTTCAGGAACCAGTAGTTACTCCATTGGAAACAACAACTCCTACAGAGAGCACAACTACAGAAGTTGATAATGCTACCGTTCGTCAGGAGAATGTAGATCTCGTCTCAGGTTCTGGTCTGCAGAACTTCAGCGTAGTAGTAGGTTCTTTCTCTCTGAAGGCTAATGCTGAGGGATTGGCTAGCACTCTGAAGAGCGCTGGTTATGATTCTCAGATTGTTTACAACAGTGAACGTAACATGTATCGTGTTGTTGCTTCTACATTCGTAGATAAGGCGGGTGCTGTAAAGAGCCGCAACGAGCTCCGCGCTGGCAAGTATCCAGATGCTTGGTTGCTTATGAAGAAGTAATTTTCACGTTTCACATAGAAGATTAGAAATTTCGTAACTGAATGCGAATTTTATCTATAGACTACGGTAAGAAACGTACCGGACTGGCAGTTACCGACCCATTGCAGATCATTGCTAATGGGTTGGCAACTGTTGCTACGTCCGAACTTTTCGAATTCTGCGAAGCCTATATCCAGAAGGAGCAGGTGGAGCGCATCGTCATCGGTAAGCCTACCCAGCCCAATGGACAGCCTAGCGAGAACCTGGCGCGCGTGGAGAATTTCTTCAACCGCTGGCGCAAGGCTCATCCCGAGGTGCCTATCGAGTACTACGATGAGCGCTTTACGTCGGTTTTGGCGCATCGTGCCATGATAGACGGCGGCGTGAAGAAGAAGACGAGAAGAGAAAACAAGGGATTGGTAGATGAGATAAGTGCTACCATCATATTACAAGACTTTATGCAATCAAGAAGATGATTTTACCAATTTATATTTATGGTCAGCCTGTATTGAGAAAAGTGGCTGAAGATATCACCCCCGATTATCCTGAGTTGAAGGAATTAATCAATAATATGTACGAGACTCTCGATTCGAGCAATGGCATCGGTCTGGCTGCGCCTCAGATTGGCTTGGCTATCCGCCTGGTTGTCATCGATCTCGATGTGCTCAGCGATGATCTCCCTGAGTATAAGGGATTCCGTCATGCCTTCATCAATCCTCATATCCTGGAGTATGATGAGGAGGCTGAGAAGGATTCTTCTGATGAGGGATGTCTCTCTATTCCTGGCATCAATGAGAAGGTGGTTCGTCCTACCCGCATCCATGTGAAGTATATGGATGAGCAGTTCCAGGAGCATGATGAGTGGGTGAGCGGCTACTTGGCTCGCGTGATGCAGCATGAGTTCGATCACCTGGAGGGCACGATGTTCGTTGACCGCGTGTCTCCTCTCCGTAAGAACATGATAGCTGGCAAGCTCAAGAACATTATCAAGGGTAAGTTCCGCTGCAGCTATCGTACCAAGATTCGTCGATGAAAAAGTTTATTTTCACTTTTGTGCTGGTGCTGGCGGCTTTGTCAGCATCAGCGCAATATAGAGTTGACCGCCTCGTTACGGCGGGCAGAAGTGCTCTCTTCTACGAGGACTTCGTTCTTTCTATCAAGTATTTTAATCTAGCCATCGGTGCCAAGCCTTATCTCTATGAGCCTTGGTATTACCGCAGTGTGGCAAAGTTTAATCTCGATGACTATATGGGTGCCGAGAGTGATGCCTCCGAGGCGATTAACCTCAATCCGTATATCAACGATATCTACGACTTGCGTGCCATCTGCCGCATCCGTCAGCAGCGTTATGATGATGCCATTGCCGACTATAATTCTGCCATCCGCCTGGAGCCTCGCAACCGCAACTACTGGTTCAACCGTGCGCTCTGCCAGATGGAGGCGAAGAACTACGACAAGGCGCTGCTGGAACTTGATACGGTCATCACCAAATGGAAGGATTATTCGAATGCCTATTCCCTGAAGGCTGAGGTGTATCTGCATCAGAAGGATACGGTGCAGGCTGAGAAATGGCTCGACCAGAGCCTGAAGCTGAATCCATACGATGGTGATGCCTGGATTACACGTGCCTATATGGCGCTTGCCCGGAAGGAATGGAAGGTGGCTGATGAGGCGCTCACCAAGTCGCTTCACTTCAAACCGAACAATGTAAACAGTTACATCAACCGGGCATTGGCTCGTATCAACATCAACAATTTACGAGGTGCGATGAGCGACTATGATGCCGCTATCGACCTGGATCCGCACAACTTCCTCGCTCACTACAACCGTGGCTTGATGCGTGTGCAGTTGGGTGATGACAACCGTGCCATCACCGATTTCGACTTCGTCATCAAGATGGAGCCGAAGAACTTCATGGCGATATTCAACCGTGCGCTGCTGCATGACAAGACGGGAAACCTGAAGGCGGCTATCCGCGATTATACTACGGTAATCAATCAGTTTCCTAACTTCTGGACGGGTCTTTCCGCCCGTGCTCATTGCTATCGCCGACTGGGTATGACGGCGAAGGCTGAGCTGGATGAGTTCCGTATCTTCAAGGCACAGATGAACAAGCATCTCGGTATCCAGCCTCGCTGGAGTGCGAAGACCAAGAAGGAGATGCGCAAGCGTTCGGAGATAGACCCAAACAAGTTCGCTTCCATTGTGGTGGATGATGAGCCGAAGTATGAGCATAACTACAAGAGCGAGTATCGTGGAAGAATCCAGAACCGCCAGGTAGAGACAGCTTATCTGCCGATGTTCCAGCTTTCTTACTTCCCTAACGTTCAGAATGTGAGTGGGGTACAGGCTTTCGACAAGGATGTGGAGGCGCTGAACCAGAAGATGAAGGACAAGGTTTATATCGTATGTTCCAAGGAGCAGTTGGATGAGAACGGGTCTATGAAGATCTTCTCTCTCATCGATAAGCTTTCTGCAGAACTGAGTGTGGCGAAGGATATCGAGCAGAAGAAGACGATATTGATGCGTCGTGCCATCGCTCATAGCGTATTGCGCGATTTCGAGGCAGCCATCAGCGATTTCACCTATTATCTCTCGCTGGATGATAAGAATGCACTGGCTTACTGGCAGCGTGCCGTCTGCCAGGCTGAGATGGATGAGTTCAACAAGGCTCAGGGCAAGGGTGTGGTGAATATCCATTCTGCCGAGGCTGATTTCAGCGATGCCATCCGCCTGAATAGCAGCAATGCTTATATCTATTATAACAGAGGTAATCTGCATGCCGGAAGAAATGAGCTTTCCAAGGCGATAGATGATTATACCATTGCGCTGAAGATAGACAACCGTCTTGCCGAGGCATATTATAATAGAGGTATCGCCCGTGCCAAGAGTGGCAATAAGCAGGCTGGTATCCAGGATCTCTCGAAGGCTGGAGAGTTGGGCTTGTATGATGCCTACTCGGTAATCAAGCGGTTGAACAAGACGAAATGATAATCCCGCAGATTGAATATTTTAAGTCCCACGGATTTTTTTTAGTCTCACGGATTATTTTTTAGTCCCACAGATTTCACAGATTTACACAGATATCAGGAATCAAGAGATATTTATCTATTAAAAAAGGTTCAATTCCAAACCAATGGAATTGAACCTTTTCTTTATGATAGACAGACTCAGAAAAAATCTGTGTAAATCTGTGAAATCTGTGGGACTAAATATATTCAATCTGCGGGACTAAATATATTCAATCTGTGGGATTATATTCTCGTAACCTGCTTTACTCCCTTTATGGCACTCAGTTTCTTGATGAGTGCATCGGTCTTGCCGGCATCATCAATCATCACGGTAACATTTCCCGAGAACAGACCGTCCTTGGAGGAGATGTTGATGCCTCTCATCACGAGCTTATCCTCTTTCGAGATGATGTTGGTGATGTTGCTCACGATGCCGATATCATCGTTTCCGATGATTCTCAGGGTGATGGCATACTTCGATGTACCCTTTCCGCTCCATTTCGCCTTCACGATGCGGTAACCGAAGCGGCGGCGCAGCTCCTTGGCGTTCGGACAGTCGATGCGGTGGATCTTGATGCCCTTGCTGATGGTTACGAAACCGAAGATTGGGTCGCCGTAGATAGGGTGGCAGCAGTGGGAGAGCTCGAAGTCGATGCCCTTCAGGTGCTCATCTATTACCAGCACGTCGTCGCTCTGCTTCAGGAGTTCCTCGGTAGGATTCTCGAACTCGAAGTTCTCGGCACTCTCGGCAGGCTTGTTGGTGTTGCTGAGGTTGAGGTCGTGGTCGCGTTCCTCGATGTATTTCTCCACCACGGTGTTTACGTCGAGTTTCTCTTCTGCTACATCCTTGTAGAAATCAGAGTTCTCCTTGTATCCCATCTTCTTGATGATGCGCGCCATGGTGCTCTCGTCAATCTCTATCTTGCGGTTCTTGAATCGGCGCTCCAGCAGTTCCTTGGCGTAGAGTCCGTCCTTCTTCTGCGTTTCCTTCAGGGCGAGTCGGATCTTTGCCTTTGCCTTGGAGGTCTGCACGATGTTGAGCCATTCTCTTCTAGGCTTCTGGTTGCTCTGGGTGAGGATTTCCACCTGGTCGCCCGAGTGCAGTTCCTGTCGGAAGGTTACCGCCTTGCCGTTGATCTTTCCGCCCACGCAGGTGTTTCCGATGCGCGAGTGGATGTAGTAGGCGAAGTCGAGCACTGTGGCGCCTTTCGGGAAGTTCAGCAGGTCGCCCTTAGGGGTGAACACATAAACCTCGTCTTCCTTCAGGTCGGTGGTAAACTGGTCCATCAGCTGCAGGTCGTCGTTGCTTTCCAGGGCGGCACGGATGTTGGCAAGCCATTCGTCAATGCCTCCTTCTCCCTGCTTGATGCCCTTGTAGCGCCAGTGTGCTGCCAGTCCGTGTTCGGCGATATCGTCCATTCTTTCGGTTCTGATCTGCACCTCCACCCATTTCTTCTCCGGTCCCAGTACGGTGGTGTGCAGACTCTCGTATCCGTTGCTCTTAGGCACGCTGAGCCAGTCGCGCATACGCTTTGGGTTTGGCTGATACATGTCGGTGATGAGGGCAAAGGTCTGCCAGCACTGCATATACTCTTTCTCTCTTGGTGCATCGAGGATAATACGGATGGCAAAGAGGTCGTATACTCCCTCGAAGGCGCACTTCTGCTTCTTCATCTTCTGCCAGATAGAGTGGATACTCTTGGTGCGGCCTTTCATGTGATATTTCAGACCGGCAGCATCGAGCTTCTCCTGGATTGGCTGGATGAAGCGGGCGATATAGGCATCGCGCGAAGCCTTGGTGGCGTTCAGCTTGTCCTTTATCATATAGTAGGCATCGTGCTCGAGATACTTCAGACTGAGGTCTTCCAGTTCGCTCTTCAGTTTGTAGAGTCCCAGTTTGTGGGCGAGTGGGGCATAGAGGTAGCTTGCCTCTTCGCTTACTTCATGCTTTGCCTCTTTCTGTTCGGTATCACGAATCTGTCGCATCACGTTCACGCGGTCGGCAATCATGATGAGGATGACGCGCATATCCTCAGAGAATGAGATAAGCAGATTTCTGAAGTTCTCGCTCTCGATGATAGGGTTGCGCTTATATAAATCGTGGATGCGGAGCAGACCACTGATGATGTGGGCTACGCTATCTCCGTATTTCTTCTGTATCTCTTCGATGGTCTGATAGCCATCGATAACGCTGGTCTGCATCAGGATGGCGATGATGCCATCTCGTTTCAGACCTATCTCGTTTACTGCGATTTCTGCGGTTTGCAGGGCTGCGAGTATTGGATTCATTCCGAAGACGTTGCGCTTAATCTGATGGTTGATGAAGGCATGCTGTATGTCTTCACGCAGATGCTGCTCGTCGCCTGGCTTGAATGTATCGCCTACGGCGGTTCTCAGGCGCTCCAGGATTTGGAGTGTCTGTTCCTTTTCTTCGGATGTGAATTTAAAAGTTGTTTCATTCATAGTTGTTCCCTCCCGTTGATTATATATTGTTGAGTTGTTATAACTCGTCTATCCATTTCTGCCCAGATTTGGTGTTGAGCCAGATGGCGAAGCTGGCACTAATTACGGCACTCAGCCCCATAAATATTGTTATTAACTCCATATATTATAAATTGTCTATCCACTTTCTGCCAGATTTGGTGTAGCTCCAAATGGCTAAGCTCATACCAATAACAGCTCCTATACACATTACTAAAGCAAATCCTTCCATAATATAATGTTTTTAATCGTTATACTTCATTACATTGTTCGCAAATAAAGCAAAGCTTATAGCGCTCAATGAGCCTGCAATGATGCAGACGTAATTAAATACTCCCATCTCGTCACCGGTAATCATTGGAGATAATCCGCCTATACCAGTTCCGCTGATGAACAAGTTAGATACCCCATAGAGGTAATGTGATAGCCCCGACCTTCTGTCGTGCTCCTTTGATAATTTACTGACCATGTCGCAATATTCCATTTTAAATTTGACAAACAATGGCGTTTCGGCGTTAAAAACCGCGTACTTCGTTAAATTTTCATTGCAAAGGTACAAAAAAAAGCGGAAATATTTCTGATTATCAGAAAAAACTATTATCTTTGTAGCACATATAGTGTAAATTTAACATAAATATGGTATTATGAATCAGCAAGATCTAAACCAAATCGCTGCTCGCGGCATCTCCGAGCAGCAGATTGAACACCAGTTGGAACAAATCAAGAATGGCTTCCCATTCCTCAAGCTCGAGGGTGCGGCTGCCATCGGTAAGGGTATCATGGCTCCTACAGCTCAGGAAGTAGAGGACTACGAGAAAGCGTGGAACGACTACAAGGCTGAGGGTCACAAGATTGTGAAGTTCGTACCTGCATCAGGTGCGGCTAGCCGTATGTTCAAGAATATGTTTGCGTTCCTGGATGCTCCATACGATGTTCCTACTACTGACTTTGAAAAACAATTCTTCGAGAATATCAAGAAGTTTGCTTTCCGTAAGGCGCTCTGCGATAAGTGCCATGTCAACAATGAGAAGGGTATCATGTGCCTCATCAAGAAGGGCGATTACAAGGCTGTCGTGGCTAATCTCCTCAAGCCAGAGGGATTGAACTACGGACAGTTGCCTAAGGGATTGCTCCAGTTCCACGAGTATGAGGATGAGGTTCGCACTCCGATGGAGGAGCACCTGGTAGAGGCTGCGCTCTATGCAAGCAGCAACGGCGAGGCAAACGTTCACTTCACCGTTTCTCACGACCATCTGGAACTCTTCAAGCAGATGGTAGCCGAGAAGGCAGATAAGTACGCACAGCGCTACGGCATCAAGTATAACATCTCATTCTCAGAGCAGAAGCCTAGCACAGATACCATCGCTGCCAATCCGGATAATACTCCATTCCGTAACGAGGATGGATCTTTGCTGTTCCGTCCAGGCGGTCATGGCGCACTCATCGAGAACCTCAACGAGATTGATGCAGATGTAGTATTCATCAAGAACATCGATAATGTGGTTCCTGATCGCTTGAAGGCAGAGACTGTTACCTGGAAGCAGGTGATTGCAGGTGTATTGGTTACTCTGCAGAAGCAGGCTTTCGATTATCTGAAGGTTTTGGATTCTGGTCAGTACAACCATGAGAAGCTGGAGGAGATTATCCGCTTCGTTCAGCGTGATCTCTGCTGCCGTAAGGCTGATATCAAGGAGCTGGAGGATGCCGAACTGGTTATCTATCTGCGTAAGAAGTTGAACCGTCCTATGCGTGTCTGCGGTGTTGTTAAGAACGTGGGCGAGCCTGGTGGTGGTCCATTCCTTACTTATAACCAGGATGGTACCGTAAGTCTTCAGATTCTGGAGAGCTCTCAGATTGACAAGAATAACGAGGAGTATATGAAGATGTTTACCGAGGGTACTCACTTCAATCCGGTTGACCTCGTTTGTGCTACCAAGGATTACCAGGGCAATGCCTTCGATCTTCCTAAGTTTGTAGATCCATCTACCGGTTTCATCTCTAGCAAGAGTAAGAATGGTAAGGATTTGAAGGCACTCGAGTTGCCAGGTCTCTGGAATGGTGCGATGAGCGACTGGAATACAGTATTCGTAGAGGTTCCTCTCGGTACATTCAACCCAGTGAAGACCGTGAACGATCTGCTCCGCGACCAGCATCAGGCTGTAGAGGGCGGCATCAAGCACGAGCATCATCACGGCGAGGGTGGCTGCTGCGGCAAGCACTAGTCCCACAGATTGAATATATTTTTAGTCCCACGGATTGGATATATTTTTAGTCCCACAGATTGGATATATTTTTAGTCCCACAGATTTCACAGATTTACACAGATTTTTTCGGGTTAAAGAATTATCTGTGTAAATCTGTGAAATCTGTGGGACTTTTTAAAATTACGCCTCTGTGGGTGAAAAACGATAAAGGCTCAATCCCCGATGTACAGCGAGGATTGAGCCTATATTGTTTTGTTAAGAGTTGAGGTTTAGAAATCGTAGAAACTTATCTAGCTGCGAGATAACAAACCTGCGAGGGATAGATCTTGGCGCTTCCTTGATTTCACTCTTAACGGATTCTTGATGTACATGCTTGCCAAAATAGCTGTACCAGATGATTGATTGAACCAAAATTCTTGTTTCTTTTCTATTATTGGATTCTAGCTTTTCCGGGAGATTTCCTGGAGTTTGGCTTTCCGATAATACTTTTTTGCTTGAATTCTAGTTGTACCAGATTTCTCCGCCCAATAAAGTTGGATACTCTTCTGATGTCGTTCTTTCTACAGGAGCTGTAATCTCTACATACTCACCGTACTTCTTTGCTTTACTCTGCATAATTTAAAAGGTTTTTTGTTGATTTATTAAACTTATTATTTGATTGATCGAATGAGATAGATTATCGTGGGCATTGCTGCCCATTCATAGTCATTTCATCTTTCCTTATCTTTATCTTTATAGTCGTATTTTATTTCTGTTTCTTACGGCTAGGGAAGTGCAATCGATTGCAACAAATTTTGCTTTCTTGCTCCCAATAGCAACTTTTTACACTACAAAGATAAGAAAAATATCGGTACGGAGATATTTTTTGCCCCAAAAACTTCTCTAAATTAAACTTTTTTAATTAAAACCGAATATTTACTGCAAAAATATGCGTTTTTCTCGTAACTGATTGAAAAAGAGCACCTACCTTCCGTAGAGGTAAGTGCTCCTGAGTAAAAGAATTAAATTTTACATATCTTATACCGTAAACTCGCCTGCAAGCGATTGCTTCAGCATCTCCCTTACCTTGCGGTTGTCATCAAATCTGCCTTGCAGATACATCATCTTCGTTACCATCGCCTCTACCGTAGAGTCGTGGCCGCTGATCACGTGGGCGGTCTTCAACTGGAATCCGGCGCCGTATCTCTCCATCTCCACGCTGCCCGTCAGGCACTGGCTGATGTTCACGATGTTCACGCCACGGTGGGCAGCTTCGTCCAGCAGTCGCATGATCCATGGGGCATGAGGGGCGTTTCCCGAACCGAAGGTACGCATCACGATGCCTCGCAGATCCGGCGATTCCATCACGTGGCGCACGATGTTGTCCTGGATGCCCGGAAAGAGACTGAACACGATCACGTTCGGGTCGAGTCTCAGATGGGGTATCATCGGCTTGTCGTAATCCGGAGTGAGGATGTGGTGCTTGTGATACTGGAAATTGATGCCCACATCGCAGAGGTGCGGATGGTTGAACGATTCGAAGGCGTGGAATCCCTCGGCATTGATCTTGATGGCGCGGTTGCCTCTGATCAGCTTGCCGTTGAAGAAGATGCATACCTCCGGCACCATCGGTCTGCCGTTCTCGTCCTTTGCCGATGCTATCTCGATGGCTGTCATCAGATTCTCCTTGCCGTCGGTACGCAGTTCGCCGATAGGCAGCTGGCTACCGGTCAGGATCACCGGTTTGGTCAGGTTCTCGAGCATGAAGCTCAGGGCAGAAGAGGTGTATGCCATCGTGTCCGTGCCGTGCAGGATCACGAATCCGTCGTAGTCATTATAGTTGTTGGCTATCATGCTCACGATTTCCGCCCATCTCATCGGATCCATGTCGCTGGAGTCGATAGGTGGGTCGAATTTTCGCACGTCGATTTCTGCCTGGATGAGTTTGAACTCGGGCATGGAGGAGACGAGATGGTTGAAGTCGAGCGGTTCCAGCACGCCTGTCACCGGGTCTTTTCCCATGCCGATGGTACCTCCCGTGTAAATGATGAGAATCTTTGGTGTTGCCATTTTCTTTGTTTCTTTACATTTTGTCACTTAGTCGGCTGCAAAGATACGGAAAATATTTGTTTTTTCAAAACTTATCGGCTAAAAAAGCACTTTCTTTTTGCAAAGTGTTATAGATTGTAGCTCAGAAAGCAGATGAAGACTTCAATATGTCACCGTTTTCACCCCGAAAATCCACTTATATAAATAGGTATTAGCAAAGTTTAGCAAAATAAATGCATTTTTATTCGCTTGTTACAAAAAGAAATCGTACTTTTGCAGACGATTTAATAAAAATACTAAGTTGTTATGGTAAAAATCACATTCCCAGACGGATCTGTTCGTGAGTATGAGCAGGGCGTAACTGGCTTACAAATCGCCGAGAGCATCTCACCGGCTCTCGCTCGCAACGTTGTATCTTGCGGTGTTAATGGTGAGACAGTAGAGTTGAACCGTCCTATCAATGAGGATGCTAACGTAGAACTCTACAAGTTTGAGGATGAGCAGGGTAAGCACACATTCTGGCATACATCTGCCCACTTGTTGGCTGAGGCTCTTCAGGAGCTTTACCCAGGCATCCAGTTCGGTTTCGGTCCAGCCGTAGAGAGTGGTTTCTTCTACGACGTGATGCCAGCCGAGGGTCAGGTGATCTCAGAGAATGATTTCGCCAAGATTGAGGCTAAGATGATGGAACTTGCCAAAAAGAACGAACCTGTGGTTCGCAAGGAGGTGGCTAAGGCTGATGCTCTCGCTGAGTTCAAGGCTGACGGTCAGACTTACAAGTGCGAGCATATTGAGCAGGACTTGGAGGATGGTACCATCACCACATATACCCAGGGCAATTTCACCGACCTCTGTCGTGGTCCTCACTTGATGAACACTGGCCTTATCAAGGCTGTGAAGATTACAAGTGTGGCTGGTGCATTCTGGCGCGGTGATGCCAAGCGCGAGCAGATGACCCGTATCTACGGTATCAGCTTCCCTAAGAAGAAGATGCTCGATGAGTACTTGGTAATTCTCGAAGAGGCTAAGAAGCGTGACCACCGTAAGATCGGTAAGGAGATGGAACTCTTCATGTTCTCAGAGCGTGTAGGTAAGGGTCTTCCTATCTGGTTGCCAAAGGGTACACAGCTCCGCCTGCGTCTGCAGGAGTTGCTTCGTTCTCTCCTGAAGCCTTACAACTATCAGGAGGTTATCTGCCCAGGTATCGGTGGCAAGAGTCTCTATGTAACATCTGGTCACTATGCTCACTATGGCAAGGATGCATTCCAGCCTATCCAGACTCCGGAGGAGGATGAGGAGTATATGCTCAAGCCAATGAACTGTCCTCACCACTGCGAGATCTATGCTCGTAAGCCTCGTTCTTACAAGGATCTTCCTTTGCGTATCGCCGAGTTCGGTACAGTATTCCGTTATGAGAAGAGCGGTGAGCTCCACGGTTTGACTCGTGTTCGTACCTTTACTCAGGATGATGCTCACATCTTCGTCCGTTCAGATCAGGTGAAGTCGGAATTCGAGAACGTAATTGACGTAATCCTGAAGGTATTCAAGATCTTCGGTTTCGAGAACTACGAGGCACAGATTTCTCTCCACGATCCTAAGGATACTGAGAAGTATATCGGTTCTGAGGAGATTTGGGCAGAGAGTGAGAACGCTATCCGCGAGGCTTGCAAGGAGAAGGGTCTTGAGACTCGTGAGGAGGTTGGCGAGGCTGCCTTCTATGGTCCTAAGCTCGACTTCATGGTAAAGGATGCCATCGGTCGTCGTTGGCAGTTGGGTACCATCCAGGTGGATTACAACTTGCCAGAGCGCTTCAAGCTGGAATATACAGCCGAGGATAACTCAAAGAAGACTCCTGTGATGATTCACCGTGCACCATTCGGTTCATTGGAGCGATTCACAGCCGTTCTCATCGAGCACACAGCTGGTCACTTCCCATTGTGGTTGACTCCAGACCAGGTTGCTATTCTTCCTATCTCAGAGAAGTTCAACGATTATGCTCAGAAGGTACGTCAGTACTTCGACAAGCAGGGTGTTCGTGCCTTGGTTGATGACCGTAACGAGAAGATTGGCCGCAAGATTCGCGACAACGAGTTGAAGCGAGTACCTTACATGGTCATCGTAGGTGAGAAGGAGAGTGCCGAGGGCCTCGTTTCCATGCGTAAGCAGGGTGGTGGCGAGCAGGCTACCATGAGCATGGAAGAGTTTGCTCAGCGCATCAATGCCGAGGTTGCAGAGCAGCTGAAGGCAGCTGAGGAATAATCCCGCAGATTGATATTTTCTAATCTCCCACAGATTTCACAGATTAACACAGATTTTTTTGTTCTGCAGAATATCTGTAAGAATCGTGACGTCTGTGGGAGATTTTTTTGTTCTGCAGAATATCTGTGTGAATCTGTGAAATCTGTGGGAGTTTATTTTTGTTATGGAGGATTTTAAATAGTTTGGTTATGACAGAAAATGAGATATCTTATAAGATCATTGGAGCTATTTATAAGGTTTATAATGAATTGGGTCCAGGTTTGCTTGAGTCGGTTTATGAAGCAGCTCTGTGCTATCAGTTGCGCAAAGATGGACTTAAGGTAGAGAGTCAAGTTAAGCTGGATGTCATGTATGACGGTAAGGTTTTGCCTGTCGATTTCCGTCTGGATCTTCTTGTAGAAGATAAAGTTATAGTCGAACTGAAGTCTGTGGCAGAAATGAAAGATGTCTTTCATAAGCAATTGCTTACGTATTTGCGTGTGGCAAGGAAGCATCTTGGAATATTGGTCAATTTTTCTACCACTGATATTCGAAAATCAATCTTTCGTAAAGTCAATGGATATACTCCCATGGATTGAAAGCTTTTCTTAGTCTCCACTGATTTGTTGTTTTCTTAAGTCCCACAGATTTCACAGATTTTCACAGATTTAGTTTCTTTATCATAAAGATCTGTGTTGATCTGTGAAATCTATGGGACTAAAATATATCAATTTGCGGGATTAAATATATCAATCTGTGGGGTTAAAAACATTAAATCCATTAGAAAAACAAAGAATCTGCGGGCAAAAATGAAAATAACCCGCTGAAAATTTGGTGGTTTCACGGAAAATGCGTAACTTTGCAGCCGTTTAATCAAAAAACGTTGAATATATCGAATAGTTAATGAAAAATGACAAAATGAAAAATCAGTACCGCGTAAACGAACAGATACGCGTACGTGAAGTGAGAGTAGTAAGTGAAGGCGGAGCTGAAGTGATGCCTACACGTAAAGCGTTGGACTTGGCACGTCAGCAAGAGCTTGACTTGGTCGAGATATCTCCTAATGCCCAACCACCAGTTTGCCGTATTGTTGACTATTCTAAGTTCCTTTACCAGCAGAAGAAACATGCTAAGGAAATGAAGCAGAAGCAGGTGAAGGTGGAGACCAAGGAGATCCGTTTCGGACCTCAGACCGATGAGCACGACTATCAGTTCAAGCTCAAGCACGCTATGGAGTTCCTCAACGAGGGCAACAAGGTTCGCGCATACGTTTTCTTCCGTGGTCGCTCTATTCTCTTCAAGGAGCAGGGTGAGGTTCTTCTTCTCCGTTTCGCCAATGATTTGGAAGAGTACGGAAAGGTGGAGCAGATGCCAAAGCTTGAAGGTAAGAAGATGTTCCTCTACATGAGTCCTAAGAAGGCTGGTACTGCAAAGAAGAGCCAGCAGAAGATGGACCGTGAGAAGCGAGAGGCTGAAGCTAAGGCTGCTGCTGATGCAGAGCGCGCTGCCAATGCCGAGAAGAATGGCTTGCTCGCCAATGCCAAAGGCGGCGATGCCCTGAAGAAGCTCGCAGAAGAGGCTGAGTAATTGAATTTGGCACGGATTACACGGATTACACGGATTTTTACAATCTCATGATAAAAAGGTAATCATAAAGTTCAAAGTTCAAATCTCAAAGTTCAAAGTAGAAAAAAAGATGCGTAACGCCCTGGTATATGCGTTGCCATCGCTATAATAAATAACAATTTAAAATTAAAAGTAAAAATGCCAAAAGTAAAGACTAATTCCGGCGCAAAGAAGAGATTCCGTTTCACCGGTACAGGTAAGATTAAGCGTCATCACGCTTTTCACAGTCACATCTTGACTAAGAAGACAAAGAAGCAGAAGAGAAATCTCCTTGGTGAGACTCTCGTAGACCGTTCAAACTTGAAGCAGGTTCGCGACTTGCTCTGCCTCCGTTAATTATTAACTTTTTAGTCGAACTTTTAAAGAAAAAAAATTATGCCAAGATCAGTAAATCACGTTGCATCAAAAGCAAAAAGAACAAGAATCTTGAAGCTCACTAAGGGTTACTATGGAGCTCGCAAGAATGTATGGACAGTAGCTAAGAACACTTGGGAGAAGGGTCTTACCTACGCTTATCGCGATCGTCGTAACAAGAAGCGCACATTCCGCGCATTGTGGATCCAGCGTATCAACGCTGCTGCTCGCCTCGATGGTATGAGCTACAGCCAGTTGATGGGTGCTCTTCACAAGGCTGGTATCGAGATTAACCGTAAGGTTCTCGCTGACCTCGCTGTAAACAACCCTGAGGCTTTCAAGGCTATCGTTGCAAAGGTGAAGTAAATCCGACGCTAGGCTCTTTTCTTCCGTGATTCTTCTCGTAAGAAAGTGTTTAGCCTCTAGATTAAAGAAAACTGAAGATTGCATTGGTTGGAAGTATTTCCGCTGATGCAATCTTTTTTTATGCCCGGAAAATAGAAAATTCCTCAAGAATGATTAAATAATTCCTCAAAAATCTTGCATATTATTATATTTCTTCGTATATTTGCAGGGTTAATTAAAAGCATACTATTATGAAAGAAAAAAAATATCATATAGATTTGCATGAGGGTGAGGATATGGTAGCTGAGCCTACGCCAACTCATCGTGTTTCGGTGATGGAGCATGCTGTGCCTATGCCGATGAGTGGTTTCGAGAATCATAAAGAGGTTTTAGATGAAATTCCGGAGTTGGGTAATCATTTCTCCTGGGAGAGTTTGATGGAGAGCATTGAGTATTGTAAAACCATTGCGGATGATCCAACGAAGTGGGAGCCATACGATGATTTTAAAGAACGTCTTTATCAGGATTTCCCATGGCTAAAGTAATCATTCACCCTCTTTTCGAACAGAAACTTCATGAGTATGTTGAAGAAGCTTATGAGGTTTATGGTAGAAAAACGGCTCGTAGATGGATGACGGAAATTGATAAGATCAAGAGCTTTTTGGAGGTCTTTCCAGAAGGAAGGCCGCCTTTTAATGGTGCTCCTGATTTTCCATACCAGCTGCGAGGCGCTAATTTCATGAATAATTTTAAGTTGATTTATTATTATCTCGAAAAGATGGATGAAGTTCATTTCGTAGATATTTGGGATATGAGAAAGAACCCATCTAGCTTTTGGAAACAAGAAGAATAACTTATAAAAAGCAAAAAATCCCCAGCTATCCATCAAAGGATAAATGGGGATTTTATTATTTATCAGCCTTTCGGGAGTTTATAGCCTTTGCAGCTTTACTTCATCAACTCAAGACCTGCCTCAAACTTGGTTGTCTTTTTCATGATGTCAGGAAGCTGTTTTACAACAGTCTTCAAAATCAGGAATTGTGCCAAATCCTCCTTGTCCATACCTGTAGTAGGAATCTTGTCAACCTGAGCATAAAGCATGGTGATGATAGGAGCTACGAAATCCTTGTCAACATAGAAATATACCTTGTTGGCTGCTGGATAAGATACATGTACTGGAATACCAGTCTTAAACTGATCCAACATACCGGCTACCATAGCCTTCTCCTGAGCATCGTCGATGTCTTCTGTAATCTTGGCTGTGTTCAGGAACAAGGTAATCTTATTCTCGTTAACTACCTGGTATGTAGCGTAATCGTTAGCTACCTTCCAGTCCTTGTCATCAGCCTCTTCCTTGTAGGTTGCAGAAATCTGACCCTTCTCATTGAAGGTTACATCCTGCAAAACGCTTCTGAGCTGGGTGTTGAGCAGCATTGGAGCCATTTTGATGGCATCCTTTACTGGATATGGCTCATCAAACAAGCCTGGGATAGTGATAACTGCATCATCAGAACCTTCCCACTTTAATACTACTGAACCTGTAGAATTGCCATTTGCATCAAACCCGGCATCCTGTACCTTCCAGGTACCTTCAATCTTCTCGTTGCGCTTGAAATCATTCTCATTGTTGTCATCATCGCTGCTACAAGCAGTGAAGAAGCCAAGGGTGCAAACCATGGCCATCAAATAAATAAACTTTTTCATTTTCTTCTCTTTTTTGTTAATGAATAATTGTTGTTTTTTATCTTTTTATATCTCTTTGTCTATATATATTAATGTACGCGTACATTATATTATAAATAGCTTCATATTATAGATAGCTTCAGCAGAATATCATCCGTTATTTCAGCTGATACGTGATGCCGATGCTGCCGTAGATTGGATACATCGTCTGCTCGATGGTCTCGAAATCCTTCTTGAAGATGCCGTTCAGACCCCAGCTCAGGTCAGCGCAGATGCCCCAGCGGTCGCTCAGCTTCCAGTCTATGCCGAAATCTACACCCACTTGCCAGTTGCGCATATCGTCGCTGAAATCATAATCACCACGTTCGCCTTCCTTTTCGCCCAGCATCACCTTCTGTCCCGTAGGGTCTCCTTTGGGATGCCCCTCTTCCTGGCGGCGGAGATAACCGTTGTATGCCCAGCCCTCAAACTTCTTCGAGGTAACATAACTTACGTATGGACCCAGCTTGAAGCGGAGATTATCACAGACATCGTATGTTGCCTGAATCGGAACGGTGATGAGACTCATATCCACCTTGGTCACTACATCGCCCGTAAAGACGCCCTGCAGCTCCTCGCCGCCACGAACTATCTTCATATAGTAGTTCTTAACGCCCGCATCGGTCTTCATGCTCTTGTTCTCGAAGCGGATTCCGCCCACGAAACCCCAGTTTCCGGAGAGTGGGTGATAGGCATCCACGCCCAGACTGAAGTTAGGGCGAAGGGTGTAGCTGTGAAGCGTGCGGATGGTGGCAGGCATGCCGATAGGGGCGGTGCCGCCCAGGTTATACGCCACGCGTGCCTGATACTCATAGCCGTGGAGATATTTGTTCCAGGCACTATTCTTGTCTCCTGCCCATGAAGCAGCGCTGCATGCCAGCAGGAGTGCCAGTACTGTTATCTTTTTCATTTTTCTTCTTATTTGCAAATCAGTTTGAAACTATCCACCCAGAGGGTGCTGCCTACGGCGCCCAGGAAGTTGGCGCCATCTGAACTGGATGAGCAGACGATGGCGAGACTGTAACCGCCATTCTTCAGCTTCACGGGGTCGATAGTCTTGCCGTAGGACTGATAATCGAAATCTACACTGAAGTGATGCCATTCCGGTGTGTTTCCGATGGCAGTCTTTCCGTTGTCATCTCGGGCTTCTCCTACCAGGGCGAGAGCTACTATCTGCTTGCTGCTCTGTACGTTATCTCCATAGAGTACTACAGCATCTCCATTCTCGTCGATGTTCTCGTAGAGCACGGCGTAGATGGTTCCGTAGTCATGGCGATCCAGCTCGTTCATATCCTTGTCGGTGAATTTCTCGCCAGCCTGATACTTGTACCAGCCTTCCAGCTTCTCCGGTTTGCCGCTGAAACTGAATGGGCGACCGAATTTGGTTGCCTTCATCGCATCGCGCAGGGCATCGGTGGCATCAAACTGTCCGATGAAGAGGTTGCCGGCAGCGATAGGCTTCTTCACCATATCGGCGAGCTTGCTGGTGCGCTGGGTGGTGAGCTTCGCGCCCTTGCCCTGATAGCCTTCTTCTATCATCACGGTAGGATATTCATCCGGTTTTGCCGATGGGTTGCTGATCTTGAATCCCGGGTTTCCGGTAGCCCAGATGTCGAGGAGATCGCCATTCCAGTTTTCCTGCCAGTTGTAGTATCCCTTGCTGAGGTATGCGTTTTCGAAATCGAATTCAAACTCCTTGCTCATGGTGGTCTGACCCTTCTTGATGCTCACCTGATAGGTGCGGGTCCACTGCTTGTCTTCTGATGTAACCACGTATGTAACAGGACCTTTGGAGAAGTCGTGCACGCTTCCACTTTCCGGTTGGATGGTGGCTCCCGGGGTGAGTCGGAACATCGGTGCCTGCTTCTTGAGACTGGCGAATGGCTTCATGGTGAATTCTATCTTGTCCTGGTCGCTCTGTACGTTGACGAGCGTATCCGATGCGTTTGTGAACCACAGCTTCAGCCAGCTTCCTGGGTGGATGTATGCCTGCTCGATGTCGCATTCGGCATTGAGGGGTTCATCCTTGAAGCATGAACTGAGAGATAGGGCGCAAACCGTCGATAAAGATAGCGTTATAAATTTTCTAAAACCCATAGTCTTCATATCCTTTCTTTTATTATATAAGAGCGCTATCTTTTTGGGGATAGCCTCTGATGATTCAAATTTCTGGTTGCAAAGTTACTCCGAAAACTTGAAAGCGCCAAACATTTTTCACTTTATTTGCATATTATTTTGGTTTCTAATTATTTGTTAAATGGGATAGGAAAAAAAGAAGACTGGGTGTGTCATTATTCATCGGATTACGCGGAATAAACGGAGCCTTAACCGCCTTCCTCGGATTACGCACGGATTTTAGACGGAAAGCGACCTCACGGTCGTGGCGATACCCCCTAAAGCTGGAACGTTACGGCGCTAGCTCTATGGCCGTAAGGCCAAATCCGTTTAAATTTCGTGCGTAATCCGTGAAACAAGAATGTTCCGTTAACTCTGCTTAATCCGATGAAGAAAAACGATGAAGAAACGAAAAAAGAGGGTGTGTCATGGGCTTATGACACACCCTCTTGATTAAAGAGAACGTTTTGCTTACAGATCTACATCTGTACTGCCGCTGCCCTGTCCGTCGCCGGTGCCGCCTGATTCGGTATTGCCGGAGCCGCCAGTCTGGGTGTTGTCGCCTGAAGTGCCGCCTGATGTGCCTCCTGATGTCTCGCCTGATGTACCGCCTGATGTGCCTCCGCCCGTGGTACCGCCGCTATTTTCCTCGTCTTCGATGCCGTTGTACTCGGTCATCTCCTCCATCTTGATGCCACTGAGCATCGGCTTTACTCGCTTGCCCTGGTCCATGACAGTGTAAGGTGAGTAGATGACGTACATGTTCTTGATGTTGGCTGAGGTGAACTTCTTGGCGTTTACGGCTGGGGAAGTTCTGATGCCGAGCTTGAAGCTTCCGAATTCGTCGAGCACCACCTTGTTGCCTTCGGCAATGTTGGCGGAGATCTCTGTCATCAGGGCGTTGATCACGGCCAGGATGTCCGGTTCGGTTACGGTGCATCGCTCAGTGATTTTCTTGGCGATGGCTGAGGTGTGCACCACTCTGTTAACTACTGCTCTACCGTAGATCATTCCCCTGGTAGGGGAGTTCTTGCGGTTGTTCTTCACTTTTCTGAATTTTGCCATACTCATTTAGATTTAAAGGGTTAAACATTCATTTTTTCTTTCTTCGATTTTTTCTTCATCGGATTTTTTCTTCATCGGATTACGCGGAGTTATCGGATTTCATTCTTGCTGTACGGATTACGCACGGAATTTAAACGGAAAGCGACCTGTTCGGTCGAGGAACCGGAACTGCCTGATGTATAGTCCCACAGATTTCACAGATTAACACAGATTTTTCATCGGATAACTCAGCGAAATCCAATGAATAAAGATCTGCGTCATCCCACAGACCGAACAGGTCTAAATCTGTGTAAATCTGTGAAATCTGTGGGACATAAAAAAGAGTTTATCAGAAAAGAATCTGCGTCATCTGCGAAATCTGCGTGACCTTAATAATATGTGGTTTAAATCGCCTCGACCGCATAGGTCGCTTTCCGTCTAAATTCCGTGCGTAATCCGTGAAGCAAGAATGCCCTTCCGATAATTCCGTGTAATCCGATGAATAAACATCCGAAGAATAATCATCCGCAGAATCTGCGTTAGCTACCCATGCACGAGGTTACCCCCAGGGTGGTGGCAATCGCCGTGAGAATAGAAATCGCAATCTGGATAATGGTTTTCCATGTGTCTTTCTTCATTTTTGTATCTCCTTTCTGTTTATCATGTTATTAGAAAATTTTACATCAATACCTGCTGACGGTTCTTCCGCCGCATGGTGTAGCTTACGTGCAGCCAACGGTGATTGCCGGGAGAGGCGCCGCGAGGCTCCAGGATCAGCTGGTCGAAGGTGCAGCTCGATTCTATGAATTTTCTGTACTTAGCCAGAATCTCCTCGTTCGGGATGAAGATGTCGGCAGCCTCGCCCAGGGTATGCTGACTGCCCGGTACGCCATGCACGGCGAGATTGAGCTGCGGACAGCGATACCCGCTCGTGATGGTGATGATGCCGCAATGCAGACGAAGTGGTTCCAGTACCTGCTCGCACAGCATCATCAGACGGATGATGACCATGGAGCTTTGTGGAGTGTTGTCGATGCCATACTTGATGGCGGTGCCCGAGCGGAGAAACTCTCCGAGGGCGAAGTGAGTGGAGAGGAGCATCTGCTGCATCCTCTCCAGTTCTAACATTGTGTGTGTTTCCATAAGCATTAGTAATTGGTTTACGATGCAAAGATACGAAATTTTTTCGGGTTTGTCAAGGGTTTGGGGGTTACAGGGAGGGTTACATCGAGGGTTACCGCGTCAGTTTTAAAGCTTTTGCCCTTAGCGTAATTACCATCTTCTGCAATAGGGGGTGTGTCATAAGTTCATGACGTATTTTTTTCATCGGATTACGCTGAGTTATCGGATGCATTCTTGCTGTACGGATTACGCACGGAATTTATACGGAAAGCGACCTGTTCGGTCGAGGAACCGGAACTGCATGATGTATAGTCCCACAGATTTCACAGATGACGCAGATTTTACTATCATACGTTTTTTTTTGTCCCACAGATTTCACAGATTTACACAGATTTAGACCTGTTCGGTCTATGGGGTGACGCAGATTTTTCTTCATCTAATACGCAAAAAAAATCTGTGTAAATCTGTGAAATCTGTGGGACAAAAAACGTAAAGTCGTGAAATCTGCGTGACCTTATAACATGTGGTTTAAGTCGCCTCGACCGCATAGGTCGCTTTCCGTTTAAATTCCGTGCGTAATCCGTACAGCAAGAATGCTCTTCCGATAACTCCGTGTAATCCGATGAAGAAAAAATGATGAATAAATTAAAAAGAGGATGTGACATAAACTTATGACACATCCTCCTAGGATTATTCATTTGAGCCTCTTTTGGGTCAGAAATGAGCCTAACGTAACGTTTGTTTTAGGCTCATTTCATCGCCAAAAGAGCCTCTATTGCAGGGTAAAAGAGGCTCTATTCCAGACCAATAGAGGCTCTTTTCAGCTTTCTCCTCCTTCCATGATCAGCAGCTCGATGATTCGGCAGGGAGGATTCTTCTGCAGCTGCTCCATGTAGAATCTCGTGATGCTGTCGGGGTAGATGCTGTTGCGCTGTTCCATACCCCTGAGCTTGCTCAGCGCCTTGTCCGGATGATTGGGTGTGGGAATGCAGCTCTTCTGGAAGAACTGGCGGTAGAGCTTCTGCAGGGGGATGGGGCGCAGGAGATCATCGTGCCACTCATCGCCCACGTCCTCCTCGCCGCTGCTCCTCACCATCACATAGTCGCTTACGTCGTGTACGAACTCGATGATCCATCTCTTGGGACATCGCCACTCCCGGATGCCCGATTCCTGATCCAGCATCCACTTATAGTCGTCGAGCATCATCTCGTGTGCCCGTGCTCTCAGCTCATTGTATTCTTCTCTTGTCATAGGCGTATCGTTTTTTGAAATTCACTATCTCCAGGGTTCATCGTCCTTCGCCAGCACCTTGCCCTGCATTGCCTCGGCTATGCAGTCGTTCTCCGATTCCCTTTCGTCGTATCTGCCGCAGGGCTGGCGCACGTAGTACACCTTTCCGGGATGACAGAACTCCTGGTCTCTCACCTTCAGCATCTCTACGATGGTAAACATCTTTCCCTCCTCGGGCTTCGAGATGCGGTTTACGGTGAGCAGGAAGTCGGCGAGGTTAGCCCACTGGGCACTGCCCGCAACGGAGTAGATATCCAGCGGCGGAAAGGCCTCATGACCGTCCTTGTACTGTATTCTCGGGTGGGCCACTACCACCGTCCAGATGTGGCGTGTACGGCTCCATGCCTGCAGCTTTGTCAGCATCAGTCTCACCTTCTCCGTCTCCGTGGCACGGCTGCCGCCCTCGGTCATGTTGATGAATACATACGGGTCTATCACCAGATAATCAATCTTCTGCTTCTTGCGGTTCATCATCGCCTCCATCATTCCGATGATGTAGTTGCTGTCGGGCAGACGGGTCTTCGTATCGAAATCCACCATGTGCTCCGACAGGAAATCCAGCACCCTGCGGTTCTCCTGCCTTGCCTCTTCGGGCGATTCGGCGCCGTCCATATCCTCCGTGTTCCTCACCCCCAGGGCTATGCGGGCAATCTCCCTCACGTGCTTGCCCTTGATAGGTTTCTCGAACGAGAAGAACGCCACGCGCTTCTGGTTGTGGTACATCAGATGCGCCATCAGGCAGTTGAGGAAATCCGTCTTTCCCGAGTTCGGGCGACCGGTGAGGATGATGAGTCCGCCCTCGGAAGTGGGGTGGAAGATGCCGTCGGTGAGTCCGCCCATCCCCACCTCGTAGCCACGGTCGTAGTTGCCCATCATGATGTCGAGGATGTCCTCCTTGTGCTCGGAGAGGTCGTAGATGTCGGCGTCGCTGATGCCCTGCGCTTCGGCTATGATTCGCTGCACCTCGCGGCTTCCGAAAGCCTCATATACCTCGCTGATGTCCTTCTTGCCCTGCGGCAGCGTGGTAACCTTGGCGCGGGTCTGGTATTGCTCTATCAGGAGTTTCACCAGTCGGCGGCCCGGACGGTCGGTATCGCCGCAGATGATGATCTCGCCCGCCTGCTGAATCCACTCGTCGAAAGCCTCGTGACTCTCCTCGATGTTGGTGCTGGCGCCGTTGGCGATGCTCAGCACGTAGGGGAATCCGCAGGTCATCAGCGTGAGACGGTCCTTTTCGCCCTCGGTGATGATGAGCTGTCGGATGGACTGTGCGTCGGGACGGAGCAGGTTGATGCTGTCGATGCCGTAGGGAGCGCAGGGCTTGGTGGGGGAAACCTGGCAGAAGAGCTTGCTCCACTCGCCGGTGACGGGGTGCTGCTTCACGGAGCGGAACTTCACGTTGATGATCTTGCCGTCCAGGTAGTTGCAGTAGGCGATGGCAGGCACCATCTCCACGCCTTTCGGGTCCTCGCTTTTGGGGTCATCAGCGTTCTGCTTCATCCATGCGCACATCACTCCTTCCTGGACGATGATGTCGGGCGAGAGCTTCATAGCCTGGATGTATCGCTGCACCATCGACTGGAGCGAGGCGAGTTCGGGGGCGGTAATCAGGGGACGGGCCTTGGGATGGCGCGAGAGGAGGTTGGCGGGGTGGAAGTGGTCGATGAACTGCTGCTGCTCTTCCTGGGTCTTGAAGGGGTAGATGGGGTAGAGCCAGGAGCGTGTTTCGGCATCTATCTCGAGGAAGTCATCGGGCAGCATGGGCACGTAGTCCTTAGCCTTGTGTTCATCCTGCTGCTTTTTCTGGGCGTTGGCATAGTAGTTTCCGTTCACCTTACCGCTGCCCTTTCCGAGGAGCGATTTCATCTCCTCCAGGTATCCGCTCCAGTTGCACGACCAGCAGTGAGTCAATCCGTTATCTACCTTGATGAAGCAGTGACGCTTTCCGCATTTCGGACAGGTTACGCGGATGTCGAGCTTTCCTCCAGCCATCAGCTTCATGGTTTTCTGGCTGATGTTCTTCAGGTGATTGAGGAGATCCTTGGGGGATGGAGTATCATCAGCAGGGATGATGCCGCTGAGCATTTGCTTGTATCTCTCGAAGAGCAGCTTCTCTTCATCTGAGAGATTCTCCTTGATTTCATTGAAGTCGGTAGCATAGTAACGTGGCTTCTCATTTCTGTTTTGATTTTGTTGGTCTTCTTGCATGTTTTTAGTAATTTTATGTTGTTGTTGTATTGTTTGTTCAAGCTTTAATTGAATTACTTTGGAACAACTCAGGTGTGCGAGAATTTGTTCCAGGCAGCGTTGCCGGATGGTCTCGGAGCAGCATCCGGTGGTATTCGATGCTGCTCCTGGGTTCCATCACTTCGTGTCGTATCATAGAATCGCTGCTTCGACGCCTTGTCCTGATACTCGAAATTCGAGATAGGTCGGTACTGCCGCATCATTTCTGCTGCATGCAGCTTGAGGTACTTGGTGGCATCATTCACGGCACGCATGATGTTCTTCTGCATGAAATCGTATTTGATGAGATTGGCGAGCCAGCAGCTTTTGCCCACCGGGTTCTTGATGTTCATCAGCGCCTTGCTGTTCTTGAGCAGATAGGGATACAGATAGTCGTTGAAGAAAGTGTTTGTAGCCATGTTGGTAGGGCAGGCATCCTCCGGATTAATGTAGAGATTCGGATTAAGTTTCTGCGTAATTTCATTCACGGGCTTTACCACCTTGGCGTAAGCATCCGGGTCGGTTCCGATGTAATTGAGGAGCTCCTTGGCTGCTGCTTCCACTTCCTTCTCGTACTCGGGCGTGCAAGTTTTGCAACCCGTTACATTCTTGCTTATATTTTTCTTTTTATTATATATATTATTATTAATAACGGGTTGCAAGGTTTGCAAGCTTTGGTTCAGATCGTGGTTGTTTCCCATGTCTTTCTCGTCGCTGACATGCCAGATAGGAGTGTAAAACGCCATGAGATTCTGGTCGGTATGAGGCTTCTCATCATTCTTCCAGATGAATCCGAATCCTGAGCATCTGAGCAGGATTTCCACGAAATCATGTCGGCTATGGAATCGCAGTCCCTCTGTGATATCAGAAAATCTATAACTGTCGTACAGTTTTTGCTGATTCATCCATGCTGGTTCTCCGAAGTAGAGCATCAGCATTTTGCGGATCTGCGTATCCGTCAGCCCGCTGGTATGCCAGCTGGCGATGAGCTTTCGCTCCGTCTTGATATCGATGCTGGTGGTGAGCGGCTGGATGGTGTAGCAGGTGTCATTGCTGGTTGTGTTGTTTTTCATTTCAATTTACCATTTACGTTAGTGAATATGTTGAAGTAGAATACATTCATTTCGTTAAGCTGATCCAGGCTCTTGATGGAGTGTGTCAGATGATAACCGAATGTTCCGAATACTTTACGAAATTCCTCTCTCATATCGTCGATATCTTCTTGACTCATGTTGGCAATCACCCCACGGAAGCCTCCTTTCTTTTTCACGCAGTCGACTGCAAAGTCTGGGTCTACGTTGAGGGGTGGTTCCAGGAGGAGGATGCACACGGCAATTCGCTCGATAGCTTCCGTTGACAGGCAGCAGTTGTCGGGTATGTTCTGGTATTTGTTGAATGCCATGTTGTGTATTCCACTTGTCTCGTGAAAGGCTGATTTCGTAACCTTGTATTTCTCTGTCAACATTCGGATGAATCGGCTGATGTTCAAGGTTTCAGTTCTACGGATGTCCCATCTTGTGGCGTAGCCAATGAGATTTTCGGCCTTCTCTGCATCATATTGAATGTAGATGGTAGCCTTGGTTCTTGGTTTGTTTTTTGTCTTCTTTTTCATTATTATTTTATTTTATGCAAAGGCGACATTGCCTTACGCATTGCAAAAAAATGAAAATTCCGTGACATAACCAAAGAGATGAATACTTCGTGACTATAGTAGATGAAGTGATAAAAATATTTTTTTGCCCCTTGATACTGCGAGATTTAACAGAAATAATTTGGTGGTTTCGAATAATTGGCGTATATTTGCAGGATAGGAGTTAAAACAATTCATTCAATTAATAAATAGTAAGTTATGATGGTATATGTTGCAAATCCACTTTATGATGCCGTGTTCAAATACCTGATGGAGGACGAGCGCATCGCCAAGACCATTCTTTCGGCACTCTTGCAGAAGGAGGTGCTGGAGGTAAAGATGCGCCGCAACGAATACAGCAATATCAATCGCAATGCCATTTCCATGTTCAGAATCGACTTTGCCGCCAAGGTGAAGGAGAAGGATGGTTCACAGAAACTGATTCTTATCGAACTGCAGAAGACGTGGCTTGAGACAGAAACTTTACGCTTCCGTCAATATCTCGCCTTGCAATATAACAACAAGGAGAATATGACGAAAGAATCTGACAATAAATATGCTCTTCCTACCGTAGCCGTGTATCTGTTGGGTCATCGTGTAGGTGAAATCAATGAGCCTGTGGTTTATGCCCAGCATCGCATTTACGACTATGAGGGTAAGGAGGTGTTGCTTGATCAGCCTGATCCGTTTGTGGAGAGTCTGCAGCACGACAGCATCATCGTACAGATTCCTTTGCTAAGAGGCAAGGTGAATAATCACTTGGAGAGAGTGCTGAGTGTCTTCGACCAGACTCTTGCTTACGAGGAGGATAAGAGAGTATTGAGAGTAGATGAATCGCAGTATGCTGGTGATGGTGAAATGGAATATATTGTTCATCGACTTCAGTCGGCTGCCGCTGATCCTGAAATGCGTTATCAGATGAATGCTGAAGCTGAGTTCTTCAAGGCTTTAGAAGATCGTGATACTGCGATTATGGAGCAGGCAAAACTTATTGAAAAGAAGGATGCCGACCTTCTAGAACAAGAGAAGACCATCAAGCAGAAGGATGCCGACCTTCTGGAACAAGAGAAGGCCATCAAGCAGAAGGATGCCGACCTTCTAGAACAAGAGAAGGCTATCAAGCAAAAGGATGCCGACCTGTTTGAGCAGCAGGAGATGCTGAGACGTATGGTAGAAAATCTGACTAAGAATGGTATGGATGATGCTATGGTGATGAAAATGACAGGATTGACCGAAGAGCAGATCAGAAAGTTGAAATAATCCCTTAGTAGCCATACATATTCCATGAGCCTAGCAAAAAGAGAAAGCTGCAGATTTTGGAATGCCTGCATCAAATAGCAAAAGAATTACAGACTGCCGTAATTTAAAACACGACAGTTTTCATATAATGATAGGAAGATTGTTAATAGATTTCTGAGTCCCTGGTGCGTGACGCATCGGGGGCTTTTTTATCTCTCATCTATTCCCTCCCCCTTAAATTTTTTTTTTAGCTAATGAATAGCGATAGAAGAGGATTTGATAACATCAAGGTATTTATATCGTTATAATGCCACGAAAAGGTGTAGAAATGTTAAATATCGGATAAAAAATACACTTTAACGTGAAAAAATTTGGTTTGTTAAGACCTTTTCTATATCTTTGCAAGACAAAACAAGAATAACAAAGTTTAAATATGGATAGTCATTCAGTAAGAACTAAAAAAGATGTCGAAGATTTTCTCCGCCACTTTCTGCCAAAGATGGACGTGCTAGGTATTATCTTCTTGAACCGATCAAAGAATCAAGAAGCATTAAAAATGCTTGGCATAACACCTTCTGCAAGAAAAGAAATCATAAAGAGCATCACCGCTGATGACTATATTGAAACGGTTTTAGATGAATTTTCCTATGGAGATATGTGGGTGTTTGGTAAAGATTGTGATGGTGTAGATGTTTATGTCAAAATTGCTCTTGGCAAACCAAATACGAATACCATTTGTATTTCTTTCCATACCGCAGAACATCCTTTAAAATATGCATTTAAATAAAGAGGAGGTGATTATGAATAAGCAGATTGTCAACAGTATGAGTAGTCCTTTTACCGGAGGAGCGGTGTATCTTGTTGAAGATACTGAGGTTCAGACCTTCCGCAAAGAGAAATATTCTGTTCATGTGCAATATTATGTATGTAAAGATACTGGTGAGCAATTTACATCAGAAGAGCAGGATGAACAGTTGTGTAATGAATTGTATAACCAGTATCGTATTAGGCATGGAATACCATTTCCTGACGAGATTAGGAAGATTAGAGAGCACTATGGGCTTTCTCATTCTCAGATAACCAAAATTGTTGGATTTGGGCAGAATCAGTGGAGCCAATATGAAAATGGAAATTTACCGTCTGAGTCAAACGGCAAGAGTATTGCTGCCATAAGAAGTCGTGAAGGTATGCTTTCGATGCTAGAGTCTAGCAGAAATCAATTTGATGAAAGTACATTCTCTAGAATAAAGAAGAACATCATGTGTGTCTCTGATATTGACTGCAACGATGCTCCTTATTTCTATTTTTATGGAAATTCTAAAAGAGGGGTAAACAATGGATATTCAGAAATGAATCCAGATAAATTGCAGTGTATGGTACAGCTTATTGTAAGCAAGGAAAAAAATGGTGTGCCTAAGACAAAGCTCAATAAAGAAATGTATTATGCAGATTTCTATAGTTATAAGAAATATGGGCGTTCCATCAGTGGGCTGGCATATCGTGCAATCCAATATGGGCCTGTGCCTGAACATTATGAGACTGTATATGATCATGTGCAAGGTTTGACAAAAAAAAGCATAGAAGCAAGTGCTGACTTTGAATATGATTTGCTTTTTTGCGATTCACCTGACACATCGGCATTAAGTAAAGAAGACATTCATGTAATCAATCAAGTTATGTCTGTTCTTGTTGATATGAAAAGAGCAGATGTTGTAGATTTAAGTCATAAGGAAAATGGATGGATTAACAACAAAGACCATCACGATATAATACCTTATGATGAAGCATATAGTTTAAAAGCTTTTTAAGTATTGGAATATCAAAGAAAGGAGGAGTGCTTTGCATTCGCTCCTTTTTTATTTTGCTGGCGTTTTTAAAACAGCTCTGAATATTCGCCATAAATAATGTCGCCCTGAAAAAGCAGAAGCAATCTATGAAGGATGCTTTGCCTTTCAGTTCCGGCTCATTTGTTATTGGGGGATTACAAATCCCCTGGTTTCATAGGTCGAACCTTTTTTTACGGCGGATTTCAAATCCGCCGGGACGCCTGACGGGAGACTGGCATACCCCGTTAGGCGTTTCGACGGATTTGCAATCCGTCGTTTAAAAATGTCCTAACCTCTTTATGCTCTGGGGATTTGCAATCCCCAGCCATCAGAATAGCTAAAGAATTACAGACTGCCGTAATTTGAAACACGACAGTTTTCATATAATGATAGGAAGATAGTTAATAGATTTCTGAGCCCCTGGTGCGTGACGCATCGGGGGCTTTATCTATGTTTCGAGTTACTTGAAACCTTTCAAGTTACTCTTGAAAAAACAAACGAATTGTCCTCCTAAGTCGGGCAATTTTACAGATAATAATTTTAATTTGTCTAAATAGTAGCAATATATGCCAATTATTCATTTTTTCTGATTGATTATCAAGATAAAACATTATATTTGTAGCATTAAATGGTTTTAGAATTATGGCAAAGAAAAATATAGACTTAGCAGTAGTCCTTCATGATGATTGCGACTACAAGGACTGGCTTGTGGAACTCAAGGAACGATTCTACAGCCATCGCCTCAAAGCGTCATGTGCCACCAATGGCTACTTGTTGGACTTCTATTGGAAGTTGGGACGAGACATTGAAGCCAAGCAATATACCAACACTTACGGCTCTGGTTTTTATAAGAATCTCAGTCAAGACTTGAAGAACGAGATGCCTGGCGTAAAAGGGTTCTCGCCTATAAACTTGCGCTATATGAGTAAGTTTTTCAAACTCTATGCTCCTCTATATAGAAATATTCCGCAGACTGCGGAACTTTTCTCTGATTCGTTGTCAGACTCAAATGTTCCGCAAGTTGCGGAACAATTTTATAGAGGACTTGTATGTTTCAGATATTCAGCGAGTTGTAGCACAAAGTAAAAATCGTCCGCAAACTGCGGACGATTTCAGACAGTACCGTCGAATTGTATTCACGAGCGGATACTCTATACAGATACACCTATAGTTCGCAAAATGATGTGAGAAAGAAAAATTCCTTCAGAAGGGATTTAAAAAGATAAGATTATGAATAATAACATAGATTTACTTAGGGAATACGCTTCTCTTGCAGGCAAGGAAGACGAAAAGAGCGAAGCTCGAAAAACTGAGATTTTAAACTACATCAAATTAAATGCTGATGATAGTGATAGAGAGGAGGCGAAGGTTTTTCTCAACCAAAAGATCGAGCAGCTTCAGAGCGAAGTCCTGGCTTTGCGTGAGCAGCTTACAAAGGATAATCACCCGTTAGGCGTTCCGACGGATTTGCAATCCGTCGTTAAAAAATGCCCTAACCTTTTTATGCTCTGGGGATTTGCAATCCCCAGCAATCTGTAATGCCTCGCAAGTCTAATCCTATATGACTCATCCTGTTTTATGGAAATTTTAAAATTATCAAAATCATCAAAATTATGGCTACAAAGAATACTACAACCAAAAACTTATATTTTGTGACAACCACAGTTGTTAACTGGATTGATATTTTCAGTCGTCCCAAGTATAAACATATTATAATAGAATCCCTGGCTTTTTGTCAGAAGAACAAGGGATTGGAAATATATGCCTGGGTACTGATGCCCAATCATTTACATTTTATCATAGGTGCAGAGAATCTTGAACAGGTTCAAACTGTTCTCCGTGATTTCAAGAAGTTTACGAGTAAGAAAATTATTGCAGAACTTCAGGAGGATATCCAGGAGAGTAGGAGAGAGTGGATGTTGCAACTTTTCAAACAGGCTGGTGAGAAGAATCAGAAAATCAGCAAGTATCATTTTTGGCAGGATGGGTGTTATACTGAAGTGATTTCTTCGCTCAAGTTTTTCAAGCAGAAGCTGGATTATATTCATCAGAATCCTGTGAGGGCGGAGTTCGTGAGGTATCCTCAGGATTATCTCTATAGTTCTGCGATAGATTATGCAGGGGGTAGGGGATTGCTGGAAGTGATTGTTGTGAGGTAATCTTTGGTTATTGATGGGGAAAGTTATGGGGGATTACAAATCCCCTGGTTTCATAGGTCGAATCTTTTTTTACGGCGGATTGCAAATCCGCCGGGACGCCTGACGGGATATTCGCCATAAATAATGTCGCCCTGAAAAAGCAGAAGCAATCTATGAAGGATGCTTTGCCTTTCAGGGCGACTTGGAGATTCTGATTTCTGAAACTCCCGTTTCTATATTCTGTATGATAGATTATTCTGTGATCTTATTGTTGTTGTTATCCAACACTGTGCATCTACCTATCTTCCAGTCATCTGGGTTATTATCTGCGATTGTGCTGTTGTAATAATCCTTACTATAAACCTTTAGTGTTCGTTTTTCTGCATTTGTTCCTGCACCATCTAACCAACCGACTAGAGGCTGAGAAGGTCCAAATGATGTTGCCAGCATAGTAACGGATTCCAGGCTCGTACAATTCTGGAACATAAAGATATAACATTTGTAGTCAATTCTTCCTGCGGGTAATACCGGTGCTGTCTTGAGCGATATGCAATCCTTAAACATCTTAGTATAGCAATTAGCGGCTAGTATTGTTGCCTGCAGCAAGGCTGGAGCATTGACAAGAGAGGCGCAACCCTCGAACATAGATTGGCAAGAAGCGTTTTTTATTTCCTCAGCCTTTAATTCTGGGGCTCTAGTAAGCGCAATGCAACCTTTAAACATTTTATAATAGCAGCTTGGCTCTAGTATTGTTGCCGGCAAGTCTGGAGCTTTGACAAGAGAGGTGCATCCCTCGAACATTCCACTATAGCAACTGTGAGCCAGCTTCGTTGCAGGAAGCTTTGGCGCCTCGGTGAGTGATGTGCACCCCGAGAACATCGAATTGTAGCAGTTAGCTTTCAGGGCTGTAGCAGGAAGCTCTGGGGCTGATGTCAATACGCTGCACCCCTTGAATAAAGATCTGAAACAGCAGTCTTCCGTAGCTACAGTCTTATACGCCGTGTAGTCGATCAGCGTGCGGATATCGCCAGAACATTCCACTTTTACGCTTGGATCGCTGAAGGTAATCGTAGAATAGTTTTCATAGTTCGTAGCTGTGCCATCAGGGCATATACCACGCAGACGAAGGCTGCCGAGGTCTCCGCCAAAATCAACACCCTGATCCGCTACTACTGTTTGCCATGTTCCGTTGTTTACGGAGTATTCAAGGTCTGGGAGGGTATAGCTTTCCGTACACGTCATCTTGAAGGTCTGCTTGCTGTTAGCAGTCATGGTTACATAAGGTGGCTCCTCCTCTGCCACTCCTCCTGGAAGCGTGTATCCCGTGTTCCATTCTGCCACGGTAACGCCTCCCACGGTCACCTTGTTCTTACCCACAATGAGGTTGTAGGTATAGCTCTTGCCAGGTTTCAGTTCTTCTGTTTCCAATTCGAGCGCCTCTGGTTCTTCATCGGGAAGATAGCTATGTGTTTCGGAAGTGTTGAGCTTCGCATAGATTACTCTAGGAATCACCAGTGCCGTATAGGTGGTACCGACGCCACCGTCGCCAATCTGGTATGGAGTGATTGGACCCCAATCGTCTGTTGTTTCCCCGTTGGTTTTTTCTGGGCAGTCTATCTTGAGTTCCGTGACCTTAGCTTCTGTACTAAACTCATTGTTGAACTGATCGATCTTGAAAATCAGGCGGGCTGTCTGGCGCTTCAGCTCCAGTGTCAGGCGCTTGTCTGATGGAATCGACTGAAGGTTGGAGGTGATGTTCATGTAGTCTGACTGGGCAAGAGCCTCCGGGGTGCTCTGGTTTTTCTTGATGCAGCCGACGCTGAAGTCATTCTTGCCATCGTATGGATAGTAGGCTTCAAACGTCAGGTTTTTCTCGTCCCATACCAGATACTTGTCATTTTCCGGCACCCATAGTTTTTCACCGTCGAAAGTATAGTTCACGGTAATGTTCCTATTGCGCACGCTTATCATGTCGCCCTGGTTGAAGCCCGTCTGCTTCTCGTCAGTTGCTATCGGATTGCTACGTGTCAGGGTGCTGCCTGCTGATGCCTGTATGCGTACAGCGTTGGAGTCTTCCATCCATCTACCGTTGCTGGCTGTATCCGTTGTACAGCCAGTCAGGAAGAGTGCTGCAGTGCAAGCCCATGTTAATATCTTTTTATACTTCATAGTTGCATTCACTTTAAGTTGTTTCTGTTGTTATTTTGTTCCAAGAGTGCTGCTGGAACCTGTTCCCTCCGTCCAGGAGCCGGCAGAAATGTTGCCCTTCTGGGCAGTCAGCTTATCCTTTCCCATCCTCAGATCCAGGGTGTATCTGTGTCCTGTCTCCAGGGTGATGGCATCAGGCGAGGTCCATACGTAGGTCTTGCTGCTTGTTTTCAGCGTTACCTTGAATTTGTTGGCTCCGATGGTTTGCGGAATGAGGATACATGAGTATGCTGCTTTCGAATTCTCCTCGTCGGTCGTAGCCTTGGTAAATGTTCCCGGGGTGGTGATGATGTCGGCTTCAGGATTGGTTCCCTCGCTGGCATAGGCTACGCCCTTGCGCTTGCTGTTGGTTACATCTATGGTAGCCCAGAGCTTGCTTCCACCTACAATTACCTCGTTGATGGGATTCTCCTTTTTACTGTATTCCGTTCCCAGCGTCACGTTGATGTCGATCATGCTGAAGGCATGGTTGAACTGGATGTCGAGTTTGCCGTCGGAATTTAATGCTTTTCCTGGAACCAGGTCACTCTCGTAATAGTAGAGCAGGTCGTTTTCTGGTTTCTGTGTCTTCTGGTCGGCAGTGATGTCGTATTCCAGGGTTTGGAATTGATTTTTATTGTCCAAAATGCCAAAGAATTTCATGTCATCATTGGTTACAGGAGCCAACGCTGCCACATCTACTTTTGTCTCTGCATCCTGCCAGAGCAGGATGGTGTTGCAGATCCATTCTGTACCTATCTTTTGGAAAATCTTATTTTCGTGGGTGTATTTATAATTGTACTCGTTCTCGGTGTCCTTGTTCACCACGGTGAGGCTGAAGTTACTGTTCAACTCTGTTCCCAGCGTCTCTGCACGTGTTACGGCGCCGTTTACTCCGGCAGTAACACGGATGATGTTGTCTTCAGGAAAGTTACTGTGAGCCAGTTCGCTGTCGTTGGAACAGCCGGTTAGCATCGCAGCCATGAAGGCTGTCATACCCAGAAATTGTATTGCTTTCATATCTTTATGTCTTTATGTTTTTAAAATGTTTAGTCTAAAGCCTCGCCGCTGAATGTGCTGCCTGTTTCCCAGTCTGAAATCTTCACTTCGTCGAGTATCACCTTGTTGCGTCCAACCTCCAGGTTGATGGTGGTAATCTTTCCGCTTTCAAACTTGAAAGGGGTTCCGTGGTCGTAGCTGAAGGTCTTGTCGCCGATGATGATGGCGAGCTTCTGGATGTCATTCTGCGGGATGATAACCGACTGATAGCAGGTGTTGGCAGTGGTTGCCGGCAGCTCCAGGGCAGCCTTGGCAGTAGGGGTAATCGTCTCGTCTGCTGCTTTAGGGGTAATCGTCTTGGTGAGGTAGTTCACGGTAGCCTCTCTGGCAGCATCCTTCACCGCCACCGTCTTCACTTCCGGTATGCCTCCCCACTGGTTCTTGAAGGTAAGGTTCACCACAATCTTTGCCATCACGTGGGAGAAATCGAGCTGAACGGGTTCTGAGGCATTGTTTTCATAGGAGAGCCCCTTGGCGTTCACGGCGATGAGCAGGTCGCTCGCCTCCTGGTTGTCAGCCTGTAATGTATGGGTATCAGCAGCGAGGTCTTCCACTTTTCTGGCAGGGTAGATACCGATGAAATAATGTTTTTCCTTCTGGTTCTTCCATAGCATCTGCGGTGTAGCAACCCACACCTTTCCGGTGAGCTTGTTGATGGCATTGTTCACCGTTCTTGCTTCTACAGCCGGAGCCACATCTGCACTACCGGTCCATGCATACACGCTTATTTCATCTCCTTCGGTAAAGGTCTGCGCACCCTTTTCGTCTGTAGCCATTCGGGTCATGTGTCCGATGGATGTAGATACGGTAATCAGCTTGGCGGATTCGCTGCCGGTAGCCGCATCCTGTTCTGAGCAGCTGGAGAATGAGAGCATCATTGCCGCTGCGGCAAAAATAAAGGTTCCTTTTTTCATACTTCTGTCTTTAAGAGATAAATTATTGTTTTGTTCTTATTCACATTTTATCATTTTACTTATGCAAAGATAATGAAAAAGGGTAAGACCATTGTCATAAAAGGGTGGTTTTTGTGTCCACTTGATACAAAAAAAGTGTCCACTTTCTGGCAAGTGGACACTTTTCTGTTGGATTTCAGTCGGAAAGTTGACAGTTTTTGCTTCTCCACAGGTTAGGCGTGCAGCCTTCTTTTTCCTTGAAGATTTTATAGAGATATGATCTGGAAGAGAAGCCGCATTCGCTTGAAATGATGTCGTTGCTATAGTCGGGATAGTCCTGCATCATCTTCTTGGCGGCATTCAACCGGATTTCGCTGAGCCAGATTCTGAAGGTAGTATGCCTGTATTCAGCAAAGAACTGTGTGAGTTCGTAGCGGGGGATATCCAGCGTGTTCGACAGGGTAGGCATATTCACCGAAGTATCCTTGTATCCATGGTTGTCACACCACTGGTCGAGGCTTGACTGAATCTGGAGCCAGCGCAGGCTGCTCTTCTCCCTTTCTCTATCCTCATCTGTTTCATCATTATCTGCTTCATCATCTTTATCTCCTTCCTCTTCTTCATCATCATCTTCCTCCTTTTCACCCCCCCCCCTATCTTATCTTCTGCGGTCAGCAGTTCCTCGGTCGGCACATAAGCGGCTCCGAGCATTACGAAGCTGATGGTTAAGAAGAGTAGGGTTGCCAATATCATCGGACCTACTACGTATAATACGGGAGTATAGAGGATGGCAAATGGGATGATGACTGCTGCTATGAACAGATAGATGAAACTGGTGTGGGCATATCTGAAGTACGGCATCAGGTCGGTAGCTACCATCGTATTCAGGATTTCCTTTCGCTTCTTCATCTCGATACGGATCAGATAGAAACAGTAGAACACCATGCTGACATATAGAACCTCTATGACGTAGAGCCATCTGCCCTGGGGCAGACTGGGGCCGAGATAGTAGTGGAAGCCGAAGATGGTGAAGATGACTGCATTCGTGATGCCGCAGAGCCCGTATAATGGCTTGCGCCTGGAGTGGGTAGCCTCCAGATTGTAGATGCTCATGGCTATGAAGGTGAAGCTGGGGGCATAGAACAGCAGGTTGACGGCTGCTCCCTTGTCATCGCCTGCAGCCCGGAATCCGTAGCGCATCTGAACGAAATACTGGACCGCCAATACCGTAAAGGCAGCAAACAGCATCCAGCGCGACTGCTCATATCGCCTGTTGCGCCATCTTGCATAATAATGGGTAATGCCGATGACCAGCGCATTGATGACCATGAAGTTGAGGCATGCGAACTGGAATAAATATAATGAATCCATGAGTTTCTGATATATTCTGTAGGGGAATAGACTGTTCAAAGAAAGAGGACTGACTTCTCAAGGAGAGAAATCAGTCCTCTTAAAATTATTATTTAGCTAATGAATAGCAAATGCTTTATCTACAGGAGATTAAGCCTTGCCCTCCATCTGAGCCTTCAACTTAGCAAGAGCATCGATGTCGCCGAGTGAAGTACCAGCAGCTACGTTGTTGATAGCTGGAGTCTCGTTCTTGCGGCCACCGTTACCACCACGCTTGTGAGCTGGCTTAGAGATAGGCTCGTCCTTGCCCTCCTCGAATGTACGAGAGTGAGAGAGGATGATACGCTTTGTCTCCTTAACGAACTCGATTACCTTGAAGTCGAGCTCCTCGCCCTTCTTAGCCATTGAGCCGTCCTCCTTAGTGAGGTGCTTTGGAGTAGCGAAGCCTTCGCCACCCTCTGCGAGAGCAACTACAGCGCCCTTGTCCATCATCTCAACGATGGTACCCTTGTGTACAGAACCTGGAGTGTAGATTGTCTCATACTCATCCCATGGGTTCTTCTCCAACTGCTTGTGGCCGAGGCTCAAGCGGCGGTTCTCCTTGTCGATCTCGAGAACTACTACGTCGAGAGTAGCACCAACTGTAGTGAACTCAGATGGGTGCTTGATCTTCTTTGTCCAAGAGAGGTCAGAGATGTGGATCAAACCGTCAACGCCCTCTGCGAGCTCTACGAAGATACCGAAGTTAGTGAAGTTGCGAACCTTAGCAACGTGCTTGCTGCCGATAGGGAACTTAGTCTCGATGCACTCCCATGGGTCTTCCTTGAGCTGCTTGATACCGAGGCTCATCTTGCGCTCAGCGCGGTCGAGAGTCAGGATAACAGCCTCTACCTCGTCGCCAACCTTCATGAAGTCGTTAGCAGAACGGAGGTGCTGGCTCCAAGACATCTCAGAAACGTGGATCAAACCCTCTACACCTGGAGCAATCTCAACGAATGCACCGTAGTCAGCCATAACCACTACCTTACCCTTAACGTGGTCACCTACCTTGAGGTTTGGATCAAGTGCATCCCATGGATGTGGAGTGAGCTGCTTCAAACCGAGAGCGATACGCTTCTTCTCCTCATCGAAGTCGAGGATTACAACGTTAATCTTCTGGTCGAGAGATACAACCTCGTGTGGATCGCTTACGCGGCCCCAAGAGAGGTCTGTGATGTGGATCAAACCGTCAACACCGCCGAGGTCAACGAATACACCGTAAGTAGTGATGTTCTTAACGGTACCCTCGAGGATCTGACCCTTCTCGAGCTTGCCGATGATCTCCTTACGCTGCTGCTCGAGCTCCTGCTCGATGAGAGCCTTGTGAGATACAACGACATTGCGGAACTCCTGGTTGATCTTTACAACCTTGAACTCCATTGTCTTGCCTACGAATACGTCGTAGTCGCGTATAGGGTGAACGTCGATCTGGCTTCCTGGCAAGAAAGCTTCGATACCGAAAACGTCAACGATCATACCGCCCTTAGTGCGGCACTTGATGTAACCTTGGATAACTTCCTCGTTCTCGAGAGCTGCATTAACACGCTCCCAAGACTTGCTGAGGCGAGCCTTCTTGTGAGAGAGTACCAACTGACCCTTTACGTCCTCCTGGTTCTCTACGTAAACCTCAACCTTGTCGCCTACCTTGAGGTCTGGGTTGTAACGGAACTCAGAAGCTGGAATGATACCGTCGCTCTTGTAGCCGATGTTTACGATAACCTCTTTCTTATCAACAGAGATTACGGTACCCTCAACCACCTGGTGCTCAGTTACCTTGTTAAGTGTTTCGTCATAGGCCTTCTCGAGGTCTGTTTTGCTGACGCCTGCGTTTGTGCCATTCTCGAACTCATCCCAATTGAAGTCGTCGAGTGGCTGTACGTTCTTAAAATTTGACATAAAAAATAATTAAAAAATTTAAATTAATAAAGTTTGACTTTATATATTGTTGAAATCGGGCGCAAAATTACTCATTTTCTTTGAGTTACAAGCATTTGGAAGTGTTTTTCTTTGGTTTATTAATGATATTTAACTAAATGGGGCGGTTTGAGGGTGAATCTTGTGGTTCCTACTTATTATATATAATGTCTTCATCGGATTACGCACGGAATTTAAACGGAAAGCGACCTGTCGGTCGAGGCGACTTAAACCACATGTTATAAGGTCACGCAGATTTCGCAGATGACGCAGATTTAGACCTGTTCGGTCGTGGAACCGGAACTGCATGATGTGTAGTCCCACAGATTTCACAGATTAACACAGATTTAGACCTGTTCGGTCTATGGGATGACGCAGATTTTTCTTCATCTAATACGCAAAAAAATCTGTGTAAATCTGTGAAATCTGTGGGACAAAAAAACGTAAAGTCGTGAAATCTGCGTGACCTTATAACATGTGGTTTAAGTCGCCAGTTGCATGAATTTTGCGTTAAATTCATTAAAAAAATGCACGGAAATGTTGGGGATTACAAATATTTTGTTACCTTTGCCCTTGATTATGAAAATATGAACTAACGATTGAGTAGATATGACACTAGTCATTTTAACCATACTGATCCTGGCCTGCGTGCTCATTGCAACTGAGAACGTGACCAAAGTAAACCGTGCTGCCGTGGCTATCTTCGCCGGAACGGTGGGATGGGTGCTGTATATATGCTTCGGTATGGACTTCGTAACTAGCGAACATTCTGCGGATTATACCCGCTTCCTCAATTTCAGCGACATGGAATCAACCAGTACTTCCGTGAAGTACTTCATCTCCCGACACATCTTTCTTCCACAGGTGGGTAGGGCAGCGGAGATCGTGATGTTCCTGCTCGCTACGATGACGATCGTAGAAATCCTCAACAACAACGGCTGCTTCGACTTCGTGCGCCAGTTGCTTCGCACTCGCAGCAGCAAGAAGATGCTTTGGACACTCGCCATCGTTACATTCCTGATTTCCATCAATCTCGATAACCTCACCACCACCGTGATGATGCTCACCATGATGCATGGCATCATCCCGAGCAGAAGACAGAGAATGGTGTATGGAAGCGCCATCCTCGTAGCTGCCAACTGTGGCGGTGCGCTCACCGTGATTGGTAACCCGGAAGGTCTGGTACTCTGGAATTCAGGGGCTGTTACAGCCACCGTTTTCTCCTTTTCATTACTCCTCCCTTGTCTTGCTGCGTGGTTGATTCCAACCCTGCTGATGCAGCGTATGCTGCCCGAAAGAGTTGAGACAGAGTGGATTGTGATGCCTTTCCGTGGTGATGATACCCGCTTGAACAAATGGCAGAGACTGTTGATGCTCCTCGTGGGAATCGGCGGTCTGTGGTTTATCCCTACCTTCCATAACATCACCAAGCTGAGTCCGTTCCTGGGCGCCCTGTGCGTGCTCAGCGTACTCTGGATCGTGAACGAGATCTTCAATCGCAAGCTCATGAACATGGATGCGATGGTGGAGCGTCGTACCCCTAGAGTGCTGCAATACGGTGTGATTCAGATGATTCTCTTCGTGATGGGAATGATTCTCGCCGTGGGCGTGGTGAAGGAGACGGGTGCCTTCTATGACCTCTCCAGCTGGTTGGGAACCAGTGAGTCGCACCCTAATGTATGGCTGCATGGCGTGGCTGCCGGAGTGCTGAGTACGGTGCTCGACAACTTTGCCACCGCCATGAACTTCTTCTCATTGCACGATGTGATGGGATTGGGCGACCCTACCTATGTCATGGATTCGGTGTATAATACCAATGGTCTCTACTGGCAGGTAATCGCTTACTGCGTAATGGCAGGAGGCAATGTGCTGGGTATCGGTACCATCAGCGGTCTCGCCCTGATGAAGATGGAACACATGCGCATGGGCTGGTTCTTCCGCAATATCGGATGGAAGGCCCTCGTGGGTGGCGTGGCAGGCCTCGCTATCCTCTGGCTCTCGCACACCCTGATGGGAGGAGCCGTTTACTTAATGATTTAAACAACCATATCTGAAGAAGAAAAGAAAGAATCTGAAAACGAAAGAGATTCAGAAGATTCAGGAAGAATCTGAAGACGAAAGAGATTCAGAAGATTCAAAAAGAAGAATCAGACGGAAGAAATTCAGGAAGAATCAGACGACGAAAGAGATTCAGAAAGTTCTAAAGAAGAAAAGGGGATGTAACACGCATCCCGAAACCAACAAGAAAGCATATTTTTTTATTAACGTATCAATAATATATAATATAATAAGGTATATATAGTTATGGCAAAGATTAAGACTATAGGTATTTTGACTTCTGGAGGTGATGCTCCTGGTATGAACGCAGCGATCCGTGCGGTGACCCGTTCGGCTATCTACAACGGTTTCAACGTGAAGGGTATCTATCGTGGTTACGATGGACTGATCAACGACGAGATCAAGCCTTTCACCACTGAGAACGTGAGCGGTATCATCGGTACCGGTGGTACGATGCTGAAGACTGCACGTTCTAAGGACTTCATGACCGAGGAAGGTCGCCAGAAGGCTTTCGAGAATATTCAGAAAGAGGAAATCGATGCACTGGTTGTAATCGGTGGTAACGGCTCGCTCACAGGTGCGATGAACTTCGCACGCGAGTTTGACATCTGCTGCATCGGTCTGCCTGGTACCATCGACAACGACCTCTATGGCACCGACAACACCATCGGTTACGATACAACCATGAACACCATCGTAGAATGCGTGGACCGTATCCGTGATACTGCGCAGAGCCACGAGCGTATCTTCTTCATCGAGGTGATGGGCCGTGATGCCGGATTCCTGGCACAGAACTCAGCCATCGCCAGCGGTGCAGAGGCTGCCATCATCCCAGAGGATTCTACCGATGTTGACCAGTTGGCTCAGTTCATGGAGCGCGGTATCCGCAAGTCTAAGAAGAGCTGTATCGTCATCGTGTCTGAGAGTCCTAAGTGCGGTGCGCTCTACTATGCCGACCGTGTGCGCAAGGAGTTCCCTGAGTTCGACGTACGTGTATCTATCCTCGGTCACCTGCAGCGTGGCGGTCGCCCATCAGCCCGCGACCGTATTCTCGCCAGCCGTACCGGTTGCGGTGCCATCGAGGCAATCATGCAGGGTCAGCGCAACGTGATGATCGGTGTCCGCAACAACGAGGTGGTTTACGTACCACTTTCAGAGGCGATCCGTTCAGACAAGCCATTCGACCGCAAGCTCATCAAGGTATTGGATGAGTTGAGCATCTAATGTCGCTATTGGCATTATCAATAGTAAATGTATCAAAAGTAAAAATGGTTTAAACGGAACTAAAAATGTTTTAAAAAGGAGCAGAATACAAATAAAACTTCCGAAAAATTTGCAGCTTCCGTAAATTGTTGTTACTTTTGCAGGCGTATAACGAATTTCGTGATTCGGACTTTCGGATATCTGGGTTCCAACGTTTCCTTGAAAGGTTGTAGGACGTCTTTCCTGGAATATCTAATTACCAGGTTTCCGGGGTCCGATATCGTGAACCTCGAATACTATAATACGAAACATATATATAAAAAATAAACTTTTAAACTAATAAGCTTATGTCACAAGTAAGTGGACGCATCTCGCAGATTATCGGTCCGGTTATCGACGTATATTTCGATACCAAGGGCGAGAACCCTGAGAAGGTGCTTCCTAAAATTCACGAAGCTCTGAAGGTGAAACGCCCAGACGGACGCGACCTGGTCATCGAGGTGCAGCAGCACATCGGTGAGGACACAGTTCGCTGTGTCGCTATGGACAACACCGACGGCTTGCAGCGTGGCTTGGAAGTTGCCGTTACCGGTAACCCAATCATGATGCCTGCCGGAGAGCAGATCAAGGGCCGTATGATGAATGTGATCGGACAGCCTATTGATGGTATGAACGAATTGGACATGAAGGGTGCTTATCCTATCCACCGCGAGGCTCCGAAATTCGACGAGCTCTCTACGCACAAGGAGATGCTTGCCACCGGTATCAAGGTGATCGACCTGCTCGAGCCTTACATGAAGGGTGGTAAGATCGGTCTCTTCGGTGGTGCCGGTGTAGGTAAGACCGTGCTCATCATGGAGTTGATCAACAACATCGCCAAGGGACACAACGGTTACTCCGTATTCGCTGGTGTAGGTGAACGTACTCGCGAGGGTAACGACTTGATTCGAGACATGCTCGAGTCTGGCGTTATCAAGTATGGCGAGAAGTTCCGTAAAGCTATGGAAGAAGGTAAGTGGGACCTCTCACTCGTTGACCCTGAGGAGCTTGCCAAGAGTCAGGCTACCCTGGTGTATGGTCAGATGAACGAGCCACCTGGGGCACGTGCTTCAGTAGCGCTTTCTGGTTTGACCGTAGCTGAGGAGTTCCGTGACCACGGAGGCAAGAACGGTGAGGCTGCCGACATCATGTTCTTCATCGATAACATCTTCCGTTTCACCCAGGCTGGTTCTGAGGTATCTGCGTTGCTGGGTCGTATGCCATCAGCCGTAGGTTATCAGCCAACACTGGCTTCTGAGATGGGTGCCATGCAGGAGCGAATCACTTCTACCAAGAATGGTTCCATCACCTCTGTACAGGCCGTTTATGTGCCTGCCGATGACTTGACCGACCCTGCTCCAGCCACCACCTTTACTCACCTGGATGCTACCACAGAGCTTTCCCGTAAGATTGCATCTCTCGGTATCTATCCTGCCGTAGACCCGCTGGGTTCTACCTCTCGTATCCTCGACCCGCTGATTGTGGGCAAGGCGCACTACGATTGTGCACAGCGAGTAAAGCAGTTGTTGCAGCGTTACAACGAGTTGCAGGATATCATTGCTATCCTCGGTATGGATGAGCTCTCTGATGAGGATAAGTTGACCGTGAACCGTGCACGCCGTGTACAGCGTTTCCTGAGTCAGCCATTCACCGTAGCAGAGCAGTTCACCGGTTTGAAGGGTGTGATGGTTCCTATCGAAGAGACTATCAAGGGCTTCAACGCCATCCTCGACGGTGAGGTAGATGACCTGCCAGAGCAGGCATTCCTCAACGTAGGTACTATTGAGGATGCGAAGGAGAAGGCTAAGCAGTTGCTCGCAGCAGCACAGGCGTAATCTTTAAATCCACGGCTTATGTTACAGCTAAAGATAGTATCTCCTGAGAAAGTAGTCTTCCAGGGTGAGGTAGAGAGCGTATTGGTTCCGGGAACCCTCGGCTCGTTCGAGATTCTCAAAGATCACGCGCCTATCATCTCTTCGCTCGAAGTGGGCAAGGTGGAATACACTACCAAGGAAGGCAAGCAGGTAATGAACATCAAGGGCGGATTCGTGGAATGTAAGAAAAACGAAGTAAGCCTTTGTGTAGAAGTTTAGATAAGTGATTAATTTTTAGTGATTAATTATTAGATAATGGAAAAAGACGAAAAGTTGCGCTTGCAGACTATCAGACAGGCGAGTATCAGGTATAAGCAGATTTCTTTGTGGCTTACAGCAGCAGTGGCTCTTGCCGTGCTCTTTGCCTGCAGATTATCTGCTCAATGCGATGATATGATAGCCCAGGTTGTTAACCCGCTGGTAGTGAGTGCGATATTCTCACTCGTTGCAAGTACTGCTTATGGTGAAGCATGGAAGGCTGTTGCAAAGTCATCGCCAGCCAATCTCGCCAAGTTCTACATGGCGGCGCTGGTCATCAAGATGATAGCCGGTACATTGGTATTCCTCATCTATGTGCTGGTATGCGACAGGCAGAACATCCTGGGATTCACCGTCATCTTCGCCCTGTTCTATGTCATGCTTCTCGTGTTCGACTGCATCTACTTCGCTCGGGTAGAGAAAAAGAACCGTCTTTCATAAGCGGTTCTGAAACAAATAATTAATAAATAAAAGTAAGAATTAAAGAATATGAAACATCTCAAGCAATTCCTCTTGATGGCGATGCTGCTCTTCACGCTGGCACCTCTGCAGGTATCGGCTAAGGAGAACATCGATGTGAAAGAGATATTGTGGGGTCATATCAAGGATTCTTATGAATGGCATATCACCAAGGTGGGAGATCATCCCGTAGTGATTCATCTGCCAATCATCGTTAACACCACTTCGGGCTGGCACGTGTTCTGCAGCAGCGAATTCTCGGAAGAGAAGGATGCCAATGGAGATCGTCCAGGACCTTTCAACCTGGTGATCAAGAACGCTGATGCGCAGGCGAATCCCAACAAGATAGTAGAGAAGGTGGGAGGCCAGGAGGTTCGTCCGCTTGACATCTCCATCACGAAGACCGTTTGCGTGCTCTTCATCGATGCTATCATCCTGTTGCTCTGTGTCCTGATACCAGCCCGCTGGTGCAGGAAGCACAAGGTGGATGACCCTGCACCAAAGGGATTTGTGGGACTGATGCACATGTTCATCATGTCGGTATATACCGATGTAATTGAGGCTACGCTCGGTAAGGAGGCGCCAAAGTACGCACCGTGGTTGCTTACTTGCTTCTTCTTTATCTTCGTGGCGAACATCATGGGTATCGTACCATTCCCTCCAGGTGGTGGTAACCTGACGGGTAATATCGCCTGCACCGTATTCTTCGGTGTAACGACATTCCTGATCACCAACTTCACCGGTACCAAGGAATACTGGAAAGATATCTTCTGGCCAGAGGTACCAACCTGGTTGAAGGTCCCTGTGCCACTGATGCCATTCATCGAGCTCTTCGGAATCTTTACGAAACCGCTGGCTCTGATTATCCGACTCTTCGCCAACATGATGGCGGGTCACGCCATCGCACTTTCGTTTGCGGCTATCATTTTCATCATGTTCAACATCAGTGAGAATGCTATCGCCAACTATGTGGCAGGTACGGGTATGACAATAGTAAGTGTTGCGATGAGCGCCTTTATGATGCTCCTCGAAGTATTGGTAAGCTACATTCAGGCATTGGTATTCACCATGCTGAGTGCAGTATTCATCTCGCTGGCTCATGTAAAGTCTCATGAGGCTGAGCCAGAAATCGTAAAATAGAATTATAAACATAGAAAATATTAACAACTTAAATTATTAAGATTATGTTATCACTTTTATTAGCAGCAGAGATTGCAAAGTTGGGTGCCGCAGTAGGTGCAGGTTTGGCCGCTATTGGCGCAGGTATTGGTATTGGTCGTATTGGTGGTCAGGCTATGGACGCTATGGCTCGCCAGCCAGAGAAGATGGGCGATCTCCGTTCTTCTATGATTATCGCAGCTGCGTTGGTTGAGGGTGTTGCGTTCTTCGCTGTCATCATCGCCATCTTGGCTATCGTTATGTAATAAACGAATATCACTCTTCTCGCCCCATGCGGTTGGCTTTTATGAATGTTGCAACTAGTACGTATGGGGTGAAGAAGGTGATTCTCTAGAGTTAGTTAAAATAAAACGTTTAAGTAAAACTTTAACCAGTATATATGGATTTATTAATTCCTGATAGCGGTTTGCTCTTCTGGATGACGCTGGTCTTCATCATCGTCTTCATCATTCTTTGGAAGGCTGGATTCCCAGCCATCATTGAGATGGTGAACGGACGCAAGGCTTTCATCGATGAAAGTCTGAAGAAGGCTCACGAAGCCAACGAGAAGCTTGCCAATATCCAAAAAGAAGGTGAATCCATCTTGCAGGAAGCTCGCGAGAAGCAGGCTGCCATCCTCAAGGAGGCTGCCGATACCCGCGATGCCATCGTAGAGAAAGCACAGGATAAAGCACGCGAAGAAGGGGCACGTCTCCTCTCTGATGCCAAGAAGCAGATTGAGACCGAGAAGCAGAACGCCATTCGTGAAATCCGCGGCCAGGTAGCCGAACTCTCTGTTCAGATTGCAGAGAAGGTGCTCAAGGCTAAACTCTCTGACGACAAGGCACAGATGGATATGATAAATCGACTGCTGGACGAGGTTTCTTCTGACAACAAATAGTAAAGCTTATGGATATAGGTGTAATATCGGTGCGTTATGCCCGTGCCCTCATCAAGGCTGCACTCGGCATGAAGCTCGAAGATCAGGTGTACCAGGAGATGCAGACGCTCTTTAAGAGCTACATCGACGTGCCTGAACTGAGATTTACGATAGACAACCCTATGCTTTCAAAGGACAAGAAAGAGGCACTTCTCACCACAGCCCTGGGCAAAGAGCCTACGGAATTGAGCAAGAAGTTTATCACTCTCGTCTTGAAAGAGGATAGGGAGAGCACCCTGCAATTCATGGCTGCTTCGTATATCACTCTTTACAGGAAACAGAAGAACATCATCCGCGGTAAGCTGATCACCGCCACTGCCGTTGACGCCTCTACGGAGGACAAGATGCGTAAGATGGTGGAGCAGAGAACGAAAGGTACTGTGGAGTTCAAGACCGAGGTGAACCCTGAACTGATTGGTGGTTTCATCCTTGAGTATGATACTTACAGAATGGATGCGAGCGTAAAGACTAAGCTCAACAACATTCTGACACAGCTCAAAAAGTAAAAATAATTAAAGCAAATAACAAAATGTCAGATAAAATTAAACCAAGTGAGGTGTCTGAGGTTCTTCAGCAGCAGCTCCAGGAGGTTAATGGCTCTCAGCAGTTTGACGAGGTGGGTACCGTGCTTACCGTCAGCGATGGCGTGGCTCGTATCTATGGTCTGCGTAATGCCGAGGCTAATGAACTTCTTGAGTTTGAGAATGGAACCATGGCTATCGTCATGAACTTGGAGGAAGACAATGTAGGTTGTGTCCTCTTAGGTCCTACAGCTGGCATCAAGGAGGGACAGAGCGTGAAGCGTACACACCGTATTGCTTCTATCCGCGTAAACGACAATTTCCTCGGACGTGTCGTAAACCCTTTGGGTCAGGCTATTGATGGTCTGGGTGACATCGATCTCACCGATTCTTTCGAGATGCCTTTGGATCGTAAGGCACCTGGTGTAATCTATCGTCAGCCAGTAAAGGAACCTCTTCAGACAGGTTTGAAGGCGGTAGACTCCATGATTCCTATCGGTCGTGGACAGCGTGAGTTGATCATCGGTGACCGTCAGACCGGTAAGACTGCCATCGCAGTGGATACCATCATCAACCAGAAGAGTTTCTATGAGGCAGGCAAGCCTGTATATTGTATCTATGTAGCCATCGGCCAGAAAGCATCTACCGTTGCAGCATTGGTACAGAACCTGAAGGAGCACGGCGCCCTGCCATATACCATCATCGTAAGTGCTACCGCTGCCGATCCTGCAGCCATGCAGTATTATGCACCATTCGCCGGTGCAGCCATCGGAGAGTACTTCCGCGACCGTGGTTACTCAGCCCTCGTAGTATATGATGACTTGAGTAAGCAGGCTGTGGCTTACCGTGAGGTATCATTGATCCTCCGCCGTCCATCAGGACGTGAGGCTTATCCTGGTGATGTGTTCTATCTCCACTCTCGTCTGTTGGAGCGTGCCGCTCGTATCAACGACCAGCAGGAGGTAGCCGAGCAGATGAACGACCTTCCTGAGTGCCTGAAGGGCAAGGTGAAGGGTGGTGGCTCTTTGACAGCCCTCCCAATCATCGAGACCCAGGCTGGTGACGTTTCTGCATACATCCCAACCAACGTGATTTCCATCACCGACGGTCAGATCTTCCTGGAGACCGACCTCTTCAACCAGGGCTTCCGCCCAGCTATCAACGTAGGTATCTCAGTATCTCGTGTAGGTGGTTCTGCCCAGATCAAGAGTATGAAGAAGGTGGCTGGTACCCTGAAGATTGATATGGCTCAGTATCGTGAGCTGGAGGCTTTCTCCAAGTTCTCAAGCGATATGGATGCCGTAACAGCGATGACACTGGACCGTGGTAGAAAGAACGACCAGTTGCTGGTTCAGCCTCAGTATCGCCCTATGCCAGTGGGCGAGCAGGTGGCTATCCTCTATTGTGGTGTGCACGGACTGATGCACGACGTGCCAATGGACAAGGTTCGCGATTGCCAGGATCAGTTCCTCGACGCTATGCGCAGCCAGCACGCCGACGTAATCGAGACTTTGGCTGATGGTAAGCTCACCGACGATTGCATCGCGGTGATCAAGGATACCATGGCTAATGTAGCAGGACAATATAAAGCGTAATAGCCTATGCCGTCGTTAAAAGAGATTAAGACTCGCATCGCCAGCGTCAACAGTACCCGTAAGATTACGAGTGCGATGAAGATGGTGGCATCCAGCAAGTTGCATCATGCTCAGGTAGCTATCCAGAATATGCTGCCTTATGAGAATATGCTGGAGCATATCCTGAAGAGCTTCCTGGTGAGTACTCCGAATGTGGACCATGAGTTGCAGGTGGAGCACAAGGAAATCAAGCGTGTGGCTCTCATCGTATATAGCTCTAACAGCAGCTTGTGCGGTGGTTTCAATTCCAACGTCATCAAGATGATGATTCAGGCGGTGGACGAGTATAAGGCTCATGGCATTGACGACATCACGGTATATCCTATCGGCAGAAAGGTGGCTGAGAAGGCACAGAAGCTGGGATTGAAGATTGGCGGTAACTTCATGGATCTTGCCGATCATCCTAATTCAAGCGCTTGTGCCGACATCGCCCGCAAGCTTGCCAAGCAGTATGCTGCTGGCGAACTCGACAAGGTGGAGATGATCTATCACCACTTCAAGAGTGCCGGTTCGCAGATCCTGACCCAGAAGACTTTCCTGCCTATCGACCTCAGCACGGAGGCGATAGGAGAGGACAACGACCGTGACCTCACATCGAATGTGGCTACGGCGAAGGTCCAGGAGTATCTGCGCAAGAAGCAGGCTGGTGAGGATGAAAGAGAGCGTGCAGAGGCGCATCCTCTGAACGATGACTTCATCGTGGAGCCGGATCTGGAGACTGTATTGGGAGTATTGGTTCCTAAGCAGCTTCATCTGATGGTTTACACTGCTTTGTTGGATAGTCAGGCGAGTGAGCATGCAGCCCGTATGGTTGCCATGCAGACTGCTACGGATAATGCCGATGAACTCTTGCGTGAACTGAATCTTCAGTACAACAAGAGTCGTCAACAGGCCATTACGAATGAATTGTTGGATATCGTGGGTGGAAGCGTGAATAACTAAGCTTCTACGTTAGATATTATGGGAGGAAGCTAGAATAATTAGCTTCTCCATGCCGTTATTTCAAATTCGAGAGGTAACTTGTTGGCCCAGGTTACCTCTCCTTTTTTTTATTTGCCTGTATATTTCTTGATGGCTTTGATAAATGTATCGCCATATTTCTTGATCTTGAATTCGCCGATACCGCTGATGAGACCGAATGCCTGGAGGGTGGTAGGCTTCATCTTGGTTAATTCGTGCAGACTCTTATCTGATAACACGATGTATGGAGGATAGCCCTGCTCATCGGCAAGATTCTTGCGTATCTTACGCAGATACTCGAAAAGCTTCTTGTCTTCTACACCCGCCATTTCTTCCTCGAAAATCACACGCTCGGCATGTACCACTGGGATGTTATGATCTCCGAAAGGAAGATGACTGTCGGAATCCTGTCTGTTTCCATGTCCAGTTCTTCCTGCTCTTCCTCCGGCTCCTCTTCCTTGAGTCCGGCTCTGCAGGTCTTTGTTCTCCATAATCGCCAATGAAACCTGGTGTTCTCCCTTGAGGACCTTCCAGCCTAATGGCGTGACCTTCATCTGGTTATGCATATTATACGCCACCTCGAAGAATCCCATCTGCAACATCTGGAGCATGTATGCCTGCCAGTCGCGGACGCTCACATCCTTGCCCACACCAAAGGTTTTCAGTTCGTTGTAGTGGTTGCGAGCCACGGCAGGCGTCTGCATACCCCTCAATATCTCTATACAGGTACCCACGGCAATCTTTTCACCCGCACGGACCACGGCACTCAGCGCCTTTTGGGTAAGCACGGTACCATCGAAAGTGCGGGGCGGATTGTTGCAGACATCACAATGACCGCAATCCTTGCTGGAGGTCTCTCCGAAATAATTCAGGAGGATTCTTCTTCGGCAGACTCTCGATTCGGCGTATTCTTCCATTCTTCTCAGTTTTTCCAGATTCACCGCTTTCTGTCCGCTTTCTTCGCAGAACGAACGGAGGGTGATGATGTCTGCCATCGAATAGAACAATACCGTATCGGCAGGTGCGCCGTCTCTTCCGGCTCGTCCTATCTCCTGATAGAAACTCTCGATGCTCTTCGGCATGTTGTAGTGAATCACCCAGCGCACGTTGCCCTTGTCGATACCCATTCCGAAGGCGATGGTAGCGCACACCACTTCTATCTGGTCCATCTTGAAACGCTCCTGAACCGATGCTCGCTGCTGGGCGGAGAGTCCGGCATGATAGGCCTCTGCCTGTATGCCATGCTCCTGCAAAGCCTCTGCCACCATCTCCGTGTTCTTGCGCGAGAGGCAGTAGATGATGCCTGCCTCGTCAGGGCGACGGGCGATGAAATGGTAAATGAATTTCAGCTTCTCCTTCTTCGTGCTTTCCTGGCGCACGGTAAGACTGAGGTTCGGACGGTCGAAACTGCTCACGAAGGTCTGGCCGTTCAGATGCAGCTGGTTGATGATGTCCTCTCGGGTAATCTTATCGGCTGTAGCCGTGAGCGCCATCACCGGCACGCCATTGAATTTCTCGTGCAGGAGTCCGAGCTGGGAATACTCCGGACGGAAGTCGTGGCCCCACTGACTGATACAGTGGGCTTCATCAACGGCGAAGAGCGAAATCTTGATGTTGCTGAACAGATAAGGTATCTCGCTGAGGAGTTTTTCGGGCGAAACATAGAGCAGTTTCAGTTCGCCCGCCTCGCATCTCCTGCGGATGATGAGATCATCGGTTACATCGTTGCCGCTGTTGAGAGCTTCGGCTGGAATGCCGTTCGCCTTGAGGGCTTCCACCTGGTCGTGCATCAGACTGATGAGTGGCGAAATGACCACTGCTGTTCCCTCCATGGCCAGCGCCGGAACCTGATAGCACAGACTCTTTCCTCCGCCCGTCGGCATCAGTACCAGACAGTCGTTACCTTGCATCACTTCCCGGATGATGGCTTCCTGGTTGGGTCGGAAGGAATCGTATCCGAAGTAAGATTTCAATATCTCGTTGATTTGCATATTTCTTAACTATTTTTCTTCTTTTACATTGGATATTCCTGCAAAGTTACGTAAAAAACGGGAGATTTATTACATTTCTTTCAATAAAATAAGAAAAGTTGGCTGAAAAGTTTGAAAATCCAAATAATTGTCGTACTTTTGCGCTAGAAATAAAGGTTTAGAACATGGCAAATTGTAATGTAAACACCCACGAGCGCTTTGCCGACATCCAGATGCTGCGTTACGAGCTGAAGGGATTCGATGCATTGTCGCTCAATCAGAAATTGTATATTTACTGCCTGGCAAAGGCTACCCTGATGGGACGTGACATCACGTTCGACCAGCAGGGAAAGTACAACCTGCGCATTCGCAAAACCCTGGAGGCAATTTATCGCCATTACAAGGGAATTAGCGGAGAGGCTATCGAAATCACAGAGACAGCAAGCGATTCTACTACTGAAATCGAAACTTCTTCTGTATGCGATTCCGAAGAATTCAAGGCTTTCGAAGTATATCTGAAGCGCGTATGGTTTGCCAGCGGCATCCATCATCATTATGGCTGCGAGAAATTCAAGCCGGGATTCTCTGAGGAATTCTTCTATCAGTTGATGGAGAAAATCTCTGAGGATGAGTTGCCCCTCAAGAGAGGAGAGAGCAAGGAAGATCTCCTCGCTCAGCTCGTACCTGTCATCTTCGATCCGGAGGTGATGCCGAAGAGAGTGAACCAGACCGATGGCGAAGACCTGGTAAAGACCTCTGCCTGCAACTTCTATGAGAATGTGACCCAGGCGGAAGTGGAGAGATTCTATGCCCGACTGAAGGATGCGTCTAACCCGACACCACCATCTTACGGACTCAATTCCAAGCTCACCAAGCGCAACAACGAGATGATTGAGCTGGTGTGGAAGGAGGATGGACTCTATAGTGAGCCTATCAAGGAAATCGTTTCCTGGTTGCTCAAGGCGCAGAAATTCGCTGAAAATGAGGGACAGAAGCATGTCATCGACCTGCTCGTGAAGTTCTATCGCACCGGTAATCTGGAGGATTTCGACCGATACAGCATCGCCTGGGTGCAGCAGCACGAAGGCATGGTGGATTTCATCAACGGATTCATCGAAGTATATGGCGACCCATTGGGATTGAAAGGTACCTGGGAAGGTATCGTGGAATACAAGGACCTGGAGGCTACCCAGCGAACCCAGACCATCAGTCAGAATGCTCAGTGGTTTGAGGATCATTCGCCTGTGGATCCCCGTTTCCGCAAACCGGAGGTGAAGGGCGTTACTGCCAACGTGATCTGTGCGGCGATGCTTGGCGGAGAGGAATATCCTGCTTCGGCTATCGGCATCAATCTGCCTAATGCCAACTGGATCCGTCAGGAGCACGGTTCGAAGAGCGTTACCATCGGCAACCTGACTGATGCCTACAACAAGGCGGCTCAGGGCAATGGATTCAGAGATGAGTTTGTCATCGATGAGGAGACTGTGGCGCTGATGAATCAGTATGCTGATATCACCGACGACCTGCATACCGACCTTCACGAGTGTCTGGGACACGGCAGCGGTCAGCTTCTTCCTGGCACCGATCCTGATGCCCTGAAGGCGTATGGCAACACGATAGAGGAGGCGAGAGCCGATCTTTTCGGTCTGTACTATGTGGCTGACCATAAGTTGGTTGAGTTGGGACTGACTCCTAATGATGAGGCATATAAGGCGCAGTATTACAGTTATCTGATGAACGGTTTGCTCACCCAGACTATCCGAATCAAGGAGGGTGACAAGATAGAGGAGGCGCACATGAGAAATCGTGCCCTCATTGCCTGGTGGACCCTGGAGCATGCCGAGGGAGCCGTGGAACTGGTTACGGAAGAAGTAAGCTATGCTTCTGCCGAGGATGCCCTGAAGGATGCTGCGGGAAATATCGTAACCACCCGCACCTATGTGAAGGTGAATGATTACGGGAAGCTCCGTCATCTGTTTGGAGAATTGCTTGCTGAGATTCAGCGTATCAAGAGTGAGGGTGATTACGAGGCAGCCCGCCAGTTGGTAGAGAAGTATGCCGTGAATATCGATCCAGACTTGCATCGCGAGATTCTGGCGAGATATAAGAAACTGAACCTGGCTCCATACAAGGGTTTCATCAATCCAAAGATGACGCTGGTCTATGATGAGGAGGGCAATCCTATCGACGTAAATCTCGATTACGAGGAGAGCTATACCGAGCAGATGCTCCGCTATTCTGAGGAGTACGGAACGTTATAAATCATCAATTCTAGTTTCGCTAGTTCAGAAGTTAATATGACAGATAATAAGAACGAGGAATTTCCGATAGTAGATGAAATGGGTAATATCTTGGGTGCCATCACCCGAGGTCATGCCCATGATGGATGCAAGATATTGCATCCTGTGGTTCATCTGCATGTATTTAATAGTAAGGGGGAACTGTATCTCCAGCACCGTCCGGCGTGGAAGGATATCCAGCCTGATAAATGGGATACTGCCTGTGGTGGACATGTGGATTTAGGCGAGAGTGTGAACCAGGCGCTTCATCGTGAAGTGAGGGAGGAGCTGGGTATCACCGATTTCGAACCGGAGTCTTTAGGACATTATGTCTTTGAGAGTCAGAGAGAAAAGGAACTGGTGTATGTTCACCGTTGTGTATATGATGGTGAAGTGAAGCCGAGCCAGGAAGAGTTGTCTGGTGGCAGATTCTGGAGTAAGGAGGAAATCAAGGAAAACATCGGCAAGGGTGTTTTCACTCCGAATTTCGAAAATGAATACCAGAAGTATTTCGACTGCTAAGAAAATGTCCCACAGATTTCACAGATTTACACAGATTATTTTCTCGAATAAATTTCCCACAGATTTCACAGATTTACACAGATTTTTTTTCTCGAACATCAGAAATGCTCTGTGTAAATCTGTGAAATCTGTGGGACTTTAAAAACTACCCCTCTGTGGGACTTTTAAAATAACCCCTCTGTGGGAGATTAAGAATAAGTAAGATTATATCTCGAAGATACCCTTGAGCGCTCCTCTGGCGATATTCTCGAAATCTTCTCCGAAATCGCAGAAGCGCATCACGGCATTGGCGGCAGCATGCTTCACTCCCATGTTATCACCCTGCAATGCCACGGCAGCCTGATCCAGGAATTCATTGATTCCACGATCGTTAGGCTCCTTACCATTCGCAAAGAGACGGGCAAGAAGCTGGAAACCGGCAATCTCATACAGTGGTTTGTCGCTTGCAATCCATTGATACGCAATCACCGGCGCATATTCCACATATTGCAGCAGATTGAAGGCAAGCATTTCTGCCATTTCCTGGCTCTGTACCTGTTCCATCCAGATATCCGTGATTTCAGCCAGCATCTTGTCGGCAGGCATGATGAGGGTAGCAAGAATCTTGCACTCCCGTATATCCTCCTTCCAGAGTTCGATGGCGAGGTCGTAATCCTTGCCGTATTCCTGCGCCATCTTCTTCAATTCATAGAAGGGTACACCCCAATTCAGTTTATATCCCAAGCCCTTGTCTCGCATGGATTGCGAACCCGGACCGTTCATCAGCAAGCGAAAGCTTCGCTTGATAGTCATCAGTTTCTGATGTGTTTCTTCATTCATTGTGTCGTGTTTAAAATCTAAAGTTTTAATACTTTGCAGAACATTCCTTCGAACTGCTCCTCGATATTGGCAGGCTTATGCTTGAATATACCGAAGATGGCACTGCCGCTACCACTCATAGCTGCATATGCGGCCCCCAGATTATAGAGCTTCTGCTTGATTTCTGCTAACTCTGGATGCATCGCAAAGATCGGCGCCTCGAAATCGTTGACAAGCTCATCCTTCCAGGTCTCGATAGGCTGGCGAACGATGTCGCGGCAGCATTTCGCAGGCTTCTTAGGAGTGATGGCAGCGTAGGCATCCTTGGTGCTTACGGCGATGTCGTCGCGCTTCACCACCACAATGTAATATCCCTTCATGTTATCTCCAGGACCGCTTACCGGCATCAGTACATCGCCGATACCCTCAGCATAGCAGGCGGTATCTCCATCGGTTGGATCCGCACTGATGAAGTAGGCACAGTCGGCACCCAACTTGGCAGCATATCGCTCCATCTCTGGAATACCGATGTTCAGGCGGAAACGCTCATCGAGCAGACGGATCATATAGGCAGCATCCGCAGAGCCGCCACCCATTCCTGCCTGAGATGGGATTCGCTTGACGAGATGCGTATGAATGCGGGGAATCTTGAAGTCGGCAGCCAGCATATTATATGCCTTCACCACCAGGTTCTTCTGTTCATCGCAATCCACGGCATTGCCTGTAATCTTCAGGTCGCACGCTACCTCGCTAGGAAAATCATCTCCCATCAGCTTGATCTCCAAGGCATCAGTCAGGGGGATAGGGTAGAACACGGTTTCCAGATTGTGGTAACCATCAGCGCGCTTGCTTACTATATTTAAGCCAAGGTTGATCTTGGCGCATGGAAATGTAATCATAATCAATCATTGTTTAAGAGTGATACATTAACGATGTGCAATCTATATGCAATCTACTTGCAAAGATATAAAAAATATCCCAAACCCGGTGCTTTTCATCAAGATTATTTTCTTACTTGCATTAAAAATATTAAAAACATCCATATTCTGCAATATCTTTTGTACCTTTGCAAAGTGTATCCTCATTTCAGAAAGAGTGTTTCCGCTTGAGGGAAAATAGATTTTGAGTTAAGGATAGATAGATGATTAGATAAAAATAAAAAATTAAATAGAAATATGAAGAAAGGTGATAAAGTAAGATTCCTGAGCGAAGTGGGCGGCGGAAAGGTGGCTGGCTTCCAGGGCAAGAATATCGTGCTGGTAGAGGATGAAGATGGTTTCGAGATTCCGATGCCAATCAACGAGGTGGTAGTGGTAGAGCAGGATGACTATGCCATGGGCAAGATGATCTCTGCCAAGATGGATGCCAAGCAGAAGGCTGAAGAGCATGCCAACACCGAACTGCATCAGGACAGCAGAAGCATCAAGGCTATCCTGAACGAGCACGAGAATGATGTGGATATGAACGTAGAGGAGTATGATGCTGCCGACCGCGAGATTACCTTCGTGAAGCAGATTCAGGAGCGTACGGGCGGCAACAAGCTCAGCGCTTACCTCGCCTTCGTGCCTATCGATATCAAGGACGTGACCAATACCCGCTTCGAGTCGTATATGGTAAACGACAGCAACTACTATCTGCGCTACACCTATCTCGTAGCCGAGGGAAATGCGTGGACCCTGAAGGCGGAGGGTGAAATCGAGCCAAACACCAAGCTCTTCATCGAGGAATTCGGTCGTGAGGCTTTGAACGAGATGGAGCACATCGCCATCCAGATGATTGCCTACAAGAAGGACAAGCCATTCCTGCTGAAGCCAGCTACAGACGTTCAGTTCCGCCTGGACCCAGTGAAGTTCTACAAGCTCCATCTCTTCGAAGAGAATGATTTCTTCGAGACTCCAGCCTATCTCTTCACCATCGTGGAGAACGACGAGGTAGCCCGTCCGCTGGTCATCGATTCCAAGCGATTGAAGGAGCAGATGTACAAGGACGAGAAGGTGATTGCCAACACCAGCAAGAAGAAAAGCAAGAAGGATGACGGTACCCTCGTCATTGATCTTCATGCGGATGAAGTGCTCGAAACAACTGCTGGAATGAATTCTGCAGATATTCTTCATTATCAGATGGATATCTTCAAGAAGACAATGGCTGAGAACAAGAAGAACAAGGGTCAGAAGATTATCTTCATCCACGGCAAGGGAGAGGGCGTATTGCGCCAGGCACTCATCCATGAGTTGAATTATCGCTATAAGAACTGCACCTATCAGGATGCTTCTTTCCAGGAGTATGGATATGGTGCCACACAGGTTACTATCCGATAAAAGTAATCATAAAGTTCAAAGTTCAAATCTCAAAGTTCAAAGTAATATGAAGTACGGATTTATGAAGGTGGCAAGTGCCATCCCTGCCGTCAAGGTAGGCGATGTAATCTTCAACACCCAGCAGATAGAAGATCTGATAGCCCAGGCTGAAGGTAAGGGCGTAGAGATCATTACCTTCCCGGAATTATCCATCACGGGATATTCCTGCCAGGATCTTTTCCGCCAGCAGATGCTTCTGGATTCATCAGAACAGGCGGTAATGATGTTGCTCGATTTCACCCGCAAGCTCGATATTATTTCTATCGTAGGCGCACCGGTGATAGCAGGCGACTTGCTGCTGAATTGCGGTATCGTGATCCAGCACGGACAGATTCTGGGCATTGTGCCTAAGACCTATCTCCCTAACTACAGCGAGTTCTATGAGAAGCGCTGGTTTGCCTCTGCCCAGGATTTGCGCGACTGCGAGGTCCGCTATGCCGGACACAAGGTGAAGCTGACTCCGGATGTGCAGATTTTCCGCACCTACGACGGCGTGCAGTTTGGTGTAGAGATATGCGAGGATGTATGGGCTCCGGCTCCTCCTAGCAACAAGCTGGCACTGGCTGGTGCCGACCTCATTTTCAACCTCTCTGCGAGCGATGAACTCATCGGAAAGCACAACTATCTGAAGAGTCTGCTGAGCCAGCAGAGTGCCCGCACCATGACCGGATACGTGTATAGTTCCTGTGGTTTTGGCGAGAGCACGCAGGATGTGGTATATGGCGGAAATGCCCTGGTTTATGAGAATGGAGCTTTACTTGCACAAGGTGAGCGTTTCTCTCTTGATCCTCAGATGGTTATTGCGCAGGTTGATGTGGAGAAACTCCGTTCGGAGCGTCGCACCAATTCCACCTATGTCAACGCCCAGCGTAACATCAAATATTCGGTTCTCGGCGGACAGTTCAACATCCGTAACATCGATGCCGATCCTACCGAGAACGAACGCGAGTTCGTATTGGAACGTGAGGTGAATCCTCATCCTTTCATTCCTACCAGCAGCGATATGGATGCCTCCTGCGAGGAGATTTTCAATATCCAGCTGATGGGTCTTGCCAAGCGTATTGTCCATACCCATGCCAAGACGGTGGTAGTGGGTATCAGCGGCGGATTGGATTCCACCCTTGCCCTGCTCGTCTGCGTGAAGGCATTTGATAAGCTGAAGATGGACCGCCGTGGCATCGTGGGTGTTACCATGCCTGGTTTCGGAACCACCGATAGAACATATAATAATGCCATCTCGCTGATGAAGAGTCTGGGTATCACTATCCGTGAAATCAGCATCGCCAAGGCAGTGACCCAGCATTTCGAGGATATCGGTCATGATGCCAGCGTGCATGATGTAACCTATGAGAATTCGCAGGCACGCGAGCGTACGCAGATTCTGATGGACCTTGCCAACAAGATGGGCGGTATGGTGATAGGTACTGGCGACCTTTCTGAGCTGGCTCTGGGCTGGGCTACCTATAATGGCGACCACATGAGCATGTATGGCGTGAATGCCAGCATCCCTAAGACCCTGATCCGCCATCTCGTGAACCATGTTGCCGAGAGTGGGGTGGATGAGCAGAGCCGCATCACCCTGCGCGACATCATCGATACACCAATCAGTCCGGAGCTGATTCCTGCCGATGAGAATGGAAACATCAAGCAGAAGACAGAAGACCTGGTGGGTCCATACGAGCTGCACGATTTCTTCCTCTATTACTTCCTGCGTTTCGGTTTCCGTCCTTCCAAGATTTATATGTTGGCTAAGAAGGCGTTCATCGATACCAAGCTGGAGCGTGTGAAGATCAGCGACAACGATCCGGATTCCTACGATGAGGAGACCATCAAGAAGTGGCTCAAGACATTTGTTCGCCGTTTCTTCAACCAGCAGTTCAAGCGAAGCTGTCTGCCTGATGGTCCGAAGGTGGGAAGTGTGAGTCTGAGCCCTCGTGGCGACTGGCGCATGCCGAGTGATGCCGCATCCACCATCTGGCTGCAGGAGGCGGAAAACCTTTAAGGTTAGTGTAAAAACAGTTGAGTAAGAGTTATGGATTTTGCATTAAATATAGTTTTGATGGGATTCGCTGAAGGAATGACTATTGTTTATGGTGTTTTGGCAGTGATTGCATCCATTATGTTACTTTGGCTGAAAAGTAAGTGGGGAAAGAAGTGGTTGGATAGTCTGGACTGATTTCCAACCCTCAACAGTTTTGGATTATAGCGTTTGGGCTGATGGCTTTTCCTGCCAGCCTTAACAGAATATTGATTCCCGATTTGAGCATTCGATACTATTTTGATGCTCAAATCGGGATTTTTAATAGAAAAATTATTAATTTGTTACCTCATTATTAGGGAAAAACATATTTTTTTTGTAACTTTGCGCCCAAAAGTAAAAACAATATAAAATTTAAATAGATAATATGGCTAAGAAATTTGCCGAGCACAATGGTCTGAATTTGACTCAGACAAACAATGACGTACTAGCAGCGTGGGAGAAAAACGATATCTTCCACAAGTCTATTGATGAGCGTGAAGGCTGCCCTCAGTTTATCTTCTTTGAGGGACCTCCATCAGCTAATGGCCACCCGGGTATTCACCACGTGTTGGCACGTAGTATCAAGGATACATTCAACAGATACAAGACCATGAAGGGTTTCCAGGTTCACCGCAAGGCGGGATGGGATACCCACGGACTCCCTGTTGAACTCGGTGTCGAGAAGGAACTCGGCATCACCAAGAAGGATATCGACAACAAGGCTTCTGAGAAGTATATCTCTACCGAGGATTACAACCACAAGTGCCGTGAGAACGTGATGAAGTTCACCGCTGAGTGGCGCGAGTTGACCGAGAAGATGGGTTACTTCGTGGATCTCGATCATCCTTATATCACTTACGATAACAAGTACATCGAGACTCTCTGGTGGCTCCTCAAGCAGCTCTACAACAAGGGCCTGCTCTACAAGGGTTACACCATCCAGCCATACTCTCCAGGTGCAGGTACAGGTTTGAGCTCTCACGAGTTGAACCAGCCTGGCTGCTATCGCGATGTCAAGGATCTCACTACCACTGCCCAGTTCCTCATCAAGGATCCTAAGGCTGAATGGACCAAGTGGGGCAAGCCATACTTCATCGCATGGACCACTACACCTTGGACTTTGCCATCAAACGTGGCTCTCTGTGTAGGTCCTAAGATTGACTATGTAGCTATCGAGACCTACAACCTCTACAATGGCGAGCCTATGACTCTCGTGATGGCTGAGGCGCTGGTAGGTTCATATCTGAAGGCTGACCAGGAGTGCAAGGAGGGCGATCTCCTTCCATTCGACAAGGAGAAGAAGCAGTGCCCATGGCGCATTATCGACCACATGAAGGGTACCGACCTCGAAGGCATGCACTACGAGCAGCTCCTGCCATGGGTAAAGCCATGCGAGAAGGTAGATGCTTTTGCTCCAGCTTTCGTTACAGAATATGCTGCAGCTCATCCTGAGAAGGTATTCGCTTCAGAGGATGGTCGCGATAAGTTCGTTGAGATGGATAGCGAGGCTTTCCGCGTAATCCTCGGCGACTATGTTACTACCGATGACGGTACTGGTATTGTGCACATCGCTCCTACATTCGGTGCCGATGATGCCAAGGTGGCTAAGGATGCCAACATCCCAGCGC
>JAJWLX010000093.1 GCA_021636625.1 Prevotella sp. | reverse complement strand
GTACCGTTTAAAAGATAAAAGCTTAACTATCAGCAACATCTACATGTTGCATCGGAAAGTAACCCCCTGGACAGCTCTAAAACGAACATTTTTATAACTGCTTGCAAGCCACCTATTTAGGTGGCTTTTTTTGTCTTAACACATTCCATTTGTAATTTGTAGAAACCAATATTTTGGTGTATTTTTGGCTCAAATTTCATTCGTGGCCCTCAATTCTGTGATCAAATGGAAAGCCAAAATTCTATTTTTGGACACTATTTGCAAAATCTGCAAACCTTTCCAGTGACCGACATTCCTCATGTTGGACACCATCATGAAAATTGCTGCAAAAACGTGAAAATTGCTGCAAAAGAATTAGGGGGACTCATAGGGTACTAAATAGCAAACAAAAATGAGGATTTTAAGAAAATGTGAGGTATGTGGTGAAGAGTTCATTGCTACCAAAATCACAAATAAGTATTGCTCCAAGAGGTGTGCTCGTGTTGTGCATCGGAAGAAAGAAGCCGAGAAAAAGAAAAAAGCAAGAGAAAGTAAGAAGGACGATGCTCAGAATTTGCAAAGTCTGGAAATCGCTTCTCGACCTTTCTTGACACCTTCAGATGTCGCATTTCTTCTTGGTGTTAGTGTTACTACTGTGTATCGATGCTTTTACTCTGGAACACTCAAAGCTGTCAGACTACGACGTAAGACATATGTTCGTCGTGAAGATCTTGATAAGTACTTTGAGGAAGCTGGTGCATACAAGAAGAAAAGCTATAAACGCAAAGATGACCAGGAGTATTATACTTTGCGTGAAATCATGGAGAAATATAATATCGGTCGCAAGGCCGTATGGGGACGCTGTGACCGTTTGGGTATTCCCAAAGTCTATGTAGGACGTAACACCTTCTTCAGTAAAAAGGCAGTTGATGCAAAGTTTGCAGACCTTCTTGAAGAAATCGATCTCGACAACTACTATACAATGGATCAGGTGATGGAAATGTATGGTATGACTCGAACTAACGCTATGAGTTTTGTAACCTATCACAAGGTACCAAGGGTAAACAGAAATGGTAAAGCCTATTACTCAAAGATACATATTGATAGTATCAAGCAAAAAGGTAATGAGGTAGATCCGGACTGGTACACTTACGAAGAGATTTCAGAAAAGTATGGCTTAACAAAGGATCAGATTAGCTACACTCTTAAAAATTATGATGTAAGGACAGAGAAGCGAGGTAAGTTCACGATGATCTATAGAACCGACTTCGACAAGATTACTCAACAGCGAATGGGCTACACCAAGAAAGTTGAGAACCTGGATGGAACAGAACGTGTCATCTTCCAGGCAAAGGCACAGGAGAGAGCATGTCCTCCTACTCCAGAAGGATATTACTCAACTGAGGAAGTGGCAGAAATGTTCAAGATCACCATCAAGCATGTCGGTGTGATGACCAGAGAGAACAAAACTCCTAAAATAGCTCTTAAAAATTTCAACTTCTATGAGAAGAAGGCCATTGACATCCTGTATAATCAGAAACATAAGTATGCTGATATAAATGACTGGATTACCCCTGAGGAGATGAGAGTTACCTACAAGATGACGCATGATGCAGTACGTTCATTCATCCACCGGCATAAGATACCTTCAAAAGTTGAATATGGAGTAACCTACTATTCAAAGCAGCACATCCAGGCGCTGAAGACTGGATATTTCGAAGGAAGAGAACGCTACTATTCCGTAGAAGAAGCAATGAAGAAGTATGGAATGACAAAGGATATTGTTCATTATTACGTCAAGCATTACAAAGTCACTAAAGTAAAGAAGGGGCAATTCATGTTCTTTAGAAAAGAAGAATTCGACAGACTCATGGAAAAACGTTTCAAAAATGATGATTTGAAAACAGATTATACTGAATAGTATGATTTACTTTCTCTTTACTGCTGTCAATGTAGTATCATTTAGGAATTTTGCAAGCGAATTTTATTAATACAAAAATCAGATATATTATGCAAGTATGTAAAACCGTTAAGCTCCGTATGCGTGACAGACGCAACGGAACAAAGTCACTTTTCCTGGACTTTTGGCCAGGATATAGAGACCCGGAGACGATGGAGTTGATACGCCGTCGCTCACTTGGCATGTACATTTATGCCGATCCTGTCAACAAGCAGCAGAAGCTCTACAACGACAAGATTCTCGCCAAGGCAGAAGCTATTCGTTGTAAGGTGTACATTGATGTTCTCGATGAGAAGTATGATTTCTTCAACCGTGACAGATTGAAGGAGGACTTTCTCGGATATTTCAGAAATATGGTCAATCGCAACTATGTGAAGTGTGATGCAGCCTACAAGCATTTCGAGAAGTTCTGTAAAGGCAAATGTACATTTGAGATGCTTGATGTTCTTTATTGTAACAAGTATATGGAATATCTCCTTGATACCAAAGTGTCATCAAGAGGTGGACATGTTATCAAGAAGTCCATTTCCAGAAATACGGCATCAGCCTATTGGAATGTGTTCAAGCAGGTCTTGACAAAGGCATACCGTGAGCGAAGGCTGACAGATGATCTTGCCAGCCTTTTGGAAAACATTTCATGTACAACGCCAGTGAAGCAAAGTCTTACATTGGAGGAAGTTAGAAGAATGTATGCCACTGAATGTTCTATTCCGGTTGTTCGAAAGGCTGCATTATTCTCCTGTCTTACAGGTCTCCGTATCAGCGACATCCTTAGACTGAAATGGGAGAATATCCGTAGCTATGCTGATGGTGGATATTATCTGGATTTCATTTGTGTGAAGACAAAATGCCAGACCCAGGTTCCAATTGGCGATGATGCATATGCTCTAATCCATCCAAAGACCAACAGAACATATATCTTCCAAGGTTTCAAACGTACTATGACGTATGGTGTGATGCAGAACTGGCTAAAAGAGTGCGGTATCGAAAAGCATATCACCTTCCATTGCTTCCGTCATACGTATGCCTCGTTGCAGCTCGAACTTGGTACAGACATCTATACAGTTCAGCATCTGCTCAACCATAAGAATGTCAGTACGACGCAGATCTACGCTTCTCATGCAAATCCAAAAACACGTGAGGCAGCAGGCAGAATTACGTTAACGAACGTGAAAGACGACGAGAAGCCAACTGAAAGTACGATGCGTCAAACGGCAAGTAAGAGAAAATAAGATTATAACACGGCAAAAAAGAGAAAGAAAAATATAGCTTAAAGCGTTGAAACACAGAATAATAAATAGTGTTTAAGAGGCGCATTTTGTTGATACGAAATAGTAGAAAATAGCAAGATTCTCTATATCTTTGCAGACACAAAAACTCCAAAAAGTAACAATTGCAATGATTAAAAAGTTAAAAGAGAACTTCTTGATTCTCCTCATTTCGAATATGCTCACCATCGTTATGGTAGTAGTCGCTCCAAGAATACATGGAGCGATTGCTAACCTGATGGTAACAGTTTCCGACTCTGATTTCGGTTTCTCTTTGCCGATGATATTCTATTATATATCATTTGCCATCATTGTATGTGCATTTATGTGCTTGCGTAAGCCGCAAGCGGTGAGAGACATCGTGATCAACAACAGTATATCTTCCAACGAACCATCCATCTCGGATGTGGAGAAAGCAGAAGAAATGCGTGAACGCTATCGCAATAGGCAGTATAGTCTTGAAAGTTCAAAATATGATGCAGTCAAAGACTACACTTACTCTGTACTTTCGCCATATATGACAGATGAGTACTTGGAGATGCTGTGTCAGAACATAAAACTGTACGACATCCCTGAATCATGTATTGTTCCAGTGAAAACAAATGGAACATTGAATACTCTCGACATCAGGCATTACTCCTGGAATATTGGAGAACGCCTTGGGTGGAGCGGTCAAAAACGAGCAACCTTCATAAAGCTGTGTTTCCCTACCGAGCTCCAGGATGTTGAAGTGGAAAGCATGAGACGTACATTGAGACAGAAGGGCAAATGCGTAATTGAGATCGATGTACCCGATTACAATGATTATCAATTTCATCATCAGAAATAAAGAAAGTTTTTAATATGCAGAACGAAGAAAGACAAATAACATTCAATGACATACCGGAAGTATTGTCAGAGATACTGAAAAGATTTGATCTTCTTGACCAGTCTATGGAACTGATTCGAGAAGAAGTACGCAGGACTAAAAGACCTTCCCTATCAGATCATATTCCAATGGATGTGAAGGAAGCTTGTGAATTTCTTAAAATCAAGAAATCCACTATGTACACTTACATACAAAACGGTGAAATCCCTGTCAATCAGAAGGGTAAGAAATACACCTTCTTTAGGGACGACCTTATCAAATGGTTAGAATCTGGCTGCAAGATAGAGGCTCCAATCAGCACTATGGAGATTAATCAGATACTCAGCAAAAGACCAAGACGAAGAACTTTATAGGATAGATAAGTGCCTAAATTTCAGAAGCCTACATTGGATATTCTCTAATGTAGGCTTTTCTTTTGATAACAGTCTAAATAATCATACTGATGTTATTTTTTATACTGAATGCAGATAGACTGCACAATTTTAGTGTATCTTTGCACTGAAATGATGACTTACATAGCAAATATCAGTCAAGTTAAATACACATTTCCGCCTGCTTCATTAAGTAGGCGTATTTCAAATTTATTCATTAACAAAAAGTAATATGAGTCAGAAGAACAATTCCTCTGTGCTCTCTCTTTTTGTGTTTACAATGCTCAGATCATTGTCCAAAACAAGAGATTGAGCTTTCCAAAGATGAGCTTTGGACACTCTATCGTACTGCTTACGAGCAGTACAAGTTGGAAATCCTTAACGATGGCAAGTTGTATGACAGATATGTCAACGACTTTGTTAGCTATCACCTGCCGGTCTTCTCTTCCGAGGAACTGATTGTCCGCAACCATTTCAAGCATGTATTCAGCTTGTATGAGTTGCTTACCACCAGAAAAGACCTTGTCACCAAGTACTTCACCAAGTCCTCATTTGAGAAAGGAGACTTTGAAACAATGGTTTATGAGTTCAACCATATTGAAGTTGTGGTTGAAAGTCCTCGCATTCTTGCTTCATTCACTCCAGAACAGATTCGACTCATTACGAAATTCGCCAATGAGTCGAATTTCTTTGTAGATGGTATCGATGAAGAAACTATGGACGGATTCTTCAAATGTGAGTTAGATGATTCTCTGGTTGTAGTCAATATGCGACAGGTACTTCAATTGCTGTATGCTCTGTCTATTGAGAAGATGATTCCCCACAACTGGGTATCACTTATTGCGGATAATAAGCTGCTCACCCCTAAGAGTACGGGAAAGGCATCCAAACGAGGTGCTATCAGCAGCCGACTTAGTGAACTGAAGGCTTCATCAGCAAAGTTCCCAAGTGGGGAGTTTCTGGATTTTGCAAAACAACTGAAAGAAATGCGATGAAGTAAAGTAAGTTAAACAACTGAAAAGAAAAATCTCCTTACATCCCCCCTGACACTTCCGAGTGTCAGGAGTAAGGTCAGTTGTATTAGAATTTATTGGGGTAATTTTGCCCCCGAATCGATTCAGTTTCGGGGGTAGCCCCCTTATTGTCTAACAATAAAAGTATTAAGAAAATGGGAAATAGTAAAATTGATATGAACATACTTGCCAAGAGAGTTGAACTTTTGGAAATGAGAGTAAAGGAACTCACTTCAGTAGAACCTGAGGCTCTTAACGAGCGTCTTTCAAAGATTGAGGAAAGATATTTCTCAAACAAGGAGATGCTCACCACCACCGAGGTAGCGGAGTATCTTGGCGTTTCGCAGTCACAGATATACAAGCTCACCATGAACATGGAGATCCCTCACTACAAGCCACAGGGCAAAACCATCTATTTCGACAAGAAGGAACTTTTGAAATGGATGCGCAACAACCATATCACCCCGGCACGAAAGGACAGCGCCAACAAATAGAGAAGCGTTATGAAAGACAGAAAGAAAAACAAGACCAGAGTTTATTCTGATGTCCAACTGACGGCTCTCTTGGAAAAGTCTGAGATAGTGATTGACCCCTCAAAGTGTAGAAATCAAAATGAAAGAAGCAATGGCAGCAAGAGGAAGAAACAGTAAAAGTGAGAAAGAAGAGTCTGCAGCAGGTTCCCTGGAAGTAGGCATGCTGTGCAAGAGCGCTTTCAACGACAGTGAACTGGAAAGCTATCTCAGACAAGGAGAGATAAAAGCTTCAGAAAAACCGCCCGTACCACCCCAGGTGTTATGGGTCGGTGACTGTACCATTGCCACTTTCGGAAATTTCAGCGCATCAACTGGTAAGGCAAAGAGTAAAAAGACGTTCAACATCACGGCGATGGTAGCAGCAGCGTTAACCAATTCCACTGTGCTCAACTACCGGGCAAGTTTTCCTGAAGGAAAGAGACAGATCCTCTATTTCGATACGGAGCAGAGTCGCTATCATTGCCACAATGTTGTTGAGCGAATCTACCGATTGGCAGGACTCAGCCTTAACAAGGAAGACAAGCGCATCAAATTCTATGGACTAAGAGAGTTCACTCCTACTCTACGCATAGCCCTTATAGATTATGCGCTAAGAACATTTGATGGTGTGGGACTTGTCATTATCGATGGTTTGCGAGATCTCATGTACGACATCAACAATGCCAAGGAGTCTACAGACGTAATGACGATGCTGATGGCATGGACGAGCAAGTATGATCTGCATATCCATTGCGTACTACACCTTAACAAGAATGACAACAACACTCGTGGTCATATTGGTACAGAGTTGGAAAACAAGGCAGAAACGGTGCTGATTATCAGCAAGAACAAGCAGGATGCCAATATCAGTGAGGTAAGACCCATGCATATGCGAGACAAAGAGTTTTCGAGCTGGGCATTCCACATTGACGATAACTCTCTGCCTGTACTTGATGTCGGTTATCATGTCACTGTTGTCAAGCCCAAAGACAAGCCGCTCACCTCTCTGCCAGACGATGTTCATACGATGGTACTTCAAAAGATTTTCTCCAAGAGTACCCCACAGAGATACGTCGATCTGGTAAAGGCTCTGGGTGAAGCTTATGCCGAAGAAGGTTACAAGCGTGGTGATAATGCCGTGAAGGAGATGTTGAAGATTTTCAATGAACGAAAGTTGATAACAAAAGAGAAAGACGGCTACCATTATCACCCTACTCTGTTTCCGTCCAAGTAAGTTTATAAGTTTAAGTTTAACCGGGTATATATATATTAAACTAATATGTACCCATAATATATGTAACAGCATGACTATAGAAGAAATCAAATCAGTCAGCATTGTGCAGTTCCTGGAATCACAGGGTTACCATCATGTATATATATTAAAGGAGAACTATTGGTATCTGTCTCCTTTAAGAACTGAGGCATCGCCTTCATTCAATGTCAGTCCCAAGAAGAATCTATGGAACGACTTTGGTGCAGGCGAAGGTGGCAATCTCATCAACCTGGTTCAGAAGATGAATCCTTCCTGGAACAACCATGAAGTTCTGACCTATCTGGAACAGAAGATAAAAGAGCACCATCTTCAATATTCTGCGGATTATGAAGCCCAAAGGAAGGAAGATGAGAGAAAGGAAGCCTGGAAACAAGAGCAAGTTGCTCAGCGAGAGAAGGCAAAAGAAAACAACACCATCATTGAGCGTATCGTAGGCCTCAGTCATCCTTATCTCAGAGACTACATTTTGCAGAGACGCATAGACTATGACATTGCCAAAGAGTATTGCAAGGAAGTACATTATCGTATCTATGACAAGAGTTACTATGCCATAGCCTTTGAGAATATCGAGGGTGGAATGGAAGCAAGGAACAAATACAGCAAACGAAGCATTGGCAAAAAGTCGATTTCAATCATCAGACCAAACAATGAGCTACACAAAGAATGCTGCATCTTTGAAGGTTTCTTTGATATGCTGACATATGCCAGTATCAAGAGATGGATAACAGGAAATGAGCTTTGCCTGCCACATGAATGCGACTACTTCGTTCTCAACTCTGTCAGTAACATCAAGGTTCTGCTGCCATACCTGCAGGAATACACTCTTATACATTGTTATCTGGACAACGATGATGCAGGTGCAAAGACTGTAGAGAAGATAAAAGTTGCTTATCAGGATAAAGTGATAGATGAATCCCATCGATACGTCAACTACAAAGATGTTAATGATGTAATCAATGGTATCATCAAACCACCCAAATAGTGTGAAACTGCCATGACACTAACCAATCAGGAGGTTCTCTTTCGAGAGGGTCTCCTTTTTTGTTTTATACGCCCTTTCGTTATTCTATAGTATGATTATTAAAATATTATCATACTTCTTTTATAATCTGTGTTAAGACTGAAACAGTTTTAGCTTTGTTTTTTCATTTATCGCACAAATATATGTTCCTTTGCACTGTTTTTGGGAAATACGCCGACTCGTCGGATGTAAGTTCCGAGTATGATAACAATAAAAATAACAAATAAAATTCAGATTGAAAATGTCAGGATTCGTAATTTTTGCGCTCGTCCTCACTTTTGTGTATGTAGTGTACTTTGCAGTAATGATCACATTAGACCTACATGGGAAGAAGGATGAAAAGAAAACAGAAGAAGAGACCTATGATGTAGGTGATTTGACCAATGAGGAACAGCCAGTTGCAATCGAAGAACGCAACGAGGGTCCTGACGAGGGTGACATGACCTTCACGGAGCAAATCACGGATGATGGACTCAGAGTTGTCAACCCGACAGGAAACGTGCCATATCCGCAACCTCCTTCAGATGAAGAGCTGTCGCAGCAACCACAGTCACATACCGTGACCAGTGAAGAACTCAATGAGAAAAACGATGAGATTTTGGAGCACATAGATCCGGTGCCACAATGCAGTTACCTCTCAGATGAGTTTATGCAGAATCTCAACAATAAGCACAACACCCGAAAAATAGAAAAGAAGAATGCCAGAGATAAGCTGTAAACACAATCTTTTGTTTGCCATAATGTTGATAGGTGTCATGCTCTTCCAGCCAATGTTGGCATCTGCCAAATGCGGAGGTGTCGATTATAGCTGGGGAGCAGACGCACTGAGCAATGCTCATGACTTTACGGTAACAATGATGCTATATGTAGTCTATCTGGTGTATGCCATAGCAGCCATCGTAGCCATCATAGGAGCTTTACAAATCTATATAAAGATGAATACGGGCGAAGGTGATGTAACAAAATCCATCATGATGCTGATTGGTGCCTGCCTGTTCATGATAGGTACAACTATTCTGTTCCCTGCATTCTTCGGTTATAATATAGTATAAGGTAAAAAGATAGGATAACAAAACATCTCAACCTGCAGGGCAGACGCATTAAATATTTTATTCGTTAACATCTGTGTTATACTGTTATAA
>JAJWLX010000150.1 GCA_021636625.1 Prevotella sp. | reverse complement strand
AAGAGCTGTTCTATCGTTTCTTTGTTTATTTGCATTACTTTATTTCTTTTCTTTTCTTTTGCCTATATTACAATCGAATTTTCATTTTCCTAACCCTTCGCAGAATATTTTTTATAACTACAAGTCGTCGTTTCATCGTCTATAGACGATAAAATGTAATACAGGAATTACTTGAATGCGCCAGCATCTGAATCATAGTTGTTGATGTTCTTCCGGATGTTCTTCTTCTTTCCGGAGAAGAAGTTGTAGCTGACACCCAGCATCAGCATGCGGCGATTATCCTTGATGATGTGCTGTTCCGTCTGGTTCATAATCGGATTGTCGAACGTCTTGCTCTCATACTTGGCTGGTGCAAACATCCACAAGCCATAGAACGAGAAACGCCAGGCTCCCTTCTGGTAAAAAGCAGAGAATTCACTCTTGGACTCATCTGCCTTGCGATAGTCCAAGACTGCCATCTTTGAAGGAATATTTCCCTGGTAAGATGCTCCCCAGTTTCCCTTCCGGAAATAGATGCCATATTTGAAAGGACTCCACCAGTAGCAATGGCGACCATAGGAATTGCTGATTACCTCTCGCTCAAAACCTCCACCCACCATCAGTTTCAATACCTCGTTCTTGAACGGCTTGAACTGAAGATAATAGCCTGTGCCATAACGCCAATAGAAACTGCCGTTTTCATAGGTAGAGACAATACTGCGCCTGTCGTTCACCGTAGTCCAATAATAATAAGGTGTGATTACCTTGTCATTATAGATTCCATAAAGTGATACTTGCAGGTAGAGCATCGCATCATTATAGGTGTATCTGAATATCGGTCCCCATTCCATCGTAGCCTTTACATTCGGGTTGCCCTGCTTCATCAGTCCGGGGATGACAATCGTCATGTTCTCGCTCAATGTTGAAATGGCGGGGTAATTGGTGCCGCTGGATGATAGCAGCTGCAACGAACCGTTCTTCAGCTTATAAGATAAATACAGCAACGGATGAATATAGTTGTTGTTATAGGTGAGATCCTGATAGCTCTGGGTTCTCCACGTGCTCTTTACGCCTATACGATAGGTAAGCTTGCCGATATGGTTCTGATATTGGGCATAAACCGTATTGATTTTGATGTATGAAGAATACTTTGATGGCTCATAGCCGGAAAGGATATTGCGCACATTATAGTCGCTCCACTTGTTCCAGGTATAAACTCCTGCCGACAGCTCTCCCTGCTCCCATTCTTTGGTATAATCAGCTTCTCCTATCAGGGAGTAGATGTGGCTCCTGGAGTGCATGTCGTCATCGGTCAAGATGCTATCCTTGTCGGCAGTCCATTGCCGGTTGAGCATCTGCTGCCTGGTGTTGAAGTAAGAGCCGAGCACGTCCACATCGAGTGTCTGCTTATGGGCAAACTGCTTGCTGAGATAGAGATCTACTGCTGGTTTCACGTAATCTACAATATCCTTCGTGTTTCCGAAACCATCCTTCCAAGCCTCGTTTCCTTGCGTTGCAACCTCGCTATTTCCCCGGTTGAACTTATGAGACAATTCTGGCGAAAAGGTGACCTGGAAGGTTACGTCATCTGGCTTGCTGTAAGCATACTTCAGGTTGAACTTGTTGTCGGTATAGCCAAAACGCTTGTGCAGATGGTAATCATAGACAGCCTGCTGGTCGTCAAGCGTAAAGGAATACTGGTTGTCTTCTATCCAGTTACGATAGTTTCTCACGTTGATGTTGTAATCGAAGGAAAACTGATGATTGCCCTTGTTGTACTTGAAATACACATTGTCATTGCTAAACCCTGTAGTCAAGGCACTGGACACATCAAAACCGGTAGTATAACCCGTATCAAGCGGCTTGGTAATAATGTTCATCAAGATGCCCACATCGCCGTATCTGATAGGAGGATCTTCGTAGTATTCCACCTTCTTTATTTTGTTGGCGGCAATAGCCTTCAAGTCGTTCTCGCTCGTCATCGGCACGTTGTTGATGAGAATCTTGATGGATTTGCCGGTCATACTGGATGTCTTGCCGGTCATCGGATCGGTATAGATTCCCGGGAGTGTTCCCAGGAGATCCTGTGAATGGCGTGAGTTCCTGATCTGTTCGTCAGAGAATGTATAAGAGGCATGGTCGCCATGGTCGATACGCAGCTTGCCCTTTACTTCTACCTTGCCCAGTTGATAGGCATTCGCCTGCATCTTCACATTTCCGATGCGGGCAATAGATACCAGCTTGCAAATCGTCTTGTAGCCCACGAAAGAAACCTTCATAAGGGCCTGCTTCTGCTGGCAGGGGATGACGAAATCGCCATTGGCGTTGCTCACGCCTCC
>JAJWLX010000013.1 GCA_021636625.1 Prevotella sp. | reverse complement strand
TAAGAGAGTGCTGTGGCTCAGCGTGTTAGGAAATACAAAAAGGCTTCCACATGAATAGTGTAGTCCGTCAGATGTGGGAACAGAACACCGACGTTGTGATGGTTGATACCGGTAATTCATACGAAGGACTCTGCGAATATGTCGGTGGCAAGTATATCAGCTACACAGACGAGCATCCTATCACGATGAATCCTTTTGCCATCAAGCGTGAGGAGTTGAATATTGAGAAGATAGGCTTCCTGAAAAATCTGGTCATGCTCATCTGGAAAGGAACCCAAGGTGAAGTCACCAAGACGGAAGACCGTCTCATAGAGCAGGTTATCACGGAATACTTCGATGAATACTTCATGAAGAAACAAATAGAGAATCTGTCGTTCAACACATTCTATGAGTACAGTACAGTCCGTATTCCTCAGATTATAAAGGAGAACAACCTGGCAGGAATCGACCTTGCATCCTACAACTATCTGCTGAAGGACTTCTACAAGGGCGGTAGCCATGAGCTCACCCTCAATGAGAACCTCGACACAAAGCTGTTTGATGAGACCTTCATCGTTTTCGAGATAGACTCCATCAAGGATGACCCTCTCCTCTTCCCTCTTGTTACACTTATCATCATGGACGTTTTCATCCAGAAGATGCGTATCAAGAAGAACCGCAAGGTGCTTGTCATTGAAGAGGCATGGAAAGCCATTGCTTCACCAATGATGGCAGAGTACATCAAATACCTCTACAAGACAGCCCGTAAGTTCTGGGCATCAGTGGGTGTGGTTACTCAGGAGATCCAGGACATCGTGGGAAGTCCTATCGTGAAGGAAGCCATCATCAACAACTCTGATGTGGTGATGCTGCTTGACCAGAGCAAGTTCCGTGAACGTTTCGACGAGATCAAGGCAATCCTGGGTTTGACAGATGTGGACTGCAAGAAGATCTTCACCATCAACCGCCTTGAAAACAAGGAAGGCAGAAGCTTCTTCCGAGAAGTCTTTATCCGAAGAGGAAGTGTCGGAGGCGTGTTTGGTGTAGAAGAACCTCACGAGTGCTATATGACCTATACCACCGAGCGAGCTGAGAAGGAAGCCTTGAAGCTCTACAAGAAAGAGTTGCAATGCGACCATCAGCATGCCATCGAAGCCTATTGCCGAGACTGGGAACTGTCAGGGATCACCAAATCCTTGCCATTTGCCCAAAAGGTGAACCAGACTGGCCATGTGCTGAACCTCAAACCCAAGAGGAAATTTGATGAGTATATGTAACAAGTCATAAACAATAATATTCAGACAAATGAAACGCTATCTGATAATACTTACTCTCTATCTTTGTGCCGTAGTACCGACAATGGCACAGTACTACAGCGTGAACTATGACAAGCGCACTGTAGAAGCAATGACAGCCGCTTTTGCAACAGAGGCAGCTACTGAGGCGTATTATGCCGAACAGGTAGCTAAGATACGTGAACACTATCAGGCGGCAGAGGTGGCAGCGGCAGGAATCTTCACTTCTAAGTTCCTTGACCGCAAAGCCCTCACCCATATGGGACTATGGACAAGTGCGACGGAGAACTACTATTACCGCCGAATCTACAACATGGTGTCGGCCAAGATCATGCCGAAGATATGGACTGTAGCTGGAATGATGCTCAAAAGTCCACAGAATGCTCTCTATTGGGGAAGCTATTTATATAAGGTATGTGAAGAGACCAAGACGCTCTGCTATCAGTTCGAGTCTATCGTCACCAACTGCACCCTCTCGTTCAAGGATATAGCATTTCTGGAGATTAACCAGGAATTGGCTGCCATCCTGAAACTCTCGGAGTTGGGCAACGTAGATTGGGAAGCGATGTTTGACAACTTTTCAGGATTCGGTTCCAACTTCACCAAGGAGAATCTGAAGGAAGACATTGATAACCTGTATGCCATGGGAGTTAATCTTGCTTCTGCTGGAGCTGGTAATGCCGTAGGCTCCATCCTTGGTAACAGCAGTTTCAGTGGAACGATGATGGACAAGACAAGCAGCGTCATTGAGATAGCTGAAAATGTGTATGGACTCTACAACAGTCTGTCTGCAAATGCAGGAAACACGCTCTTGCAGTTTGTTGGAGGAAGGGACAGCATTGCAAATCTCTTCTCTTTATCGAACTACAATCTGACATCCTGGATAACGGACTATGCCCGTGAAGGAATGGGACAATACTACACCCAGCGATGGTATATCTATAGAGTTGATGCCGGCAATGTGGCTTTGTGTGACTACTATCCACCTACAGACAATGATGCTATCATCAAAGGTGATCACTGGTGTCGTATCAGCACCAAGGACAAAAACTATACTCCAACATCGGCAGAAAGAGAAGCTGCATTGAGAAACTCAGAAAGCCACGCAGGTTGGAGTCGAAGTGATGTTCAGCAGCATAACAACTCAAACGACGGCTTCAATTATAGCATAACTTACTATATGTCAGGCTATATTCTCAGCAAGAAGAAAAGTGGTCAATATGCTAAAGCCTATGCTTACGAGATTCATGTTTCAAAGAGCTGGTATAAAAAGGAAGTTGCCTATGAGGATGTCTTTGATTCCTACACGATGGACATGAACACATTCAAAGCCGGATTGAATGCACGACTGAAAGAACTCAATGATAACGAGGAAGGTTACACCTACTATCTTTCAAGTGATGCAAAGAGATACTATCAGACAACCGATGCCAAGAAGATTGCAGGATGTGAAACTGCAACCATCAGTGTAACCTGTCATGGTGGCACCAAACTTGGTGAAGCATCAACCCAATACAAGTGTTCGAGTTGCGGAGGTAGCGTGAATGGTCACACCAAGCAGTGTGCCATGGCCACTAGTGTCACTCATGAAAGCGTCAATACTTCTGAGGTTGATTCCAAGATTGCTGAAACAGAGAGGAAAATAGCTTCTCTCCAGTCAGAAATCACAAGCTTGGAGGCAGAGAATACGGAACTTCTGAGAAAAATCAAGAATTCAAATGTGAATGATGCAGCGAGGTATCGTCAACAGTACAATGCCAACAAAGACCGTATAACAGCATTGAAGTCAGATAAGAGTACAGCCGAATCAGAACTAGCCCAGTACCAAAAGGCAAAGCAAGAGGCTATTGATGGAGAAAATGCAGTGACTGATGACTATTACCGCATACCTGCCATCATGCAGGATTGCAAGACTGCCTATAATCTCAGTTGGAATGGTTCGGGGGCTTGGGAAGGTAATACTTTCGTTCGTACTGCTTCCATGCCGAATACCAATGGTGTCATTACTTTCAAGGCAACAGTTTCAATAGCAAGAAAGCCTAAGTACTTCATGGGCATCAAGATACACCGTGCCATCGTGCAGATTTCATGGACTCTGACCACGGAATATAGCGATACGCAAGTTGTGGCTGTAGTAAACCTCGATCCTGCTAAAACCGATGAGGAGAAAGCAGCCGAAGTGAATGCCAAACTTGCTGAGATAGCCCGTGACTATCCAGACTGTGACCCTACGGTTGAATATGCCAAGAGTAGCCCTGTGGAATCAGACAATACGGATGATACTTATCATTTGCTCTGGTCAAGTGACCGACTGGAGATTGCACGTCAGATAGACAGCCGTCTCACCAAGATATTTGCCGATCTGGTGTCATTGGAGAAGATGATGCATTACAAGCATTCCATCATAGACATTCTGAGGAGTGTCGCTCCCCCACTGAATGACGAGCAAGGCAGAAGACTGACGCTCATAGAAAAGTGCAGGAAACGATGGTTGCGACATGCAGCTGATAGCGGACATTCAGATAGTTATAACGGAAAATATGATGACGATGAAGAAGACAACAGTGAATAGCAAGATACTGACAATACTCATTTGTCTGTTGACCCTTTTGCCTTCGGTGGCAAAAGCTCAGGTGGGTTTTGATGCAGTTTCTATCGAGGCCTATATCAAAGATCACAAGCAACAGCGTAGTCTGCTGCTTGTGCGTTCCACCTTGGAGGCAAGCAATAAACTGCTGCATGACTACAGCGGCGATGCCAACATTGGATTCAGGGACATCAATAAGGAACTGGATAAGTACACCAGGGCATTTGATGTGATTGACATTCTGTATCAGTCACTCCGTACCAGTCTCAATGTGTACAGCACCTATGAGAATGTGAGTGACAAAGTCGGTGACTATAGAAAGATGCTCAATGATTTCAGGAAGAAATGCCTGGAAAGAGGAAACATCATGAGTACCGATACGCTGATCATCACCATCAACACCAAGGCTTTGGCTAAGATTGCAGATGAAGGCGACAATCTCTATAGGTCAGTCAGTGATTTGCTGCTATATGCTACTGGAGCTGCGGCATGTTCAACGTCCGACTTGCTTCTCATCATTACGAGCATCAACAACTCGCTCGACAACATCAACAAGCATCTCAACAAGGCATACTTCGAAACCTGGAAATATATCCAAGTGAGAATCGGCTATTGGAAAAAACAGGTGTACCGTGCCAAGAGCAAGGAGGAAATCATAAGTGATGCCTTTGGAAGATGGAGGGGCGCAGGATATTTAGGCTATTAGGATAATAAATAAAAATACAATGAATATGAAACATTTAATCTCATCACGGACAGCACTTTGCTTATGTGGCTTGACGTTATGCTTTAACGCATCAGCCCAAGGATATGTGAGTTACAACCATGATGCAGCCAAGATGAATCAGATTACGGTTCAGGAGATTGGTTCTGGTGGTCTCACTCCTGCATTCTATTATGATGCCTTACACAACAGCTATCAGAAGACTGCAGCAAAAAAGAACAAGCAGTTTTTCAGAACCATGGCAGGAGTCTCTGCATATCAGCAGGTTGATGTTGCTGACAGTATCAAAGCATCTCTTACCCAACGAGCAGAAATAGAAGCACTCAACATTGCAGACCGGCAGATTGACATTGCCTGGCTTGCAGAAGGAAACAAGATCAACTCCAAGCTCTCGGACTTTCAGGCGAATATTGACCGAATAGTAAGCGCTGGTGGTTCTGTTTCAGACAAGACACGATGGACAGAATACTACAAGATGTATAAGACAGCCATCAAGGAGATGCAGGATGCCTATATGCCCAATGCCCAGCGCAAACAGCAGTATCTTGCCATCTATGATGACATTACCAAGCAGAATGAGACACTTATCTCATTTCTTATCCAACTAAGCAACAAGCGAAAGACATCATCCTTGCTTGCTGCCCGACTTGAAAGAAGAAACAATGTGGCCAGCCACGCATCATCAGCAATCAGCCGATGGCGTGAAGCAGGCAAAAAGAATATAGGAAATAACTCCGGAGGATCAGGAACTGATGACTCCGACGAAAATAACATAGTAAGACGATAAAACATGGCAGATTCAAACATCCTTTCCGATTTCGGTATCAAGATCCTCGAACAGGAGATTGATGATGTGATTTTCCAGACCAACGAGTTCCTTTGTGATGCCACGTTCACAGGCTCACAAGGTCCGTTTTGGTGGATATTGCAGATGTGTATGGCTCTAGCTGCGCTGTTCTCGATAGTCGTAGCTGGCAGTATGGCCTACAAGATGATGGTAAAGCATGAGCCGATAGACATCATGAAGCTGTTCAAGCCTCTTGTGGTCAGTGTGATCCTCTGTTGGTGGTACCCACCTGCAGATACCGGCATTACAAACAACGGCAGCAGCTGGTGTGTACTTGACTTTCTCTCCTATATTCCTAACTGCATAGGTTCATACACCCACGACTTGTATGAAGCGGAGTCCGCACAGATTGAGGATAAGTTTGAAGAAGTCCAGGAGCTCATCTATACACGTGATACTCTTTATAACTCATTACAAGCCCAGGCTGACGTAGCCCATTCTGGCACATCGGATCCAAACCTGATAGAGTCCACCATGGAACAGGCAGGTGTGGATGAAGTGACAAACATGGAAACTGATGCTTCGAAGCTCTGGTTCACATCACTCACAGCTGGTGCGGTGGTAGGCATAGATAAGGTGATTATGCTCATAGCTTTGATTGTCTTCCGTATAGGTTGGTGGGCAACAATCTATTGCCAACAGATACTCCTGGGTATGCTGACGATATTCGGTCCGATACAATGGGCATTCTCTCTCTTGCCGAAATGGGAAGGAGCCTGGGCAAAGTGGCTGATACGTTATCTCACGGTACATTTCTATGGAGCAATGCTATACTTCGTGGGCTTTTATGTCCTTTTACTCTTTGATATAGTGCTCTGCATTCAGGTGGAGAACCTTACAGCCATTACCGAAAGTGAGCAGACGATGGCAGCATATCTGCAGAACTCGTTCTTCTCAGCCGGTTATCTGATGGCAGCAAGCATTGTGGCATTGAAATGTCTGAACCTCGTTCCAGACCTTGCTGCATGGATGATTCCTGAAGGAGATACAGCATTCTCTACCCGAAACTTCGGTGAAGGTGTGGCACAGCAAGCCAAGATTTCAACCCAGGGCATGATTAGCAAAGTGATGTAAACAGCAAATAATACATATATAATAAGGTATGGTAATAAAGAATCTCGAAAACAAAATCAAGTTGGTGATGATTATCTGCTCACTCTTCCTTGTGGGCTGCATCATCATCTGTATCTCCAGCATTTGGACAGCCAAGCAAATGGTTTCGGATGCTCATCAGAAAGTGTACGTGTTGGATGGCAATGTTCCTATTCTCGTTCAGCGCAGCACCATGGAAGAAACGCTCGATGTGGAAGCAAAGAGTCATGTGGAGATGTTCCATCATTACTTCTTCACTCTTGCGCCAGATGACAAGTACATCAAATATACAATGGATAAAGCCATGTATCTGGTCGATGAAACGGGTCTTGCGCAGTACAATACATTAAAGGAGAAAGGCTTCTACTCAAACATCATGGGTACGAGTGCCGTATTCAGTATCTTCTGTGACAGTATCAAGTTCGACAAGGAGAAGATGGAGTTCACCTACTATGGCAGACAGCGTATTGAGCGACGCACAAGCATTCTTACCAGAGAACTTGTGACGGCAGGTCATTTGAAGCGTGTTCCCCGTACTGACAACAACCCACATGGTTTGCTCATCACCAACTGGAGAACCCTTCTCAATAAGGATATAGAACAAAAGACCAAACTGACATATTGATATGGGATGGAAGAATATATTTATCGGTGAAAAGATGCCAGACAAAGATGATCCTCAATATCGTCAGAGATATGAGACTGAGGTGCAGGCAGGACGCAAGTTTGCCAAGACTATGAAGCTTGATGTGCTTGCAGCCAAGGTACAACTGTTTGCTAATGACCATAAACGGTTGTTCCTCTACCTTGTATTTGGTTTCATAATCTTCTGTTTTGGTCTGAACATCTACAGGTTGGTAGTGGTGTATAGTCATCAACAGTCAAGACAAAGTGCTACGGAAAGGCAAGAGCAGATGTTGCGTCTGCGACACTGCAAAGTCTGGAAAGCTGTTGAAAATGCCTACACCACGCATCCTGCCATGAATAGAGATTATCAAAAGAATAATAACGAAAAGATAGAAAACGATGGACGCATTGAAAAAGATTAACTGGAAACAGCCCAAGTATATGATACCGCTTATCATTTACTTCCCTCTGTTGTTTGTCGGCTACTTCGTCATTGACCTCTTTCATACGGAGAAGGCTGAGATTCCTGATGGTCTCACTACGACCGAGTATCTTAATCCAGACCTGCCTGATGCCAAAATGAAGGGAGACGGTATTGGTAACAAGTATGAGAGTATGCTCAAATCATACGGTAAGATAGACGATTATTCAGCAGTAGGAAACATTGAACGCAATGAAGAAGATACCAAGGAAGAGTATGATACAAAGTACTCAGATGAAGAACGTAAACAGGTGGAAGCCCAGGAAGCCGAGAAGCTTTCTGAGATGCAAAGGCAGCTACAGGAGAGCGCACAGAAAGGCCAGGAAATCGCCAAAGGCAACAATTCTGCAGAAAATGATCGCTTAGCTCGTGGCAAACAGCGTGAGCAGGAGGCGATGGAAGAACTCAATCGAGCCATTGCCCAGGCAAGAATTCAGGCTCAGCAGGTCTCTACCCCATCCATGCAGGCCGAAGTAACTGCCAAAACGGGCGATGCCAAGGAAGGAAAGGTTGAAATTCCGGAAAAGAAGAAGACCGATGATGAACCGCATGAGGTCGTCAAGAAGGTCAAGGTTACTTCCGACTACTTCAACACCCTGTGTGACAATGACAAGGAAGCTGGACTTATCAAGGCTATCATAGACGAGAACATCAAGGCGGTGGATGGATCAAGAGTACGACTTCGTCTGCTCGATGATATTGTCATCAATGAAACGGTCATTCATAAAGGCTCCTACATCTATGCCACCATGAGCGGCTTCGATTCACAGCGTGTCAAGGGCACAGTCAAGAGTATCATGATAGATGATGACATCGTCAAGGTAAACCTTTCGCTCTATGATACCGACGGACTTGAAGGATTATATGTACCAAGCAGCCAGTTCAGAGAGACCACAAAAGATGTTGGTAGCGGTGCTTTGAGCAATACTTCAACCCTTACCAACAGTACATCTACTGGAGGTGGCAATCTGGCATCCTGGGGAGCACAAGCCGTTACCAATGCCGTTCAGAAGACAAGCAACGCCATCAGCAAGGCCATCAAGAAGAACTCAGCCAAGCTGAAATATGGAACCTTTGTGTATCTCATCAATTCACGTTCAAACCAGAAAGATAAATAATAAACATATACGAATATGAAGACTATCAAGAAATTCTGCGCATTGGTAGTATGCGCATTAGCCTCTCTCCCATCCATGGCACAACAGACGTATCAGGAAATGGAGCAGCTAACCATCAATGAGAATGTCACAACAGTCATTACCGCCTCTGAGCCAGTACGCTTCGTTGATATTTCTACGGATGCAGTGGTCGGCGACCAGCCAATCAACAATACCATCCGTCTGAAACCCAAGGAAGGTGCAGCCGTACATGCCGATGGTGACATCCTTGCTATAGTGACGATAGTTACCGAGCGTTACAGAACCCAGTATGCTCTGATATACACTACACGAATGCAGGAAGCTGTCACAGACAAACAGATTCTTGCCTCAGAGAAGATTCCATACCATAATCCTTCTGTATCAATGAGTACTGAGGATATGACCAGATATGCCCGAAAGATCTGGAACTCACCGGCAAGAATACGAAATGTGAGCACCAAGCAGCACAGAATGACCATGAGGTTGAACAACATCTACTCTGTAGGAGAATACTTCTTCATTGATTTCAGCATCGAGAACCGCACCAATATCCGCTTTGACATCGACGAGATGCGTATCAAGCTGAATGACAAGAAGGTTTCCAAGGCAACTAATGCCCAGATGATTGAACTTACGCCAGCTATGGTGCTTGACCAGTCCAAGACCTTCAAATATGGTTATAGAAACGTTCTCGTCCTGAAAAAGATGACATTCCCTAACGACAAGGTGCTGACTATTGAGATTTCTGAGAAGCAGATTAGTGGAAGAACCATCAGTTTGGATATAGATTATGAAGATGTTCTGTATGCCGACTCATTCAACTCATACTTAATGATGGAGGAATAAGACGATGAAGAAATACATTTTGTCATTGATGATGGGACTGTGCGTTTCAGTCTCATCATTCGCCCAGAGCCATAGCGACCGAATATCCGTTGGTGCAGGAGCCTTATATCAGAGAGGCTTGGATGCCACAATCTCATGGGAACATGAAACACGCTACCACAACGCTTGGGAGTACTTCATCAACGGTTACATCAAATGGGATGAATGCGCATCATGCGGACACGTCTGTCCTGAGTCTTTCTGGAATAACTACCGTACATGGGGAATAGGCGCTGCCTACAAACCCTGTGTGGCAAGAGGCAGGAACAACTACGGAAACCTGCGTATCGGCGCAAGTGCTGGCAGTGACACAGACAAGTTTGTTGGTGGCTTGCATGTCGGTTACGAGCATAACTTTGCCCTTCGTCACGGATGGGGATTATTTGTTCAAGCCAAATGTGACCTCACTCTTCCCAAACGGGAAGACTTGTTTCGCACTGGCATCGTGATAGGATTCAAGATACCCACATTAAAGAAATAGCAACAATGAAGATACTACATATCATTTGCGCTACTCTCATGGCAGTAGCATTTGCTTCATGCGATGAGCATCGAGACTTTCCTGATACGGCAATGAAGACCTGCGACATCCTCTGTACAGATGGCAAAGTCGTAAGATTCGAGGAAGTTAAGCCCCAAAACAAGACTCCTATTGCTGTGGTGTTCTATGTGAATCAGAACGAGGACATCCAAGGCACAGGCTATGCAGTCTATCTAAAGGACATTGAGCCGTTTGCCTATTCTGACTCTCTCGGAATAAAGCATAACACATCAGCTGATATTACTGCATTCGATGGCAATGTAAATACGCATGCTATGTATTCCACTGGTACTTCGCCTGCAGCTTCAGCAGTCTTTGACATATGGCAATATGGTCAGAGTGCCTACATCCCTTCCGTTGCTCAGATCAAACTCTTGTATCAAGCACGCAGTGCGGTAAATACGTATATTCGCAAGTGCGGAGGCGATGTGATTCCAGACAATCCGGATGAGTGTTGGTATTGGACTTCTACAGAGGTGAAAGACCAGGAAACAGCCAAAGCCTGGTTGTACTCGTTAGCATCAGGAGCACTTCAAGAAACGCCAAAGACGCAAGCACATAAAGTCCGTCCAATCATTACTTTATATAATTAGCATTAAATATTCACTATAACACAAGAATAAGGTTTCATGGAGGAAACAAAAGAATTACAGACCATGTATAAGATTTTCCGCTGTCTGATATACTTATCATTGATAGTGGAGTTCTTTGAGTATGCTATAGATCCAGCGTTGCTTGACTATTGGGGTGGCATTGTTTGTGACATACATAGCCGAGTAAAGAGGTGGTTCATCTATCTGGATGGTAACCTCGTATGGAGCAAACTTGCTACAATCGTGCTTATCTGTATCACCTGCATTGGCACCCGAAACAAGAAACACTTGGAGTTTGATGCTCGCCGTCAGGTATTCTATCCGTTGGTAGGTGGACTGTTTGTTACCATACTGTCTATATGGCTTTTCTGTCATCGTATGGATATGAGGTTCTATACCATCAGTCTGAACATCTGGCTCTACATGGCAGCCTCTATTCTTGGTACTATCTGCATCCATGTTGCCCTTGACAATATCTCCAAATTCCTGAAGGAAGGATTACTCAAAGACCGTTTCAACTTCGAGAACGAGTCTTTTGAGCAATGCCAGGAACTGCAGGAGAACAAGTATAGCGTAAACATCCCGATGCGCTATTACTACAAGGGCAAGTTCCGCAAAGGTTGGGTGAATATCGTGAATCCTTTCCGAGGAACATGGGTAGTTGGTACTCCTGGTTCCGGTAAGACTTTCTCCATCATCGAGCCGTTCATCCGCCAGCATAGTGCCAAGGGGTTTGCCATGGTTGTCTATGATTACAAGTTCCCTATGCTTGCGCAGAAGCTATATTATCATTATAAGATAAACCAGAAAGCCGGAAAGGTACCACAAGGATGCAAGTTCAATATCATCAACTTTGTGGATGTGGAATACTCCAGACGTGTGAATCCTATTCAGCAAAAATACATCGGCAACCTTGCTGCAGCCAGTGAAACGGCAGAAACCCTTTTGGAGTCTTTGCAGAAAGGTAAGAAAGAAGGTGGTGGCGGTAGCGACCAGTTCTTCCAGACATCAGCGGTCAACTTCCTGGCAGCTTGTATCTATTTCTTTGTCAACTACAAGAAGGTGCCATACGACAAGAACGGCAATCCTCTTATTGCTGAGATGACTACAGAGCCCAAGACTCATCGTCCGAAACCTACTGGCAGAGTCTTTGACCATACCGGCAGAGAGGTGGAGCCAGAGTATTGGCTGGGCAAGTACAGTGACATGCCACATATCCTATCGTTCCTCAATCTCGATTACCAGACCATCTTTGAGGTTTTGGAAACGGATCCTGAGGTTGCTCCTCTCCTTGGCCCATTCCAGACAGCCATGAAGAATAAGGCTATGGAACAGTTGGAAGGTATGATTGGTACACTCCGTGTCTATACCTCCCGATTGGCTACCAAGGAGTCTTATTGGATATTCCATAAGGATGGTGATGACTTTGACCTGAAGGTGTCAGATCCGAAGAATCCTTCATATCTGCTCATTGCCAATGACCCAGAGATGGAAAGTATCATTGGTGCATTGAATGCTTTGATTCTGAACCGCCTCGTTACTCGTGTCAACACAGGCCAAGGCAAAAACATACCTGTCAGCATCATCGTGGACGAGTTGCCTACGCTCTACTTCCACAAGATTGACCGACTTATCGGTACTGCCCGAAGCAACAAGGTTAGCGTGGCTCTGGGTTTTCAGGAGTTGCCACAGCTTGAATCTGACTACGGAAAGGTGGGTATGCAGAAGGTTATCACAACTGTAGGTAATGTGGTGAGTGGTTCAGCAAGAGCAAAAGAGACTTTGGAATGGCTCTCTAATGACATCTTCGGAAAGGTGGTTCAGTTAAAGAAAGGTGTAACCATCGACCGCGACAAGACCTCCATCAATCTCAATGAGAACATGGACAGCCTTGTTCCTGCCAGTAAAATCTCAGATATGCCTACTGGTTGGATATGCGGTCAGTCTGCTCGTGACTTCATTAAGACCAAGACCGGACGAGGTGACAGCATGAATATCCAGGAATCAGCAGAGTTCCAGACCTCTAAGTTCTACTGCAAGACAGACTTCGACATGAAGAAGATTGCAGAGGAAGAAGCTGACTATGCAAACTATAAGATACCGAAGTTCTACACCTTCCCATCCAAGGATGCCAAGGAACGAATCCTATATCAGAATTTCGTGAATGTAAACCTCGATGTCAAGAATATGATTGACGAGATAAACAAATTCAAGATAAAATGACTTTCAGAAAAATAATATTATTCCTGCTTATATCATTGAGTCTGGTTACGAATGTCCAGGCTCGAATGCCGACAGAGCGATCGGCATCAACACCGGCATCCATATTCGAGTTGCCACCTTTCGAGCGTGCGGTATGCTGTATCAGGTTCTATGAAGGCATGCACAGAGCTAAGGACTATCCTTATGTAGGTTATGGACATAAGCTCAGACCTGGAGAACGTTACTCTGCTAATATGTCAACATATGAAGCAGAGCAACTTCTTCGTAAAGACCTCAGAGAGTTATGCGCTATGTTTCGTTCCTATGGTCAAGACTCCCTACTCCTTGCTGCATTATCATATAATATCGGACCATACAAGGTGACCGGATATAAAGGCAAATACCCTAAAAGTTCTGTTTTAAAGAAACTCGAAGTAGGCAACCGGAACATCAGAGACGATTATGTGAACCATTGCCATTGGCGAGGGAAACGAATCCCTTCCATTGAGCGAAGACGGTATGCAGAACTCATGTTATTATTTACTCCATGACAGAGAACGAACCAATCAAAACAGTTTCAGACGGTATCACATTCCTATCCACTGGTAGATATTATGATGGTATCAATCGGTGGGTAGCCCATAAACTGAAAGATGGAGACCATGATGCCATAGACTATGCTGCACGCCAGATAGCAAAGCTGTTACCACAAAATGCGGTTCTCGTTCCAATCCCAGGACATCATGGCAAAGCCGAACAGACCATGCAGTTGGCAAAAGCTATCTCGTCATATACTCACCTCCCTATCGTTGAAGCCCTCCGTGGCATAGAGCGAGGCTCACAATATGATGCCAAGAAAAGAGGCCAGACGCTTTCTGCCGAAGATATGGGGTTCTACAGACATAAAGACTTACCTTCGAATCGTACACCTTATCTCATTGACAATGTAGTAGATACAGGCAATACCGCTAAAGCAGCTGTCAAAGCACTTGGCATTGGAACAATTGTTTCATTTGCTATGAGCGATACTCTTCTACAAAGAGAAGAAACCAGAAGTCTTCGCCGATAACACAATTATAGAGATTGAATTATGCCCAAACCAAGAAAGAAACAAATAAAGCCAATCGCAACTGCAAAAATCTACCATTGTAAGGATTGTGCTAAAAGTTACGATTGGCATAGCAAAGCTTTAGACGGCCACCTTATCTTGCGTCGTTGTCCACACAAGCAGGAAAGTGGTCGCTATTGTCTATTTCTTAATGACCCACAATGTGAGCATTCTGCAGTACATCATAAAACTAATTTATGTCTCTAAAAAGCCAAAATCGACAAAATTAGGGAAAAATTCTGTCTTGTAGTGTATGTGAGCCAATAACAGAAGAGGACTTAAATCGATTTTCTCTGTACGAAAAGAAATCGGTTTATATTTTATCTTAAAAGTTTTCAGAAATGCCTCTAATGTATCTGGTAAACATATACTTGACTTAACACACATTTCATTATGCAGATGATGATCAAATAGATTTACTTCTAAATATTCATCAAAGATAGGAAGTGGTATCTGGAGATTTACTTTAGACGCGTTTATCTCTTTTCTTAGATATTTATAATTCGTTTTTCGACGAAAAAATGCTAAAATCTCAACAAGAACTAAAAGATACATTGAAGAACTATCAACATAATCTTCTGACTTTTTGAACATACTTGCACAAACTTCTTTAATGTTATTATAAAATTCCGGAAAAATATTCTGTCTTTTATGACGCAAAATAACATTTGCACAAAGACGATCTATATATTCAAAATAATCTTTTATAACACTTTTATCTTCAGGTTGTCCAGAAGCCCAAACAAATCTGGTTAATAAAACTAACGTAATAGAATGATTGTCCAACAAAGGAACGTCAAAGCCACTATTCTGTTTTATAATATTTGTAACTATTCTTAACTGGTCATTGCGAGTTGGAATATCCTCATACCCGAACCATTCTGTAGAAAGATAATAATAAAGCAAATCATTCAAGAAATCATAACACCTTAAAGGATAGCAAACTCTTTCAGAAAAAGTCCCCATAGGCTGATACAGCCCTTTATATGATAGAGCCATAGGTAACAACTTATGAATATACGAATCATAAATTGTAATATGAAGGTCATAGATTTTCATAAAATTATCATAATATATTTTTCTATTCTCCACTTTGTTCTGAAGAATCCATGACCAAGTTTTTAATATTATTCTCTCAGAACTCCATTTAGCAGGTAATAAGTTGCCGCATTCCTCACAATTTTTAAAAATTATTGCAAGGATAAGATTTAAACCAGCAAAAGTCTTATTGACAATCCTCTTATTGGGAGTCTTCGATATAGGGCAACGAGTCAAAAAAATATCAATTATTCGATCTATATCATTTGTATTCCATCCTGGTGCATCTAGCATAACTAGAACTTTTTTAAACAAAGTATAGCATACGTCATCTGCAAAAATACATTCTTCAAACAAATGCTCAGAAAACAAAAGAGTTAAACGCTCAATATCCCAACGTTCAAAATTGACATCACTATAATTATTTTTAATAAATCCATTAAAAGCAGGTTCTGCATTTGCCTGAAGGATACCGTTATGTACAAACACAATTTTTACAGGTAACTCATCAAACTTTGGGATTGATTGGCAGTCGTATGCAACATCCTTAGCTTCTAGAAGTGAATCTCTAACTCCATCTTCTGTATAAAAATTTGTAGTAGTTATATCCTTTGCTCCATTACCTTTTAGCTCAAAATACCAACGATATATAATATTGTTAGTATCGTAACCAATAGCAACGATATCCTTACCATGCTGGGGCTGTCCTTTAGAATTTCTTGGAGTAGAAACAATCCTAAAGCCCATAGCTTGCAACAATATTGGGAAAATATAATCCAATTCGTTATCTTCTTTTAAAGATTCTATATATTCTCGTAAAATTCTATTTTTCATTTTTGTTACTTATTGTTGACCAGTCTAAATACATATTATTAAAAAACTCTTGCTCCTCTAAGGGACTTAACGCATTTAACATAATCGGCATCTCGCATGAGAATTTAATGTGTGCAAGTTGTTGAACATTACCATTCTCTTCCAACCATCCTCCACCTTTCCCTAAAGCAATTTTAGTCATAAATTTATCTACAATGGAATCTCTTTTTCTTTCAGCCACTTTCATAGTTTCTTTCATGAAATTTTGAGTGGCACGATTACAACTTTCAAGAATAGTAGGCATTGAATAATCAGATAAAAGTTCCTTACACTTATCCATGTACTTAAATTTTGCATCTAATTCACTAAAAAATGCAGAAAATTGCTTATATTCATCACTCTCGTTTATTTCAGTTTTATCTATATATTTTTTTACTGTTCCATAATAATTGTACGCATAGTTTGCCAATACATTTACAAGACACATACGTACAGAAGAATAGTCGCTATTAAAAAAGAGAAGAGCTTTCGACAATCGTTTTTGAGGATTATCAAAATCTGACAATATGGACAATACAAAACGCATTTGAAATTCTTCATTATTCGTCAAAAGGTCTAAATCAGAATCATTCAAATTTAAACTATCCCACAAATGCCTTCCTATAAGACGTCTATACCCATTTGTATCGATAATTAACTCAATGACGCATTCATTAAGTTTTGTACAGTCATTGCGACGAGAATATTCTATAGCAAAAATTTCAATACATTTCAAACAACCTTTAACACTCTTGCTTTCTACAATTCTATCTATACAATAGGAAAATAAATCCAAAGTAATATAGTTGTTTACATCAGAGTTTTCTAATGCAAACTTAATGTCTGAAAGAGAACAATTGCTGTCTTCCAGTGTTTTTTTTATATAGTTGCGAATATCATCCTCAGACTTAGATTCCATCCTAAGATAAAACACTTTGTCTGACAAATTCATCTTATTCATATTATATTTTTTACAGTACAAATTTTCGTTTAAATCATCAGCACCTTCCAGAAGCTGATGGGTAAATACACATTCTCCAAATAAGCAGCATCCTTGAACATAGGAGCAATCTCTTCAGGAGTATATCCAGCGATACCGCAGCCAACTGGAGTTACCAGAAACTTTAGTTCTGGATGTTCCTTGGCATATTGCGTAAATCTCATGATGGCAAGCTTTGTATTATGCTCACCCTCCATCGTGGGAATCGAGTACGACTGACCTTGCAATCCTTCACCATTTCCCCATTCTGCACCAAACTCATTGTAGGCCACACGAGCAGCACCAGCATGGTGCATACCCAGAGCATTACTTCCAAACACGAAGATTTCGTTTGGTGCCAAGCTGTAAATCACAGATGGGATGATACGTGTAGGCAATGTTCCTGTATTACCTCCAGTCATCCAATAACGCTCTTCATCTGTGTAGATGTTCGTCTTTTCCATCGTTCTTATGATTTTATTTATACCACGACCTAAAGGTCTAACTGTTACAATCTGGATGCAAAAGTAGAAAGCCATTATGCAATCTATCTGCACTCTCAGAAAAAAGACGCCCTTCAAATGCAAAAATACAATATTTTTTCGAATAACATGACGAAAACATCAATTTATTTGCTTTAGGAGTGTTATTTTTATAAAAAATGTCTGTTTTTCGAAGAAAAAACCTTATTTTTGCATATTGAATAATATAAAAATAAGAAGTATGGAGAAACAACCTCTAAATCGGATTAAGGTTATGCTTGCAGAACGCATGCTAACCAACAAGCAACTGGCTGAGATGCTCGGTAAAGATCCTGCTACAATATCAAAGTGGGTTACCAATACATCACAACCAACTTTAGAGAATTTGATTGAGATAGCTCGCTGTCTCAAATGCGACATGAACGACCTTGTCAGACTGGACAATGTCGTTACTATAAAAACAGATAAATAAACTAATTAAGAAAAGACTCTATGCCAACAAACAAGAATGCGCAACTGCGCTACCGGATACTGGACAGATGCTTTAGCGATTTTCATAGAACATATAGTATTGAGGACCTCCTTGACACAGTCAATGAGTCCCTCATGGATCTCTATGGCTCGCAGGTCAGCATCCGTCAGATACGTGAAGACATTAAATACATGAGAGATAGAGTCACCTACAATGCCCCTATCGAAACATATCCCTTCGATGGAAGGAAAAGTTACTACCGTTATTCAGACCCAAGCTTCTCCATCTTTAATAATGAGTTGACAGTCGAAGAAATAAAGTCTCTTCGCTCCACTATTGACATACTAAGTCGTTTTCGTGGTGTGCCGAGTAACGCATGGTTGGAAGATGTTATCTCAAATCTCGAATTCCGTTTTGGTGTCAAGCCCAATACAGAGAATATCGTATCTTTTGACCACAATGATCTACTGAAGGGAACAGAGTTCTTGGGTGAACTGATAGAATCCGCATTGAATCATCAGCCTTTGAATTTGCTCTATCGCACTTTCGCTGGCAATGAAAGAACTGCCATCCTCCATCCTTACCATATCAAGCAATTCAATAACCGCTGGTTCCTCATCGGATTGCAGGAAGGTAGTCATGGCAATTACATCACCAATAAAGCACTCGACCGTATCGTGAAGTTCTCACGTGCCAATGTGCCGTTTATTCCCAATACGGATATAGATTTCAATGAGTATTTCAAGGACATCGTTGGAGTGACATTACCCGAAGACCATCCAGTTGCAGAGGAAGTACTGTTGAAGTTTGACGAAGCTCGTTTCCCTTATGTGGTGAACAAGCCAATACATCCTTCACAGGAGGTTGAAGACGAAGAACAGCGCATTATTAAACTCACGGTTCGTCCCAACAAGGAACTTGAAGCACGCATCTTTTCATACGGAAATCAGGTTGAAGTACTCAAACCAGAGTGGTTGAGACGGCAAATTGCTGAGAAAATTGAGAATTTATTGAAAAAATATTCAACAGTGCAGAAAGACTGCAACATAGAATGATAATTTTGCAATTAAATTATAAACAATGATAAATGACGCAGACATAAGTGAGAACCAACTCCTCCACAGCTACGGAGAGAAGGTTTGTATGAATCTTCTGAAAGATCATACCACCCAGCAGAATATCTACTGGGCTACGGATTCGTATGCTGACTACGGAGAGGATTTTACTTTCTTTGCACCTATCACGCTCGACAAGATCACATCCTATGCCTCAAAAGAAGGCAAGGTGATTACGAAGGAGCAATACAATGAGTTGGTCAAAAAGAATCCTGAAGAGAAAGACAATTACCAGGAGATTATCCGACCACGTGCCGTGAAGTCGAAAGAAGAACAGACGCAGCGTGCCAAGGATAAGGCTGAGGTGTTTACTCCTGCATGGATTTGCAATGCACAGAACAATCTCATAGATGAAGAATGGTTCGGCAGAAAAGAAGGACTCTTCAATTCGCCCGACCCTGAAAACCCTCAGAAGTGGATTAACAATGAGGAAAAAATTGAGTTTCCTGAAGGTAAGACCTGGAAAGACTATGTGGCAGATACCCGTTTGGAAATTACCTGCGGCGAAGCTCCATACCTCTGTAACAGATATGATGCCGTTACCGGTGAGTATAACGAAAATGTGAAATATCGCATAGGAATGCTCGACCGTAAACTCAGAATCGTTTCTGAGAATACGAAGGATTCTAAGGATTGGATTCTTTGGGCTAAGATAGCTCTCCGTGCAACATACGGTTTCGAATGGCAAGGCGATAACCTCCTACTTGCCCGAGAAGCTCTCTTCTTTACATTCGAAGAGCATTATATCGCTCAATTTGGAGAAAAGAAGTTCAACCAGAACAAGATGCGCATGATGCCAGGTGCTGCTTACATCATCTCCTGGAACGTGTGGCAGATGGATGGATTGACATACGGACTTCCAGGGCATACGCCTAAGAAGTTGTCTTCAGAAGAGAAAAAACGGATCATTCAAGACTTTGAAAAGAAAAAGTCTGATTTGGGAATATTCAGAACTCCAGAAGCCGTGAAAAAATTGGATGCTGAGAGAGATAGATTAATCCACAAAGAATATCCACCCTTTGAGCGGTTCTGTCTTATCAAAGACTTCCTCAAAGGCATCAACCTTCAGAAGGCAACGCTGAGAAATATAGACTTTCACGACAAGTCGGCTATCAAACAGACCTTCGAGTCGTTAGTAAACAAGAATAATAATAAATAACATAATTATGGCAACGTACTCAACCCTTGAAGAAATAAAGACCGGCATGCAGGATGACCTGTTTGCCGACGACTTTATCACTCTTCGTTCTGAGCAAAGGGACGCAATCGACCAAGCGAAGGAGCGTTTCTGTAAAAGAAGTGGAAGACGCGGTGAATACCAGTATGAAGTTCTTCCTGAATATCGCCAGTTCCTCTGGAATGCCAAGATGCGTTTCGGCAAGACCATCTGTGCCATGCAGCTTATGCGTGAACTGGATGTGAAGCGCACCCTTATCATCACCCACCGTCCTGTAGTAGGAGAAAGTTGGCTTCAAGCCTTCAAACAGGTTGTTGGCCGCAAAAGTTCTGAACCTAAGGTGAAAGGCAACAGCGATATTCATAAAACCTATGGTTTCGGCATGCGTTCGGATGATGAGAGTGAGACTGCAGGTAACTACTATGATTTAGAAAAGTTTGTCGAGACTCCAGGCAATCATTATGCCTTCTTTGTCTCCATGCAATATATCCGCCTCTCTGAACTTGTAAACAGCAAGACCCAGGCAAAAAACACAGGTACTGGCAACACAACTTCGGCAGCGAACGAGAAGCTGAAAGCTGACATTCTGAAAACCGACTGGGATTTGATTATTATCGACGAGGCTCACGAGGGCACACTTACCTCATTGGGTAAAGGTGTCATCCAGGACTTCTTGAAGAAAGAGAGGACCAAGATGCTCTATCTATCTGGTACTCCTTTCAATCTCTATGAGGATTTCAAAAAGGATGAAATCTACACCTGGGACTATATTGCCGAGCAAACAGCCAAACATAACTGGGACTTGGAGCATCCCAACGAGAAGAATCCATACGCCGAACTGCCGAAGATGAATATCTTCACCTACGACATTACCAAGAATATAGATAATATTCTGGACCAGACTGGCGTATTCTCGTTCCCTGAGTTCTTCCGTACATGGACTGGTAATCCTAAAGCCGACAAAGCATCTATGCCAGAAGGTGCTAAAGGTCGTTTTGTGCATGAGCAGGATGTATCAGAGTTCTTGGATTTACTCTGCAAGAAAGATGCTGAGAATAATTTTCCATTCTCTACCAATGAATATCGCCAGATGTTCCGCCATACTCTTTGGGTAGTTTCTCATGTCAATGAAGCGGCTGCTTTGGAGCAACTTCTGAAAGAACACAAGATTTTCCGTCACTTCAATGTAGTGAATGTTGCAGGTAGAAACGAAACTGATGAGCAGAACGAGAATGCACTCGACAAGGTACTTAAAGCGATTGGCGACAATCCAGAGAAGACTTCTACCATTACCATATCCTGTGGTCGTCTGACTACAGGCGTTACTGTTGCGCCTTGGACTGCCGTGTTCTATCTGAAAGGTGGCGACCGTGCTGCCACTTACATGCAGACCATCTTCCGTGTGCAGTCTCCCTACAAGACTCATGAAGGTAAAATCAAGAAAGAATGTTATGTATTCGACTTTGCGCCCGACCGCACCTTGAAGATTGTGGCAGAAACAGCCAAATTCTCTTCTATGGCAACAGCCAAGGAGAAGAAAAAGCAGGAAGGCGATGAAGAGAAGACGCAGGAAATGCGCGACAAGGAGACTGTTCGTGAATTTATCGAGCTTTGTCCTGTTCTTTCTATGGATGGAGGCAAGATGAGTCCTATGGATGTCAATGACATCTACAAGCAGTTGGAGAATGTGTTTATCGACCGACTGGTACGCAAGGGCTTTGACGATCCATGCCTCTATAACCAAGATGAACTGAATAAGGTAAATCCGGAAATCATCAATCATATTGGTGAGCATGGTGGCAAGGCTCCTGACGAGAAGCGAAAAGATGCAAGCAAATCTGTCGATCTCAGTCACATGACACAAGAGGAACGTGCGGAATGGGAGGAAAATAAGAGACAAAAGATTGCTGAAGCCAAGAAGAAAGCAGAAGAAAAGCTGAAGAAAGACGAGGAATTTAAGGCGCAATGGGAAGCCATGTCTGATGAAGAGCGTGAGGATTGGCTGAAGGCAGAAGCTGAGCGCATTGCCCGACGTGAGAAGGCGAAGGAGGAACGTGAGGAATTCAAAAAGCGCATGACCAATATCCGTGGTATTGCGCTCCGTATTCCGTTGCTGATGTATGGTGGTGCTGATGCTGGCGACCCTAAGGATGAACTGACTGTTGACAACTTCACCCGAAAGATTAAGGATGAGTCATGGACCGAGTTTATGCCGAAGGGAATCTCGAAAGAAGATTTCAACAAGATTCGTAAGTGCTTCAATGCTACCCGTTTCGAGGAAGCGGGTAAGAAATATCGTGCCCTTACCCGAGAAGCAGATTTCATGCATATTGATGAACGCATCCGTCAGATTACGGAGATTTTCTCTTATTTCCGCAATCCAGATAAAGAGACGGTGCTTACTCCTTGGCGTGTGGTAAATATGCACATGAGTGACACGATTGGTGGTTGGTGCTGGTATGACGAAAGTTTTGACGAAAAGACTGGAATGCTCAGCACTCCTCGTTATGTTGACCAGGGCGATGTCACTCACCAACTCTTTGATAATGTTGACCTTGCAGGAGAGGTTCAGACAAAGATATTGGAGATCAATTCAAAGACTGGTCTCTACCCTCTTTACGTAACCTACTCTCTCTTCCGTCGCCGCTTGGAAGAATATATCAAGGCGGAATGCATCGAAAAGGAGACGGTCAGTGTGCAGGAAGAACAAGTGGTTTGGGATGATATAGTGGAGAACAATATGTATGTTATCTGCAATACTCCTATGGCTAAGGGAATTACTCACCGCACCCTCTTTGGCTTCCGTCAAGTTGATCAAAAAGCGAATATCAAAAACGTACAATTAATCGAACGTGCTTCTAAAGACCAGGAAGGACTCGTAAAAGAACTGAAGTCAGTTGGTTTCTGGAAGGGCAATTCAAGTAAGCAAGAAATGAAATTTAATGCTGTAGTGGGAAATCCGCCGTATCAGATTATGGATGGTGGTGGAACAGGAAGTAGTGCTACTCCTATTTATAATAAATTTGTAGATTTGGCCAAATTACTTAACCCTAATAATGTGTCTATGATTATACCAGCAAAATGGTATACAGGAGGTAAAGGGCTTGATGAGTTTAGGGCAAATATGCTTAATGATAAACAACTCATAAAGTTATTTGACTACGAGGATTCAAGAGATTGTTTCCCTACTGTAGATATTGCAGGTGGGGTTTGTTATTTCTTATGGAACAAAGGATCTGATAACAAATGTGTAGTAACAAGCATTCTTGGTAGTTTCCGTAATGAAAGTACTAGATATCTTAACGAACATGATACATTTATAAGAAACCAAAAGGTTCTTGATATTATCAATAAGGTTAAGTCTCAAACCTTTACAGGCTTCTTATCCCAAACGGTTTACTCACGTAAACCGTTTGGGATAAGAAGCTTCCAGCGCGGTTTCCCGGCGAAGCCGGGTCGAAATATTTCACTTTTCGGCAGCGATGGAATCACCTACATGGAAGAGAAGGATGTGCCACAAAACAAAGAAATAGTAGACAAGTGGAAAGTTATCATGTCAAAAGCTTCAGCTGAACATGCAGGACAAACAGATGCAAATGGACGCAAAAGAATCGTTTCAAGACTTGAAGTCTTACCACCTTATACTATATGTACAGAATCATATCTTCTATTAGATATATTCGATAATGAGGAAGAAGCACAGAATCTAAAAAAGTACATTCGTACTTGTTTTACAAGATTTCTACTAGCTTCTATTCTAATTACTCAAAACATCGTTAGGGATAAATTTAAATTCGTACCTATTCAAAATTATAAAAACAACAGCGACATCGACTGGAGCCAAAGCATTCCAGACATCGACCGCCAGCTCTATACTAAGTACAATCTCTCCGACGATGAAATTGCCTTTATCGAGAAGATGATTAAGCCGATGGACTAATTCCTTCTCGAGTGATTCTTCAAGAATAAAGGTATCAAAACAAAGTAGATTATGCCAAAGAAAGAATATACTTCTTTACCGATAAACTATCCTGTATGTGAGCATAGTAGCTGCCCTATGGCAGCTACCTGCTTACATCAGGTAGCCTACTCCATGATGATGGAGCAGAATGAAGAGTATCTGCGTCTGATCAATCCCACCAGATGCAGCAAGGACGAGACATGTACATACTATCGAGATAAAAAGCCGGTGATATTCGCCAAAGGATTCACCAACTTCCAAAAGCGGATGTACCCACAGCAGTATGACCAGTTCATGACTACCCTCATCCTCCACTTCGGGCGCAACCAATATTTCAAGCGCAGACGTGGTGACATTCTTCTTCCACCTGAGGAGCAAGAAGTGATAAGACTGATGCTTGAAAAGGTAGGAGCAGACTCCAATATGGACTTCGACAAATACGAGGAACACATCAATTGGAGTGCCTGATTCAGACCTTCAAAGTACCTTGTCAGTACCACATAAGTGTTACTACGGTATCAGTTACTTGATACTCCAGTACCACCTAAGATAAACTTCAGTACTAGTTAAGCGGTACTAAAAGTGGTACTGAGTAAGGATATACATTAACATCAAATCAAGTACGCAATGAAACAAGAGATAAAAGACATCATGCTAAAATTGCTCAAACGCCATAAGGAGTTGGGCATAACCGATCAGATAGACTACGAAAAGTTCTACCTGTATTCTATCATTACTCATAGTACAGCCATAGAAGGTAGTACTGTGACTGAGGTGGAAGCTCAGTTGCTTTTCGACGAAGGCATTACTGCAAAAGGAAAACCTTTGATAGAACAGTTGATGAACCTCGATTTGAAGGCAGCCTATGACTATGGCCGGACTTGGATCAAGCGACATGAGGACATCACCATAGAATCTCTTGTAACTCTTGCGTCTAAAGTAATGGCACGTACAGGCGGTGAATACAATTCATTAGGTGGTAGCTTTGATGCCTCGAAAGGAGAACTTCGTAAACTAAATGTTACAGCAGGAGCTGGAGGAAGGTCGTATATGAACTGGATGAAGGTCCCCATGAAACTAAAAGATTTTTGTGAAGAACTTAATAAACGTCGTAAAGCTATAGATACAACTGATGAATTGTCTATATATGAACTGAGTTTCTGGGCGCACTACGAACTTGTAACCATTCATCCATGGGCAGATGGAAATGGAAGGACAAGCCGCTTGCTTATGAACCTTCTGCAAATGGAATATGATGTATTGCCAACGAAGGTATATAAGGAAGATAAAGCTGAATACATCCAGGCTCTCATAGACACCAGGGAAGCTGAGGACACAGACATCTTCATCAACTGTATGGCAAAACTTCATTGCAAACATCTACAGCAAGATATCGACCAATTCCTACGATCAACAGCTGAAGAAATGGTCGATAAAACGAGAATACAGCAGGAAATGGTCGATAAATGGTCGATAAAGCCAACTCTGGCAGGAAAACTGGCCGATATTATAGTTTTCATAGCCGACAAAGAAGAAATCAGAACCGAGCTGCTTGTTACTCAATTGGGTTTGACAGAAACCACAGCTAAACGCTATTTAAGACAACTGACAGATTTCGGTTACCTGGAAGCTCATGGAGGCAATAGAAACAAGTCATATACAAAGAAGGTATGAGCAAGAAAAGTATGATACCAACACAAGCATCCATCCGCAAGGCTTACGTGGAAGAATATCTGAAACGCAGGTCTGACGCTGAGGAGTTTGCCCGATTCACGGAATCGGAACTGGCTGACTTCATACGAAAGCATGAGTCGCCAAACTTTGAAAGCATCTATACGCAGCTCGACCATAACTTCTATGACCGAGTACGCCATGATATGGCTATAGACGGACTGATGAGAACAGAAGACAATGCGGTTGACAACAGATATTCTTTACATCTGAAAACATGGTCAGGGTTCCTGGAATCAAAAGCATTCCGCAATCTCTTCAAAACAAAGATTGCCATAGAGGATTTGTCATCTGATGCGGAACCATCATCCCCTTCTTCTCCATCATTCCGTGAAGAAACCGAAGGCGAACGGAAGCATATTCTGAAAGAGATGGATGTGATAAGGCGCAATCCTCAGCTCCGCCAGATGTGCATTGACAAGTATGGCTACCAATGCCAATGCTGCGGAATGGATTTTGAGGAAACTTACGGCAAAGAACTGGGTGCCAATTTCATGGAAGTGCATCATATAAGGATGATCTCTACTTATGAGACCGATGGAGTACCCAAGGACTTCCTGGAAAATCTGGTTCCGCTATGCAGCAACTGCCACAGTATGATTCATCATATCAAGGATTCTGAACATCCGTTAAGGGATTTGCGTGACGCATACCGAGGCATCAAGAAAGAAATTAAAATATGGAAACAAGACTAAGCAAGAAGCTTGCAGACAAAATAGCATCCCTGGACATCACGCATCCATACGTATGGAAGCTGAAATTGTCGGAGGCAGATTTCAATGAACTTGAAGTCTGCCTAAGCGCTATTGTGTCTGATTGTGGAGTAGCAGCGTTGGCAAAGCCCGAAAATGCCACGTCAACCATTGTCTATATGGCAGAATGGTATAAGCGCAAATACCAAAGTGGCAACAGGAACCAACTGATAGAGAATCTGGATCTTGAAACACTCTGGGCCAACTCAGGCATCAGCAAGAAACGCTATCTGTATCAGGATGATAGCGGACAGAAGCGATGGCTCTACTCCATCTATTTGCTTGGCGGTCTTGCCATACAGCATGAGCTGAACCGTCATGACAAGATGAAGTTCCTGAAGGGACTTTGCCGTATCTATCATGGCGAGAACTATACCTTGGAAAATCTGGATGAAGCATCAAGAGCTGCTGCTTTCAGAGAGAGCATCAAGCGCCAGCACTCCCTTTATGAATACATGAAGGAGATTCTGAACGGAGAAATGCCCTTCCATGAAGACGATCTGAAGGATGCAGCATCTGACGTGAACCGATTTGTGGCAACCATCAAGGCTGCCAACGATGAGATATTGAAGATTAAATTCCGTTTCGAATGGCAAGTAATATTCTCGCCAGACTATACCTATATGACACGCCGACTTAACCTTTGGCTGAAGCCAGAGGAGGTAGGTGGAGGCCTGCACCAGTATCTGCGTTATGATCGTGTGCATCTCTGGGGCGTGCCTAACCCGGAGAAGCAATTACACCTATTTATATATATAAGGTTCAAAAGATGCGATGAAGTGATAGAACCATCGACCATGGAAAATCCTATCATCACCTATCTGAACCACAGCGTGAACGACTTCGTTGCCTTTGGCGTAGAAAAAGGAGTACAGATTAAAAACATCCCTACATCACGATTTGATAAGATCGAAATCGTGGTGAAGGATGATGATGGTAATGAATATCTGGCTCAAACACAAAATACAACAGAATACATCCAACTCTGGCGACAGGGAGACTATGGGGAGGCATGGTCTTCTAGCCAGAACACTCAGAAGGAAACGGCACTGCTGTTTTCAAACCGCTGCAAACTGAAGGATGAGACCTTTGCCGAAGAAGTATATCGCAAGAGATTCCGTGACCAGAAGTTTGGTACAACCGAGACATGGAACTGGATTTACATCTATGATTGCGTCAGTTTCCTGGATGAGCAAGGCAAGGAAATCAACCTGTATAACCGCATAGGCTATGACCAGGTAACTACAAGGCTTTATACCGACACCATTAGATATGTGGGTGGCGGAAAGGTGAAACATTATTATATAGACGACCCAGACATCAGCGATGAATATGAGGTAGATGAACTGCCACTGATATTTGGATGGGAAGATGTTATCGTTCGCCACTTTGCCACCAAGGATGATATTCTCCATGCTCAGCCAGAGGAGGAAACCGAGGCAGAGATGATTGAATACAAGCAAGAAAACGGCAGATATACAGAATGGACAAAGATGAATGAACCTCCATATGGTGAGGTGACATTAAGGGTAACAGTAAAAGGAAAGCCGCTATTGTTTACCGTAGTTTACCTGCCAAGAATGGAGAAAGCTTCTCCAATCAAGCGAGACTTCGAGAAAATTCTCATCCAATACAAGCAAGTGGATGGAACAGAGGCTGAACTTCAAGATGAAATCGCAATGGATGGAAAAACTCTCTACCCTACACTACCCGTGAGGTTTGGAGAATGTGAAAGCTACTATGAAGTAGATGTCTATCGACCAACCCTATTGAAAGAGGTTATGCTTGACGGCAAGATTATCGAGTATCTGAATGATGAGGAAAAGCTCAATCTTCCATACATCTTCAAAGACAGGGTTCAGCTCAATGACTTCAGCGAGAAAGGTTATCAGGCATACGAATGCAGTAATCTGTGCAATATTTATTCGCAGGACTTCATCAATATCTCAGGTAATCCATCGGTAGGTGAAGCTGCCTTAAACGCCTGGAGAAATGACAATCACTATGTTGGAAAGCTTCTCGATACTATGGCTCCAGAAAGTCTGGTAGTATGTTTCGGCAATGACCAGGAGCACAGTTCATGGAAAGGTGAACAAGCCCTATTCTGGAACTATGACGAAAATACAGAACCAGAGCCTATCAACCTGGATGAAGATACAGACACTAAGGATGTTGGTGTGATATTTCAAGACATCAGTACGACAGAAAATCTGCAATGCAATCTGGGAATGGATATCGACAATGATCCATGGGCATGGGACGACATCACGGAATCCATCCTGAAGTGTTTCGAAGTGGCAAATCATTATGGAACATACTTCTTCCTGATGAAGCCATTGAGAGATATGGATATGGACAAGGACAAGATTGTATCGGAAATATATGAGCCTTTACTCGAAAAGAGAAACGGTTCATTAACGCCAGAAGACAAACAAGGATTACTCCGCTTTGCCGAAGAGTCTGGGTTTGACTGGCAAGAGTTTAATATACATATAGATAACGAAATATAGACAAGAAATATAATAAGATTATGAACTTCTCTGAACTATATAACAACAATAGAACAGCGGTGGAAAGAGCCCTCGTTGCGATGTGGTGTGGTGAGTCGAATAACAACAGTCAGCGCTCGTACATCAAGCAGATGAAGACTCTTATCGGCAATCTATTTGCTCCTGAAAATGCCGTGCCTGTAGTTCAATGCATGAACTCATATATCCCTGTTGCGCCTGAGAAAGCTGAGGAAGCCAAGGCTTTGGTGGGCAAACTGTGGAACTTTAAATATTCTCCATACGAGCATCAGTATAAATGCTGGGATGTATTGCTCAGACAAAGAACGGCAGACGATAAACCAAAGTCGATTGTCGTGACTACGGGTACTGGTTCTGGTAAGACGGAGTGCTTTATGATGCCATTGATCCATGACCTCTCACAAAATGCACTGCCAAATGAAATACAGGCTCTCTTTCTCTATCCGCTCAACGCCTTGATGGAAGACCAGAAGGAGCGTCTGGAAGAACTTCTGACGGTTGCCGAATCTTCTACAGGCACTCGCCTGACCTATACTGTATATAATGGTGACCTGCCTGAAATGGAACCAAAGAATACAGACAAGTCGGATGATGCAGAGAAAATGCGCCGTCGTATTGAGCATGTGACTGGAGGTAAATATGAATGGGTGAAGAATGATCCTGATGGGCAAGGACATTACGAGCTGAAGAACTCGAAATATCCTCACATGGTCTATACCCGTAAAGCTGTTCGCAACAACCCTCCTCATATTGTATTGACCAACCCAACCATGCTGGAATACATCTTATTGAGAGGAGCCGATGCAAAGTTGATTGTTGCAGGAAAGCATAGTCTTCGCTGGGTAGCTATCGATGAGACCCACTCTTATACAGGAGCTGGAGCAGCTGAACTTGCGATGCTTCTTCGCCGAGTGCTTCTCGCCTTCAAGGTAGATGCACAGAATGTGCGTTTCGCAACATCATCTGCTACCTTCGGAAATGGTGAGGACAAAGAGAAGGATGAAAGAGAACTGAAGGAGTTTATTGCCGGAATCACTGGCGTGAGAGCTGACCAGGTGGAAGCTATTGGAGGTAAGCGTATCGGAGAAACGGAAATTCCTAAGGGTGAAGATGAAGAGCGTTGGAGAAAGATATTCAAGGCTGACTATATCTCTCTGGATGAACTATATCCAGAGAAAGCTTCTATCAGCCAGAAACTCCAGTGGCTCAACGATATGTGCCAGCGAGAAGAAGACCGCTGCAAGGCAGAGGGGCTTAAGATGCCTGTATGCAAATTGAAGGTACACTACTTCTATCGTGTCCCTAACAACGGACTCTTTGTCCGCTTGAATGAGTTTGCTGATGGTTCTTTCAAAATATATACAGAAAACGCCATCGGAAAGAAAATAGGTGAAGATTCTCTGTCATTGCCCCCTATCGAGGAAGCTCCGTTGCTGGAACTCAGCCGATGCAAGCATTGCGGCGAGTATGTAGCACTGGCTTCTGTCAATACTGAGGATTGGACTTATGAGGCCATCGCAACTGATGATAGCGATATGTTCGACCTCGACATGGCAGAAAGTAATGACAACTCAACAAAGAAGTATGCCATATTCGGACTCTCTAATGAAAAGAACATGAAGGGAGATGGTAACGTGAAATTCCGTTTGGTTCCTGGAGGCAAACTGCAACCATTGTCTCCTGCCGATGAAAAAGAAACAGGAAGTTGGCATGTTGTTGGCAACATTCAGGGATGCTGTCCTTACTGCAATGCCAAACAGACCAAGAACCACAATACAGACCAGGATGTGGAAGGTGATGCAAACGGTAATATGGAAGACAACCGCCTGCAGAAGTTCCGTCTCTCAGCCGACTTCATCTCACGTATGATGGCTCCAAGCATCCTTGACCAGTTGGATAAAGGCAATTCAAAGACAGGCGGCATCGTACTTCATGACGGTCAGCAATATATCAGTTTTGTAGATAGCCGCCAGGCTGCAGCAAAGGCAACCTTGAAACAGAATCTGGAACAGGAACGTATGTGGTTCAACAGTACCATATACCATGAGCTGTGTCGCAGGAAGGCAAATGGTCTGACGAAGGAAACAGCTATGGCACAAATCTTAGCTGCAGTTCAAGCAGATTCTATGTCTATGATGAAATATACGCCAATGATGGCTAATCTCCAGTCGCCTGACCCTAAGGTGGTTCAGAAGCAGCTGGACGAGATGTCGTGCAAGTATATGACCTGGTCAGAGATAGCAGAACTTCTGAAAAATGATCCATACTGTCCGGTGTTTGCATCCGTATTCGTGAAGCGTTCGGGTGATAGCGATGAGGTGGAAGACGGACTTCCATCAGATGAAATCATTGACAAGTATATCCAGAGTATTATGGTGATGTATCTGGCACATCGTCCAGCATCTGCAGCATCTCCAGAAACTTTGGGTCTGTTTGAGACATGTTATCCTCAACTGAAGAAAATCAAGTTGCCAAAGGCCGTAGAGGACTTCAATGATTTACTGGACAACCCAGCTAACCAGATTACAGAAGAGGACTGGAGAAACCTGATGCAGGTTTATCTCGACTATACGGTACGAAGCAACCAGTCTTTCTATCTTCGCATTCCAGGAAATGACAAGATAGACATCTTCTCAACGGTACGTTTTGCTACAGAGAAGCCTCGCCGCCGTCCATTTAACAAACCTAAACTGGAAGAAGGCAAGGTTTCAACAGCCCGTATTGTGCGTTATCTCTGTGCGCTGATTGCCCGTGATGACAACACATTGACCATGAATGATGCCCAGCGACAGTATTTCCATGAGATTTCAGCCGTAATAGATTCTCTTTGGGAAACTCTGACTGGTGATGAGTATAAGATATTACAGGTGGGGCAACGACTGGATGATTCGGGACACTTTGTCAATGAAAAAGACAATGCACCTCGTTTCAATCTGAACGACCTCTGCTTCAAACTCTATGATGACGTTTATCTCTGCGATACCAAAGCAGACGGTAACCGCCATACAGTCTGCCTGCGCCCTATCGGAAACAATTTCAAGCGTTTCTCTCCATATTTGGAAGGTACTACACCTGTAGAATTACGTGAGGATTTGCATGAGCAATGGGAGGCTTTCCCATACTATAAGGGTTCAGCAAAGGAAGGAGACAAAAAGACTATAGAATCCTGGGCTAAGACGCATAGAGCCTTACTTTGGAACAATAACATTTGGGGAACAGATGGTGTATTCTCAGACCGTCTGGAGGATATTCATGTCTTCCCAAATCTCTTTGTACAGCAGGAACATACCGCTCAGGTAGATAAGAGTGTGGCTCGTGGCTTACAGACGAAGTTCAAGGATCATACCATCAATATCCTTGCCTGCTCTACAACTATGGAGATGGGTGTGGACTTGGGTAACCTGGAGGTGGTATTGCTGTCAAGTGTTCCTCCTCTGCCTGCCAACTACAAGCAGCGTGCAGGCCGAAGCGGACGTAACAACAAGGTTCGTAGTGCCTGCATAACCCTTTGTGGTTCAGACGTGATAGGTCTCAGAACATTGAGTAATCCTATCGATAAGATTATCAGCCGACCAGTAAGAGTACCATCTGTAGATTTGAAGAGTCCTCAGGTGATTCAGCGTCATGTAAACTCATTCCTTGTTCGTGCCTTTGGCGTGTTTACCGAAGGTGCTAATGGTGGTCGTCTGACACAAAAGGTAGCAGACTATTATACCCCATTTGAAGTGAAGGTAATCAACGGCAAGATTGAGTTTGTGAAGGACAATTCAAGTAATGCGGACCCTAACGACCTGCTTGGCGATCCAAAGGGAACAATGTATGAGAAATTCAACATTCTCTGTTCCAAGCAACTTGAACCAGAGGTACGTGAAGACCTGATGAAACTTTTGAGTGGTACGGTTTATGATGATCAAATCAATCAGGTGGTCAAGAATGCGCAGGAAATCAACGAGCGTTGCTACTCTGAACTGCGCAACAAATTAATAGACTACAAGACTGCATTCTCGGGAGGTGGTCCTATCACGGACAAATTCCGCATCAAGCTGAAAATGCAGTATATAGAGGTGTTGTATAAGCGATTGTTGAACTTCTGGGCAACCAGTCGTTTCACTCCGAATGCCAATATGCCGGTCAACGTGCTCACGCTCGACCTGAACAGTAATGGCAAGAAGGACTTTTTTACTCCTATGACATCATCCAATCCATCCTACTCATTGCGTGATGCCATCGCCCAGTATGCGCCGGGCAACAGCGTGGCAGTGGATGGTGTAGTATATATCGTTCGTGGTATAGAAATCACCAACATGTATGATGACAATCACAAAACATACAAGACCATCTATCGAAATAGCGACAAGACGGTGATCAATGATTCTACGCTCAGTAATCAGATTAAATGGACTGTGAATGATAACTATGGGCTGGAACTGATTCAGCCTGTTGGTTTCATGCCTGATATGAATGAGGACAAGACCCGAATCATGGACAGTAATGTCTATACACGAGTTAGTGCTCAGCTGATTGATGCTGATGACTGGGCAAACAATGTGACGGAACCTCATCTTTTCTCTGTTCGCCCTAATAGTGACTCAGGCAATGCCAAGATACTTTATTACAACGAAGGTAAGGGATATGGATATTGCTTCTGTCCTAAGTGTGGACGTACAGTATTGGAGGAAGATGTAGCAGACAAGGATGAACCATTGAAGTTCCCGTATGAGTTTAACAATATAAAGCCTGAAAAGAAGGAAGGAAAGCCAGAGAAGCCAAAATACCATTTCGCCATCACCGGTAAGGAAATGCGCAAGGCCTGCTGTTGCTCACATGATGCCTCAAAGGTGAAGCGCAATGTGATTATTGGCGACACAATACAAACCGACTATAGCGAGATTCGTATTCGCCATAAGGGAAAGAACAAATGGATGTCTAACCGTGATGAGGAGGAGAACCTGCTCTTTACATTGGGTATAGCCTTCACTCAGACCTTGGTGGACATTCTGGGCAAAGAACGTGGAGCCGTTGACTTCGCCATCATGCCAAACGGTCATCTCTGTATCTTCGACTGTAATCCTGGAGGAGCTGGCTATGCTAACCAAATGGCTAACATTCAGGTAATGAAGGATGTCATCAAGGCTACAAAGAAACTCCTGATGGAAGCTCGTGAGAAGAAATCAAAGGATATGCTCCTCGACAAGTTTACACTTAGATATGCCAAGTTCGTTGATGTAGATGCAGCTTTGGCTTGGATAGAAGAAGAGGAAGAGGTGGGTGATACCGTTCCACAAAACATCAAGGATGCATTCCCTGGTACTTCTCCATCACAGACCACATTATATGATTTAGAGAAGGCCTTTGCTGCCTCTCATCAAGAATTGATTCTGTTTGCAGACAATGACTATACCGAATGGGATTACGAGGATAGAGAAAACGGATGGCAACCTCAGTTCATGAATCGTTTTGTGATAAAGAGCCAGACTACGACTTTCTGTCTGATGGAATCGGAACAGATTGCAATGGTGGAACCTATTGTAGCAATGTGCCGTGAGATAAAAGCATGGGCTAAAGGCGGCGATGTCAAGAAGATGAAGAATCCATGGGCAAGCAAGGGGCTCTACCCTATTGCTTACATTGACGGCAGCCTTTACTTCATGAGTAATAAGGAACATGCACAACTGAATGCACAATGGGGCAACGACACTATGTTCTTTGTTCGCACGGATAATCCTATTGCTTCTGCGAAGTCTATGGACTTGTCTTATAAACCATCGGCTATGCTGCTGAAACTGGCTGGTGATGAGTTCAAGGAGATTCATACCTATCAGTTGGGTGAAATTCTCCAAACAAAATCGAATGGTCTCATTGATGAGTTCATTTCCTATGCTAAGCAGAACGGTGGCAATTTGAAGATTAGCTATCAGGACGAACATCTGAAGAGCATCATGGGTATGATGATTACCATACAGACCATCTGGCACATAGTGAAACAGATTGGTTCAAACTTCGACATCGAGTTCAAAGTTGAAGCCTACAGAGACGACAAGGGCAATGCAAACAAGATATGCACCAACATGCCATCTTCTGAAGTGCGCGACAAATGGTTGACGAACTTCACAAATGCATGGATAGATGACCTCAAATATGATCAGAACATAGAAGGTCATTTACTCCCTGTCGTTTCCGTTCCTAAGCGTACCCTCACCCATTGGCGTGTTTTGTCAATTACTTGTGGTAACAAGAAGCTCTCTATCTATCCAGATGGAGGTTTCATAAACGAGTGGAACATTGCCCGTCAGCCAAATGGCGAACGATTTGAAGTAGAGACAATAACCTACGATACAAAGATTTATCTCTATCGTAATAAGGATATTAAATTTGATATAGCAATAGAAGATACGAAATGAATTTAAGAGATATAGTCACATTATTCAAGAATCACCAAATCCAATATGGGCTAAATGGTGATTCTGAAAACCAAATGCAAGAATTATATAAATGGGAATTGGTGTCCAAACAAAATGGACACCCAGACCCTAATGCTGTAGATTTTTCTAAAGAGATTAATTCTCTAGAATTTAAGAATCTATGTTTTAGTTCACAGATTACCGCAATTAGAAATTTTGTGAAATATGAACCAGAAGAGTATAGAAAACTCTTTATAGCACTATTTGATGAAAATATCCTTCTACAAGAAAGAATAGAAAACTTTACAGAAAGCTGCAAAACATTATGGGATGACAAGATCAAAGCAAAGTTTACCAATCATACGAGTGCAATGTGTGATGAGCGACTTATCAGTTGTTTCCTGACATTCCATAATCCTCAGAAATATACTTTTTATAAAAATGATGTATATAAGAATTTATGTAAGCTTTTAGGGGTTAAGCCACGAAAGGCAGGTCTAAAGCTTGTTCATTTTTACGAATTACTGGATCAATACGTTATTCCAGAGATTGAGAAAGAGAATGAATTGATTTTGTCCATCAATGACGAAATAAAGAATAATGGATGTATTCAAAGTATGCCACTTACAGCTCAAACGGTATTGTGGTACTATAATAGGACATTATTAAAAAATACAGATACTGACAAGGAAGATAATGAAAATGATCTTGTTGAAACAAAAATAAACAGCACTATGATGTATCAAAAATATATTGACTTGCTTAAAGAGAGCAAGAACTTAGTTCTGACGGGTGCTCCTGGTACCGGTAAGACCTTTATGACTCAGGCCATAGCAAGAGAAATGGGATGTAGTAAGGACGAAATGTGCTTTGTGCAATTTCATCCCTCTTACGACTATACTGATTTTGTAGAAGGTCTGAGACCTATCATGATGTCTGAAGGACAGATGGGATTTGAGCGTAAAGATGGAATTTTTAAAGAGTTTTGCAAAAAAGCTATCAAGAACTTGATTGATTCTGCAAAGAGTATTGAAAATCTCTCTAAAGAATTATCTTGGGAAAATAAGTTACAGCAATTTATTGATGATTCTATAGACAACGACACAAAATTTAAATTATCAAATGGAAGTGAGTTTACGATAGATGAAATCAAAGGGAGAAACATTATAGCTCATAATGATAGTAACCCTAAAACGCCACTTATTCCTATAAACGCTGATGAAATAATAGAGTTGCTGACCAATGATGTTCCACTAAATATAGTGCGTGATATCCGTACCTATTTTAACAGAAAATTTGGTACACAACCTGATTCTTATGCATTCATTATTACGAAAGCTATTCGTGAAATGAAATATAAGACGCAAGTTATATCAGCAAACAAAATTGAGCGTAAGCCATTTGTCTTTATCATTGATGAAATCAATCGTGGAGAGGCTTCAAAAATATTTGGTGAACTATTCTACGCCATTGACCCTGGTTATAGAGGCAAGAAAGATATTCGAGTAAAGACTCAATATCAGAACCTTGTCCCTGAAACAGATGTATTTGCAGAAGGATTTTATATTCCTGAAAACGTATTCATTCTTGGTACAATGAATGATATAGACCGTAGTATCGAGAGCATGGACTTTGCTATGCGTCGCAGATTCACTTGGAAGGAAATAAAGCCAGAAGATACACAATCTATGCTCGACAAACTCGAATGTGCCACTAAGGCAAAGAATGTTATGGTAAGATTGAATAATGAGATATCCAAGATTGAAGGGCTTGGACCTGCCTACCAGGTTGGACCATCATACTTCTTAAAGTTGGGTGATAATGGTGGAAACTTTGAAAAGCTGTGGAATATGAATATCGAACCATTGCTCCGAGAATATATCCGTGGTTTCCGCAAATTAGAAGAAATCATGGAGAAGTTGAGAAATGCTTACTTCGATACCAAAGAAAGCAACTCAAATATTAATGATAACGAATTGGTCGATGAGAATTAACTTAACAGACAATAATATTGGACAGGTGAAAGCTGGGATATTTCTTCGTAAAGATGTCTCAGCTTTATTCCCTATTGCCGACAAGACAATAGCTCAATTATGTCATGAAAATGAGAATCTGCTAATATTTCCCTATAGTATAGAGGATTCTGACGATAAAGTCGGTGAAGCTTCTGTTATGACCATTCTAAATACAAGTGACTCTGAAAAGGTACGTATTACCACAGGAAATGTGATGGGGTTTATCGGTGTTGGAAACCTGCAGATAAAAATTAAATCCCGCTTTGACGAAGGACGCGACGACTATCTCTTACATTACATGCTTCAAAAGGTCTTTTCATTCAATCTCTTTGACCTTAATCACAACAACGAAAAAGAGGATGTATTTGACTTTATTATGTTTATGTTCCCTCACTTGCTAAAGAACGCAATGCGTCAGGGCATATACAGAGAGTATCAGAACTTCAAACATAATGACGCAAAATCAAAAGGTACTATTGACTGGAAACGCCATATTGCCCAAAACATTCCGTTTGCAGGAAATGTGGCATACTCCACTCGTGAATATACCTATGACAATGACATGACTGAGTTAATCCGTCATACAATTGAGTTTATGAAGTCAAAGAGATATGGTCAATCCGTATTAGGTTTAGATCAGGAAACTATAGATAATGTAAAATCTATAATTTCACTAACTCCTTCATATAACAAAAATGAGCGAAGTGCAATTATTGGTAAGAACCTAAGACATAAGAGTCATCCTTACTATACGGAATACCAGCCCCTGCAATGCCTTTGCTTACAAATTCTAAGAATGGAAGAAGTAAAGTACGGAGAAACAGATGAGGAGATTTGCGGTATTCTGTTTGATGGAGCCTGGCTTTGGGAAGAGTATCTGAATACCATTCTACAAAAAGAGGGCTTCAAGCATCCTGAAAACAAGAAACATAAAGGTGGCATCTATTTGTTTGAAGATCATAGTGGAATCCGTTATCCAGATTTCTATAAAGATGATATTGTTCTCGATGCAAAATACAAGAAGCTTGAAAGTTATGAAAAGGTTTCAAAAGTTAATCGTGATGACCTTCATCAGTTAATCACATACATTACTAACTTACAGGCATCGAAAGGAGTTTTTATAGCTCCTTTGTCTGAGAGACAGCAGAAAATTCCAAAATCACGGTTGAAGGACTCATCTGCATCACTATATATATTAGGTATTGAGATTTGTCACACCTCCACTTCTTATGCAGACTTCTGTGAAAAGATGAAAGCAAAAGAAGCATTCTTTGTAGATACATTAAGACAATTATAATTGGACAAATTACATATATTAAAGCAGGAAGAAACAGTTCTTTCTGCTTTTTTTCTTTCATTTTTGCACATTCTTTTGATTGTGCAGATAGACTGCACAATCAATTCATACCTTTGCACCAGAAGTTAAACATTAATAGAAAAAGGTATGGGACTATTCGATTTTTTATTTTCAAGCGGCGTTTCAAACAGCCAAAAGAAAGCGCATAGTAACGCTGGTAATAATACATCCTCAGACCATGAAAACTATACTCGTGGCTATGAAGATGGTTATGATGACTGTTGCAGTGACCATGATTGTTCTTACAATGACTATCACGATAGTGGTTATTGCGATCGTGATGAGTATGAAGGCATCGAGAATGATGAGTGCTATGACGATAATTGCGGTTGGTAGTTACCTTCAGAAAATGGATTTTTCACATTATTATATTATTAGGTTATGAAGAAAATAGCAATTCTTTTAGCTGCTACTATGGCTTTCGCCATCAATAGTAATGCGCAAAGTATGCAATCTGGCTATAAAGGCCATGTTGAAGCAGGTTATTCTGTTGGTATTGGTGACTATGACTTTGGTCGTTTTGAAGTCAACACAACACATGGCTATCAAGTGAATCCTTATATATTCCTTGGTGCTGGTACTGGTTTGCATTTTATGTCTTCTTACAAAACAGGTGATATGGAAATACCACTTGATGTAAGAGACAGTAAAGTTGATATTCCAGTTTTCGCAAACTTCCGCAGCAATTTTACAAAAGGTAAGCTTTCACCTTTCTTTGACATCAAAGGTGGAACGTTTGTTACCAATAACGGTGGCCTTTACGTGGTAGCATCAGTAGGTGTAAGATATGCTCTGAATAGCAAACAGGGACTTAGCTTGTCTGTAGGATATGCTGCTGAGAAACTTGAATTTGAAACATTTGAACGTTTCAATGGCAGATATGATATGAGTTATACTCGCAAGCCTGCGACATATGACACAGAGTCAGTTAGCGTCAAACTTGGATTTGATTTTTAAAAGAATAATATCTATCAAAACAATATAGAAGATGAAAAAGTTTATTTTAGTGACACTTGCTGCATTATTTGTATGCAGTGCGGTAGATGCTCAAATTCTGCGAGCAGAAGAGTTGGAAAAGTACGCAAAAGAAAAGTATGGAGAGAAATGGGTTGATGCAGCAACTAATCTCGGTACCCAGTTGACATTGGATAAGAACAATGCCATCACCTATACTCAGGTAATCCCTGCTGAAGGCAAGACCAAAGATCAGCTTTATGTGTTGCTTAACTATTGGTTCACCGCAACTTTCAATGATGCGAACTCCGTCATCAAATTAAATGACAAGGAGTTGGGAACCATCATCGCACAGGGTTTTGTAGAGAGTATTGCACAACATGCAGGTGGTACTAACGCTTACAACGTTAATTTACGCCCTGTTATCAAGTGTGATATAAAGGACAATAAGGTTCGTGTTACCTACACAGTACCATTCTATTCTGTCAATGTTGCCGTTGGTGGCGGTTGGATGGGTGCAATGGGAGGCACTATCCCTACCCGTTCTGATCAGAATTGGCCACTTGATAAATGTTATCCTTTTGCCAAAAAGGACTCTCACAAGAAGACTTCCTGCAAAGCACTTGTCATGGCTCATGCCTACTCTAATGTTGTAATGGACAAGATTGAGGAGTGCATCAAGAATGGCTTATCTGGTAATGAAAACGACAATTGGTAAATTCAAAATAACAAGAACATTATGAAAAAGTATTTATTTTTCCTTCTTACCCTTGTGGTAGCATCTTTTGCATTAATATCATGCAGCAGTGACGATGATGACAATGGAGACTATGACAAGTCTATAATTGTGGGAACCTGGGAGATGACAGCAGTAAAGACATCGGAGTCTGGTACGTATGTTGACTGGCCTTTCAGAAAGACATACGCCACATTCAATGCAGACGGTTCATATTACGGCTCCGGATATTTCGGAACAGGTCGAGGAACATGGTCTTTGAAAGGAAACACACTGAATACATATGTTGAAGGTGAACTATTTGCTTCTTACACCATCATTTCTGCGACTTCTACAGTATCAGAAATGAAAATGTCTATTGGTGACGAATCTATTTGGGTAAAATGCAAGAAGCAATAATACCAATCAAGCACTACTTTGTAATGCATTGAACATACTTCAGAAGGATGACAGGGTCAAACACCTTGCCATCCTTTTTTGTTGTCAGGTGCAGATGAGGGCCAGTTGACATTCCGGAACTTCCAGACACACCAAGCACCTCTCCTGCATTGACGAACATCCCCTTTGAAACCCAGAAAGCAGAAAGATGGCAATAGCTGATGGTATAGGCAGCAGTTCTGACTGTGACATACTTACCTGAGCGATTGTCATGGCCAACGCCAGTCACTTCCCCTGGAAACATGGAAAACACTTTCTCGTAATGAGCTGCCAGATCCACGCCGTTGTGCATGATTGTCTTGTGCTTCACCGGGTGATTACGCATACCAAATCTTGAATTGATCTGAATGTTTTTCAACGGAAATGAAGCCCGAAGATAAGGAAGAACATCTTGGGAAGAATCCGGAGGCAGAGAATCAGCCTTCATCACAGAGTCCACAGAAGCAACATTAGTTGTTTCTTGTGGACTCTTCTTATTAGATATACTATGCTTCTTCACATACCCAATCGTATTGAATTGGGCATGTGAAGGAGTCTTTGTAAGCATCATTGTCAGTATCAATATGAGTGTCTTTATTGCTTTCATGTTGCAAAGGTAATCAGACTCAGTTCAACAACACGAAAGAAGTTACCTCTTCCCTATTATATCTAACTTTATTTATGTTTATAGTATGATAATTGAAGAATAATCATACTATTTTCATAACTATCTATAAAACTTTGATGATACTAACGTACATGTTTAATTTCTTCTATATCTACAATGTAACTTTGTTGTCGGTTTGGCTTTAAGCGCAGTCTGAATAAGACCTGTCATAGGTCAGCCACCAAATAAAAAACGAATAAAACAGAAGCAAATGAATTACAATTTCGATGAGAACGAGATGCCTTATGGCATCCTTGAACGTTTCGGACTCACCCAGGCAATGATTGACGACTTGCCGACCGATGTTCTCCAGAACATCTACAATGGCCGCAAGTCGCCAGTCCTGCCAGTTCATATCACAGCCGATGATGGTGAGGAAGTCAAGGCACGAACCAGATTCAGCTTGGTAAGAACAGCCGAAGGTGGCGTTGACGTGCTTTTCTATCCACAGCTCGATGAGTTAGACTTGAAACTCTTCAACGAGCAGCAGGAGAAGAACCTTGTTGCAGGAAAGCCTATTGTCGGTCATTTGGAGAGCAACGAGGTTGGCAAGGAACTCGGCAGTAAGTGTTTCTTCCAGCTTGATCCAGAAAGCAAGCAGGTACTCAGTGTTCCAACACCAGTCATCGGTAGAAACATCCAGTATATAGCAGACCGCTACCACCTCACTGGCGCAGAGATGCAGAAGTTGCAGAATGGAGACATCCTTACCATCGTAGAGGATGACGAGGAACAGTCCATTGGTATCGACCTCAACTCTAACACCGGCATCCGTTTCGCAGCAGGCAACGAACTTGTCTGGAAAAGAGAAGCCAAGCGTGACTGGGATAAGTTCAATTTCGGCATCTTCGGCTGTTGGGCTATGGATGAAGACGGCAATCTCGACTACATCCCAGAAGAGAACTATACCGAAGAGATGTGGAATGAACAGAAGAAACTGGGTATGCGCATGATGCAGCGATAACCCAAAGTATTAACCCATAAAACAAGATTTCATGGCAAATGTAAAGTACTATCCAGAAGACGTGCTCGTGGAGAAAGTCCAGAGCGGAGAATATGGCTGGCTTGACTACATCAACCACCACTCACCTGAATGGCAAGAGGAATACACTGCCTTCTGCAAAGAGAAGGATCTCATTGTCAATGAGGAATCGGCAGAGGAATTTGTCGATTGGAAGGGCGAGCAGATTGAAGCTGGCGAATAATCACACAGTACAGAATTAATAAACAGCATTAGAATATGTCAATCAGATCAAATGCATTACCAGTAGGCAGAGACCTGGCACCAGAGCTTCAGGAGATTCTCAGAAAGAATGGTATGCAAGCACATATCATCAGACAAGGAGAAGGTTATCAATTGGCCGTTCAAGGTCACGATTCTCCTCTGCTGACTTACGCCATCACAGCGCAACAGCACAGAGCCTTGGTTGACTGGGGAGCAAACTCAGCCAATAAGCAAGCCTACAACACCGTGGCAGAACTCGTGAAGAATGATTTCTACATGCCACGTGACTTCGTTCATGCCAGAAATGCCAATGGCCGTGTTGCCATGGGACTCCACGGCTACCGCATAGGCGTTGGCGAATACGGCAGACTTTCCTGGAACAAACGACATGCCCACATGATGATGGATCCATATCACGGAAGATTCCTCGGGTGGACTCCACGATGCCAGGAAGGATTCCACATGCGCAGAGTTGGAGGAGCCATGTTCATGCAAGATGCTCCAATCGTACCAGAACGTCCTGACGGCAGAATGAAGCCGGGCGAATTGCAGAATGGCGGTTATGGCTTCTATTATAAAGGTGGTCAGCAAAACATGTTACAGCAACCATCGCAGGATGTGTTGGCAGACCTGCAATCAGTCATTACCCCTGTAGTGGTTCGTCCTCGCCCCAAGGAACCTGCCAAGCCATACAACGAACTCATCACCTCCAAGGTCTATTTCTGCAATGACAAATGGCAGGAGTGTCTTTCGTCCCACGGCATCATCGTAGATGCAGCCAACAAGACCCTGACCATTCAGTCCACTGCAGCCAAGCAGGACTTTGTTTATGATCTCACTGAGGATGAGGTGAAGAAGTTGACCAACAATTCCATCAAGCAGGTACCAGTCCAGAACCGTATCGACATCATCAACAATGCCATCAGAAACGATTTCCAGGACAAACTGACGATGGATATGCTCAATTCCAAAGAGCAGATCAGCTTGAAGCTCAGACCAGAAATAGAGGCAGAACTCAACAACCGCCAACAGATGGTGATTGACCAGTCACTCCCATCTAATGGCGACCAGATTACTATTGAGCCAGAAGACCGCAGTATTGCCCATGTAGATGGCAATAGCCTGTATGAGCAGAACGAAAGCAAGGGATGGTTCCGTGAAGGCAAGCATGGCAGAGAGGTTCAGGTTGATGACATCAAGGTTGAGCCAGTACGTAATGAGCAGGGAGAAATCCAGAAGGATGAGAAAGGCAACGCCAAGTTTCGCATGACAGCCGTCATCAACGGAGAGAGCATCAGCCATGAGATTACCCAAAAGCAGTATGACAAGTTCATGGCTATCGATGACTACCACCGCATGAAACTCTTCTCCCACATCTTCAAGGAGGTGGATATGAAAACCATCCCTGGAGAAGGCAAAAATATCGGGGCACAGATTGGAGGAGCACTCCTTGCAGGACTTGCCGTGATGAGTGAACTGGGCAGAGACCGTCCAGCACCGGCAGTATTCGTAGAACACCATCATGACCATGCCCATGGGCCACATGTATATTTCAAGGGCAGCGTGGATTCACCGCAAGACCTTGCTTCACGAGCCTTCGATGCAGGACTCAATGCAGGAGAACACGGTGTAGGCTTAGGTCATGGCAGATAAACAACAATTCACATTCAAGAGATGACAGACGAACAGACATTTGCAGACTACAGAAGCCGTCTTAACATCAAGGACGTATTGGAGGACGTAGGCTACACGTTTTACAAGCGTGATGGCTTGCGCTATCCTGCGTATGTACGCCTGGGCAGTGACGGAAAAAGAATCAGTGGAGACAAGTACATTGTCATGCCCAACAAGAACTGCTGTTTCCAGCCGCCAACCATCAAGCTCTACTCTGTTACCTCCTTCATCTGGGAACATCCAGACCTTTTCAAGGAGTACAAGTATGGCATGAAGGAATCAGCCCTTGTCCATAAGGTCTGCCAACGCCTGCTTAACATCCCGGTAGAACATCGGAGTCAGGACGTGCATAATCCAACTGTCAGCAGCAAGCCATTTGATATCAATGACTACAAAATTGACCGTTTCAATCCCAAAGACTTCGAGTCACAGAAGCCGTTCTACGCCTTCTTTAAGTCAAGAGGAATTGATTTCGCCACCCGTTGTGCCTTCCATCACAGTTTCTTCCTCGCATCGAAAACAGCAAAAGATGGCAGCACCTATAAGAATCTCTCCTTCCCCATGTACATCCCTGGGCAACCAGACAAATGTGTAGGCTTAGAGGAAAGAGGCTATCCACGAAAGGACGGTTCTGCCCGAAAAGGCATGGCTACCGGCACCAACGCCAGCGAAGGATTATGGATGGCAAGTCCCAAGAATACGGCACTCCAGGATGCCCGTATCGTACTTGTCTTTGAAAGCGCATACGATGCCATGGCATTTTACCAGTTGCAGATGCGCAAGGAATCAGGATTGGACCAGCGTGGACGGCAGGATCTGAAAGCCGGAGTCTATGTCTCTACTGGAGGTAACCCAAGCTATGGGCAGATACAGGGATTGATGAAAACAGCACCCCAAGCCACCTTCCACCTTGGCTTTGACAAGGATGTGGCAGGAAAGCAGTTTGTGGCAAACTTCGAGGATATAGCAAGTAAACAGAGTCCTGTAGCTCCAGGAAATGTACCTGCTGAAATGAGAGAATTCATGGAAAGCTTCGACAAACAGCCGAGAACCATCAAGGAACTGCTAAGTTTCAATGATGAGAACTACAGCTTACTACCCCAAGAACTCAAACAGCTCTACCTAATTTACGATTCTGCAAAAGAAGAGGCATTGGAGTATCACTACTCTCCCTTCTTGTGTAAAGAAGACAAGCAGGAAGCAGCTGACAAGATGAATAAAGCTTTCAAGGACTTCAAGGATGCACTGCTACAGAAGCTCAACCTGCACGAAGACCAAGACCTCGCTCCCGTGAAGATTATACGAGAAGAGCCATCGGAAGGCTACAAGGACTTCAACGATGAGCTACTTGACAAGAAACAGTTCTCTATGACCGACGTAGTAGAGACCGCATTTGACGAAAACGGTGTGGACTTAACCATTGAACGGCAAGAAGAGAACGAGGAAACCAAACATCATGGATTTAAACGATAATGAATATGGCAGACCCAATCAGACGATACAACATCATCACCCTACGCCCTCATTGGGCGCAGTATATCATCTCGCAAGGGATGTCGTTCATCATCAGCTGTGCCCTATTCCTTGTTGCCGGTCACGACAGCATCACCTACAAGATGCCTTTCGTGGTACTTGGAGGTGTGATGACCTGCATCATGCTCTATAGATGCTTATATCTCTACAAACTAAGATATATCATCACCTCTGAACAGCTCATCATCCAGCATGGAGTACTGACCAGAACCAGTGATTACATAGAGCTGTACCGAGTGGTGGATTTCAGCGAGAACCGTGACATCCTGGAACAGTTGTTCGGCTTGAAGACAGTATGGATATTCAGCGGAGACCGCTCCAATCCCAAACTGGACATCTACGGTGTGAAAGAAAGGTTGGACGTGGTGAGAATCATCCGTGAACGTGTAGAATACAACAAAAAGAGAAAAGGCATATATGAAATTACCAACAGATAACAGAAGAAGTAAGGTTGTTGCAGCCATTACCTTGGCGTTAATGCTGCTGCCTACTATTGCTCATGCTCAGGTTGCCTCCAGCAATCCATTGGAGTATGTTGCCTTGGCTGAGGGAAACGAACTTATCAACGGTCAAATCAAGAACCAGATAGAAGACCAGCAGAAGACTGCATTCCTTCAGAACACCATCGCAGCTGAGTTCTCGCAGATTCACAAATGGGAAAAGAAGTACAACAGCTATCTGAAAACGGCATCGGGTTATGCTTCCACGTTGAAAGCCTGCACCTCGCTCTATGACGATGGTGTGAGGATCTTCATCAACTTGTGCAATCTGAAGAAGGCCATAGCAAGCAACCCACAGGGCATTGTGGCGACAGCGAGCATGAACAATCTCTATATCGAGACGGCCACAGAGCTCGTAACGGTATATACCACTTTAAAGGATGCCATAGCCAAAGGTGGCAATGAGAATATGCTCACTGGTGCAGAACGAAGCAAAACCCTCTGGGAACTGAACGACCGTCTGGCACAGTTCAACAAGAAGCTGTCAAGGCTATGTCTAAGCATCAGATACTACACCATGGCCGATGTCTGGAACAATGTCACGGCAGGAATGCTCGACCGGAGCAATGCCGAGATAGCCAGTCAAGCCCTTGGCAGATGGCGCAGATGTGCCAGAGTTGTAACACCATAAAAAAATTATTTCAGGATAATATTTATGAAACGTCTCTATGCTCTCATATTACTTCTCTTTTCTCTCATCCTTCCCTTTGATGGGCAGGATGGGATTTTTCTCCGTGCCCAGGGCAATGACCCTGTTCTGGCAGGTATGATATTCCAATATACCGACAAAGCCAAGAAAGAGTTGAAGCAGCAGGAACAGATGATGCAACTTGTATCTACAGGCCATATATGGATCAAGGAAGAGGTAGAAGGTACAACCAACCTACAGAAAGAGTTCAATAACTATCTAGACCGTTTCAACAGCATCATCAGCTATGCAGCTCAGATTTATGGTTTCTATCACGAGATAGACCGACTCGTTGGACAGCTTGGCACCTACAGCCACCAGCTCAGCCATCAGACGACCAATGCTCTTGCCGTGGCTCTGTCCTCCAATCGCAACAAACTCTATCGGGAACTTGTCATGAGCAGTGTCGAGATAGTCAATGATGTCAGGCAGGTATGCCTCTCTAATAACAAGATGACAGAGAAGCAGCGACTGGAGATAGTCTTTGGCATACGACCGAAACTCAAACTGATGAACCAGAAACTCAAACGGTTGATACGGGCAGTAAAGTACACCAGACTGTCAGACGTTTGGGCAGAGATAGACTATGGAGCCAGGAGTGAAGTGGACAAACCTACCATTGTACAGCGATGTAAAGAACGATGGCGAAGGAATGCAAGACCTTGAAGTAAAGGTTCAACATAATCAGATAACAAATAACAGTACAATAATTTAGAAATACATAGCATTATGGGTTGGGGTTCATTTTTAAAATCAACTCTCCGATTGGGAGGAAGGATGACCAGTGCAACTGCACACACAGTTGGCAGTGCTGTGCTTCATCCTCAGCAGACCTTGAAAGGCGTAGGTTCTGCCACTAAAAGCGCAGTTGTCGGAGGAAGTCTTGGTTACATTGGTTGGGAGAAACTCACCACGGACAAAAGCGTTGTAGGCATTGTCAGCGATGCCGTCATAGGAGAAGACACCACCAAGAAGATTGGCGACACTGTATCAGGGATTGGCGATGGCGTGAAAGACCTGAAAGACTCTGTTACAGGACTCTCTGACAATGTTAATGGGGCTATCAGCAGCGTGGATTCCAAGTGGAGCGGTATGTCTGGCTTCCTTAGAGCCATGTTCTCTGGTCATGGCGGTGACATGTTCGGAAACTTCTTCAGCAACATAGGCAAAGGAAACGTTTCAGGTCTCAGCCTTGTAGGGCTTGTAGTCTCTGCCCTCCTCGTCTTCGGTCGCTTCGGATGGTTAGGCAAGATAGCTGGAGCCGTTCTCGGAATGATGATGATAGGCAACAATGCCAATCTAAGCAGCCTACTTGGTGGCAACAGTGATCGTAAGACAAGCAACCACAAGGAAGAAGAAAAGCAGCAAGAAGTAGAGCAAACCAATACTGTAAGCAGACGAAGATAACAAACATTATAACAAAGTATTATACAATGCACTATACACAAGAAATGATACTGCATTCCGACAGTGGCTATTGCATGCCATTCGAGGAAAGAAACGGAGAAGTGACCATGTCCCTGGGCTACGGCAAACAGAAGCATCCGCACACAAGAGAATCATTTTTCCATCATGGAGTTGACTTCAAGGTCAGGAACTATCTGCTGTCTGCTGTAGCTACCGGCAAGGTGACAGGTCTGGGCAACGATGCCATTCACGGCATCTACCAGATTACCCGATACGATGACTATGAAGTGACCTATGCCCACCTGAGCAACGTGTTTGCCAACTACGGCAAAGAGGTAAAGGCAGGGCAAGTCATCGCTGTCAGTGCCGACTCCCTCCATGTAGAAGTCAAATACAAGGGCGAAGAACTCAATCCACTGGAGTTCCTCACCATGATCTATAGCAATCTGAAAGTGATGGAACAGAACGGCAAGCCAGGCGCAGCACCTCAGTTCGTCACTCTTGATATGGATGTTCATACCATGTATGACAAAGACCAGAAGGAGATTGAAGACCTCATGATGCGTTTCTTTCCCGACTACATGAGCGACATGAGCCAAGGCATCTATGCCCTACCAGAGCATACGGAACTTGCACTTCGCAACATCTTCACCATGTCGGCCATGAAGAATTACTTCTATGAAACCCTGCCTTCCATGGCGAATCCATTGGGAATGGGATCAAGAAGCATTCCAATAGCCGAGCGAGTACAGAACCTCCTTATTGGAGATTTTCTAAACTATCTCGCCTTGCGCCATCAGATCTTTCTGTCAAGCATGAGCGCCATCGAAAAAAAAAAGCACAAGACCGGGCAATAGCGACAAGCGGAATAGTTGACCCACTGGCAGAACTGGACATCGATGTTCAAAGCTTCGACATTCCACGCCTGGTGAGCGTCTATCCCGACAAGTCGGGAATCAGATGGTGGACTAAGGCTTGGTTCAACAACAGCGAGAAAGGCGAAGCTGCCATTGAGATAGAAAGAAATCTGGCCATCAAGTTCATCAACGACAACATCGAGAAGGACGAATGGCTGGAGGAATATTTCCCGAAACAGATGGAAGTCTATCACAACGCCATCGAACAGACCAGGGAGCAAATTCTCAACCAATTAAACTTGTAAACATAAAGCTATGGTAGAGTCAAAACAGGATAAAATATTCAATACTAAGGTCATACCGATTATGAATAAAGTTCGGAATGACCTACAGAACAAGCTTGCAGACGAGTTGCGGTCAAACTCCAATTCGTTTGCAGGTCTGATGGCAGCAGCAGCTGGACCTGACGGTGGTATGGCATCCATGCAGGCGCAAAATGACACCCTCAAATACACAGGCAAATGGACATCCAAGACCACGGAAGACTATATTGCGATGGTCAAGAAAGAGTTGAAGCGACAGCATATCACGGTCAATGCTTCCATGGAACAGAAGATGATCGACAAGATGATAAAGGACAAAATACCGAAATCATCCATCGACTACATCATACGAAAGGCTGCCACGAGTACCATCTTCTACCTACCTCAGGAAGTCGCAAAATCGCCATTGGATCACAAGATAGACTCGGAGGCAGAGAAGCGGTATAAGCCATCGGTCTGGGAAAAGAACGCTGGTATAGCCCTTGGCTCTGTAACCGACCTTGCCTGTATGGGAGGATTGGGAGGTGGCTTGAAGACTGCTGCCACCTGGATAGGAAGCGACATGCTCGTCACTCATGTTGGTGACAAACTCAATGACCGTTCCGATGTTCCCATGATCATTGCACCGGGAAAGGAGGATGAATACAGACGAACGCAGCAGGAAAAGAAGAAACAAGCGGAGCAGAAACTACAGAACAAGCCACAATCTGAGGAAGGAGCACAACAGGCAGAACCAACAGAAGAAGTAAACCAATCTGAAGGTGAAACCAACAACACGCAGCCTGAACAGACTAACATGAACGGTTGGCAAGGGCTTCTCACGTCATTCGGCCTCAATGGTATCAGCGATATAGGTCATAATCTTGGTTATGTATTGGCCATGCTTCCAGATATGCTCGTAGGCATGTTCACCGGTAAGACCAAGTCCATCAATATCAAGGATAACATGATGCCTATTGCAAGCATTGTTGCAGGTATGTTTGTCAAGAACCCGATTCTCAAAATGGTGCTCATAGGCATGGGAGGCATGAATCTTCTCAATAAGGCAGGACAGGAAGCCTTGGACAACTTCAAGACACAGGATCATCCGCAACAAGCTGGTGTCAGAGTCAACTATCGCATCTATCCCGAAGAGCCTCTGAATGCACGCATCCAGAATCCGGAGATAAGAGCCAACTGCCTGATCGCAACCATTGACAGAGTGCCATGTACCATAGCCCTTCCAGAAAAAGTTGTGGATGCCTACCGTCAAGGAGCGCTGCCTCTCAACACCCTTGCCAATGCTGTGCTGGCAAAGAATGACCAGATGCGACAGATAGCATCCGAGAAATACGAGGCTGGCGAACGACAGACAGTCATCGAGAGACCACTTGCTCAAAGATAACATAGAACAAAGATGAAAAGATACTGGTATAAGTTCCGTGTCAAATACGGCAAAGCCCTTGACACAGGAAAGAACAAAAAAGTCAGTGAAGAATACCTGGTAGATGCCGAGAGCTTCACCGAGACAGAGAAACGTGCCACCAAAGCTGCTACTGAGCTTATCGGAACCAGAGACTTCGACATCACAGCCATCTCACGTGAACCTATCACGGAGATCCTGAAAGAAGATGAGAAAGAAGGCAACCACTGGTACAAGACCGTCGTCTCCCTTGTCACTGAGGATGAAGAAACTGGCGTAAAAAAGTTCTCACCACAGACCATCTACGTCAATGCTCCTTCGACAAAAGAAGCAGACCACATGCTACGTCAGCACATGAGCAGCAGTGTGACAGAGTGGGAAATCAAATCCATAGCCGAGACCAAGGTTCTTGGTGTTCTTGGCTATAAACAATGATCACAAAAACATCATATCCATGACAGAAAAGAATCAGCAAGAAAAGATGGCTGCAGAACGTCAGGTGGAACTGTTCACCAAGGCGTTCGGGAAAGCCAAGGAAGATAATGGCATTTGGCTGGATAACAACGGCCGAAAGGCTCCTGGACTCTACCAGAAGCATTTGCAGGTATCAGCCTTCAATGCCATCATCTTAGGAATGCACGCCGCTCAAAACGGCTACAAGACCAACCAATATACGCTTTTTTCGGAAGCGAAGAAACGTGGCGAGTCTGTTCAATCAAAAGAGAAAGGAGTACCGTTCCTCTGGTACAACTGGAACGAGTATGTCAACAAGCACAACCCTGAGAACAGAATCAGCCGTGCAGACTACCAGGCTCTCCCATCAGACAAACAAGCAGACTACAAAGGCATCAGAAGCCGTGAAGTAAGAGCCTTGTTCAATATCGAGCAGACTACCCTACCCATGGTTGACAAGACCGCCTTTGAAGCAACAGTCCAGGAATACGGCAGGTTGAACGATCGAAAGGATATAGAGTCTGCCTCCACTGCCATTCGCAAAGGTGTAGAAGAGCTTCTGGAGAAAACACGTGAGAACATGGTCGAAATCCGCAGTGACTCTACCGGTGTAGCACATTACGACAGCAAGAAAGACATTGTCTTCCTGCCCAAAGCATCTTCATACGAACACTATGAAGATTATGCCCGTGATGCAGTATCGCTACTTGTCACAGCCACTGGCCATGGGCAGCGACTGGCTCGTGAAGGTATGGTAACGAAGAACGGAAAGGTCTCTTCAGAGGATGCTATGAAGCAGGAGCGTTTGGTCACAGAGGTTGCCACCGCCGTAAAACTCCAGGAATTGGGAATCTCAGCCAAGCTCTCCCCGGAAAGTATGGCGATGACCGACTATTGGGCAAGAGAACTGAAAGAGAATCCTTGTCTCATTGATATACTGGAGAGGGATGTCAACAATGCCGTAGATATGCTCCACAAGGCAGAACGTGGCGAAAAGGTTGAATTGAACAGCAAGACTGCTAGAAACCAGGCAGATGCCATCAAGAGCATCCTTCCAAAGCACTACTATGTGGCTGACGAAATCAAGACCCTTCCCAACAAGTCCACCAAGGAGTTTGTCCTCGTAAAAGATGCAGAGGGAAAGATGGCCGATGTAGTCCTTCCAGAAGGTGCATCGCTGGGTATGGATAACGACATTCCTAGCATGAAGAAAGGTCGTATCGAACATGCCCTGCAGAAGGAAGGCTATGAAACCGTCACCTTCTACAATGTTGATGGTTCCATGGGCTACCGTCCTGACGACAGTTTCTTTGACGGCAAGGCAGTTTCTGTAGCCAGACTCAGCAACTGGAGTCTGGAGACCATCACCCTGCTCGATGTTTCAGATGCTGTGAAACGCTCAGGAGCCGTGGACTTCGACAAGATTCTGATGCTGCGTGACGATGAAGGCAAGTGGGCACTCTATCTGAAGCCAGAGAATGAAAAGGCTTTCAGCGTATATCCAGACAAGGCCGATGTCAACCTGTTCTTCACCACAGTAAAGCAAGGCGACGAGGAGCTTTCAGACACTATGCGTCAGGACATGGCACAGAAATACTACATGGAAGTTTCCAATAAGCCGGAAATGAAGGTTGACCTCTTTAAGAGCAACGTTCCTGCCGAAGAGGTGGACAAAATCCAACGTGTCAACATCTTCAAGACCAAAGAGACGGACAATCAGCCGAGTGTCATCCTCTGTATGCCTACAGTGAATGGTGAAAAGCTCAAACCTCGTGAGATCTCACCATCCCAGTGGCAACGTATGTGGCTCGCCGAGAACATGCAGGACTACAAGAAACACCTTGCTGCCAATCTTTTTGCCGATGTACTGCGCAAAGACCGGACCGATGCGGTAGCTGTAGGCACTGAAAAATCGGAGCAGGAAGCCCAGAGCAATGAGGTAAAGCAGAACACCGCTCAGCAAGAGGAAGACAAGGATACGGAGGAACAGAAAGAGGAAACTCCAGAAAAGAAAGAGCAGAAGCAGAAGGAAGAAAAGGCAAAGGAAGAGAAGACAAAGGCTGAGACAAAGGCTGCCGTTGTAGCAATGACTCCGATGTTAAAGCAATTCTACGAGCTAAAAGGCAAACATCCTGATGCTGTGTTACTTTTCCGTTGTGGTGACTTCTACGAGACCTATAGCCAGGATGCAGAGAAAGCTTCAAAAATCCTGGGCATCACACTCACCAAGAGTTCCCATACCAAGGATGCTGACGGCAAGCCTCTGGCCATGGCTGGTTTCCCATATCATGCTCTCGACACCTATCTGCCGAAACTCATCCGTGCAGGAGAACGGGTTGCCATCTGCGACCAGTTGGAAGCCCCCAAACGTGCCACTGAGGAAATTTCTCCCTCCAAGGTAGAGAGTCCTCAGCAGGAACAGAACAATTCTTCAGGAATACACAGATAATATGTAATCATCATGTCAAGGAATCAAGAATATGTAGAACAATATGCAGAGTATGCCATGGAGCAGATGCGACGATATGGCATACCTGCTTCTGTCACCCTTGCACAAGGCATCTGCGAGAGTGCAAGCGGACAGAGCGAGTTATCCCGAAAGGGAAACAATCATTTCGGCATCAAGGCTACTTCCGGTTGGGTTCAGAACGGTGGCAAGTACCTCGTATATACCGATGACCGTCCCAACGAGAAGTTCTGTCAATATGCTTCTGTTGGCGACTCATACGAACATCATTCTCAGTTTCTGAAAGGAAACAAGAGATACAGCTCGCTCTTCAAGCTATCCCCTGATGACTACAAGGGATGGACAAACGGACTGCAGAACTCCGGCTATGCCTCCAACAAGAAGTACGCTTCAAGTCTTCAGAGCATCATCGAGAAGAACAACCTGCAGAAGTATGACCAGATGGTCATGAAGGAGATGAAAGCGCAAGGAAAATCATTCGGTACCGAAACCAATCCTCGTCAGCAAGGAGAACAAAGCAGCCAGAAAACGAGTGTTTCAAAGCCTGCGGAGAGTGAAAAGTATTCCTATCCCTTGAAGAGAAACGAGTTTATGCTCGTCACATCACCCTTCGGAATGAGGAAAGATCCGCTCAATCCGGCCAATACGCAAATGCACAAGGGCATCGACATTCAAGCCAGGCATGACAATGTACTGGCTACGGAAGATAAGGGTAAGGTCACTCGGGTCAACAACAATCCGGATACTGCAGGTGGACTGTCTGTAACTGTAGAATACAACAGAAATGACGGCAGCAAGTATCAATGTACCTACATGCACCTGAGCAGCATTGCCGTCAAGGCTGGAGATAACGTCAATGCCGGTCAGCGATTGGGCGTGACTGGCAATACGGGAACCAGAACCACTGGTGAGCATCTGCATTTTGGAGTGAAAAGCATCTCTGCAGATGGCAAGGCACGGGATATAGACCCTGCTGCGTATCTTGCTGAAATCTCTCAAAAGGGAAATATCCAGCTGCAGACTCTCCACAACGGCAAGGACATCACCGCTCAGTATAAGGTTAGCAATCCTGCCTCGCAAGGCGAAGTGCAAGATATGGCACAAAGTCCGGAAGCCTGGATGAGGAAGCTTCTGTCATCTGAGGACAGCGGAGTAAAAATGCCAGGCGAAGACCCTGTCATTGAGATGGCTATGACCATGTTCACCTCTCTCATGGCACTTGCCCTGCAGATAGACAACAAGAGCGAAGAAGAGAAAATGCAGACTGTGACCGACTCGGTTGTCAGCAGGAGCATCGACCTCTCCTCGCTCCTTCCCTCTTATAAAGCCTGCTCCGTGAACATTCAGGATGGTAAGCCTTATCTCCATGTAAATAACGGAACCGTCCAGTTTACAAGAGAAATGACCCAGGCAGAAATGACAAAGCTCCAGCAAACGCTCGGCAATGCCAACCTGAGCGATGAAGACAAGAGAAGAGGTGTTGCCTCTATCATACAGGCTGCAACCGTATCTCAGCAGATGTCACAGAACTACCAGAAAGGCGTTGACAATCAGCAGGACAAACAGGAATCTGTTCAAATCAAATAATGAAGTAAAACAATAAGCCAAGTTTATTATGATTAAATGTAATGTAACCGTATGCGGCACGGTATGTCGCCAGGCACAGTTGCGTGCCAACAAGGAAGGTAAGCAGTTTATCTCGTTCGGAATCAGCGTAGTGGTTCAAGCCAAGACCGGTATCAACAAGACTGTAGAAATCAGCGTGGCCAAGGATGGTGACAACCAGGCTGAACTGGTCAACTATCCTGTAGGTTCCCGTATCGAGGTGGCAGGAGTTCTCCAATTCCATAAGAAAGGCGATGCGCTTTACCTCAATCTCTCGGCTTCGGGAGTGAATACCTTTAATGCAGGAAGCCAGGACGCAATCACCGGTACCATCGAGTTTAGAGGAACTATCGGTATAAGCAGGTTGAGGTGAAGACAGACAAGAAGGGCAAGCCTTATACCCTATTCTCTGCCTACAGCAGCGAGAAGGATGGCGACAACTATGCCTACACCTGGATTCGTTTCATGCAGTTTGACACAACAAAGGCAGACTGGGTACAGGCTAAGGCTGGCATCAATGCCAAGGGTGATTTGCAGGTGGGAGCCTACAACGACCGCCTTGACCTTACTTGTCGTATCACCGAGCTGACTCCATGGGAGAAGAAAGCTGCATCCACCAACCAATAATGAATGATTATGGCTGATTACAAGAAATATAATACTGATGGCCGTAGCAGTGAAGACCGGGCTTTGGACAAGTTCGCAGAGATGATGATTGAGAAGATCAACACTTTGCAGAACGACTGGAAGAAGCCTTGGTTCACTGAAGGCTCCCTGACATGGCCAAAGAACCTGTCAGGACGTGAATACAATGGTATGAACGCCCTGATGCTCATCATGCACTGTGAGAAGCAGGGTTATAAGTTGCCTGTGTTCTGCACCTTCGACAGAGTGGCCGGTCTGAACTTCAACAAGGACAAGCAAGGAAAAAGACAGCAGGTTAAGGACAACAACGGCGAAGCTCTGCCTCAGGTGACAATCCTCAAAGGCGAAAAGAGTTTTCCGGTTTTCATCACGACTTTCACCGTTGTGAACAAGGAGACAAGGGAGAAAATCAAATACGATGACTACCGTCTGATGTCCGAGGAGCGACGCAAGGAGTATAACGTATATCCTAAATTGCAGGTTTACAATGTGTTTAATGTGGCGCAGACCAACTTGCAGGAGGCTCGTCCGGAACTCTATAAGAAGCTGGAGGCAGCTGCAGGAGTGAACCGACCTTTGAATCAGGGTGATGACTTCTCTTTCCCTGCCATGGATAAGATGATCAAGGAAAACGGATGGATCTGTCCTATCAAGCCTGTCTATGGTGACAATGCCTACTACAGCATTTCGAAGAATGAGATTGTCATTCCTGAGAAACGCCAGTTCAAGGATGGAGAGTCCTTCTACACCAATCTCGGACATGAGATGGCACACTCTACGGGGTCAGAGAACCATTTGGGCAGATTGAAGCCTGCATCTTTCGGAAGCGCAGAATATGCCCGTGAGGAACTTGTAGCTGAACTGAGTGCCGCTCTGGTGGCCCAGCGTTTCGGTATGACCAAGCACTTGAAGGAAGACAGTGCCAGTTATCTGAAAAACTGGTTGGACAGTTTGAAAGAATCGCCTGAGTTCATCAAGACTACGCTTACCGATGTGAAGAAGGCTTCTCACATGATCAACCAGCATATCGATGCCATGCAGCTGAAAATAGACCAGGAACAAAGTCAAGAGGCTGAGCAGAAGCAAGAGAAAGCTCCAACGATGTATTACGCATCAGTGGCGTATCTCCAGACTACCGATGCTACAGACCGTCTCGACAAGTTCAAAAATGACGGCAACTACGATGCACTCCTTACTGAGGCTAAGGAATACGACCAAGGTGATGCTCCTGACCTCTCCAAAATAAATCTTTCACCAACTAAATACCGTGGCGATGACCTCCTTGTTGAGGATGAGCATTATGCTGTGGTATATAATCCGACTGTTGGAGGCACATACGATGTGATGCGCAAGGTAAGCGCAGAGGAAATCAAGGATAACATCATCCGCTACGGTCTCCCAGAGGATGCAACAGACGACGTAAAGGAAGTTGCCAAGCAAATGGAAAAAGAAGAGGTTGTTGCTCAGGAAGAAGAGCAACATTACCATCGAGGACGATAATTCATCCGATTCAATTAAAGACAGTCACTATGTTGGCTGTCTTTTTTATGCAATAAATACTTTCATGGTCATTTTGAGTGCAAGCGTAAATTTTCAATACATTTCTTTGAATCAAAAGACTCAGATTCTCCATGACTCACATACCCAAGCTGATTCGAAACACATTGAGTATTTCCTATTATCCTGTCTATGTTACGATGAGAATGACCATAAATCCAATAATCTATTCGGCTATAAGCAATGAAGTTCCCCAGCTCTGCTGTGAAAGCACCGTTTATCGGACTTCCCTGGAAATCCGGAGACACCAGTTGAAATGATGGAACATGATGCGTTGCCACAACAATATGCTTTGCCTGGCTTTCACTAACAGCCTTTTCGATGAAAGCACGGCACTTAGCATGCTCTTGATTAAACCGTTCACTATTTATCACAACGCCACAATCCTTAATACGGTAGAAATCATTTACTCTGCGCTCGGTTGAAAAAGCATCCTGCGGCTCTATATATCCCCATAGTGTAGAAACGATGAGGTCTGTATCATCCGAAAGATGTATTACTGCATTATAATAGCATTTGATATTGTGCCGAATTTCCATGCACCATCCATCATGGAGTTGCCCCAAGTCATAACCCAAATAAAACTCATGATTACCTGGTATTACTATTACTTGCTTGAAATTCTCTGAAGCCCAATCCCAGAATAGATGCTTGACAAAGCCTTCATCACCTAAATAGCCAGTATCTCCAGCCAACACCAGGATGTCAGCAACAGGCTGAAGAGGATGAGTCTCCAAATACAGGGTATTCTCCATGAATTCCAAATGCAAATCTGAAGCATATTGTATCTTAACCATAACTACAACATTGATTTCTTAAGTTGTTCTATAATCTGCAGGCTTGTCACATTGCCAAGACCTGCTGACTTGATGAAATCGGCATTAGGCAAATCCTGCATGATAGCATCACAAAAGTCACAAACATCAGTTTTTAATGTATTGGGCAGTTCATATCTACTTGCTGGAGTAAGCATAGCTGCAAGACGAAAAACATCTTTCTTATGCTTTGCAATATGCTTGCTATCAACACTTTCACCTTTAGCTTTTCTTTGACTCAAATCCAAGAAAGCCTTGCTTTTCAAACAGATAAGACTCTCGATATTGGCGATATGCACGCCATCTTCCTGCAAGCTATGTTCTATCGTGAAACGATAATAGTCTTCATCCATGAGTATTGCCGATAAACTTGAAAGGTCTTCATCCACTGGAATCGGTGTAATACGAGCCTCCTCTGGGAAATTCATCAAGCCAAGACTTCGTGAGAAGAGTTCAACCTGATATGGGAAAGCAGAATTAGCAGGCTTCATGAAGCGGAAATATTCATGTTTGGGCTCAACATTCTCATTAACACCCTTGTTTCGCTGCTCATAATTGCCCTTCTTTACAAACTCCCAGAATTTGGCTACAAACTCAGCCGACAAAGCTTCAACCACTAAGATAATGTCAATATCCTTAGTAGCACGAGGTACCTGAGCATACAAATCCTCATGGATTTCGCATGCCGTACCACCTATTATAACATAATTGTCCTCAAAACCTTTGAAGAACTCCTTGAATGTATCTATTCCTCTTACCATGACATTTCATTTATCAATCGTTCCAACTCTATTTGTATTCGCTCATCTTCATTGTCTTTTAATGACAGATAAAGCGAGAGCTTATCAACTACTCCTTCTGTACTTAACATTTTGGGGTTATACTTCCATACTTGGATTTCATTTTCTCCAAACTGCTTGTCGGTTACGATGGCCAAAGTTTTCAGCTCTTTCTTTGTAACAGCCCAACATTGCCTTGATTCTTCATTAAGCATCGTGTAGGAAGCCAGTGCATTCACCCCACTTGTCTGTTGTCCTTCAAGTATAGCATCCGTATAGTAAAGCTGCTCTATCGGAGAGACTAACATTGGCAATGCTTTATTCCAAAGTTCCCTATTGCTTAAATCAATTTGCACCGTCTTGGTCTTTGTTCCTTCCAACTTAATCAGATCTTTGGAAACAAGCCAGCGCAATGATTTGTTTGCGGTCGCATAAGAAACGTCAAACTTATTGCTCAGTCCATAACCTGTTGCCCCAACAATGGATTCAATCTGCAAATGATAAAGCAACAAACATTGGGCAAAGGGAGGAATGGTTTCTTTCAAATCCAAGCCAACCTTTCTGTCTGGCTGGATGTCAAGCAAAAGAGATGGCAGGAACATTTGCCTGTTGGGGATAACAAAGTTAACTTTTTGTGCCACCAATCTTACCTTATTATAAGATGAAATGCATGGAGTGATTAACACGACGACGAGCTGTGTCTGTCGATGTATAATATCCAATTGTTTCTTCAACTGGGCAGGTGGCACAGAGTCACCATTCTTTAGGCAAGCCATCAAAATGTGCTGCCCCAAAATACATCCTTTATAAAAAGAGAACCTGGAAGAAACATTCATAGGTATTCCTTCCAACAAATCTTTATCTGCTGGTTCCAAAGCTACTTTTTCGCCCAACATATTGCCGAAATATGCAGCTGTTTCATCTATATAATATTTAATATTGCACATAATATCGCCACTAATATTACGTGCAAATATAATGATTATATTCTGAATATCAAAACATTTTATTGAATAAATAAGTTTTTTTAAGATAATTATGGGGAGTTTACTCATCACGAGCAAACTCCCCTTGATGTATGAGAGAAGAATTTTAGTGCTTTTACTCAAAAGCTACATTCAGTATATATTATATATATGTGTACATGTATTCACGTATTCATGAATACACGTTTTAGCCTATTTCAGCAAAACAACGGTTGTGAAGCGGTTTGCCTCATTCGCCGCATATTTGTCGATTCCGCCTAAGTTGTAGGCTTTGATCTGGCTCTTATCTACACCACGCTTGATGAGTGCCTTGGCTATAAACTTGGCACGTCTTTTACCCAAATCCTGGTTGCCGGACTGAGTACCAGTAGCACTATCGGCTGCACCGGATATTTTAATCTTCAGATTTTCCTGCTTGGCCATCTTCGCAATGTCATCGAGGTTCACGAGCTGAGACTTATCAACCAATTTATCAGTATTGAGCTTGAAGAAGAAATACACCGGAACACCGATGCTTACTTTCAGGTGGTCAGAATATGAAAGGGAATCTGAGCGATAGCCATCAGCATGACCTACCATGTTGCCATCACCGCTGCCCATTGCCCCTGACTTACTGTTGCCATTCATCGAAAGTCGGGCACGGAGGGAGTTGAGACCGCTGTAGCTGTTTTTCGGATAGACGGTTTTGCCATCGTCATTTCCAGCAAGTCGCTTTTCCAGATGAGCGTTCCTATCCCTCATGTAGGCAATGTAATCCTGGAGGGCGAGATACTGCTCGATATAGGGAGTAGCATCCACTACTCGCTTCCACCCCGTCTTGCCTATCGTGAAGGACAAACCGGCTGAAACCGAAATCATGTTGTCGCCGAACTTGGTTGAAGTTCCGATGCCGTCAAAGTTCCTGGCGGTCAGCATTCCACTCACTTCTCCTACAAGATGAACACGGTCGCTGATGCGGTAACGAGCTTCCACGCCATAGGTGAAAGCAAACGGATGACTGCCACTTGAACCGCCCTGGCAGGTACAGTTATTGATCCAGTCGGAATTATGAATCATGCCGACACCTATGAAGGGAATCACATCCCAAAGTGGAATTCCGCTCTCGTTCTGACGGATGCCAGAGGTGATGTTGTACAGAAAGTCTGCATGGACAAACTGATACTTCATCGTATGGAACTCTGCGTTCTTGAAGCTGAGTCCCTGAAATCCTATTCGTCCACCGATTGCGGGCGTGAACCATTTGCCGACTCCTATCTGCAAGAGAGGAGTGACACGGTCGAACACGTCACCGCAACCAATGGGCGTCCCAAGAAAAGCTGAAGCCCCGCCCTTTGCTTCTATAAACCAATTTCTACCCCAGTTGGCTGCTTCGCTTACATGCTTGAGATATGTAGGGTTAACAGGCATGAGCATCTGCTCCTGACTGTATGATTTCTGGATATAAAGACTGTCAGAACTCTGTCCGGCAGTTTGTGCCGAAGCTGTCATTGCAGCCAGGCACATCATTGCTATTGAAAATATTTTCTTTCTCATGTTGTTGTCTTTGATAATTGATTACTTGCGTAAACAAATGAGCATGGTGTTACATCTTCTTTCTTCTTCTGACGGATGGAGCACACATCTTGCGTGCCATTGCCAGGCATCTTCTTGCCCACTCCCTATCGTCTTCATCCGGTCGCTTGCCCCATCCTGAGCCAGGGCTGCCGCCTCCACCTCCATGCGTCTGTGCGATGGTCGTGGCATCATCCACGAAACCGCACACGAGGTTCAAGGCTACCTTGACAACATGGTTGCCGTCTTCTGCCAACTGGCAGAGAAGCGTGCCGTCGAAGTCGAGTTTCACGCTGTCGGGGAGATTCGGGAAGCGAATGGCAAACTCATGTGCCATGGTGTCGAGCATCACTCCGTTGAGATGATAGCTCATGTTGTGCGCCCAGGAAAGTTCAGACTTGTTGGCTTTGTCTTCCAGTTCACTCGCCTGCTTCTCTATCTCTTCCTTGTCCTTGCGGAGGGTGTCAAGCAACTGGTTAGTCTCAGAAAGCTTCTTCTCCTTGTCTGCCAGTTTATCTTCCACCATCGCCTTCTGCTGTTCAAGGCTCTGAATCTTACGGGCGATGTCGGCACTGATGTTGTCGCTGTTGGCTTGCAAGGCTCTCAGCGGTTGGAGTTCTGCTTCGAGGCGGTTGATTTCAGCCTTCAGATTCTCTATCATGGAGGTGAAGGATTTCTGCTTCTTCTGGGCAATAGAGAGTTCCACGTTCAAATCTTCGAGGGCTTTCCGGGTGTTCTGCATCTGGGCTTCGAGCGTCACGCACTCGTTGGCAAGCCATCGCCGATACTCTTCTGTTGAACGATGACGTGCTCCAGTCTCTGCTATCGACACCCCTCTCGTGAGTCCCCATTTCTCATTGACCTTGGCAAGTTCGTCGTGAAGGGCAAGAAGATAGTTCTTGTAATCTATGCGGTTCTGACCATGGAAGATTTTCTTGAAGGCGAACTTCTTGTCCTTGTCTATCGGCAGAAGCGCACAGTGGACGTGCGGATTTTTCTCATCGCAGTGGACGATGAAGGAGACGATGTTTTCCTCTCCATATTTATCTGCCACAAAGCGGTAGATGTCCTGTGCCCACTTTTCTATTTCTGGCATTCTACGGATATGCTCGTTACCATCCTTGCTTTCAAAATCTACCTTCTGATTGCCAAAGGCAAGCTCTCGCATACGTTCCGTTGAACCGCCGAAGATGAAATTCACCACGGTTCGGAAACGTGGCTCTGCCAGTCCTTCGTTGGGGTCTTTAATGCCACGTGAGGCGAGATTTTCTGCCATGCGCCTGGTAAGCGGACGGCTCTTGTCTATCGGGGCGACCATGCCACCTGGACCAATCTCGAAGTTGAGATGCTCACGGCTACGGTCGTAGTTGCCTTCACGCATGGCCTGGTTCCACCCCTTCTCCGTCCAGTCTCTCAACTCCTCGTTACCTACCGAAGCAAGACCTTTGGTAACCTTGATGTCCATAACCTGTTTTGATGATGTTCCCATATCGTTTTTCTTTGCTATAGTCCTTACTCCAGGAGCCTTTTTCAGTCTTGGCAACACAAGGAAATCTGACCCAGCTTGCTGTTTATCTGGTCAGCCCTCCCGACTACTTCAGTAGGTCGGGGTATTAGGCTTCCCAAGACTGAAAAAAAGTGGCACGTGCAAGCACGCTGCCTCACGTTGCTTGAAATCATTCAGCGATGTGCTAACGGGCGTCCTGATCGCCATCAGCGTGCCTCGCATGGAATAAGGGGAATATGATTTTTGTTTTTAATCGTCGGAAGATTCCGCAGGCGCTACCTTTTCAGATGGCTCCCTGGCCTCAGTAAGAGGACGAGGGGGATTCACATAGTAGCGGGAAGCGGAGCAGCAGATGTAGTGTTCGAAGATGCAATCCAGGAGTACTATCTCCGCTTTCGAGTATCGGGTTGCCACTTCGTCCATATAACTCGGCTTGGTGTTGCCACTGATGGCTTTAGCCAGAATGCCAAGAGAATCTATCACCTTGTGCCAGTCCCAGACATGGTCTTTTCCGAAGAGCAGGCTCACGGAATCTGAAAGTTCCTCAGGCAGTTCTTTCTCCTGATTGAGATAACAGAGGATGGAAACTGCCAGTGAATCAAACACCTGGGCTTGCTGGTTGAATACACGCCTGGCAGGAATGCCCCCATATCCTTCCTGCTTGGCCATGTTCATCTTCAATTCGTAATAACGGCTGTAGGAATCGGCCACTTCCTTGGCAGTGGATCTGCCTTTGATGAAGCGGATGAACTGCATAGCGCAGAAATCGAGGATGTCGTCTGGGCTCTCGATAAGAAGAGAGAGACGTTGCTCCAGATTGACAGAGAAGATGAAGCTCTTGGAGTATGGCTCTACGGAAAGCTGACCAAGTTTGGTGAGTCCGGAGATAAACTGGCGAACCGTGGCACGCTGCCATTGCCACTGACGGGCAAGTTCGGAAATGGTGGCAACAAACTGACCGGGCAACAGCTGTAGGGCTCCATCGGTTCCCGGAGACTGATAGGCTCCTGAGGATGCTTTCGAAAGCAGGTCGCAGTAGGCTTCCAGCTTGCTGTAACGTTCCTCTGCTTTCGGCTTCAGAAACTCCAGCAACGAACGGTCAACACCTCTGCATCTGTCTGCTTCGGGTGTCTGCTGATTGGGATGATGAGTCATTTGAGTCATTTTTGAATTTGGAATGTTGAGCAAGTGGATATGATTCTGTGCCAGTTGCAGGTGGCACCTAATAGTAATTTCTGATAATCAGCGCAAGCAGATCCTTCGGATTGTTGATGGCCTCAGGATGGCTCTTCAGCTGAAGAACTCTTTCAGACGGATAGAAGACTGCTGCCACACTGACGGTAAAGAGGAACAGAAACATGCTGTTCATATAAGGTAAGGCGTAGCAAACCATCGAGAGCAGCAAGGTGGCGAACCACAGTCTTTTCCTCTCATGCAAAAGATGGAAGGTGCTTTCTGCAATTTTCCTGTTAAGAAGCACCAGGGTCAAGAGTGTTGACACTACGACTGAGAGATTGGGAGCCGTGACATGACAACACCAGTTGATGAAGATAAGCATCAGCACAACCAGGTAAGCATAGAGATTTCTTGCGTTCTGAAACATGGCCATCTTCAACATAAACCGCTTCAAGAATCCATATTCCTTCCTGTAAAGACAGAAAAACACTGTCAGCAGGAGGAAGGGAAAGGCAAACCGGATGAGGGTTAATATCTGTATCATATATTCCTTTATTTTAATTGTTATTACCTTTGTCGAGTGATTCAAGTCGCTCGGCAATTCTGTTGTTTAACTGGATGTTGTAACTGGGCGACATCTGGTCTATGGTAGGGTCTTTCGCCAGTTCTTCATCAGCTTCGATGAGAAGACGGAGATAGAGATCCACATTGAAATTGTGGTCTGACTTCTCTGTAGGCATGGCTGCAGTCGATTTGCCATGAGGCTCTATCGGGAGCATCGTATCAGGGTCGATGTCATCAGGCAGTTGGTAAGCCGTCTGTATGCTTCGCATCACGAAGATGCAGAAGACTATCATCAGTCCGACAATCGCCTTGGCCATGATGTTTAAATCAAAGAGCATCAGAACAAGCACCATTACCAGGATGGCTATTATATAGAATGTATATACTTTTCGTTTAGTACTCATAATCGCTTAATTCAAGTTTGATAATTCCGAAGGATGCTTTCTCTATAATGTATTCGACATCACGCTGGGTGAGAGTGCCCTTCTCTACTCTACCCTTGGCGCTCGGATCTTTTCTACAAAGAGCTGCCAGACCCTGGTTCAAGTCGTATTCATTGATTTTCCAGGTTCGCTTCTTTCTGAAAGAGTAATAATCTCTGTAACTCTGGAGCGAAAGTCCCTTGTAAAACAGGGTCTTCAACACCCCATCCTGCAGGATTCTCATCTCTACCAGCAGTTCCGTATCTTTAACTATTATCCATGTTCTGTATCTTTGTATGATGTCTGCAATCAGGTAATACGTCTTCTTGTTCATCTAGAGACCGCAGTTGAAATCATTCATGATCTGTACGTGTTCTCGCTTAGCCCGGAACGTGCCGCGACGCTCGTGCAGACGGAGGTCTTCAAAAAGATCTGCCGACATGAGTTCGATGGAGTTGTAAATCGTCACATTCAACTCGTGGATGAGTCCATCGGCGGAAGTCTTGCAGTTGATCTTGAACATCCTTTCGGTGACCGGATAGCAATAGGCGCAGCATTCATGTCCGAACACCGTATGGACTGATGGCTCCAGATGGTAGAGAATGGCAAGGTCGGCATTCATTTCGAACATATCAATCACCTTGTCTATAGGTTGTGGAATATGCACTTCGTAGGGAAGAATGGCATAATCTTCGTATGCCTTTATCTCGCCAATCCAATAATTGTCAATCAGCTCTGGCAACAGCATGGGGCCGGATGCCTTGAATTTGTAGATAGCTTCCTGTAACATGATAATGAAAGATTAGAGGGTTGATATGTAAAGACGCATCAGCTGGGCTGGAATCTTGTTGGACACTTCCTTGTTGACAAGGTGCTTGCCTTCAAGTCTCGTGATGATGGCAGGATAATCCTTGGCGATGTCCGTCATCAGCTGAGCCTGCTCCGGGGTGAGCATGGCAATGGCCAGCGCATCCATCGAGAGATAGGGCTGCAATATCATCCAGAGATAGGCATTGGATTGGATAGCATCTCTGATTTTTCCTCGCTTCAAAGCGTCACGGCAAACCTGGGCGTTGAGAATCAGACGGCGGTCTGTTCGCATGGACATGAGAACGAGGGTCTCAGAAGCAGGCAGCTAATTCCTGGAAGCGGATTTGTAGATGGCAGAACAGATGTCTGCCGTATGGTTGGTGATTTCCGTCATTCCGATGGATGAGCATTCGTCGATATGAGCGAGGAACGTGCGGAAATGGCGGTCTTCTTCATGCAGGAACGCCACGAGTTCCTTTCTTGACTTGATGCCATGCGACTTAGTGCTCAGCAGGAACTTGGAGTAGTTGGCCAAGGCTCTGTGAACTTCCAGGTCGTAGGCAGGCGATTGATCCAAGGTGGCGAAGAACTTGGTGGCATTTTCCTTCAAAGAGCCGAGTTCCTTGTTATCCTTATATAAAGAGGTGTGGAGCTTCACATAAGCCACATCGCTCAAAGTACAGTTGCCAGTCATCCCCAGCAGTTCTGTGCGGATGGAGTCTGAAATCAGATCATACTTCATGGAAAGTCCACTGTGCGCATTGAACGAAGGGTCCTTCCTGATGAAGTTCAACACGGTGTCTCCATACTCGTGCCACTGGTTGATGAAACCTGCAAGCTGCTCTGAATCAGAGTCAGAATGTACTTTTATCGTCTGAAAGAAAGCCTGGTACTGTTTCAACGCATCTTCAGAAGACTTGAAATCATATTGACGACTTCCACTGCATGAGGTGATCATGAGTAAGGCACATAAAAAAAGCAAGTGAAAGAATAAACTCTGCTGAGTTGTTTTTCTTTCACTTGCTTTACTTTCTTTCATTTGGTTTTTGAGACCTGTTGCTGAGGAGTTACCGAAGCAACCGACAAAACTGTTCAACTGTACTGTATTCCTATTATCCATTGGCATGTAATTGAAAATTTTTGCGTGCAAAGATACAGATAAAATGCCACATTAACGACACTACAATCAGACTTTATGTTATTTTATGTTTCATACTCTTTGCAGTATGATTCTTGAAGATGCGCTCCTATTTATAAATTAGGTTAAATCAAGTCTGCTGAACCAACAAAACCAAATAGTATGAATCCATTTCTGAATATAATTTGTATCTTTGCAGAAAAATCGTGCCTGAGCAGGTGTTATCCTGCCATAAAAAGGCGCATAACTATCAAGTTATCAGTCAATAAAACATTTTGATATGGCAAAAGTAGGCTACATCATGGCTACATCCCAGTATGACAAACTGGAAGAAGACCGCAAATGGATGAACGAGTTCGGTTGTGTAAGAATCATCGAAGAAAGTGATGATAACGAACGCCACAGACCGCTGTGGAAACAGCTGATGGCAGCATTGCAAAGAGGCGATGAACTGGTGATTCCGAAATTTTCCAACGCCTTGCGTGGCAGTCGTGAACTGGCAATATTCCTGGAATTCTGCCGGGTAAAGGTCATTCGCATCATCAGCATCCACGACCGGATTGACTCCAGCAACATCCTGTTTCCGGAAACCAAGCCATCTGACGTATTGGTAATGATGGGTTCCCTGCCCGACGAAGTCCTTGCTCTCAGGAAATCTGCAGAGCATGTAATCAAGCTGCAGGAAAAGATGATTGTGTCTCTGCCTCCTGTTTCTGCCAGCAAGATGCAGAAGCTCGACAGAGAGAAGACTGTAGTGAACCTCTATGTTGCCGGACATCCGATAGATGAAATCTGGAGAGCCAGCGGATTCAGAAGCAGAAGCTCCGTATTCCGCATTCTCAACAAGCACGGAATCAAGCTCAACAGAGGCAACCACTCCGGACCAATCAAGAAAAGAGACACAAAGTAAACAAGACATTGAAGAATAGAGCATGAAGAAGATATTATTCCTACACGGATTCTTCGCCACGGGAAGTTGTCCGATGGCGAGAGCCTTGAAAGAGGCGTTTGAGGGGACGGCGGTGGTGCTGACTCCCGACCTGCCATTGCACCCCAAGGAGGCACTGAAGGAGATTCGCTCCATCATCGACCGGGAGCAGCCCGACTTGCTTCTGGGCAACAGCTGCGGCTCTTTCCTCGCCCAGATGCTGGCTCCGGTGGTGGGCATTCCTGCCCTGCTCGGCAATCCGTATTTCATGATGACGGAGTTTCTGAAAGAGCGAATCGGAGAGCATGAATACAAGGCACCGAGAAGGGACGGCAATCAGCAGCTGGTGATTGACGAGGCGCTGATTGAGGAGTTTGCGGAACTGGAAGCCGTGCAGTTTGACCATTGCAACCCCTATTATAAGGATCGTGTGTGGGGACTTTTTGGTGAGCAGGACACCCTGGCTCACTTCTCCCCTCTCTTCCTGCAGCATTACAACCAAGCCTTCCATTTCCCTGGCGGTCACACGCCAACAGAGCAGGAGGTGAAGACCTGGTACGCTCCCCTTGCCCAGAAAATGCTGATGGAATTTTCAGCAAAGGAAGAAAGATATTTCCAGCACTTTAAGGGTGGCAAATACAGGTTCATCCATTCTGCCTTCGACTCTGAGACTCAGGAGCGCATGGTGGTTTATCAGGCTCTCTATGGAGACCAAGCCTATTGGGTAAGACCGGAAGATATGTTCTTCGGGAAAGTAACAAGGGACGGCAGAACTTTCAATCGTTTCACGGAAATAGGCAAATAATTATGGAGACATTTAATAACGTAATAAACAGTGGCCAGCTTGTTCTGGTCGATTTCTTTGCTACATGGTGCCAACCTTGCAAGGCGATGCATCCTATTCTGGAGCAGGTAAAGAGTGTATTGGGCGACCGCATCCGAATCATCAAGGTGGATGTGGACAAGTACGGTGTAACAGCAAGCCAATACCGCATCCAATCCGTGCCTACGCTGATGCTCTTCCGAAACGGAGAAGTATTGTGGCGCACAAGCGGTGTGGTAGATAAAGCCGAACTGCTGGCTACGCTTGATCCATTCTTGAAATAAAAGATGAAAAGAATAATCTTATGCGCATAATAGGAAACTTATAATAACAATATAAAGTACGAAGTATATGAAAAGTTTTGCACCAAAGCCGTGGTTTGCACCACAGCCTGTGCTGATTATCGGCACATATAATAAGGAAGGAATTGCCAACGCCATGAACGCTGCCTGGGCAGGACAGTGGGACATGAAGGAAATTATGATCTCGATGGGAAATCACGTCACCACAGACAACCTGAAGCTTGGCGGCGAGTTTACCGTTGCCTTCGCTACCAAGAAAACCATGGTGGCTTCTGATTTCGTGGGCATTGTTTCTGCCAAGAACGACCCGAAGAAGATGGAGAAGACGGGATGGAACATCGAGAAGGCGACAATGGTTAACGCTCCTGTGTTCACCGATTTCCCAATGACCCTGGAGTGCCGCATCAAGGAGAAGTATGACGAAAGCGAAACCGGCTATTATCTCGTTGCCGAAATCGTCAATATTCTTGTAGATGAGAAGTATCTGGCAGAAGACGGAAATCCAGACATGGAGAAGATGGAACTGATTGTCTTCGACCCTATTCATCACGGCTATATCCAGCTGGGCGAGAAAGTCGGAAACGCTTTCTCCGACGGCAAGGCTTTGAAATAATCAACGTAATTTTAACGACTCAGAAACAATGAATCCAATAGCAATACGCCTGCTTTCGCAGCAGCTCATCTGCCCTCAATTTGATACTCCCCAAAAGGTGGTGTCTCATTTTGGAGCCATGCAAGCCCAGGATTACCGGATGGTAAGATGGGCTGTGATGATGCGTACTCGCAAACCTTCTTCCTTCGCATTCAAGAATGCATACGATGAGGGTGAGATAATCCGTCTTCACCTGCTGCGTGGCACTTGGCAACTGGTTTCAAATGAAGACTATTGGTGGATGCTGGACCTGATTTCACCTAAGGCAACTTCTGTTGTAAAAGGATGGATGAAGAGTAATAAAATCAGCATCGATGATTCTGAGCTCAATCTGATTCACGAGATATTTGTTCAAAAAACCGATGAGATGCAGTCTGTAACAAGCAAAGACCTGAACGAGGCTTTGCTCGAAAAGGGCATCATCATGGACAAACATCGCCTATCCTACCACATTCGCTTTAACGAATTGAACGGTACTTTCTGCAGCGGCAATCTTCTTCCTACAAAGGTGACATACAGTCTCACGGAAAAGAAGGTTCCAAGAACAGCCTGGCTGGAACGTGATGAAATGCTGATGCTTCTGGCAAGAAAATATTTTCAGAGCCATTCGCCAGCCACATTCGAAGATTATGTCTGGTGGTCAGGACTGAGCACTTCTGATTGCCAACGAGGCATTGAGTTGCTTGGTTCAGAACTGAGGGTTGAAAAATGGAAAGACTATCAGTTCTACCTGCATGAATCATGTCGAACACGTGGATTCAGAAGAGGAAAGACTCATCTGATAGCTCCCTTTGATGAATATCTGATTGGTTATAAAAGCCGGGAATTAGTAATCCATCCACATCAAATGCCGTCTGCATACACTAATAATGGCATTTTCTTTCCTGTTATCGCCCATGATGGCAGAATTTGCGGCAACTGGAATCCTTGGGAGAAAAATCTCAACATCAGTTATTTTGATTCGACAGAAAAGGATTTGTCATTTGAGAAGCAATGGAATACATTTAATGAAACGATAAAGAAAAAATAAATGACTATTGATACAACAAACCTCTGTTCGCACCTTCAAAAGAAGTTGTTTGAACCTGAGGGAGTATATTATCATATCTGGCAAGCCATGCAGAACGATAAGGAGTTGACTGCCGCGGTTCGCTCACGACAGCTTCATATCTATCGTAATGGTAAAAAGATTCTCATTCTCGCTGGCAAGGCTCAGCCTAAGATTATCAGAGAGGATAAACTGAACGAATTGATTAAGAAAATAATATAAATGGTTAAGAAAGAAGAAATTATATCTTTTGCATGGCAGCATATTCTGCTGCTCGTTTCGCTCTATGTAATGACTTTCGGAGTCGCTGCATGTGTGCGAAGTCAGTTAGGTTCAAGCGTTATTTCCACCATCCCTTACGTGA
>JAJWLX010000092.1 GCA_021636625.1 Prevotella sp. | reverse complement strand
CACGCCTTTAAGGTTTATCGTATTCTCATGCAACACGATAGTTCCTATCTTACCTGTATTATATGTATTGCTTGTCGTAATATAGCCCACGCAACTTACTCTTACTATCACCTTTCTGGCTCCGCAGGGAATCACAAACTGGCCGTTCTCATTCGTCACGCCACCATTAATCAATGAAGAGTCACGAACATTCAGCAGGGCTACATTGGCGAAATCTACAGGGCGTTTCTTATTGTCGATGATGCGGCCTATCATCTTGGTGGGAGTCTTCTGCGTACACTCCACAAAGATGTTTTCGCCATCTATCGTCATCTTCATCGGATAGAAACCCATAATCTGACGGATGGCATCCGGAGCTGTTCGCTTCACGATACTTGTGGTTACCGTGAAATCCTCCAGTTCATCATACATAAAGTTGATACGATAATCCTTGGTGCTCTTGGCAAGGATGGTGAGCGCTTCTGACATAGAAGTGTTGCGGAAGCTGCGGGTGATGCGTTGGGCATAGATGGTCTGAAGAGAAAGGCTCATCAAACCTGCCAGCAGCATGATATATCTTAATCTTTTCATCTTATTCCACGATTAAAGTTTGACCTTCATGACGAATATTCACTTTCTCGAAATGATTCATCAGTTCGATGATATCATCCAGACTCATGTTCTTCTCCAGTTGCAGGAAGAGACGGATATGGCGAGCCGACTCGTTCTGATAAGTTACCTGGAGATGGAAATGCCCGGCAATAGGAGTCAGGATATTCTGAAGCTCAGCGTTTTCGTAAACCAATGGGAGCTGGGCAAGACTTGCAGAATCTGTCTTTTCTTCTATGTTGGATTTCTGAGGAGCCGAAACCTGCTGGATAGAATCCTTATGGGATGTCACGAGTTCGGTATTGTTCTTATCAGATGGCTGATGAGAACGGGTTACCAGATGAATAGCAGCAAAGGTGATGCCGGAGACGACAAGGACGGCTGCAACGGCAGCCACCTTTCTCATCGGGCTCCAGAGAGGAAACGACTTGGCGGTTTGCTGGGTTTCTGCATTCTGACTCATCTCTTCTTTCTGCTGCTTTTCTTCTTTCAGCTTCATCTCATCTTTCAGCTTCTCCCATTCTGCATCAATCGAAGGCATCTTCATCTTTTCCTTCGACTTGGCGAAATCCAGAGACTGTCGGGTCTCTACCAACTGCTGATAGAGTTCGTTCACTTCCTCATCGCCCAGAAGTTCATCCTTCTGGGTTTCGGAATACTTTTCGGGATGCTTCAGGAGATCGAGGAGCATATCCCATTTCTGAGAATCCATCTTCTGAGGATCTATGTCAGATAATTCATGTTTCATTTTCTTTTCCTTTCTTCATTTTAGGGTTATTATATAAGCGGATTGCAAATCCGCAAAATAAAGAGGTCGAACCTTTTTTAACGACGGATTGCAAATCCGTCGGAACACCTGGCGGATTATTTTCCTTTCAACTTTTCTCTGAGCGTTCGCAAACCTTTTACGATATGCTTGTTCACTGCCGAGACGCTGATGCCCAGCTCCTCCGCCGTATCCTTATACGACATTCCTTCCCGATAGCACAATCGGATGACGGAAGCAGTCTGGTCGGTCAGGTCATGGTCGATGCAATCCACGGCAGCCTGCCATCGCTCTTCCAGACGAGAAGGTTCTTCCTCCGTCAATTTCTCTTCCGAGAGAGGGAGAAGCCGTTTCAGTCTTTCATCTCTCTTCTTTCTGGCTATAAGATTGATGCAGGCATTCTTCACGCTCCGCATCAGGTAAGCCCGGTCTGGAACCAGCTGTTTATCCCACAATCTGGAGAACAGGTCGCTCACCACATCCCTCGCCTCCTCATTATCATGGAGCAAGGCAAAGGCGAAGCGATACATCTGCTCGTAATGGTCGTGGAACAGCCGTTCCATCCGCTGTTCATTTTCTTCTGTCATCACGTCATTTTCTTCTTGTTTCTACTCTTATATACAAGCTTTCCAGAAATCAATTACCCCTAAAATGAAGAAATCTTCTACTTTTTTGGGAAAAACCGATGCAAAGGTAATAAAAAACTAGATAAAAGCTTACTCTTTCGAATAAAAAGTGTATCTTTGCACCAAGAAACAACATCATTATATTATGGGTAAACGAGCCATCATAGAAGCTTTACGCCATTATTTCAGCACCCAACCCGTACTGAAAGCTTGGCTGTTCGGTTCTTTCTCCAGAGGGGAAGAAACGAAGGATAGCGATGTCGATATTATGGTTTCTTTGGACAAGAGCAAACCTATTGGTTTAAAATTCTTCGGCATGTGGAGTGATTTGGAAGAACTCTTAGGTAGAAAAGTTGATTTGGTATCAGAAGGAACCTTACTTCCTTTTGCACAGGAATCAGTAGAACGTGATAAAATCTTAGTATATGAGAGAACGAAGTAGAGATAAAAACCGCTTAGAGCACATGCTCAGAAGAAGTAAGATTTTAGAAGAACGCCGCAAACATGTTAATCCAGAGATTCGCCGGTCTGTAGATTTGTCTTTCCAAATCGTAGATAGGATACATGACATTCTGGTTTCTAAAGGGATGAAGCAGAAAGACCTAGCCCTTCTACTCGGAAAACGGGAAGCGGAAATAAGCAAGTGGATGCGGGGAACACATAATTTTACAATAGACACTCTTGTATCTATTGAGGATGCTCTCCAAGCTCCGATATTAAATGTCGTCCATCAGAATTTAGAAATATGTGTATAAAATTTTAATCGGTCAAGCAAAGAGCAAAACAATAAGGTTTTGTCTTCGCTTGACCGATTGTCATATATTCATTGTTGTATTAAGAGAGTTTCTTCCGAATAAGAACTACAAGCGGCTCTTTTCTGCATTACCGGCACCCGTACCCTTGTACTTGCTTCTACTAACATTAAACTTATAGCTGAATGAACACATAATCATTCGGGTATCCGTATACTTTCTGGTATAGATATCGCTGGTACCATATACCAATCTTGTGGAATTGCGCATCGTCGCAAAAAGGTCATTGCCCGCCAAAGTGACATTCAGGCGGTCGTGAAGAAAACTTCTACGCAAAGAGACGTCCACTCCTCCTTGTGCCATATAAAGCGGAAGTGCAGAATGGCCCTGCGTGTTCCAACTCATATCAAGATTAAGCGTCCAACCACATGGTAACGAAAACGCATTATTGAAAGAGCCTATGAATATCGGTTTGCTGTATGCCTTACCACCAATCGTCAGGAACTGCTTTCTCATACCAGCGTCCAACGTAGGATGCCACCATCCTATTGTCGGCGATGCCGTCAGTCCCACGTAACAAACCTGAGTATGATTCAAATTACGAAAGGTGTACATACTGATTAACTCATTGTCATGATACGGTTCTATCACCTGAAAGCAAGGATCTACAAGATAACGCCAGTTGGCAAAAAACTGGAACCATTTATATCCCAGATTAATTCCTATGCCATGTTCGAAGGTTGGCTTGAGCAATGGATTTCCACCCTGATAATAATAGCGACTATTATATTGCACATTACTACTTAACTGACTATAGGAAGGACGACTTACCGTCACCTTATAAACCATATTCATTTTCACATTCCCGATAGGAAAGGTCAAGGACACATTCGGAAAGAAATGGTCGTACTTACGACTCTGGTCGGGTACGAAATAATCCTTATTTTCCTCGCTCCAATAATCACCACCAGTATTATAGTAATTGGAAGAAACATGTTCGTATCTGAGACCAGCATTCAGTTCTACCTTGTTCAGTCTCAATCCATAAGAAACAAAGGCTGCAAGATTACTTTCCTTCACCTGGTCGTCCGTCTTGCCTGGCAAGTCAGTTCCCTGTTCATCTATAGTATAAAGATTGGCACGGCAACTTTCGGTAAACTCATTACCAATCTTCAGGGTACCTTTCCATACCGGAAAGCTCAGTACCAGCTTAGATGCATGCATCCAACTATCAGCCGTGAAATCAGATTCTATCGTACGAGAATCTCCGCCCTCTATTCCTGTTTCTTCAGAATATTGAGTCTGTCCTGTTTTACGAAGATATATTTCCCCATTCCATTCTATGCTCACCTTTCCTATCTGTCCGGCATAATAAGCCGTAATATCCTGCGTAGGTCGGCTTTTGAAACGACAATACATATCATTTGTATAGCTTTCTGTCTTGGAGCCATTTTTCCAGACATCCATCAGCGAATTCCATCCACCCCGACTATAAGGATTGATGTTCACCTCGTAAGTGGCACCCACAGAATGCCTATCATTGAAAACATAATTAAAACCAAGACTTCCACTGGTATAGTAACTCTTGTTTTTGATAATCAAGTCTTCATTGATATTCATGAGCGTCTTGCCGTAGAGTCTGTTATCATTATACTGATCCTGATAGCCCTGAGACAAACCGCCATACAAATTGGAGAAGATATCCAATCCCCGATAACGATAATTCAAATCGAGTACTTCACGATGATTGTCCTGATGATTGCGCTGATAGACCTGCCGATAAGTCAATCCCAGTCCTTCTCCCTTTTTTCTTGTCGTCTTGATTCTGATGACAGACTGATAGGTTGCATCGTATTCTGCACCCGGCTCGGTTATCACCTCTACATGTTTGATGTCAGAAGAACTCAATCTGTCGAGATCAATGGTTCCCTTGATTTTCTTGTTATCGATATAAATCAAAGGTTTACCTTTGCCCAAGACTTCTATATTACCGTTCTTCTGCATCACTCTCGGAAGATGTTTCAATACATCTTCTGCCGAGCCCATTTTCTCCAAGGATGTACCTTCTACCTGAGCCACCAATCCTTCAGAAGTCATTCTGAAAGGCTGGCGATGTCCCTTCACTACAATTTTCTGCAGGTTCATTGTTGCCTCTTTCAGAGTTATTGGCCCTATCTTACCTATATTATATGTATTGCTTGTCGTAATATAGCCCACGCAACTTACTCTTACTATCGCCTTTGTGGCTCCGCAGGGAATCACGAACTGGCCGTTCTCATTCGTCACGCCTCCATTTATCAATGAAGAGTCACGAACATTCAGCAGGGCTACATTGGCGAAATCTACAGGGCGTTTCTTATTGTCGATGATGCGACCTATCATCTTGGTGGGAGTCTTCTGCGTACACTCCACCATGATATTATCCTCCACCTGCGTCATCCTGATGGGATAGAATCCTATCAGCTGCATGATGGCATCGGGAACACTCTGGTTTCTGATGCTCTTGGTTACCCTGAAATCCTCCAGTTCATCATACACGAAGTTGATGGTGTACTTATGCTGGCGGGCATTCAAATCCTTCAACGCTGCAGAGAACGACACATTATTATATTGTCGGGTGATGCGCTGGGCTAATGCGGTTTGAAAAACAACCACACAAGCACAAATCATAATCCATTTTTTCATATACATCAGTCTTTCTTTTTTCTGTTACTTATTATCTATACAGTTGAGCCAAGCAAAAAACTAAGCAAAACATAGATTATTTTCGAAAAACCTATGCAAAGGTAATAAAAAGAAGATATTGACTACGAAAAAGCCCCGATACGTCACGCACCAGGGCTTCAAGCTCTTTTTACAATAAAATGAAACAATCATCTTTGCTAGAAAGAGACTGCTCTTTAAACGTACTGTAGAACTGGCTTATCTATCAAGAGTCCAGTGTCTATATCTTCCTTGATCTTTGCAATGCCTTGGCGAATTTTCTCCAGACTCTTGCCTTGCGGCGACTTGATGCCAGCCGCATACTGTCGCAAAAGGGAAGCGTTCATGCCGATATATTTGGCAAACGCCGAGATGCTGAGCGGATAGTAGTTGAAGAATGCCCCTACATCGAAGACGAAGTGAAACTCCAAGTCTGGATATTCCTTGCCCTCCTTCTCGTAGAACTCCCTCATCTCCTTATCTGCTATAAGAAAATCCTCCATGGCAGCCTTTGCGGTCTTGCCATCACCGATGAGACCAAACGTCAGGTCATCGGTCCCAGTCATAAAGCAAGAATATAAATCCTTGCCAGACTCCACAACAACGGTAACTTTCCTTGCCATATCTTCTATATTGTTATAAGTTCATAATCAAAAGTGTTCTTCTCGCATACTAAGATTCTCATGGAAGAAGAACCTGGGCTAAAGCCCAAGTTCTTGATAGATAGATTTGAGAGTGCCTTGCGGCACCTCTCCAGTTCCATGCCGAGGAACGACTGCGCTCTTCCCATTGGCAGGGTTGGACCAGATGTCGTGTCGGCCTCCATGACGAAGTAGAAAGCACCCCGCTTTCTTTAACTTCCGATACAGCTCGCTGTATTTCATAATCTTAGTACGTTTAAAGAACACTTTGTCCTCATTGGACGATGCAAAGGTAACAATAAAGTTATTTACCACCAAATATTTCGGTAACTATTTTGTTACGTTAACTGAGATTTAACACTTGTAGGAACAAACTCCCTGAAATGTTAGAAACAATTAATAAGATGATAGAAGAATTATAAAAAACATCGGTCAAGCAAAGAGCAAACCAACATGGTTTTGCCTTCGCTTGACCGATTTCAAACCTAAGAACTCTACTTTTTCAAAATAGAGATACCCTCTTCTGTGCTATTCAAGACTTTGCCGAGTTTATGTTTCTTCTCAGCATTCTTGCGGAAAGTATATCTTAGAATTACCCATGGACGGAATTTCTGGTCCTTGTAATGATTCTCTATTACAGAATGGAAAGATCCGTCAACCGTCGTCACCTTGCTTTGATATTCACCCGTAAGATGCTGTAAGCAGACACCCATATAAAAGTCTGGCGTAAAATTGAAATTTACCTGAAGATTGGCAACTGACGGATGCTTATATCTGGTACAAGCCAATGCCGTGTAATCTCTTGAATTATAATCTACATCACCATAGAATGAAAAGTTTTTCACTTGTGCGTTAAAGCCAAATGAAGCATAAGCAGAGTTTTTGGCATCTTGCCCCATATAATGATCGGCTTTCCAGCCCCCACCGGCATAGACCCGTCCCCACTTAAAACGATAACTCAAATCTGCGCCTGCTGATACTCGAGAGAAATGCCCAGTGTTGGCATAAGTGCTATAATAAATACCCCCATCGGAATAACCGTAGTTTTCTATCACATCACTTACGTATTTATACCCAACAGTAGGGATAAAGTAGAGTTTTCCGACATTCAAAGTATATGACATAGAGGCGTAATGTGTCATCTGAGGTTTCAGATTCGGGTTACCTAAACTTACAAACAATGAATCTGTTGATGTATTGTAAGGATTCAGATAGGCGACATTCGGAGCCATATTTGTAAGCTGGTAACTTAAGCGAACAGAGTTGTGTTTGTTGGCTATCCATGTCATACTAACATTGCCCCTTGGACGGAAATAACTGTAGCCGGCTTCGCCTGCCTTTGCCCATATACCCTCCATTCCTATTGATGCATTATAGCGTAATTGCTTGAAAGAACCACCATAACCTACATACACATATTGATTATAGCTATGATGTTTGAAAAGAGGATTTTCACCAATGGCATTATTGATGTCATCCATAATAAGCGTACTATGACTTCCCGCTATAAGAGAGCTATTGTTGGCATATTCTTTGGAATAGTCTATATTAAAACTTCCAGAATGACGCTTGTTGTTATATAGAGTATTAGCATCAACCTGCTGCTCGTCGTAATAATCTACACGATTGGCACTATAATCGTTTTTATTGAAATTGTATGCTAAGCGCAACTCCAAATCACTACTTTTTGAAAATGAATGCTTGTAATACAGACTCGTGGTGAGAATATTACTCTTATTCTTATCAAAGGATTGAAAGCCATACAACTGCGAAATATCCGTAAGATAATTTCCCTGTGCCAAGCTTTTTCCTTCTGTAGAATTATATGAGTCGTAGAACTGAGCCGCAAAGTAATCATTAGACGTAATCAGATACTTCAGTAACAATTCCCCTATCCATTTGTGAGTGTCATTACGAGTTGACTGGTCATAAGTCTGTTTATAACCTATGTTCGTGCGATTAACAGAAGATTCCACATCTTCATGATATTTATAGTGATAGGCAGCTCTACCATAAAGACTTATCTTATGGTTTCCCACTTCAAAATACCCTACACCAAAACCATTGCCAACAGGAATTTCATGACGTGTTGCCCCTTCAAGCCATAAATATGGTTTGGTATGTCTTTTTAGCTTTATGTTCAAAATACTCGTAACACCTTCTTGCAAATAGCGGGCAGATACTGAGTTTACAACCTCAACAGACTCAATATCTGCTGGAGAAATCGGTCCGATACCCGAATTGACCATATTGCCATTGATGAGAATCAAAGGAGCTTTACCGTCAAGTGTCTTTACAGACGAAGTATTAGCATCTGATATGATGGCAGGAATCTCCTGCAAAGCCCTGAAAGGATTGCTCATTTTCTTGGCTGCAGACGACAGATAGAACACTTCACCATTAGCTGTCCTTTTTACTATTTGGCTACGGTCTGCAACAACTGTCACTTCTCCCAATTCCTTTGCCTCTTCTGTTAACTGAAAATTACGACGGGTTGAACCTTTTATTTTAAGAGAATCACTTACCGACTGATAACCCAAGCACGTCACCTCTACAATATAATTACCGTCAGGAACATTCTTCATTGAAAAATGCCCTTTTTTATCAGAAGCGGTGGTTTTAAATATCTTTCCATCTAGTATAAGCAGGACATAGCCATCTGCAATTCCGCCATTTCCTTCCTTCGACACAATTTCTCCATGAAAAACATTCTGCTGTGAAACTCCAGAATTGGGCTCCTGCGCTTTTACTATGACTAATGATAGCAAGCTGATTATAACGAATAAAAATCTCCTCATATTTCTTTCGAGTTAGTAAAACCTTATATTTCGCTTACAAAAGTACAAAAAAAAAACAACAACACAACAAAACGACAGAATTTAACCATATTTAATTAAAATATAACAAAACAACAAAGGGGCTTAATAAAAACATCGGTCAAGCAAAGAGCAAACCAAATGGGTTTGCCGGAGATGTCGGAGTTTTTCCATACATCGCCAGCTTTGTCATCTCCTCACCCTCCCACTCTGCAAGATGCTGAGAGGGCAAGAAAAGAAGATATAGTTGCCCCCAAAAGAGGAAGTAACAGAAATAAAAGGCATATTCATGTAAACAATATTCCAGGAAATACATATTCGCCTGAAATGCTAGAAAAACGGGGCATAAAGAGATTTAAAATTTTCCCTTAAGGAAAAATAAAAATATCCTTAAGAGAAAATATATTTTTCCTTAAGGGAAGGAATAAATCCCCTTAAAGGCTTTTTTGGCTCACACCATACCTGTAAAGATTCCATCACAAGACAAAATTGTAATCGGTCAAGCAAAGAGCAAGCCAATATGGTTTTGCCTTCGCTTGACCGATTGTCATATATTCATTGTTTTAAGAGAGTTTCTTTCTAACAAAAACTACAAGCGGCTCTTTTCTTCATTACCAGCTCCCGTACCCTTATACTTACTGCGCTTGGCATTGAAATTATACGTAACCTGCA
>JAJWLX010000091.1 GCA_021636625.1 Prevotella sp. | reverse complement strand
ACCTTTCTGAAGACGAGACAGAGGACAAGCATCTTGCCCTCCCAATGCCTAATGTTTCTGGGGAAATGAAGAAATTGGTGGTTTGGATGATGCAAGTGAATAGATTGAAGAGACCGAAGAATGTTGGGGAGATAAGACGTATCTCGCAACAGTTTGCTTCGGCTGCTTATGGTAATGTTGAAGCAACAAAGGCATGTTGCCCTATGCAATCTCATGTTAATCTTGCAGGGGGTGATGAAGAAACACTGTGGGAAGGTAAAGTAAAGAAAGTTAAAGCTGGAGTTAACCAGCAAGGGATAAGTAAGAAAAAAACAGATAGTCATATATGTCGTAATTTATTAATAGCTGGGGTGTTGTTTTTAATATGTTTATCAATTAGTTATTATGGCTATAAAACTATTTGTGAAAATAATGCTTTTGAAAAGGCTTTTTCTTCTCAAAAGATTGATGATATTAATAGATTTGTAAATGAATATAGCAATATGACAGATGAACATCGAAAAAAAATAAATGCAAGACTCTCATATTTAAAAAAGCAACAACATAATAAGCAAATAATAGATAATTTGGTATCTAATATGGTGTATGTTGAGGGCGGTACTTTTATGATGGGAGGAACTGATACATATGATTGGGAAGGGACTAAACCTGTTCTTCAAGTAACTTTATCTAGTTTCTATATAGGTAAATATGAAGTGACTCAAGAAGAGTGGATGGCAATTATGGAAACAAATCCATCTGGTTTTACAGGGGAAAAAAGACCTGTAGAACAAGTTAGTGTGGGGGGAGGAAGTATGGATGATTGTTTGAAATTTATAAAGAAATTGAATCAAATAACAAATAGAAAGTTTAGACTTCCAACAGAGGCAGAGTGGGAATATGCTGCTCGTGGAGGCAAACTTAACCAAGGTTATCGTTATTCAGGTAGTAATAATATTTCGGAAGTTGCATGGTGGAATGGGAATAGTGGAGGAAAAACTCATAATGTAGGTCTGAAAAATCCTAATGAATTAGGGCTTTATGATATGACAGGAAATGTTCGTGAATATTGTTCTGATTGGGCTGCACCTTATACAGCAACTTCTCAAATAAACCCTAAAGGTCCGCAAGGAGGGGAGTGTGGACATATATTTCGTGGTGGAGATTGGGCTCTTGATGAGTATTACTGTACTGTTGCTTATCGAAGTGTTGGTATTTTGGAGGGATATGCAAGTTCTGAGTATGGATTTAGATTGGTTATGGAACCATAGTTCTAAAATGTTTTTATTAAAATTATGATTTAGAAATAAGTATATTAAGATATATGAAAGTTTGTAGAATCGAAAAAAATACAGTTTTTCGGAAGGTCGGTGAGGTAATTACTGCTTCAAAAAAAGAACATAATTATTCGGAAGGACGGGCAAAAGCTGAATCTATGTTAGAGGATGTTAGAAAACAGGATTATCCTGAGTCATATGGTAGAGGAAACTCTTTATTTGTTTTTCCGTATGATGATAAAAAGGAAGAGCGAGCATTTCAATGGGCTAATACTTTTGCTTCTACTCCAGTTTCATATTGTATAGTTAATCTGTTAATACTGGAAGTTGATAATGTAGAGTGGCATGATTCTCGGAATTATGATGATTTATGTTTCTTACTTGGGAACTTTAAAGTTGGAATGAGAGACAAAAATGTGAATGAGGATGATTTGTGTAATAGATATTGGCTTGAAAAGTGTAATGTGGAAGAACTCTCCATAGAGGGACTGGTAAATAAAGCAAGAGTTATCAGCATTGAACCATATATAGTAACTCATAATGGAATAAGAAAATTAGAATAAAATTATATGGATAGTTTTAATAAAGCAAAAGAATATGCTGATGGCAAAGTTGTCGAAGCGTTAAACCAGGTTGTTGCAGATGCTTATCAGGCTGGTTATAATGCGGGCTATCAGGATGGTATTAATAAGGTGGTAAAAGATTCCGCATTGGAAAAAACTGAGTATGTTGACTTAGGGCTTCCAAGTGGAACTCTTTGGGCATCTAGCTATGTTGAGGATGAAAAAGGTAATGCCATTTATTTGACTCAAGAGGAGAGTAAAGCTTATAATCTACCTACCTTAGAGCAATGGGATGAATTACAAAGAAAGTGTAAATGGAACGAGAATACAGAAAAGAATTGGACAGAATATGGTAATTACTATTATCATAGTTGGGCAATCTGTTTAGGTCCGAATGGTAATAAAATCACTTTCGAATTAACAGGACTTTATGAGGAATTTTCTCATTGTTCGCAAACGAGAGAGGCTTTGTTTTGGCTTAAAGACTCAGATGGTTGTGGCAGAAATTCTGCAAAGATTACTCTGAATGATTTGGAATTAGATACCAATAGTACCTTTTCCGGATATAAATTATGTCTGCGAACAGTCAAATAGTAGACTCTATCATTGATTGTATAAAAACATTGTGGAGAAATTATGGGGCAACTAAATAATAATGCCGTTCTTAGCAATGGCAAATACAGACTAGAAAAGATCCTTGGTCAGGGTGGTTTCGGTATTACCTATAAGGCAATAATGAAAGAAACCGTTTCTGGTTCTTTGGGTAATATGGAGGTCGATGTACCTGTGGCAATCAAGGAGTTCTTTATGAAGGACACTTGTGAGCGTGAGGAAGGGACGGGGAAGATAACCGTTCCTTCTCAGGGAAGTCGTGCCGTAGTAGAGTTATATCGCAAGAAGTTTGTTAAGGAAGCAAAGAACATTGCACAGATGAATCATCCTCATATCGTTAAAGTAGTAGATGTGTTTGAGGAAAATGATACGGTCTATTATGTGATGCAATATTTGAGTGGTGGCTCGTTGTCTGATTATGTGAAGCTGCATGGTGCATTGGACGAGGCTATAGCCATTAAGTATATCCAACAGATAGGTTCGGCATTGGAGTATATGCACCAAAAGCATATTTGTCATTATGATGTAAAGCCAAGCAACATCCTGCTTGATGACAAAGGTGGTGCTATACTTATTGACTTTGGAATCTCAAAAGGCTATACAGAAGAAGGGCATCAGACTAGTTCTACTCCCATAGGAATTAGTGCTGGCTATGCACCTTTGGAACAGTACCAACAAAATTTGCAGGATTTCTCTCCTGCTACAGATGTTTATGGACTTGCTGCTACATTGTATTTCTTGGTGACGGGTAAAGTACCCGCGGAGGCTAGTATCGTTTTGAATGATGGAATTGGCCGAAAATCTGATGGTATTTCTGCAAAACTATGGCGAAGCGTAGAACGTGGAATGTGTCCTCGTAAAAATGATAGGTTTCAAAATATATCTGATTTTATAGGCTCTATTTCCGTTGGTGAAACAACAATTGTTTCAAAAAAAACTTTTGTAAATGAATTTGAGGCACCAATTGCATCGTCTACAACAAATGCTATTGCTGGTAAAGGAAAAGGGAAATGGGCAAGGACAATTTTTATGAGCTTGTTGACGATTTCTATGCTTCTATCTTTGATAAAAGTGGGTTATGTGAAAGTGCATCAGCATATCGTAATCAATGAACTTGTAGATAATATGGTAAAGGTTAAAGGTGGAACAGTTGACGGAGTAACCTTCTCGGATTTTTACATTGGGAAATACGAAATTACCAATGAGGAATATGATGCAGTGATGGACGAAAGACCAGTCTATAGATTGATATTTGCTCAGATAGGTGGTGCGGAAGCTTATATCAATAAGCATAGAATAAAAAACGAGGCTGCAATGGGCAAAAAACATCATCCGAAGATAGTGTCTAGAAAGCAGGCGCTGGAGTTCTTGGAACGTCTAAATGAAAAAACAGGAAAACAATATAGATTGCCTACAGACTTAGAATGGGAAGTAGCTGCAAAAGGTGGCATTTGTGGGCATGGATATAAATACTCAGGAGGTAATGATATTCTTGGAGTAGCAAATTTCTATAATGGAAAAAAAACGAATCTTGAAGATGTTGGACAAAAACGCCCGAACGAACTAGGTTTATATGATATGACCGGTAATGTTGATGAGTTGTGTGACAATGCTTGTATTGATATAAATGATAAGAGGTGGAGTGTTCGAGGAGGTTGTTGTTTGGATGAAGCATCTGAGAGTTTTATAACTTCTAAGAAACCTTTAGGTACGAATTGTCTTGTTGGCTTTAGATTGGCATTAGGTAATTCGAATATTTGAGAAGAAGGATATGTAGATTTGGGCTTGACTGTAAAATGGTCTAAATGTAAATTGGGCGCAAAAACACTAGAAGTTGCTGGCGATAGACTTGCATGGGGGAAACAGAAACAAAAGAAAGTTTTGATATGAAAAATTATGTGTCTCCTGTAAAAAAGAAAGAACTGGGAAATACCAAGAAAAGTGTTTCGTATGTGGTGGTTCTGGGTGTATAAAATGTGCTATCTGTAATGGTACAGTTGTAATAGAGGATAGATGTCCCGTTTGTAAAGGAAGTGGTGTAATCATCAAATACAATGTCGTTCTTGTTTTGGACGAGGAACTGTTGGAACATTTGGAAACGCCAGTTTAGAGTGTGGGGGCTGTATGTTCTCATGCATATTGTGGAAAATGTAATGGTTCGGGCAAAATTGTTTCAGTTTGTACTGGATGTGATTTTTATAATCATATGGTATCTTGTAAAAAATGTTTTTGAACAGGATATGTATAGAAAACGAGAGTCGTTGAATATTATGAATAGATAATTATGATAGAATATCTTCAAAACAAAAAGTATAAAATAGAAAAGATCATAGGTCAAGGTGGTTTCGGTATTACCTATAAGGCAATAATGAAAGAAACCGTTTCTGGTTCTTTGGGTAATATGGAGGTCGATGTACCTGTGGCAATCAAGGAGTTCTTTATGAAGGACACTTGTGAGCGTGAGGAAGGGACGGGGAAGATAACCGTTCCTTCTCAGGGAAGTCGTGCCGTAGTAGAGTTATATCGCAAGAAGTTTGTTAAGGAAGCAAAGAACCTTGCACAGATGAATCATCCTCATATCGTTAAAGTTGTAGATGTGTTTGAGGAAAATGATACGGTTTATTATGTAATGCAATATTTGAGTGGTGGCTCATTGACTGATTATGTGAAGCAGCATGGTGCTTTGGATGAGGCAATAGCCATTAAGTATATCCAACAAATAGGTTCGGCATTGGAATATATGCACCAAAAGCATATTTGTCATTATGATGTAAAGCCAAGTAACATCCTGCTTGATGATAAAGGTGGTGCTATGCTTATTGACTTTGGAATCTCAAAAGGCTATACAGAAGAAGGGCATCAGACTAGTTCTACTCCCGTAGGAATTAGTACTGGCTATGCTCCTTTGGAACAGTACCAACAGAGTTTGCAGGATTTCTCTCCTGCAACAGATGTTTATGGTCTTGCTGCAACTTTGTCCTATTTGCTTACTGGTAAGAATCCTCCTGAAGCTAGTATTGTCTTGAATGAAGGAATAGGAGATAAGCCTATTGGTATTTCTGATACTGTTTGGCACGCTATAGAGCAAGGTATGAATCCTCGAAAGAAGGATAGAGTGCAGACTGTATCTGAATTTTTGAAGTTGATGAATTGTACGATGCCTACTATCGCCTCAGAAGTATTGTCTGATCAGGAGGAAACACAAGTGTTGCCTCAAAAGCTTTCTGGCAATCTTCTTGATACTCATGAACAGACGATAGTTGCTCCAAAGAAGGAAGAAAATGTGGAATATATCGATGAAGAAGACAATACATCAAATTCTAGAAAAATCATTTTTGTGATACTGGCTGTTCTCGTAATTGGTTGTGTTTATGCTTTCGTGAAATGTCAAGGAAATAATGAGGCAATAGAAAAGACAGCACCAAATATTGAAACAACTGTAGAAGAAAATGTTCAAAAGCAAGGTGCTGAACAAAATGTAAATAACGAACAGCAGAACTATAATACACCCCAAGATTCGCAGGAAAAAGTATATGATGTCGTTGAAGTGATGCCTTCATTTCCTGGAGGACAAAGTGCCTTGATGCAGTATCTGGCTAGCAGCATCAAGTATCCTGTCGTAGCACAGGAGAACGGTGTTCAAGGTAGGGTGATTATCAGCTTTGTGGTTGAAGATGATGGAAGCATTTCTCATGTGAAAGTTGCTAAACCTGTAGATCCAAGTCTTGACAGAGAAGCTATGCGTGTAGTAGAATCTATGCCAGAATGGATTCCGGGTAAGCAAAATGGAGAGTGCGTGCGAGTAAGATATAGTGTACCTGTAGTTTTTAGATTAGAATAGGAAAAAATCATTTGAATATTATTGGAGTTCTAGCAAAGCTCATCACGTGAATGCCTATTATCTTTATTTTAATGAAGAAGATTCTGATTTAACGTATGAGCCAATTCAGACTTTGCGTTCAATAAGACCTGTTTGTGATTAGTAAGAATAGCGGGCAGAATTGTTATTTATCATTCTGCTCGCTAATAATAATAAGTTTTTTATGAAACGAATTATATCCATAATAGCCATGTTTTTGTTTGGCATTTTGTTTTTGCAAGCAAGAACCTATATCGTGTGTGTTGGTATTGCCGATTATCCCGGTCGTCAAAACGACCTTCGGGTAAGTGCGAATGATGCCATGACCATATCGGGCATCTTTACCAAGAATGGTAATGCTACGGTTGATTGCTTTGTCAATTCAGACGTTACGATCAAAAAGGTATGTACGGCAATGCGTAATACATTTGCCAAGGCTTCGCCATCAGATGCTATTATACTATACTTTAGTGGTCATGGTGTGCCTGGTGGATTGGTGTGTTACGATGGATTTTTGTATTACTCTTCCGTATTGAGCATTATGAAACAGAGTAAAGCTCAGCAGAAAATGATATTCGTGGATGCTTGTTTTGCAGGCAAAATGAGAAATACGAATAAGAGGAATACTAACTATTCCAAAGAGAATGTAATGTTCTTCCTTTCTTCTCGTTCAACGGAGAAATCCTTAGAAACTCCGAGACAGACAGGTTTCAAGAACAGTCTGTTTACGGTATTTTTGGAACGAGGCTTGCGAGGTGGTGCTGATACAAACAAGGATAGGATTATCACGGCTAAGGAAATCTATAATTTCGTGCATCAAGGAGTAGTAGAAGCATCAGGGAATCGTCAACATCCCGTAATGTGGGGTAAGTTTGATGGGAATATGCCAATAATAAAATGGTGAATATCCTTAAATTCGTTCACGGAAATCTAGATATACATAAAATATGGTATTGCTTTTAATACTTTTAACGCAAAATATTTGCTTAAAAGTATTATTATTCGTACCTTTGCCTGCGTAATCAAAACATTCAATGATATGAAAAAGTACAAAGTCAAAGATGTTTTGCAGATGTTGAAGAAAGATGGTTGGTATTTGGCGAGAACCAAGGGTGACCATAGACAATTCAAGCATCCTTCCAAGCCTGGAACCGTAACGATTAGAGGTAAGGAAAGTGAAGTGCTGAATCAATTTCTTCTTAATAGCATCTGGCACCAGGCAGGTTGGAAGTAATACTTCCACTGCCTTGGTGCATTCGCTTTTTGAATTAATAATGATTTTAAAGTAGCACATTATGGAAAAGATTATTGTTAATGTTGCGTGGTGCGACAAGAATTTTGGCGGTTCTCTTGGTAGTAATGTACCAGGTGCGGTGGTTTTTACAGCACCAACCTTTGAAGCTTTGCAAAAGGAGGCAAAGGATAGTTTGGAGTTTCATGTTGAAGGTCTTCTTGAAAATGGAGAAGAGGTTCCTGGATGGCTGAAGAATGGCGATTATGAGTTTGTGTATAACTATCAGGATGCAACTACTCTTTTGAAGGCATATTCTCCATACGTTTCTCTAGCGGCAATTAGTCGTGCTTCTGGAATAAACCAAAGTCTTTTATCACACTATGTAAATGGATTGAAGAAACCACGTGAGCAACAGCGTAAACGTATTGTAGATGGTCTTCATAAAATAGGATCAGATTTACAATCGGTTATGTGTGTATGATTTTAGCTAAACGGATGTTTGAAGGATGTTGTCAAGCATTTCCTTAGGTAGCCTAGTTGCATTGGCTGGTGTAGGTCTGGGAATCATGTATGTGATGTCGCCTTATAAGGTGAAGGTTATTGCTCCCTATCCATTTGCGAACGGAACTGCTGTAGAATTAGATAAAACTTTAAAACGAGGATGAATTTTTTGAAATTAAGTGTCACTTTTGTGAAGTCTTTGAGTGCTTTATTCGTTCCCGGTAAATGCCCCAAACGAATTGATCATGAGAAAATTGTCGCTGGTGAAAGCTTGGCGTCCGATTCTACACCTGCGGACATTATCAGATATCCAAATGCTCAGCTGCCACACTATGATCTCTTGCGTTTCCTGGATGCACAGGAGGTTGCCTATACCCAGGCTTTAAGTGAACTGAAAGGAGGTAGAAAACAAAGCCATTGGATATGGTATATCTTCCCGCAACAGAAGGGACTCGGACATAGTTACAATTCAAAATACTATGGCTTGGATGGCGAGGGTGAAGCCAGAGCCTATGTTGAACATGAAATTCTGGGTGATAGACTCCGTGAATGCTGCAAGGCGCTCTTGTTCCACAAGGATAAGGATATCAAATATATCATGGGAAGCGGAATTGACGTGCTGAAACTCAAAACTTCTATGCGTCTCTTCAATAAAGTGAGTCCTAATGATGTGTTTGAGGAAGTATTGGATGTTTTCTTTTAAAAACGTTCAGAAAAGTCTTTATCAGGGAACAATAATGTAAAGTAATATATGCAACTATATTTTCCCCATCGATGATAAGGATTATGGTGGTGGTGAAATGGTAGAAGATAAAAATATAGCGAGCAAAAGGAAGTAATCCTTCAGCTCGCTAAGTTTTTATAGTTTCCTTTTGAACTGTCTCAATAATGCTTGTTGAGAACGTTTGGTGTACCAAATGTCAGCAATGACGATTTCGTCACGCTCTTTGTCGTAGCGATAAATGAGCTTGAAGTTGTCCATAAGCAGTGCGCTACGATAATCTCGATGAAAATCTTTCAGAATAGGCTCAGGAGAATATGACAAAGGGAACATAATGAGACGAGCGTATATGGCCTCAAGTTCCTTTTTCCATCTCAAAACGCATTTCCTTCCAAACTCATCCCTAGCATATTCGATACAATAGCGTATGTCTTCTTGGGTTGGTGGTAATACACGTATCTTTACCATTCGAATTCGTTTTTGAAATCGGCCATCATTTCTAGAAAGTCAACGGCGTTGCCTATTCTAGCATATTCTTCTTCACGAGCTAAGACATGATTCGCCAACTCGTCATTATTGCATGATGTCATAAAAGGATATTCTTCGGATTCGTTATGAGCCTCTGTTGCATAATCGTGACGATAGGCAACTGTTGGTTCTTGAACGGTACAGCTATCCTCGAAAAAGCGTTGGGCTTTATCGTTTAATCGTTCTTTTGAGTTTGACATTATTTTAGTCATATTGTAATCCTCCTTAATTTTGGTTACTCTAATATGTTGCAAAATTACGATTAATATTTGAAAGTACCAAAGTTTTTTCGCTTTTCTTATGAATAATCCTAAAGAATTTGAGTTTCGTACTTTCAGCCCCCCCCCCATTTCATACATTTATCCCCCAACTTTCTATGCTGTTTCGGATAAATTCACTA
>JAJWLX010000090.1 GCA_021636625.1 Prevotella sp. | reverse complement strand
GAACCTCTTTCGAGCATACTATGCACGTTGTTGTTTCATCATTATAGTTAAAAGTTATCTCGTTACCTAAAGCCTTTATTGTCTTTGGAGTGGATCCTTTTGTTAATCCTTCAATTTCTTTAGGTGGCAAATTTATAATTATACCATCATCCATATGTTTGTCACTATTAAATTCCAGTCTTACTCGATTCAGTTGCAACTCGTATATATGTCCATTGCATTTTATACTGTCAATAGAAGACTCTCCAAGAAACACAGATGTGTTATTTTTGTATTTACGTAGTGAGAAATCTTTAAGTAAATTTCCACTCATGTACTTTTCGCTTATGATTCTTGAAACTTCTGTATCTATAGAAGACTTATCTGTTAGAAATTTTAGAATTATATGATTTCCCTTATAGGAAATGGAAGCCTGAAATTTTTCAATATGCTTTGCTAATTTGAAACTTAATTCTGCCATTATAGTGATAAAAAATAAAAGTTGAACGTACTTTTGCATTATCGTAAAATCTCAGATAACAGCAATTTTTCATTTTCTGCAATCTGCTTTGCAAAATCAGAGAACGTTTTGCAATTTCTGGGAATAGCCAAAGCGTAAATAGCCATGGAACCCTTGTAACTATCTTTGTGCATCCTTTCGGATATAGTTCTGTTCTCATCTCCAATCAAAGGACATATAATGCCTCCTCTTTGTGCTTTCAATCTGTACATATATGCCATAACTTGATGAACATCATCACGTTCTATGTCTAAGTGTTTTCCTTTTTGTGCAAGTCTTTTGTACTTTGCGTCAAGTACAAAATCTTTCTTCCAAAAGTCAGGAAATCTTTGACCTCCATGCTCAAAAAGATAAATAGCACCAGTGCCAAGTTTATTTTCGGGATGTTTAAAACCTGCATTACTCAATAGAGTATTCAAATATTCCTCCCACAACCATGCGCCATCAAACAATATTCCGTAAACTTTATCGCTGTCCGTGCCATATTTTATTTCTTCTTGTCGAAGAATCAGGAGGCAGAGCTTTTGTAAATCAGTATATTCCTTATAAAAAGGATGATTGCTCGGACGAATATTATCGTTTATTATCTTTGTTCTTTCAGACCGATTATAAGATGGGGTATATGAGATAATCACCCTTACATAGTCTTCAACGATTCTGTCAGAAGACAGAATTGTATAACCAAAGGATATTGTTTTTATGTATTCTATAGTGTGTCGTATAAGCTCAGTGATAGAATTGTCATAGCAATATTCCTTTGTGGTGTATGCGATAGTTCCACGAAATGGAATGTTTTCTTGGATATGGCGACAGATGTCTATAGTGCCACGAACGTTAGAGTCGTTATAATGCTTTTTTCTGTATTCCTTATACAAGCCTTGTCCCATTGCCTTCTTCAAAAGTGCTGGGAAGAGGTACAGAAGAAAGTCAAAAACGTTTTCCTCTGCTGATGTAAATTCCATATTGAAGAAATTAAATCCCATTACTTTCTGCAATATATAATGTAGAAAGTAATCACTTTTACTATTGTCAAAGCGTGAATATATTTTCAATAGTTGGTTGTTCCGTCCAACAAATCCCATTATGTTCCCAGATTTAATTCTGACGGATTTCTCGTCTTCAGAATAGATGTCAACAATACTACTATCGCCAATTCTGCCATCAGCATCATCTATGCTTGATGGAAAAACAAGCAGATGACTGTCTTCCTCGCATAGTTGCTTAATAGGTTTGTTGGCAATAGAAAGAATGTCTGATACTTCTTTAATAGAGCAGACTTTTCCTTTATAGTCGTTGTCTTGAATTGTAATCATTCGTCAATTGTATCTTTAGAGGTGTCATCCAATGAGTCAAAATAGATTTGCTTAAACTCTTCTACTTTTGCATCGGCATAGCTGTAGCTACGAAGATAATCCCTAAGAAGCATTTCAATATGCAAATCCCATAATTCAGAAAGGTCACCATTGTAGTTCTCTTCACTTAATTTCAGAAAATATGCAGGACCAATCTGGTAAGCTTTTCCAAGTCCACGGGTATTTGTAATTGCTTTGTTCAATGCTGTCATCACCTTTATTGCTTTTTCGCAAATATTAGGATTAAGTTTTTCTGAAAGCATGTCCATACCGTCTTCTGGTTTTATCTCTTTCCAAGCAAAACGTCTACGCATAGCGAAATCCATACTTTCTATGCTACGGTCTATGTCGTTCATCGTGGCAAGAATATAAACATTTTCGGGGACAAAAAAGCCATCAGCAAATATATCCTCCTTGTCTATAAGATTCTGATATTGGGTCTTAACCTTACCTTTTTCCCCTCTATATCCAGGGTCAATGGCATAAAACAACTCACCAAATATTTTTGAGAGTTCACCACGGTTTATTTCATCGATTATGAATACGGACTTGGCATGCTTGTTTAATCGAACAAGTTCGTGTTTGCTTCTTCTAAACAATTCTTTAAGGATTAATGGGGCTGTAGTATCAACTTCTTTTCCACCATTTAATTCTTTGCATTTATCCTTGGTTATTTTTGTTTCATCTTCAAAATCTTGTAGGTTTTCCGCAATTTTTAAATATAATTCAAGTAGCTTATTCTCGCTAACATAATGCTTCTGATAATTGGCGTTTTTAAAAACGATGTGATTGTTGTCATTCACGTATGTCGTTCGTAAATCAGTATTTAGGCGGTCAATATCGCCAGACTTCAATTCTCGAACGAGTTCTTTGTAAGCAATACTAAACAATGTCGGTACGTCAAGAGCTTTCTTGCAGAATGTCTTGAACACTCCATCAACTCTTTCAAAACCTAATTGCTTCCCCTCTTTGATAGGTCTTAATCCTTCAACAAAATCAGTATAATTATAAGATGAGTGAAACTGGACAAATTCTACGTTTGCCCCCATCGACTCTGCTATTTTCTTTGCAAGATAAGTCTTTCCTGTACCAGGTGCTCCAGTAAGGACAAGATTCTTGTTCGCTTCCAAAAGATTTATATAGTTTATTATACTTTCCATATGACTGACTATGTTTTTTCTTTTTAATCGTTCCTTTTGCAAAGATACGCTGAATAATCGAAACAGCCAAACTTTTCTTGTAATTTTTGTGATTTATAGTCATAGATAAGGGTGTATCAGTTAATTCCTGTGTTTATAGTGTGTGATTGTTTACTGGTGCGACCAAAAAAGCAGTGAAAACTTTGGTTGTTTCAAAATAAAGCCGTAACTTTGCATATGTAAACTGGTTAAATTTCATAGCATGATGAAACAGCAAGTAAAACAAGTACCATACGGAGTGTCTGATTTCGCCACGGTGATGAGTCAGAATCTATATTATGTCGATAAGACGATGTTTTTGCCAGAGCTGGAGAAGCAGCCTCGCAATCTCTTCTTCATCCGTCCCCGTCGTTTTGGAAAGAGCATATTTCTTAGTATGCTCTACTCTTACTATGACTGTAATCAGAAGGAGAGTTTCGAAAAACTCTTCGGTAGTTTGTGGATAGGGCAGCATCCTACATCCCTGCAAGGAATTTACCAGGTACTGTTTCTGGATTTTTCTCAGATTACAGGTAAGATAGAAGTCTTGGAGGAAAGATTCAATGCCTACCTCTGCATCAAGTTGGATAGTTTTGCAGAGCAGTATGCTGCATATTATGGTGATAAGAAGGTTCAGGAAATCAAGACGAAGACACAGTATGCTGATAAGATGCAGATAATCTTTGATGCAGCCAAGGCAAAACATTTTCAGCTTTATCTTATCATTGATGAATATGATAATTTTACTAATGTAGTGCTCAATGAGCATGGTGAGAAAGTGTATCATGCCATTACTCATGCTGATGGTTTCTATCGGGATGTCTTCAAGAAGTTCAAGGGAAACTTCGAGCGCATCTTCATGATGGGTGTCAGTCCTGTAACCCTGGATGATGTGACAAGTGGGTATAATGTGGGATGGAATATCTCCGTAAAGCCAGAGTTCGACGAGATGCTGGGCTTCTCTACCAAGGATGTAGTCGAGATGTTCACTTATTATAAGGAGATGGGAAGCATTCCTGCAGATAGCGATGTGGAAGCCATCGTCAAGGATATGAAGCCTTGGTACGACAACTATTGCTTTGCAGAAGAAGCATTGAATAAGAGTGTCAGAATGTTTAATTGCGACATGGTGCTCTACTATCTCCGCAACTACATGGATTACGGACGCTCTCCTCGGCAGATGATAGACCCGAATACCAAGACCGATTATGGCAAGATGAAGAAACTCTTGCTATTCGATAAGTTGGATGGCGAGCGCAAGGGTATCATCCGCAAGATAGCGGAAGAGGGACAGATTGTTGCCCAACTGGAGGAGCAGTTCTCTGCCTATCAGATACCGAAGGCTGAAATCTTCCCAAGTTTGCTGTTTTATTATGGTATGTTGACCATCAAGGGTACACGTGGTTCTAAGTTGATTTTGGGCATTCCTAATAATAATGTTCGCAAACAATATTACGGATATTTGGAAGAAGAGTATCAGGCAAAGTCGTATGTGGATACCAACAGATTGACGGATTACTATTATGATATGGCTTATGATGGTGTATGGGAGGAAGGACTACGTTTCATGGCTGATGCCTACGCTAAGGTTTCTTCTGTGCGAGACGGAATAGAATCGGAGCGAAACCTGCAAGGTTTCTTTATGGCATACTTGAACCTCAACGATTATTACATCACGGCTCCCGAATTGGAGTTGAATCATGGCTATTGTGATTTCTTCTTGTTGCCTGATCATACCCATTATGCCAGTCAGCACAGTTATATTCTCGAACTCAAGGTTCTCTCCAGAAAGGAGTTTGATGAAGAGTTGAAGGATGTCTTGAAGGAAGATGGTAGCCCTATGAAGAAGTCGGAGAAGCAATGGTTGGATGCTGTGGAACAGATTAGGCGATATGCCGATGCTCCAAGGGTTGAGTCTCTTCGCCAGGGCACAACGCTTCATAAGATTATCATGCAGTTCAAGGGTTGGGAATTGGCAAGGATAGAGGAAATAGAGTAAAAGATAGGGTTTATAACTCTATCTTTTATCATAAAACATGCCTTTATAACTCTATCTTTTATCACGAAACTCTCCTTTATAACTCTATCTTTTAGCAAAGTTAACATAAAATAATTGCATATCTCGTTAATAATCAGTATCTTTGTGCATTATCTTTTAAAGAATAAAGAACTAAGAATATGGCAAGAGCAACAGGTTCAATCAATTATTTGGAGCATCGCACGCCCTTGAAGGACGAAAGCGGTAAGTATCAGATACATCCGATGTTTGTGAAGCGGGATATCGTTGACCAGGAGAAGATGGAGAAACGTGTTCGCGATCATTGTGCGATGAATGTTTCCTCCTTTATCTCTGCATTGGAAACGCTGGAGGATGAAACGCTTTATGCCTTGGCTGACGGCAACGAGGTGAGGGTAGGTGATATGTTTATCGTCAAGCCTAAACTGGGCGTGGTGAAGCATAAGGATAAGGAGGGAAATGAATGGAAGAAGACCTATTATGAGGGCGACCTGATTCCTGCCAACGAAGTAGCTGTCTGCGGTTTGGAAATTCAGCCCACGAAGGAATTCCTGGAAAGATTGAAACGTCGTTCTAACGGTTGTAGTCGCCAGTATTGGAATGTGAAATTTGCTCCGAAGGAGGCGGATCAGGAGTTTGCCGACATTGTGGAGATTTGCCAGCAGCAGGGATATATCACGGTGAAGGATATAATTCGCAAATTCGGTGTCACCCGCTATCATGCCAATAAGGTATTGAATGATCTCTGTGAGGAACCGGCAGCCAGAATGTATGCTACCAAAGAAGGTCCTGTTACGATCTATCGTTTGAGAAAGAAGGAATGATGATAGGAAGTTGAAGTAAACGGCTTTTGGAGTTCAAGTAAGTATCTTTTGGGGTGCAAGTAAGCATCCTTTTGGGTTGAAGTAAGTATCTTCTCGGGTGCAATCAAGTATTTTCCCAACTGTTGCTACTAGGCTCAGCACCTCTGTCGAGCCTAGTGGCAACCCCTTGTTATCGTACAACTATAACCCCTTTAGTTGTACGGTTATAACCTGTTTAGTCGTACGACTATACACCCTATAGTTGTACAATCGTAGCTTTATAGTCGTACAACTATACACCTTTTAGTTGTACGACCATAATATGATGATACTTCTATGATACATTGATGATACTTCTTGCCGCATTTTTCAAGAAGTGTCATTGATGTTAAGTTGTTAATCATCAGAAAGATAACTGGTGTTTTGAGGAAGAAAATGAGACTATGAGACTTTTTTGTAGAAAAAACTTATGTTGATAAGATGCAGAAGATGCTTTATGAAAACGTACAAATTACGTACAGGCGAGGAGCCTGTGAGATTTAATGTCTTGTTGTAGCTGCTTTGGGCTTTATAAAACTAGGTAATGTTATATATTCGTTAGAGCAACGAAATAAAGTAACAAACGGTGAGGCTTATCAGTAGCCTTCACCGTTTCTTCTAGTTTATGCTTGGTAGAATCGAAAAGTTGGTGGGATTCATCAGATGAAGGTCACCAAACCTAAATATTTTGAAAACAAAGACTTGCAAAATAGATATTGTGACATATTTTATGAAAAAGAGCAGAGTTGCAAGTCGGGAAGTAATCAGATCTTATAATTTTTAACATAGATAATCACAATTATAGTTGTTTAGCAAAAGTTTCCTTCACAAAATTTGTGAATATCGAATTTATATATTATCTTTGCAACATCAAACTATTATAAATAATGTAGTTATGAGCAACGATAAAAAAACAATAAAGGAAATGCGGGCAAACGATATGACTCCGGCTTTTCCTACGCATCCTGGAGATGTTCTGAAGGATGAGATAGAATATCGTGGAATTTCTCAGCGACAGTTGGCTGAGGAAATGGGTATTGCCTATTCTGCTCTGAACGAAATTCTGAATGCACGTCGCCCTGTGACGGAAAAAACAGCTTTGCTCTTTGAGGCTGCACTTGGAGTGAATGCTGAGCCTTTGTTGAAAATGCAGATGAGATATAATCTGCAATCTACAAAAAGTGCTACTACTTTTATGGCTAGATTGGCTAAGGTAAGGAGGGTGGCAGTAGCCTTGTAAAAAAGCTGAAGTTATGAATAGTGATAATATTGATTTTGTAACATATTGCATAGGCAACTTATCTCGCAGATTGGGATTGAATGCTCGTGATGTATATCAGCGTCTAAAGACTTCTGGTATACTTACTGATTATATTATCCCAAGCTATGATGTGCTCCATACTTTTAGCAAGGAGTATCTGATGGAAGATCTTGTTGATTTCATGAAAGAGAAAGGAGTGCTAGCCCCATGAGAGTTTATCATGCTTCAATGGTGAGGGTAGAGCATCCTGATGTTTTTCACTCACGTAAGTTCTTGGATTTTGGTCAGGGCTTTTATATTACGACTTTGCGAGAGCAAGCGATTAAGTATGCTCAACGCTTCCTTCGCAGAGGAAAAGAAGCTTGGCTCAATGTTTATGAATTGGACGAACAGCTTGTGAACTCTTCATATGCTCTGAAAGAGTTTGAAAAATATGATGAGGAATGGTTGGATTTTGTTGTTGCATGCCGAAAAGGAAATGTTGTTGGTAATTATGACGTTGTTCTTGGTGGTATTGCTAATGATAAGGTGTTTCGTACTGTTGACTTGTTTTTTGCTGGAGATATAACAAAGGAAGAAGCTTTGCGTCGACTCTTCTTCGAAATTCCTAATAATCAACTATGTGTTCGTTCTCAGAAATTATTAGATAATTGTTTAGTATTTAACGAAAGTATAAGATTATGACAAACAATATAATCTTGCATGATGAAGGTTGGCATGCTATACTGGAGGCAAAGTTCGCTAGAATTATATCTGAAATTAGTGAGATGTATAACGTATCATTAGATGATGCGATGGATATGTTTTATAATTCAGAAACGATACAATTGATGGAGGAGGGGGTTGCCGACCTGCATTGTCGAAGCGAAAAATATTTAGCAGAGGAGGTTTGGAGAGAGAAACATTCTTAATGATTAATAGTGGAGTGTTGGAAAGAATGATGAAACTAAGTTTATTGGTTATATCCATGCTTGCTGCCATGGCGTTGCCTGCCTCCTCGCAGGAGGATAGCTGCAAGACTATACACCGCATTGCACTGGATGCGGTGCCATCTACCATCTTCCATACCAACGAGTTTCTGCGTGGGGGGAACGATGAGGCCCGGACGATGAATCACGACATGACTTTTACGCTGAAGTATGCCTTCATGAATAAGGAGGAGGTGAGACCTGGCTCCATCTATCAGGGGGTATATCAGGGTGTGGGTCTGGCTAGACATGAGTTTAACCAGTGGCTGGCAAACCCGATATCTGTGTATCTGTTTCAGGGGGCACCGATTGTGAAACTATCCCGCAGGGTGTCGCTCAACTATGAGTGGAACTTGGGTATGGCGTTCGGATGGAATGCCTATGACGAGCTGAACAATCCTGAAAACAAGGTGATTGGCTCAAAGGCTACGGCATATATTGATGTTGATTTGTATATGAAGTGGATGCTCTCGAAATATCTCGACCTGAATGCCGGTATTTCGCTGACTCATTTCTCTAATGGCAACACCACTTATCCTAACATGGGACTCAATACGGGTGGCATAAGATTGGGACTGGCTTATTACATCAACCGACAACCATTGGCTGTGCCGAAGGTGGAGCGGGAGAAGCTGCCGGATAGGCGTGGACTTTACACGGATGTGGTATTGTATGGCGCATGGAAGCAGGGTATAGCACATGATGGTGTGTCGAGCTATCTGCTGGATGGCAAGTATGCCGTGATGGGCTTCAATGTCAACCCGATGTACCGGTTGAACCCGTGGCTGAGTTTGGGTGCTTCGCTTGATGGTGTGTACGACCGTTCGGCTAGCAGGGAGAATGATCCTTGGGGCGAGGATGTGAATCATAAGTTTAGTACCCAGGCTGGTCTGGGGCTTTCGGCTCGTGGCGAGTTTGCCATGCCTTATTTCAGCATCAACTTTGGTGCGGGAACCTATCTGCTTGGCAATCGCAACGACTTCAAGGGAGTATATGAGGTGCTTGCCCTGAAGATTCATGTGAGCCGACGTGCCATGCTGCACATCGGCTACAGTCTGGTGGATTTCAAGACCCCTAACAATCTGATGCTAGGCTTGGGCTGGCGCTTTGGCGGCAAATAATTCTGCCACTTTCTCCAGCCATTCCTTGTCAATGTCATCAAAGGTATCGAGGTGTTCACTGTCAATATCCAGTACGGCAATCACCTCACCGTTTCGGATAACGGGTACAACAATCTCTGAACGGGAGGCGCTGCTGCAGGCAATGTGACCTGGAAATTTCTCTACATCTTCTACCACGATGGTTTCCGCTTTGTCCCAAGCCGTTCCGCAAACTCCCTTACCCCGTTTGATGCGGGTGCAGGCCAGCGGTCCCTGGAAAGGACCCAGCACAAGGGTTCCATCGATGACCCTGTAGAAGCCTACCCACCAAAAGCGGAAGGTGTCCATGATGCACGCTGAAATATTCGCCATATTGGCGATGATGTCGTTTTCGCCCTCTATGAGCGACTTGATCTGTGGGAGGAGGGTAGCGTAAAGTTCCTCCTTCGTTTCTCCTTTTATAATAAGATGTTCTGCCATGATGT